>NZ_CAMLIG010000065.1 GCF_946480185.1 uncultured Pedobacter sp. | reverse complement strand
ATACGAGATTAACGCCAACGCCAAGGATATTTTGGCCAACTACGAAAGAGAAAAGACCGCTTATAAGAATATCAGTATTGCAGGCAGAATAATGACCCGTAGAATTATGGGAAATGCCTCTTTTGTGGAGCTACAAGATGCTACTGGAAGGCTACAGGTTTATATCAGACGTGATGATATTTGCCCTGATGAGGATAAAACCTTGTACAATACCGTATTTAAAAAACTGTTGGATATTGGTGATTTTATTGGCGTTAAGGGTTATGTGTTTACCACCCAAACAGGTGAAATATCATTGCATGCTACCGAATTTAAGGTGCTATCTAAATCGTTAAGACCACTTCCCATTGTTAAACGTGATGAGGAAGGCAATGTTTATGACGGTTTTACCGATCCAGAAATGCGCTACAGGATGCGTTATGTGGATTTAACGGTTAACCCAGAATATAAAGAAATTTTTAAAACCCGCTCAAAAGTAATTAGCACTATGCGTAATTATTTTAATGAGCAAGGTTGGATGGAGGTGGAAACACCAATTTTACAGGCAGTACACGGAGGAGCGGCAGCAAGACCTTTTAATACACACCACAATACTTTAGATATGCCTTTGTTTTTACGTATAGCTAATGAGCTTTACTTAAAAAGGCTGATTGTGGCGGGTTTTGATGGTGTTTACGAGTTTGGAAAGATGTTTAGGAACGAAGGAATGGACCGTACGCACAATCCTGAATTTACGGCAATGGAGATTTATGTTGCCTATAAAGATTATATCTGGATGATGGGCATGGTGGAAGAATGTTTAGAGAAAGTGGCTATTGCTTCAACTGGACAATCAGCAGTAAAAGTGGGAGAACATACAATTGAATTCGCCGGTCCTTACACCAAACTTTCTATGTATGATTCTATTTTGAAATATACAGGGATTGATGTTTCTGAAATGGATGAGGAAGCTTTAAGGGCAACTTGTGCAGGTATGAATATCCAAGTGGATGCAAGTATGGGCAAAGGTAAACTAGTGGATGCAATTTTTGGCGAAAAAGTTGAACACGAACTGATTCAGCCAACATACATTACCGATTACCCAATTGAAATGACGCCTTTGGCTAAAAAGCACCGTAGCAAAGAAGGTTTGGTAGAACGTTTTGAGCTTTTTGTAAACGGCAAAGAAATTGCCAACGCTTACTCTGAGTTGAACGATGCGATTGACCAAAAAGAACGTTTTGAAGAACAGTTGAAATTGGCTGCCCGTGGTGATGATGAAGCGATGGTGATGGATGATGATTTTATTAGAGCGTTAGAATACGGAATGCCTCCAACATCTGGTTTGGGGATTGGTATTGACAGATTAGTGATGATGATGACGAACCAACAGAGTATTCAGGAAGTGTTGTTTTTCCCACAGATGCGGGCAGAGAAAAAAGCCAAAGTTTACAGCGATGATGACTTTGTTGCCTTGGGAATTCCGTCAGAATGGGTTCAGGTATTGCGCAAGATGAATATCAATACTCCAGAAGATTTAAAAACAGCTAATCCAAATAAAGTGTTTAACGATTTGGGCGGGATGCGTAAAAAAATGAAATTGGATATTGCCATGCCACAAAAAGAGGAAGTGATGGCTTGGTTTAATTAGGCGGAAAGCTGAAGACTTAACGCTTAAAGCGGAACATAGAAATTTTAAAGTAAAATAGTACTATTACACAAAAAACCTGATCAATTTGATCAGGTTTTTTGTGTTAAACTACTTTTTGTGGTTTAATTACTGACTTAAAATATCTTCAATAGCTCGTAATTCGTTTTCTTCAAAAATAATGTTATCTAAAGATTTTAATGAATCTGTAAGCTGTGCGGGCTTGCTGGCGCCAACTAAAACAGACGTTACGCGGTCGTCTTTTAAAAGCCAGGCAATTGCCATTTGCGCTAAAGTTTGACCGCGTTCTTCCGCAATCTCATTCAGTTGTTTAACTTTTTCTATCTTATCCGCTGTTGCGTATTGCTCATTTAAAAAACCATGAGGTTTAGCCCATCGGCTGTCTTCTGGAACGCCTTTTAAATATTTATCGGTTAATAAGCCTTGTGCCAAGGGAGAAAATGGGATGCAGCCCACGTGGTTTTCTTCCAGGGCATCTAACAAACTTTCCTCTACCCAACGCTCAAACATTGAATATTTAGGCTGATGGATGATACAAGGCGTTCCTAAATCTTGCAGTATTTTCACCGCGTTTTTAAACTCGGGAGTTTTGTAATTACTTAGTCCAACATACAAAGCTTTCCCTTGGCGAACAATCAAATCTAAAGCACCCATAGTTTCTTCCAAAGGTGTTTCTGGATCCGGACGGTGATGGTAAAAAATATCTACATAATCTAAATTCATCCGTTTTAAACTTTGATCTAAACTTGAAACCAGATATTTCTTTGATCCCCAATCGCCGTAAGGACCGTCCCACATGGTGTAACCCGCTTTTGTGGAAATAATCAATTCATCTCTATGCGTATTAAAATCCTGATGCAGGATGCGTCCAAAATTTTCCTCGGCAGAACCCGGAGGCGGGCCATAATTATTCGCCAAATCAAAGTGTGTGATTCCTCTGTTAAATGCCAAATGTAAGATTGAGCGGTAATTTTCGTAAACATCTACACCGCCGAAGTTATGCCATAACCCTAAAGAAAGTGCAGGAAGTTTGAGTCCGCTGTTTCCGCAACGACGGTAAATCATTTCTTTATATCGGTCGGTATTTGCTACGTAAGTCATTTGTTTGGAAAGATTATAATTTCGATTGATGTAAAAAGATTAAAAACGAATGTAAATTTTTTCGATAAAACAATCAAAGTTTTTTTTGCTCACAACACCAAAAATTGGTTTGCTATTTGTATTTAACGTGAGTTCGGGATAAGAAATAGTGTAAAAAAGAGAGCAAAGGGCATG
>NZ_CAMLIG010000064.1 GCF_946480185.1 uncultured Pedobacter sp. | reverse complement strand
TGATTTTACTGAAACAGCGATAATAGATAGCTTCTTATCGGGTTTATCGACCTTTAAAACACCATTATTAATAGTTTCTACAATTTTACCAATAAGAGAATCTTGTGCTCTGCTAAAATTAGTTGGATTATCAAATTTTAAATTTTTAAGCTGCGGCTTTTTATCCCATCCTTTCCTTAATCTATTAAATTCAATGTAACGCTCAATTAAAGATTGTTGCTTGCCATTAAAAGTATCTTTCGCCAAGAGGGTCTCCTGGATCATCCTACGAGATTTATATAATTCAAGGATATTGTCTCCCTTAAAAATCCCGCCGCCTCCGCTTCCTAAATCTACACCGAGGATTGATGCAACCCCGGCGTATTGGGATAAACCTCCTCCGCTTTCTCCTTCTTCTAATACAAAAGTGGTTTCGGCGGTATAAACTGGTTTTTTAATGAGGGCATAAGTTAAGCCTAAAGCGCCACCTAACAAACCTGCAATCAGAATAATTAGCCATTTGCTTAAAAGGTATCTCCACCATTCTTGCAATTTTAAAATCAACTCTTTTAAAGAAATCTCATCATCTGGCTCGCCCTTTTTTTGATTAGAAAAGGTTTCCGTAAACTCGACTTTATGTTTTGAAATATGTTCCTCTGCTTGGGACATCTTTTTTTATATTTAATAATTATTTTATCGAATTCAATACTCCTAAAATTATTGCACCTAAAGAGGCTATACCGGTAGTAATTCCAATGATTTCACCCGTAGTTAATGCTTTCTTCTCTTCCTTTTTTGGCACAAAAATCTCAGATCCAGTAGTTACAATTGGGAAGTTGTTAAAGAAAAGAAACTTCTTTGTGCTACGCACTGAACCATTTGCATAGATGATATACGACCGCCTTTTCAATGCTTTTTGTCCGAATCCGCCGGCATGAGAAATATAGCTCCTAAAGCTCCTATTTTTAGAGAACACCACAGTATTTGGCGATAGTACCTCTCCGCTTACTTTTACAGTTTGTAGCTCTTTTGGTATATTTACCACATCTCCATCCTCCAAAAACAAGTCTTTTCTTTTACCAGGGTTTTTTAATATATCCTCAAGATCAATTCCCACAAAGTTGTTCCTGGTTACCACATTATCTAAATTTACAGAGGTAGAATCCTTTGCTTCTTTTTGCATCTTTTTAAACTGGGCTAGCTTTTGATCTTCCTTCTCTTTATCTAGCTGTGTTTCAAATGTACCGGCTCTTTTTAAAGAGGCTCCCTCTGTATAAGCGAGTGCCGTAAGTCCTCCAGCTCTTTTTACCAAATCAGAAAGTCTTTCGTCTTTTCTGGTGATGGTATAATAACCAGGGTAAAGCACTTCACCATCCACACGTACTTGCTTTTGTACCTCGTACCCTGGAGAAGAGCGAACAGTAATGATATCATAAGGCTGTAATACAAATTTAGCGGCTTCGATGCTTAAATTTCTGTTTACTTCCATTTGGAAAACCTCAGCCGTTCTCGCGGAAGTTGATGTTGCGTCCGAGTTTTTAACACGGCGAGAAATTTCTATCCGCTGTGGGGTGGCCGATTCCTTAAATCCACCTGCTTTTAAAATTACCTCTTCCAAGCTCATGTTTTCTGAAAAAGGGAAATCTCCCGGTCTCCTTACCTCCCCATTGATAGTTACTGTATATGCTTCTTTTAAATCAAAAATAGAGGAAATACTAATTACATCCTCTCTTTGTAAAGGAATATCTTCAGCGGTGCCATTCAAAACTTTTTTAACATCAAAAGAAATCAGCTCGGTATTTAAGTCGTTTGTTAAACGCGTGATGTATGCTCTATTGGTAAAGGCATCTTCTTTTAAACCTTCCGCTTTTTGAATTAAGGTTTTTAGGGTTAATCCTGGTTCTAATTCGTATTGACCTGGCCTAAAAACAGATCCTTCAATAGTAACTCTGTTTTCAAAGCGGTCTAAGATTTCATTTACAAAATACTTGTCTCCACTTTTAGGCTTATAGGTAGAAAATTCAGAAGCTACCACGTCTGCTATTTTTTGTTCGGTATCTGTATTTCCCAAAACTTTTACCCTCGCTTTATAGGCCCGTTCTGTAAATCCTCCGGCAAAAGACAATAGGTCTTCGAAATCCTCATTATCTTTTAATTCGAAAATTGCCGGGCGTTTTACTTCTCCAACAATTTCCACTCTCTTTTGGTAAACCGGAACACGGATAATATCCTGATCTTGCAGGCGGATATTATTTTTTAGGTCTCCTCTTAATAAGAAATCGTAAACATCTAAAGTCGCTACCTTTCTTCCGTTTCTGATGACTTCAATATTCCTGAATGAACCGTTGTCTGTTGGGCCACCAGAAGAATAAAGTGCATTGAACAGGGTAGCCAAAGAGGGAAGGGTATAGGTTCCGGGCTTCATCACTTCGCCGGTTAAAATTACTTTGATACTCCTAATATTTCCGATGGTTACGCTCAATTTGGTATTCCCGGTTGCTAAACCGCTATAAATCCCTGAAAGTTTGTTCTTGATCCGGGAAGTAGCGGCCTCAACTGTTAAGCCTCCTACCTGAATGATACCAGCATAAGGAATGTTAATGGTCCCTTCTGGACTTACCGTTAAATTGTAACTTACTTCTGAGTAGCCGTATAAATCGATTAATAATTGATCGGCAGTACCAATTACATAGTTTAAAGGAGTTGCTAAACGCAAGTTGGGTTCAAATGTGGTAGAGGCATTGGCAAACAGTTCTTTTCCGAATATTTTGGATTTTAGGGTCTGTAATGCGGCATCAGCTTCTGTTTCGGTTTTCTTTTGGTCAGAATTTGCAATCGTGGATACTTCGCCTTCAAAACTTCTGCTTCTACTTCCGTCCTTGCCTTTTACGGTAGCGTCAGTTGCCCCCGTTGCCGAACTTTTGGCGTTAACAGCGTCAACCCTAGCTCGCAGTTTAGAAATCTCAGAAGGCTGCATGCCTCGAGCAGCCGCAATTTGTTCTAATTGTGACTCCGGTAAACCTGATGACTGAATTTGCTTAATGATCTGACGGATTTGATCGTCGGTTAAATCATCTACCCTAACATTGGAGAAATTTTGCTGGTTGATACTTTGTGCCTTAACTTGGTTGGTCAGAAAGAAGCTTATTATTAACAATAAAAGTAGAAGCGGTTTTTTGATCTTCATTTATAGGATGTTCTTTTAATAGCAATTTTATTATTATCCAAAATCGTTCATAATTTTGAAATGGGGACAAATGTATGACTAAATTTTGAAAGAGTTGCAAAACTCTTTTTAATCGTACTTTGGTTCACCCTTAGACTTCGTTCAGAGCAACAGTCGTTTGGGTTTTGCTGAGGAGCGTATCTGTTCTAGTTTGTCTTCGACTCCGCTCAGACTGACACCAGGGTTATTATCCTACTGAGTAGCGTGAAACAATTCTAAAAAACCTTTTCACTCCGTTCAGGTGATTTTG
>NZ_CAMLIG010000063.1 GCF_946480185.1 uncultured Pedobacter sp. | reverse complement strand
CTAGATTTTATCACTACTTTAGCGGTAGCAATGGTAGTACATGCAAGGCACACACCACAAATTTGTATTATAATGGCTGAACTGCTTTACGTTATTTCATCACAATTAACTAAGTTTATACGGGCAGACAAGTTTGTGCTTTTTATGCCATTACAACACAAATTCGCCAATCGTTATAGGCAAGGCTAATAGAACTGCTTTATGAAAAAAGTTATCGCTAGAGAGTTATTGATATTGATAGGCATAATTCCGTGTCTAATCATTGGTTACTGTTATTATTATGCCAAGGGAAAAAATATAGAAAAGGCGATTGTAATTAATCAAAATTCCTACGACAGTGTTATGAATATCTTAAAGTCTAAAAATAGAGATTACATTAGAAAACTTTCTGACAGAGAACTTTTTTATACAAAAATCACTCATTATGGTTACACTAATGGATTCACTTTCCCTACTCATTATACATACGACAAAACCGTTTGGACATTTCTAGAAAATTTATATTCGAAAAACGAGCTGAATATCTCAAATTACACAACTTTTCCAAACAAAGTTAAAAATCATTTAAAAAGAGCTGGAATAGAGAATTTTGATAACCTTTATCAAGCTGTGAAACATGCATATATCTCACCAACAGAAGAACCGAAAAAAAATGATATAATAAATAAACGCGATAAATTTTTTAAAAGAACGAATTACTATAAAAACCATAAAATAACTAATCTCATGATGTCTAACTTTTTAAAAAATATAACAATTGGTTATTTAGCAATGTTATTTGGTCTTAGATATTTCATTATGATTTTGATATGGAGTATAAAAACAGTCAGAAGTAAAGAAAAACCTTTTCTAGACTAACAAGATTTGAAATAAAATGGAAGAGCTTGAAAGAATACGTAATTTGGATGATGAAATTTTTCAAGAATTTCAAGAATATTTTCCTAAAATCAAATCTTGTACATTTAGCATAAACTGTCCAACTACCTTTCTGTTATTCAATATGTATGATACTAGCAGTACATTTATAAAGAATACTATTTTTGATTGCTGTGAAACAGATGATTATTATGGTCTAAAAATACTTTATAGATGTTTGATAGAACATTTCTTTAAATTTAAATTCATTTTTCTTAACTATTCCGAATTGAAAACAGACGAATTCTCGAAGGAATACTTTGATTATGGTAATGCCAGAGAAGTTCTTGATTTGCTTAAAGCAGAAGTTTCAGAACAACAGTTATTCAATTCAAATTTCAAATTAGAAAAATGGGATAATTTTTTAAATGAGCACCCTCGTTTTGGTAATAAAACTCGCAAGCAAGTTGAAGAAGAAACTAAAAAATATGCTTTTAAAAATACCGTGTTTTATTTAAATAAAAAATTTAAAGATGGTAACTTAAATATGTCTCAGTTCCTAGGAAAATTAATAGTTGAATATTCAAATCTTTCTTCATTCGTTCATGGTGGGATGAAATCATATAATGAAATGATGTTTATTACTCAAACAGAAAGAGAGTTAGAGTACGACCGTATCGCAGGTTCGACTTTTGTGATGAGTAATAATATCAAACTTTTAAGCTTGATGATTTATCTTCAAACTGACAGAGATAAATTAACTTCACATTACATTAAGATTGAAAAAATTTTAAAAAAGATTAATCCGACATAACAGCCCAGCCCATAACAGCAAATTTGTACAAAAATGGCCGACAGTAGTTTAAGTAAATTTTGTGCTTTTTTAATTAATTTATTGCGGGCTGAAAATGGTTTTGCATTAATGCCATTTCAGTACAAATTAGCAAACCGTTAGTGGCAAGTGTAACATGACAAACTTCAAGAAAAACAAAGTTAACCTATGAACAAAAATTTTTGGAATCTTTATAAGGACTCTCAACGAGGAAAAGAAGCTATTGCTCTTTTTACGTGTAACGACGGAGAAAACGAAGTTGAATGGGCAAAGCAAATTTTTCAAAAATATAATGAATATTTTGGTGGTAACGATATCGTAGACTATTGCACAAATAATTTTTATGATGTAATCTTGAATATTCTCGCAGATAAACTAGAACCAAAAGAAAATGAAAAAGCTTCAGATTATTTTACTCGACTAATTGACTTTATCGAAATTTCCGACGTAAAAGAAGATGGCAACGGCAGCCTTTTTAAAGATGAAAAAGGTTACATATTTGCTTTACAAAAGGATTACAAAACTCTTTGTGCAATCCTCTCAGAAATTTCTCTTGCTTTATTCTACTTATATCCAAATGATTTTTTCCCAATACTTTTTCGTGAGCAATTTGATGTTTTTATAAAAATACTTGATGTATTAGAAATTCAAATGCCAAATTTGCCTGCAAAATCAGACAAGAGAGCCAGATTATTGCTTTATGTAGAGCTGAACGACGCTATATTGAATTTTGGAGAAGAAAATAAATTGTCGATTGAAGAAACCTGCGCTTGTATTTATGATTTTGCATTTATGCTTTTTGATGAAAGTAAAATATCACTTGAACTACCCGAACCAACTAACATTTGGTTAACAGGAGGAGATAAAGGAGATTATAAAACCTTTTTAGAAAATCCCATTGAAGGCAAAACGTCAGTATGGACATGTAATGAAAATACAAGACGAGGGGATATTATTATAATGTATGTGCTTTACCCTTATAGTTGTATACAATCGGTATGGCGGGCAGAAATAGATGGTGTTTACACACCATTCAATTATTACAATAGTCGAACTAGAGCAACAAACGGGATAGTTCTTCCGCATATATCATTGAACGAATTAAAAGCCGACCAATATTTTTCAAAACTTCCAATAACTCGAAAAAATTTTCAAGGCGTAAACGGAATTCAGTTCTCTGCAACAGACTACAGAGAATTACAAAGGATATTAAAAAATAAAGGATTTGATATTTCTGTTTTACCCCAACTTTATAACCCAGATTTAGAGTTCTTGGGACAATTAACAAACGAAAAAGACGTCGAAGAAAAATTATTAATCCCATTATTAGAAAAAATAGGTTATTCTAATGCGGATTGGTCAAGACAGTTGTGCCAAAAAGCGGGTAGAAATGAGAAAGCTATACCTGATTTCGTATTTCTACCTAAAGGAGAAAATCATTTTCAAAATGCACCTATGGTTATCGAGGCAAAATTCAATATGAGTTCAAATATCGAAAGGACAAAGTGCTATAATCAAGCTTTATCATATGCAAGACTTATGAAATCCTCTGTTTTCGGAATTTGCGATAAAGATAGAATAGTAATTTACAAAGAGAAAAATGGAAACTTTGATAGGTTTACACCAGTTTTTGAGAAACATTGGCAAAGTTTAAATGACGCCGAAATATTCAGACTGCTAAAACTGCTTATAGGAAAGGATGCAATACAATTGAAAAACTGAATTGTAGAAAAAACGTCAGCACCTAGCAGCGTTCAGGCAACGACAACGAATAAATCAATAGAGATGACAGACAATTTTATTATTAGAAAAGGGCAACTTAACGACTTAATAGAACTTC
>NZ_CAMLIG010000062.1 GCF_946480185.1 uncultured Pedobacter sp. | reverse complement strand
AATTTATTCTTTGATGCTCACTTTTTATAACCGTTTATCTAGCAACTTGAGTTAATTAATAAAATTTAATAATCTAAAAATCAGAAACTTAGAAACAAACAGGCTTAAAAAAGCTTTAAAAGCATCTTTTTTGTAAAAATAAATTTGGAGCTAATAATAAAAAAGCTACATTTGCACTCCCAACAACGAATAAACGGGATGTAGCGTAGCCCGGTATCGCGCCACATTTGGGATGTGGAGGCCGCAGGTTCGAATCCTGCCATCCCGACTAGATACCAGTCAGAATGAATCAAAAACCCGCAAATCTCACGATTTAGCGGGTTTTTTGTTTTTTATCATACCAATCAAACCCAAAGTATATCAATGTAGTTGTGAGTAAAACAGTGAGTAAATTTTATTGTTTATATTTACTAACTGAAACCTGTATAAATTACTGATAATCAATAATTTATATCATTTATTTTAGTGCTTTTTGATAAGATTTATTAGCCTTTTTGGTAAGCAAATTTTAACTAAAAGATCAACTAAAAACAAACGACATCAAAATAAATTGATATGAAAGTGAGAATCCTGTCGACGGTGTATTTATGGACTCCTAAAGTAGGAAAACTGAACTTCTGGTGAGTAAAACAGTGAGTAAATTTTAGAGTTTAGTTTTACTCACCAGAAAGCACTTAAGATTTTATTTATCAAATGATTACAGCTATCTATATCGCTTTATTTTGAAGTGTTTTTGTATGAATTTATAAGCTTTTTGGTGAGTAAATTTTTAAAGAAACAACAAATAACAATAAACTACATAAAATTGATTGATATGAAAACGAGAAACACCTTTGGGATTCAGTTTGTATTACGCGTTAGCAAGTCAGAGGAAGCACACGGTAGCGTTTTTGCTCGTATTACTGTGAATGGAAAACGTTGCGAAATCTCCCTGAAAAAGAAAATCGAAACCATGAACTGGGATGCTGCGAAAGGAAAAGCAAAAGGTATAAAGGAAGAAGCCCGTAAATTGAATGACCATATTGAACGGGTACGAACTTTAATCAGCGATGCCTATTACCAGTTAGTGCAAACAAAACAAATCATCAATGTTGACGCAGTGAAAGCTGAGTTTCTAGGCTATAATGATGATAGCAGGATGACTTTGCTACAACTTTGTAAATATCACAATACAGAAATGGAAAAAAAGCTTGCAAAGGGAACGATGAAGAATTACTATACCACCCAAAAATATATTTCACTTTTTCTGAAGCAAAAGTACAAACGAACAGATATTGCGCTTTCGGAATTGAACTACAAGTTCATTCTCGATTTCGAAAACTTTTTGATGACCAGACAACCAAAGGACCATCAGAAGAAGCTACATAATAACGGAACGATGAAGCATCTGGAGCGTCTATGTAAAATGAGTAACATGGCTTTGATGCTGGAATGGATGGATAAAGATCCTTTTGCCAGACACAAACTACACTTTCAAAAAGTTGAACGCTTTTTTCTGACTAAGGAAGAATTAAAGGCAATTGAAGAGAAAAAATTCACCATAGAAAGATTAGAAGCTGTAAAAGATCTGTTTCTTTTTAGCTGTTATACAGGTCTGGCCTATATTGACACCATGAACCTGGGCAAAGAAAATATCCTAAAAGGAATTGATGGCGAAGACTGGCTAATGACAAGCCGACAAAAAACAGATACCGATGTACGGATTCCATTGTTACCGAAAGCTTTGGCACTTATTGAAAAATATAAAGACCATCCCAAAGCGGAATATCAGGGAAGATTATTTCCGGTCATCTCTAATCAGAAAATGAACGCCTATCTAAAGGAAATCGCTGACGTCTGCGGAATTCAAAAGCCGATTACTTTTCATATCGCCAGACATACTTTCGCCACAACGGTTACACTTAGCAACGGTGTGCCAATCGAATCTGTGAGTAAAATGCTTGGACACACCTCAATTCGTACCACACAAGTTTATGCTAAAGTAGTGGAAAGTAAATTGAGTGAAGATATGAGGCAGTTAAAGTTGAAGATGGCGGGTGGATAGTTTTGATAGATTTTTTGAAGTTAGGTGTTTAAAATTGAGTTATTAGCAAATTTGGTTTAAATTTCAATCTGTTCATACTTTATTAACAAGCAGATTTAATGAACACCGTAAAGGTCTAATGTAAATGGCCAAGTACATGCTCATGTAGTATATTATCTTTTTTTAAGTTAGGCCAGTGCCTTAAATTTCATATTCTACCGCCTGATAAAATGAAGCCCAATCTCTTGTTTGGGATTTTGTACGATCATTATCCCAATTTCCATCAATTGGATAATAATCCCTTTCGCCCCAAATAATTTGAAACATTGATAATTCGTTATCCAAAAGATATTTATCTAAAAGATCTTTTCTGAAATAAGTAAAAGTTTCCTGATCAGCATATTCAATTTTGTATGTGTAATTGAAACTTGCTAAATTCCCGCTTTGATCGTTCAAATCAGTACTATTAAAAGGACTGGATAAATCCAATTCATCAATTATATTTTTACATAGGTAAACTTTATCTATATGATAACGAACAGGTATGAAAACTTCTATGGTTTTATTTATTTGCCTTGATTCCTTTTTCGTAAACTTCTCTTCTACCAATTCAATATTCATTTTTTTAAAAACTTCATTTAAACTTTCGTCTTCAACATTAGGAGCGTCATAAGATTTGAACTTTATGAAAGGCATCGCAAATCCTGAACGATTCGTTCTAGGATGACTCATAAAATTTGACTGTTTGAAAATCATATCCCAAAGTTGATCTGACTTTTTGTCGTTTAAGCGCTTACCGTTTTCGATAAGTATGGTCTTTGTATATTCAATTTCAATAATTTCAGATTCTAAACTATAATCCCATTCGATAAAATCATTATAAGGAATAATATCAGCATCCGGAATTTCAGTTTCATGTATGTTTGTTGTATAAGGAATACTATTGTTAGCTCGTCCTAATTCAGTTTTATTAGTAAAAGCTTGCCTAGCATCCACCAAATCCTTATTCTTTACGAATACCGTATCTACCTTAAAATAAATTTGTCTTTCCTTTTGCTTTTTATTCTGGTGAACCAAACTATGTAATAAAATCCAATTACCTTTTTTTTCCTGAAAAGCATTTCTTTCAAGATATTCTCTTAAATCTGGTGTTGAATTATCATTACACCACTTTTTTAAAGAAATATTGCTATCAATAAACTCTCTCTCAACAAACCTTGCTTGGTTTAAAGGATCTGTGTCTTCGAGTTCAGTTGGGTCATGTTTAAGCTCAAATGCTCGTAAGTAACCAATATCGTCATGGGATTCAAAATTATTCTGACCCTCAAGATATCCGCAGTATTCGAGAAACGCAATCTCAATATATTTATCTGCATATCTTTCTGTAGAAGCAAATTCCTCACCCCAATGTCGAAATTTAGCGATTTGGATATCCAGCGGTCCAAATAATTGAAATTTATATCCTAACAGATAGGCTCTCCATCTCAATTTAGCGTGAACAGCAAGATATTCCGGTGTTTTGTTATATTCATTACCAATACCTCGAAAGATATATGGCATTTTATGTTTATTAAAATAATAGTCGATTAAAGCGTTTCCATCGCAATACTCCCCTTCATTTACATCTTCTGCCTCCTCCCATTTGGTTATGCCTACATTTTTTAACTTTTTTAGGATTGCTTCTAATTTAACAAGCCTTGCGACATCAGGAAGTTTACGAACGAGCAGTTTTAAAATACTTAATGCATAGTTCCTCGTAATTAAATGGTTGGTTGCATAATCTCCTTTCTCATGGAGAACTTTATCTCTCAGAAATGTTGAAAGTTTGAGCAGGTCTTCTTTATGATCATCTTTGGAGTCCTTTATTAGAAATATAATACTATTGTACAGTACTAGGTGGAGATTTCGGAGAAACTGACCACCCGATTTCGGTTTAAACTGACCACCTATT
>NZ_CAMLIG010000061.1 GCF_946480185.1 uncultured Pedobacter sp. | reverse complement strand
TCGAAGAAAATAATAAACAACTATTCTTAGCCGCTTAAACCGAACTCACGTTAATAAGGTTACACTGCACCGGTTATAAAACACACCCTTTTTAAAAATTTTATCAAAAGCTTCAATTGTGGTTTTTGCTATGGTTATAGTACTGTTTGTAGGTTGTAGCAAACGGGCTGTAAAAGTGTTCACATATCGGGGTAAATCATCTCTAAACCTATTGGTTTCTATCCTAATGTTAACATAAGAAGCGTAACTTTTTTGTTTTCTGAGTTTTTGCGAACAGCTTACAGCATGGTTTACCAAAGCTTCTTTGATGCTGTCATAATCTGTAAGTAGTTTACCAAATGTTCTGCCGGTAGCAATGGCATCTTTTGAATTGGTTTCCTCTAATAATTGATGGCATGGAAAACCTCGTAACTCTTGCCAGGTTCTAAAACCGGTAATGCTGAAGTTCTTTTTTACCCATCCACCGGGCAACTCGCTAAACTCCAAAGCTGTTTTTATATTCAACTGCGTTAATGCTTTAAACTTTGACCTGCCCACTCCCCACAAATCTTGTACAGGAAATACAGATAGTGCAGCTCTGATTTCGTCTTCGGTTTGCAGTACTTTTGCCCCTTTACTTTGCTTATCTTTTTTTGCCAATTTATTGGCAACTTTTGCTAATGTTTTGGTGGGCGCTATACCCAAACTAATGGGAATACCAACCAGCTTTAAAGTTTCGGCAACAATATGCTCGGCATAATCAGGCATATTGTAATTAAAGTCCTCAAACAAAAGCCAGCTTTCGTCTATACTGTAAATCTCGATATCAGGAGTAAAACGGCTAAGTGTGTGCATTAAGCGATTATGCAATTCGCCATATAGCTCGTAATTACTAGAAAAAGCGATAATAGTTCCATTTTTTATTTCTTCACTGATTTTGAATTTTGGCGTTCCCATTTTAACACCCAGTGCTTTAAGTTCTTCACTGCGGGCAATTACACAGCCATCGTTATTGCTTAAAATAGCGATAGGTTTCTTTAGCAGATCAGGTCTGAAAAGCCTTTCGCAGGAGGCGTAAAAATTATTGCCATCTGCCAAACCCCAAAATAGCGTGTTCATGGATTCATCAAAATTAATTTAGCTACCCGGCCTAATAAGGTATGTACTTCATTTTGCTCCAGCTTAATTGGTGCAGTTTTGTTTTTTACAGAGTATAACCAAATTTCTTTTGAGGAGATACGGTATATTTTTAAGCACCATTGTTCGTTTTCCCAAACGATAACTTTGCAACCATCTTTTAAAGGCAAAGCTCTATCAATAATCACTAAATATTTTTTTTCATCTAAATGTAACCAAGCTTTAATGTGGCTAGCCGGGTTGGGAATGAGCAATTCATTTAAATCAATGTTAACCGCCAAATAATCGGCAGCAGGTGAAGGGAAGCCCGAAGTCCGACCGTTTTCCGGAGTTTTTGAAGCCTCTTGGCTATTTAAATTAAAGTTTTGCATTGCTCAAAATTACTAATATTTTTAGTAAAACAATATGGTTTTTTATAGATTATTGAGAAGATAAATGTTAAAATAATTTAAAATTGTACTGACCTGAACAATTTTAGGCATCTTTAATTAAATGAGATTAGAAACGATTTTTTTGCTTGCTTTTACCCTGCTGTTTGCTGTGCCAACTTATGCACAGCAACGGTTTTTATTGAAAGGTTTAGTTTTTGAAAAAGGAAGCACAAACAGAGTTGAGGATGCGAAAGTTCAAATAAAAAACAGCGCTATTTTTACCAAAACCGATGAATGGGGAAATTTTGAGCTTGAGGTTAGTATTGGTGATACGCTTTTGTTTAGCAAATCAAATTATGAAAATGCTGAAAAAGGAATTGGTGTCAAACAGAATTTGGTGGTTTATCTAAATAAAGCCATTGCCTTAAATGAAGTTGTCGTAAAAGAGCAAAGCAAAAGTAGACAGCAACAAGAAATTTTGGACGGTTACCGAAGTAAGGGCGTTTTTTACAAAGGCGACCCACCTATTTTGGCCTATATTTTTACACCGCTTACTGCCTTACATGAGCTTTTGGGAACTGACGCAAATAATGCCCGCAAATTTGGGAACTACATCGAACGTGAGAATGCACAGTCTGCTGTAGATTTACATTTTAATGAAGCGGTGATTCATAAATCCATAAAAATTCCTAATTCGGATTTAGTGGAGTTTATGTATTTGTATCGGCCAAAGCCAGAAGAAGTAACTTATTGGAATTATTACGATGATATGAACTACGTAAAGAAATCTTATGCGGAGTTTTTGAAGCGGAAAAAGTAATTTGTTAATGGCTTTTCTCTGAAAAGAAAGGTCTGGATAAATGCAAGTTGTTTATTAGGATAATAGCTTTAAACACGCAAGTTCTATATAAATGAATAGTTAACAAATTTTATAACTAAATCTCCTTACCAGATCGTCCACAATTTGTGCTGTTTGATCTGGAAAATCAATTTTTATATTTTGCTCTGTAGCTATCCAATCTTTTAAAGTTTGTACTAAATCATCGTCAATTTTTTTCACTAATGGCACACCCAGCTGCTCGGCCGCAAAGGCATTGCAACTCTGCTCAAACTGATTTTTCATTGGCATTAGTAATAATTTTTTACCCAAGAAAAGCGCCTCAGCCGGACTTTCGAAACCACCTCCCGTGAAAAGTCCAGCACAGTTTTTCAAACTTTTTTTAAAGGTTTCATTTTCAATTTTTTGAATCAATACGTTTTTGTACTGAAAGACAGATATCTCTGTTTTACTAAACACATGCCACTGCACATGAGGTAATTGGTGTAAATATTTCACAAGCAGTTTATCATCAACAGCGGGTAAATAAACCGTATAATGTCCGTGATTCTGCGGTTTCAGCGTTCTAATTTCTTGGCGGATTACGGGCGTGTAAATAAAGTTGTCATAAGGTTTGAAATGGAAACCAATATGGTGGGTAGTGGGGGCATAATACTTCAGTATAAATTCCGAAATTTTTTTCTTTTTAGGTGGCCGAGGGGTTAAAGGCGAAAAAAAGGCGGCCTGGTGGCTTAATGAAACGCTTTTGATGTTTTGCAATTTACAAGCCCACGCCGTAATTGGCTCAAAATCGTTGATGATTAAATCATAATCTTTTAAAGAGAGGGTATTCATATCTCTCCAAAACTGCCGAATGTTCATTGTTTTGAGTGTTTTTAAGTAGTTTATACCCCCTTTTTTACCCAAAACATAGCTGAAACCATGAAACCTATATTCTAAAGATTCTTCTAAGGATACATCTACCTGCGAGCCACTTATCAATAAATCTAAACTGCCATATTTTTTCAATAATGGAACTATTTCTCTCGCCCTGCTAATATGTCCGTTTCCTGTACCTTGTATAGCGTATAAGATTTTCATAAGAAAAGAAAACTATGATAATTCCACTTTAAATTTTTCGAGCAAGCTATTTACATCCAACAATTGTTTGAGGTCTTCTTTTTCCTCGTGTTCACCTTCTTTTAAATGATTTTCCGGATTGTATTTGTTTAAATTCCAATTATTCCCGTCGTATTCCAAGGCAGTTAAACTTTCTACCCAATCGCCCGAGTTTAAATAAACTACAAATCCTTTGGCGGTGGTAATATCCCTGATTTCAGGCTGGTGGATGTGTCCACAGATTACATAATAATACCCTTTTTCTATGGCAAGTTCTGCGGCGGTTTGTTCAAACTGGTTAACAAATTTTACGGCTTCCTTTACCCTAGCTTTAATTTTTTGAGAAAAGGAATATTTTTTCCTTCCCATTTTGACAAGCATCCAGTTGGTGATGTTATTTATAGCGATTAAAGTATCGTAACCAATTGCGCCCAATTTCGCCAACCATTTAGAGTGTTGCATGGTAACGTCGAAAACATCTCCGTGAAAAAACCATGCTTTTCTTTCATTTAAATTGAGAACTAGCTTATTAGCGAGCTGAAAGTTGCCCATCTTAAAATCTACAAATTTTCGAAGCAGTTCATCGTGGTTTCCCGTTAGGTAATAAACCTGTACACCCTCGGTCACAAACTTCATGATCTTTCTGATGACTTTTAAGTGATCTTCTGGAAAGTAAGATTTGCTGAACTGCCAGATATCGATAATATCGCCGTTAAGGATGAGTATTTTGGGGTTAATGCTTTTTAAATATTTTAACAATTCTTTGGCGTGGCAACCATAAGTTCCTAAATGGACATCAGAAATTACCACAATATCTAAATCTCTTTTATCCATATTTTAAAACGATGAATTGTCTTTGCATTCGCATAAGATTTTAGCAAAGTTAGGGCACTGCTGTTAAAGCAGTTTTAAGGAATTGTTATTAAAAGAGCTGTAGCATAAATTAATAGCGCTTGGGTATTTTTCGTTGAAAAGTGTATTTAGATAGTGATACTTCGTCATTTGATCGAGTTAATTATAATTTTAAATCACTAAGAAACTGTCTAAAAACGATTCAATAATATATATTAAGAGTTTTCGTCGAGGCGACGAGATAGCTCACATTCAGGTTGCCATGCGATGCGTATAAGTCTTTCGAGTGAGATGTTTCTCCGCCAGT
>NZ_CAMLIG010000060.1 GCF_946480185.1 uncultured Pedobacter sp. | reverse complement strand
TAAATGGAAATCTTCCGTTTTTCTGCTTTTTCAAAACCTTATTATCCAACTCAATACTTGGATATTGAATTGGATAATAAAATCAAAAATGGCTTTTTAAGGCTTGACTACCTAAATGATTGTCTGAAATATATTGAAAGACTCAAACTGGTTGAGTACCCGGAAAATATTTTATATACTCGCAAAATATCCACCAACTTTTCCTTCTTCAACTACTTCGGGCTAAAGCCCGATTTTTTCTCAATTAATAAAATCATTCGTAGGTTGGAGTGTTCAGTTCGAGATGAACTGCCTTTTCATCAAATCTTTAAATTTCAACGTCAATTCGGGATGTATTATGGCTGATTTAAAACAATCTTATATCTTTTCCAACAACTCTGCTTTCACAAATTCATAAGCTTCGGTAACCTTATAAGATAAACCTGGTCTTAATAACCCTTCCATATCTCCTAAAAAATCCTGATCTGAAATCTTCTTTTCCATGTTTTCCAGAAACTCCTTTTGCGACACACTATTATCCTCTTGCTTCATGTAAAATTTCCAAGCTGCTATAATTCTATCTGTATTTACATCAGTCTGTGTCATTGCAAACCACATATCAAATAAGTCTCTTCCTTTTCGTCTTTGGTACAAGGCCCGCATTTTAGTTCCCAGCAATTCGGCTAATTCATAAGTGGGTATTAAAACTTCACCCGAATACCATTCTGATTGCATCGTGTGTTCCATATCTTTAATGCCATAAATAGTGTGGTGTTCACGACAGTTGACCTCAACTTTTAATCGTAGAGGAATTCCACCTTCAGCATCAAATCGGTAAATTAATGTATTATTATGCTGCTTTTGTTTACGGATAGGCTTATCGCCCAAGAAAGACAATACCTCACGAAGCTTGTCCATAATTGGACCGAATGGCTCAGCTGTAATTTGTACTAAATCTATATCTTCTGAATATCTTGCAGCTGGGGAAAGGTATAACTTATGTAAAGCGGTTCCGCCTCTAAATGCCAATCGTTCTTTTAAATAGTCATTGCTATAAATTGCCATCAAAGCTCGTTCAATAACCAAATCCTGTTCTACTTGAAAATCTTCCTGCCAAGGAGCTTTTTTGCGCCATGCTGTTATATATGCCTGTGGAATCATAAATCTGTTTCAATATCTATATTTTGCACAACCTTCCAGTCATTGCCGGTAATCATCTCTCGTCTTTCTTTTTGTGGTCTCAATAAAACCGGAAAATAATTCATTGTTTTTAAGTGCTTTTTTATGAGGTCGCTCAAATCCCGCCTATTCAAAATTACTTCAAGCAGAAACCCTAGCCGTTGAACCGCAGTGATAGGAACGTACCGTTTAGCGACGTCAAGCATTTTATCAGGGTTTATGCTTTCACAAAGTTCTTCGAGAACTGTCGCTACTCTATTTAAACCACCAACTTGCTCAAAATAATTTACCAGATCTAGCGCAGTTAATTCCGCTGAGGAAACGTTTATATAGCCTGTGTCAACTTTCTTCTGAACGATGTCATCTTTGGCCCAGGCCTTTTTTGTGTAAAAGTTAATTTTAAGATTATTGCTATTGATATTTCTTAAACTTGGTTTCATGGTAATTACGGAGAAAGATTGGGGTTGCTGGTGAGCAGCGCCATAATAGCTTGCTGCATTGAGCAAGCCTACATAATAATCTCTCTCTAAAAATTTCATCAATTCCGCAATAAATAAAGAAGGGGGAAGGATGCCTTTGCTTCGGTATTCTGGAGTGATTACCACATAAAACTCGTTTCTTACTAAGGCAATCTCTTTCTTCTTTTTTAATCTTTGTAGCGCTTTCTTAATTGCCTCGTCAGACTGCTCAAACTTGTTTCTTACCTCTGCTAGCGAAAATGCATACTTTCCCTCCGAACGTTGCTCGTTGATGAATTGATCTAAATAGCCATAAGTAATACCCATTTAAGTTCTTGCTTGCAAAAAGGGATGTATTTTATCCCCTTTCGCTGATGTAAACTTAATAATAATTCTATTTATAATTTATATTTTAACAATAATTATGAAATAAGTAATAAGTGCCTGTAGTAGTGTCTTGGCGTTTAAACACGCTTTACGCTGTATCTTTTTTCTCCCACGCCTGTTCCCACATAAAAAAGGATGCCGTTTCAATCGTTAACACGGTAGTTTCTTTAGATGTTCAATTCCATCATGCTTTTATTAAGCTTTAATATACAAGAATAGAATTTTAGATCCCAATTATAATAAAAGAACCATTTTAAACAAACCGAATGTGTTAAACTCAAAATATACGTTCAAACGCATTAATAACTTCTAGTTATTTTTTGTTCTAAAAACTTTAAAAAGGTATGAATATTGATGATACGTTCAAGATCTATTTTTGAAAAGCTTTGGAACTCCCAAATTCCTTAGCAATAAAGAACATTTACCAATATGATAAAAGTGACAGCAGAGGCTAAGCAAAAGGTTGTGAATATTTTAACGAAAGCATTTGAAGAAAATTCAAGTGTGAACTACATCGTAAAACAGGATAAACATCGGGTTAAAAGAATAAGGGCATTGATGGATTATTCTTTTGAGATGTGTAGTAAATATGGCGAAGTATATCTTTCGGAAGACGAAAATGCTTGTGCCTTGGTTTTATTTCCGGAACTGAAGAAAGATAACTTTTGGACAATTGGCAAGGACTTGAAACTCATCGCTAAATCAATCGGATTTTCAAATATTTTAAAAGCACTAAAGCGGGAATCGCTAATTAAGCAAGCTCAATTAAAAGACAACATTTACTATTTATGGTTTATCGGCGTTGATCCGGGAAATCAAAACCGTGGACTGGGATCAGAACTTTTGAATGGGCTGGTGAACAAAGCAAAGCAAATGGGAAGAACCGTTTGTTTAGAAACCTCCACTGAAAGAAACATCCCTTGGTATCAGAAAAATGGCTTCGAGATTTACAATAAAATCGATTTAGGCTACGAACTTTTTTTCTTGAAAAATTAAGCCATGACGGTTTTTGGTACAGAGATGCATCTCATCACCTTTTTATTTCTGGTGGTGGAGATTCCATTGTTTTGTTTTCAGTTTTTCTACTTTCTACAACGCCCGCAAGCAAAGGGCAGAAAGTGGTATCTTCTATTGTTAGGTTTATTGATTTTGTACAATACCTGTGGCGGGCTTTTTCCTGATGCTAATATTCCACTTTCTATAAAGTTGCAGAATATTTTAGCCTATGGAACAGGGTTCGCAATGGGCTCATATTTTCCATTCTATTTTTATAAAGCTTTCGACTTGAAAGAATTGCGTTTTCATGCTTTGTACGGAATTTACCTTTTTCTAATTCTTCCGTTTCTAGTATTTTTTGCTGTCGTTTACGCCATAAACAATGATCTTTCGTTCGCCATTCGCTACGGAATCATTGTCCCATTTTTTTACTCTATTATTTTGTTAGTGGCAATTGTTAAAGCCATAAGAAGGAAATACAAATCCAATCCGGATGATTATCACTTTTGGGAGATGACCGCAGTATATTGTGCGGTACTGCCTTGGGCTTCTTTAACTGTTATAGCCTACTTCAATATCGGACAATTTTGGGAAGCACTAATAACAAATGGAGGTTTCGTGGTCATCACAGTTTTATTTATCAAACGATATTTAGAACTTTCCCGCAAAGAGTATGATCTAATCACCACTTTGGGGAATTATTCTGTCGACCAAGATTTATTCGACATTAACTGCAGGCATTTTGGTTTAACCGCTAGGGAAACCGAAATCGCGGTGTTACTGAGGCTGGGAAAAACGTATAAAGCAATTGGAGAAGCGCTTTTTATTTCTGAGAAAACAGTCAGTTCACATATCCAGCACATCTACGAAAAAACAGGTGTAAACAATAGATCTGCTCTAATTCACAAACTTCTTTCTCACGAGCATTTTAATAATTCTGTATAGGGAATTAACCCTAGTTCAGCGAAATACGTATTTTAACCTATTTGGTTTCTGCTATGGATTGATCACTTTAGCCGGAAATCGAATAGCCTATGAAATAAGTTTACCTGTACTTTCTTATCCTCCAGAACTTTGATAAGGATAGGGAATTCACTTAAACTACATCTATATGAACAAACAAATTATGGAGTCTTGGTACCAACAACTGGAGCAAGATCTCAGAGCTGTTGAGCAGGCTGATTTTACACCTTGTAAAAATTTATCAAATAGCCTTCAAATTATCAAAGCTAAGTTGGCGAAAGTTGCAAAACACATTAGAGATAATCCATTCAAAGATGAAGTAGAAGAGGTCATGTTCTTCAAGGAAATTAGCCCGCGTTTTTACAGCTGTTGGATTTTTGCAATTGCGTCTTATCAGTTGGAATTGAACAAGCCATGCGGAACAGTTGAAACTTGTAAGAGTTATTTCGAAGATGAGCTGAAAGTAATCCAACGTTACTTCAATCAAAACGCTTTTTATTATCACTATTATAAATCAGGTGCATGCGAACTGGACTCGATTTGTTTTGTCGGGGAAGCGGAAATGGAAAGTATCCCCGTATCTGAGATTCATTTGAGCGATAATGTGTATATTTCGGAGAAAGTGACCATATGATTCCGTGGCAAACTGACCACCTAAAT
>NZ_CAMLIG010000059.1 GCF_946480185.1 uncultured Pedobacter sp. | reverse complement strand
TTCGAAGAAAATAATAAACAACTATTCTTAGCCGCTTAAACCGAACTCACGTTATATTAGATTGTTGATTGATAATATTGCTCAAGCCAGGGCAAATGCAACGGTGGGTGTTCTCCTCTGACCGCTTAACTAAATGACTTGGATTAATACTTGTAAATTAAATATACATAAAAACTAAACCTGATAAAAAATGAAGACGCTTGTATTACTTTTACTTCTTTTGTACGGATTAAATTCACACGCTCAAAAAAAACCGAATATTATTCTATTGTTAGCAGACGATATGGGATGGACAGATCTGCATTCTTATGGAAGCTCTTTTTATGAAACTCCAAATATTGATGCACTGGCTAAATCAGGAATGAAATTTACTGATGCATATTCGGCTTGTACGGTTTGCTCGCCATCCCGGGCAAGCATCATGACAGGGAAATCACCTGCAAGGTTGCATATTACAGATTGGATTCCCGGATTCAGTATGCCTTATGCAAAATTCACACCTCCAAACTGGATAAAATTTTTGCCTACTGACGAAGTAACGATAGCTGAGGTTTTAAAGAAGCAGGGATATAAAACAGCATCAATGGGAAAGTGGCATTTAGGTGATGATATAAAATACTATCCGGAGCACCAGGGATTTGATATCAATATAGCAGGTACTTACCAAGGGCAGCCGCCAAGCTATTTTTCTCCATATAATATTCCCCGTTTAAAAAATGGACCTACAGGTGAATACCTTACCGACAGGCTTACTGATGAAGCTGAAAAATTTATTACAGAAAACAAAGACCAGCCTTTTTTTCTGTATTTTCCTTATTATGCTATACATACACCTTTACAAGCTAAAAAGGAAGATGTTGACTATTTTAAGGCAAAGATAAGGCCTGCATCAGAGCAAAGAAACGCTACATATGCAGGTATGATAAAAAGTGTGGATGAAAGTGTGGGAAGAATAATTGCCCTGCTCAACAAGCTTAATCTTTCAGATAATACGCTGATTGTTTTTACAAGTGACAACGGCGGTTTAATCGGTGGACCTAAAAATAATATAACATCTAACCTTCCTTTAAGAATGGGTAAAGGAAGTGATTACGAGGGTGGGATTAGAGTACCGGCAATATTTTCATGGAAAGGAAAAATTACCCCCAACAGTATTTCTTCTGTCCCTATTATAGGTACTGATCTTTTCTCAACTTTTGCAGTTTTGGCGGGCAGTAAAATACCTGATAAGAAAAGCCAGGATGGGATAAATATAATGCCCTTACTTACAGGAACAGGAAAGCTGGATCGTAAAGACTTATATTGGCATTATCCGCATTATCATCCACATGGCGGAACTCCTTACAGTGCGGTTAGATAGGGAGACTGGAAGCTGATCTACTTTTATGAAACCGGCGAAAAAGAACTATATAATCTTAAAAATGACATCGGAGAGAAAAAGAACCTCGTATTAAAGGAGCCAGAAATCACTAAAGATTTGTCAGGAAAATTATCTGAATGGAAAACAAGGGTGTCGGCACAAAATCCAATACTCAATCCAGATTATAACGAAGAGAAGAAAAATCAACCTAAGAAAGGAATATCAAGAACTATTTATGACCCTTATAATTTAAATAAATAGGCTGGGGTATTTTTCGTTTAATACTAATAACCTGAGTTCGATTATTAATTTTTGTAATACATCAATAGGAATGGGCTTTAGCCCATTTTTAAAATGAATTACCAATTGGCTTTAGCCAAAATTTAATTTAAGTTTCGGCTAAAGCCTTTATTCTTTATAATTTTAACATCTGGCTAAAGCCAGACGCAATTGATTCTATTATAATTACTTAATAATCTATACCTAATTCGATTAATAATAATCGAACTCAGGTTAATACATTATTTACTAGTTTGAAGTTTTACAAATTTTTATCATTTATACAGTTCATTTGCAAAAATAGAGGTGGTAGAACTGTTAAATGCAACCAATCTGTTTTTGCGTCTGATTGCAAATTATTTTAAAATAAGTTTTCTCTATTTTTGAACATAGATTACTTCATTAATGTCTTTACTTTTCTGATTTTCTTGCGCCATGGTGAAACTTATTTTTGGTGTAACTCCGTTAAGCTTTTTTACATAAATTTTTAAGCGATGGTAACCTTTTGCCAAATGTACAGTCGCTGATTTTGAACTTCCTTGCTGATAATGTTCATCTTCATCAATTAATGCTATATCTTGTAATCTAACAAACGCTTTTCCCTGCGTTTGCAATGAAAAAGTATAATACCCGTCTTCTGGTATATCTACATATCCTTCAAAAAAGAAAGTGTTTTTAACTCCTTCAAATTCTGTATTTCTTATAAATTGAGTTTTTTCATTTTTGTTAGGTGTACTTATCCAATCTGTAACCGTCTGATAATTGGTTAGCCTCCAACCTGCTTTAAGTGATGATGGAATCATCCGGTTTGCGGGGATTAAAGCATTATCATAAGGGCGTGGTGCCGAACTATCTGCCATTCTCATTTGCAATACCCTGCCTTTTAAATATTGTTCTAGTTGCTTTAAATCTTCTGTTTTTGCCAGGTTATGTGATTGCTTAGGATCTTTTTTGATATTGTAAATTTCAAAATCATCTTCTGGAGATTGTATATTATACCTAATGGCTACGGTGTCCCCAAATCTCATCATTTGCATCTGGCCTCTTTTTCTGTTCCGATGAGCTAAGTCAAATTCAGGGTATCCTGGTGTTTTAGCTCCTTGAAAATATTCTACGTAAATCTGACTTTTCTGCTGACCGCTTTTCCCAATAAGTTCAGGCAAAAGTGAAACTCCGTCTGCTTTTACAGGAGCTTTATAACCAGCTACATCCAGCACGGTAGGCATCCAGTCGTAAGCTATACTCGGATTGCTAATTTTTGTCGCTGGAGCGATATGTCCTGGCCAATAAACTAAAGTAGGCTCTCTTACACCTCCTTCCCATACATCTCTTTTTATTCCATCATAAGGACCAAAGCTTTCAAAAAAATTTGCTTTAAAAGGTTCGTTTTTGATATATGATTCTATAGATGGCCCATTATCTGAGGTGAAAATAACAAGCGTGTTTTTATCGATTTTTAAATCTTTCAAAAGAGTCAACACATCATGCACCTGTAAATCTATTCTTTTAATTATAGTAGCATATCTTTTATAGACATTGGGCCAAGCTGTTTCTGGAGTAGCTGGATTTTTGTCATCATCATAAGTGGACTGAATATATTCTGGATCGATAAAACTATCGGGAATGCCCGAAGCGGTATTGATTATTTTACCTGATTCTCCTAACCACTGTACTCCCCCATTTAATCCAAAACCTGAAGGGTAGGCAGTTGCAGGCAACTCTAAAACTGCATGTGGGGTATCATAAGCCAGGTACATAAGAAATGGTTTGTCTTTATCTTTTCCATTTTCATGGTCGATAATGTATTTTTTGGCCATCGCTGTCCATAAATCACCAGTATAGCATTTATCCAAGCCAGTAGTTATCGCCTGATGATCATCATAAACTTCTTTTTTACCAGCATAAAGGCCTTCGTTAGGATAATGCTCATGTCCATCACTATGACGCATGTATCCATAAAAATGATCGAAACCTCGTTTTAAAGGTTCTGCAGGCCAAGCATTCCCGTTTTCAGACCACTGTTTATCTCCTTGCAAACCCCATTTCCCTATGGCTACCGTATTATAACCAACTTTCTGCATCACGCTTCCTAAGGTATAATTATCAGCTATGGCTTTATCAAACTGGTTATCTCTAACATTTGAGTGTCCCTGACTTTGCCCCAACATTATAGAAGCTCTGGAAGGAGCGCAAACCGGAGCAGCACAGTATTGATCCAACATAGCTCCATTCTTTGCCATACTATCAAGATAAGGTGTAATAAAAAATGGTTTGCTTCTGTTGTTGATTAGCTTTCGTTGGTTTTGAAAAAAAACACCCACATCTCCAACTCCTAAATCATCCACCAGAATAAAAATGATATTAGGCTTCTGATGCGTTTGAGAAAAGATAGGTGTTTGTAGCAAAAAAATCTGGCCCAGCGTGAATGCTATCATTGGGTAAATCTTTTGATATTTTTTAATATGTATCATTTATAAAGATGTTACTGGCTAAATCCCTTAATTATTATTTAGTGAAAAAGGAGGCTTACTACCTGAATCATTTGCATGTAGATTTTAAACTTCCTTAAAAAACTTATCCTAAAGCCAAAATGACTTGGTTTCTAGGGTGTAACTTTAGTTGCTAAAGATTTAAATTTGTTCAAAAGAGAAACTCTTTCATTACAATAATAAAGATTTATTAACTATCTGTAAGGATGTAATAAATCAAAATACAGGTAATAATTAATCAAATATGGTTTTAGTGCAAATAAAAAATCATTTTAGACATTAACAAGCTATTTTTATTATGTCTGAATAGGTTATCTTCCGGTTTAGTTTGTTCGTCTAAAATAGCAGGTAAAATAAATTTAAATCGTGTTTCCAATTAACAACAGGAATTTAAATAAACTTATTTTGAGATGTTAAATAAATATTGAATGATTTACTACCCCTATTTGAATCCTTAATCTCTATAAATTTTAAAAATTAATTGAATATTTATAATTGATTGCAACCATTACCGGTAACCAGTCAATTGCTCGTTTAAAATATTTTAAATAATGCTAAAAACTATTGCCTCCATACAGATTCAATCTTTAAAATAAAAGCATAAACATGTTAAAAATAAACAAAACCCTTGTCCTAATTATTTTGACAGGCATATTTACCCAGGTGCAGGCACAGAACAGACCCAACGTCATCATTATCTATTCTGATGATGTAGGCTATGGGGATATCGGCTGTTACGGCGCCACCAAAATACACACACCCAACATTGACAAACTTGCAGAACAGGGCATCCGCTTTAACAATTCACATACTACCTCCTCTACCTGTACGCCCTCCCGTTTTGCATTATTGACCGGGGAATATCCCTGGAGAAAAGAGGGGACCGGCATTGCCGCGGGAAACGCCGGCTTCGTAATCAGCGAGAATCAATATACCTTGGCCGATGTGTTTCACGATGCAGGGTACAAAACCGCCGCAATCGGGAAATGGCATTTAGGTCTGGGCGGCCCGCAGGGACCGGATTGGAACGGTGCCATCAAGCCGGGGCCCAACGATTTAGGTTTCGATTACTCATTTATTATTCCGGCTACGCCCGACCGTGTGCCTACGGTTTATGTGGAAAACCGCCGTGTTCTAAATTTGGACCCCAAAGACCCGCTTCAGGTGGATTACGAGCAGAAAATCGGGGACGTCCCGACCGGGCTGGAACATCCCGAGCTACTGAAAATGCCTGCCGACAAACAGCATAGCGGGACTATTGTTAACGGCGTGAGCAGAATTGGGTACATGAGCGGGGGAAAAGCTGCCTGGTGGAATGATGAGAACATGAGCGACGACATCACCCAAAGGGCCCTAAACTTTATATCGGACAATAAAAGCCGTCCTTTCTTCCTGTACTTTGCCATTCAGGATGTACATGTTCCAAGAGTGCCGAACCCGAGATTTGCGGGCAAAAGTGGTTTGGGTGCCAGAGGCGATGCCCTGTTGGAGCTGGATGAGAATACAGGCAAAGTTTTAAACCTCTTGGATAAATTACATTTATCAGAAAATACCATTGTGGTTTTCAGCAGTGATAACGGACCTGTTATAAACGACGGTTATGACGACCAGTCAGTACGGTTGTTACAGGGGCATACCCCTTGGGGGTCTATGAAAGGTGGAAAATACAGTAAGTATGATGCAGGAACCAGAGTGCCGATGATTGTCAGATGGCCAAAAACAATAAAGGCCAACCAGGTTTCGGATGCGCTTTGGAGCCAGGTTGACCTATTAGCCTCGATGGCCGATTTATTGAAACGCCAGCTCCCTGTTTTTGCGGCGCCGGACAGCAAAAATATGCTGCCGGTGATATTGGGCAAAAGCAAGATAGGCAGAGACCATCTGGTAGAGCAGGGCCTGTTTAAAGGTTTGGCCCTGATCAAAGGCGACTGGAAATACATCGCACCTTCAAACGGGCCCGCCATAATGAGGGACAAGAACATGGAAACCGGAAACAGTAAGCTTCCGCAGCTTTATAACATTAAAAAAGACATCGGCGAAAGCACTAATCTTGCCCCGCGGTACCCGGAGAAAGCAGCGGAGCTAGACGAATTGTTAAAAGACATCGCTGCGCAACAAAAAACCAAAAATCCTAACACTTCCAAAATTCAATAAGCACCATGAAACTAAATTTCAAACAGCTTTTTCTTTTTAATTTAAGTTTTTTTGCGGTCCTGAATATCAATCCACTTAGAGCCCAAGATAAGAACAACTGGCCTATTTTAAAGCATTATGACCAAACCCATCTGCTGAATATTGCGCTCCCTTTGGGAGGCATCGGTACGGGTACGGTTTCTTTGGGAGGGCGTGGAGAACTACGTGATTGGGAAATAATGAATAAACCCGGAATTGGATATAGCACTGTAACTACCGGTAACAACGCTCCTTTCTTTGCTATTTTTATGCAGCCTTCCGGTGAAAAGCCTGTCACAAGAGCGCTCATTGGCCCCGTTGACGATACCGAATATCAGCATTACGAAGGCAGGCCCGTTAACCAGCATGGTTTCCCGAGATTCGCAAATGCGAGTTTTGATGCCTCTTATCCTGTGGGGATGGTCAACTTATCAGATCCCGGTTTACCGATAAAAGTTAAAATTATCGGTTTCAATCCTTTAGTTCCCGGAGATGCGGACGCAAGCGGGTTGCCAGTTGCCGTACTCACCTACCAGGTTACTAACTTAACGCCGAGCCCGATGGCAGTTGCTGTCTGTGGCTCCATGCGCAATTTTGTGGGAAAGGACGGCAGCCAATACCATCGTGACTGGAAGGGTGATTTTATCCCTGACGGGGCAAAAAAGAACCAAAATATTTTTAAGGACAATGGGAAGATCAGCGGTATCTATATGTATTCCGACAGCGTAAACAAAGCTGATCCTGCTTTTGGCACAATCGGCCTGCTGACCGATGAAAAATCGGGAGTAAGCTACCGCAGGTCTTCAGTAGCCGACAAATGGATGGCGCTTTCCACACTCGATTTTTGGGACGATTTTAGCGCCGATGGGGAATTGACCGACAAAACCCAATTATATGACAATGACCCCATGGCATCTCTGGCGGTCAAAAAGGAAATAGCGCCCAACAGTACCGAAACCTTTCAGTTTTACATCACCTGGAATTTCCCCAACAGGTTTGCATGGTCAAAAACCGTAGTCGGCAATTATTATAGCACCAAATATGCAGATGCCTGGGACGTGGCAGAAAAAGTAATCCCACAGATACCTGCATTAAAAGAAAAGACAAAGCTCTTCTTAAATGCATTTGTCAATTCTTCCCTACCCTTAGCTGTAAAAGAAGCGGCACTTTTTAACCTGAGTACGCTCCGTTCGCAAACTGTATTCCGGATAAAAGACGGGCACATGATGGCATGGGAAGGCGTGATGGATGAATTCGGCTCCTGTAAAGGTTCCTGTACCCATGTCTGGAACTACGAAGTAGCCACTCCTTTCCTTTACGGTGATCTGGCAAAAAGTATGAGGGACGTAGAATTTAATCATGCATCCAGAGATAACGGTTTTATGTCTTTCAGGGCCGGCCTGCCATTGTCAGA
>NZ_CAMLIG010000058.1 GCF_946480185.1 uncultured Pedobacter sp. | reverse complement strand
TTTTACCTTCGCTTTTACGCTAAATAAATTAATTGTATAACTAGCAACTTGAGTTATTTAGTTTTTACTGATTTTCTAAAATAACAAGATAGCTTATTTTAGTTTTTACTGATTTTCTAAAATAACAAGATAGCTTATTTTAGTTTTTGCTGATTTTCTAAAATAAAGCTTAACTTTAATCTAGATTTTGATATAAAATGAAAAACTTTGATGCCGGTAAATATATAAACCAAGGATACTATAAAAGCTTTGAACCAAATTTTATTAATAGAAATTGGGAGCTTGATGATATAGAACTCATCAGCCTGCTGAGTAAGGCTGACCGACACTTAGGAAGATTGGATATGTATTCTGCATATATTCCAAATATAGATATGTTTATTAGTATGCATATTGCCAAGGAGGCTACCCAATCCAGTAAAATTGAAGGTACACAAACCAACGTTGAGGATGCCTTTTTAGGTAAGGATGAAATAGGCAATGATAAACGGGAGGACTGGGAGGAAGTCCAAAATTATATAATGGCAATGAACGAAGCGATTGCACAGTTAAATGAGCTGCCATTTTCTTCACGATTAATAAGAGATACACATAAAATTTTGTTAAGAGGGGTGAGAGGCGAACATAAGCAACCGGGCGAATTTAGAAAAAGCCAAAATTGGATTGGTGGCGCAACCATTAATGACGCTGTTTTTGTTCCGCCAACTCATAATAGCATTCCAGAATTAATGAGCGATATTGAAAAGTTTGCAAACGACAATTTCAACCAGCTCCCAGACTTATTAAAAATTGCTTTAATTCATTACCAATTTGAAACCATCCACCCATTTTTAGACGGAAACGGCAGAGTAGGAAGGTTGATGATTACGTTATATTTGGTAAGCAAAGATATTTTAAAAAAACCGATTCTTTACCTATCTGATTTTTTTGAAAAGCACCGGAATTTATACTATGACAATTTAATGTTGGCAAGAACAAAAAACGACATCAACCAATGGTTGAAATTTTTCTTGGTGGGCGTAATAGAAACTGCTAAAAATAGTATTAAAACTTTTGATGGTATTTTACAGCTCCAAAAACAACTTGATGTAAAGCTACAAACATTAGGTTCAAGAGCCGTAAATGGGCAAAAATTGATTTTTCATCTTTACCAAAGGCCAGTAATTGAAGTACAGAAGGTTTCTGAAATTACTGGAACCTCTGTAACAACAGCTTACAAATTGATTGCTGACTTTGAAAAAATGGAAATCTTAAATGAAATTACAGGAAGCCAAAGAGGTAAAATCTATGTTTTTAGAGATTATTTAAACCTGTTTAAATAATCTCTAAAACCTGATTTTAAAATCCTGTTTAGCCTGTCCGCTTCTAAAAAACACTAATCCTATCCAAAATAAGTCAATGGTAACCGTCACATCCGGATGGGATTTTATTTCTTCCCAGGCTTCTGCCATACCTTTGCTCCAGTAGATATCATCAAAAATAATCACCGAGCCTTCATGTACTTTTGGCAGGCACAAATTAAAATAATTCAAGGTAGCATCTTTGCGGTGGTTACCATCAATAAAAACAAAATCCAATTCATCTTGTTTTGCGATAACCTCTGGTAAAGTAACATCAAAATTGCCAACTTCTACCGCTATGTTTTTAATAGAAAGCTTTTCCCAATTTTCTTTGGCCACACTTGCCGTTTGCGGACAGCCTTCCATCGTGATGATTTTAGCTTGGGGTAAAGCTTCGCTAAAATAAGCCGTGGTAATACCCAAGCAAGTCCCTAGTTCCAACAAATTAGTGGGTTTAAATTCCTGTGCTAAACGGTAAAGTAACTGCGCCAGTTTTTTTGGTTTAAGCGCATTTTTAGCAATAGATTTTACCTGTTTTGTTTGCTGATTGTTTACCAATGAACCCGCACCTAAATCTGTTACTTTAATTGAGCGGTGGCTTTGTAACAAATCTTTTCGCAAATTCTCGATATTTTTATAGGCAGGTTTGTCTTTAAAATCGTAAATTACTTTATCAACTAAATTGTACACAAAAGGCGAGTGCGTACCATGCCGGGTTTTGGCACTTAAAATGTGCTTTATGTAATTTTTAGTCAAAGTGGTGTTGAACATAGCCTGCGAAAATAAGAATTTTTATGGTTGCTAAGCCAAACTAGCTATCAACCTTATCGGCAAAAGCAACACAACCATTAATTATATGTTTTATGGTAAACGAAAAAGAAGTTAATTCCTTAATCAAATTACTAGACGATCCGGATCAGCAGGTTTATGACCTTGTCGAGGGCAAGCTACTTTCCTATGGGAACGAAGTCATCGGCTATTTAGAAAATGCTTGGGAAAATTCTTTCGACGCAGTTTTACAGGAGCGCATTGAAAACGTGGTGCATAAAATCCAATACCAAAATGTAAGGGAGGATTTAGCGCTTTGGTACCAAAGCGGCGGATTTGATTTATTGCGTGGCTTTCTCATCGTTAATAAATACCAGTATCCGGATTTAAACGAGGAAAAAATAATAAACCAAATTGAAGCCATTAAAAGAGATGTTTGGTTGCAAATGATGTATGAAGCTAGCCCAGTGGAGAAAGTGAAATTGCTAAATCATATTTTTTATAACGTTTACGGCTTTTCTGGAAACACCAAAAACCACCAAAACCCACAAAACTCTTATTTAAGCCAAGTTTTAGAAAGTAAAAAAGGAAACCAAATTTCTTTAGCCATCATTTACTCAGTAATTGCACAAAAACTGGACATCCCTATTTACGGAGTAAACTTACCTCAACACTTTATTTTAGCTTATGTTGATGAGTTTGAAAAAAAAGAAAACAATAACGGGATTTTATTTTACATCAATGTTTTTAACAAAGGATATATTTTTTCCAAAAGAGATATCGATCAGTTTTTGCGTCAGCTACAAATTAAGCCAGAAAGCTTTTTTTACGAGCCCTGCTCAAATACCGAAATTATCAAACGAGTTTTAAGAAACCTAATTAGCTCCTACGAGAAAGCAGGAGCTAATGATAAGGCAAATGAGTTGTTACGTTTATTAGCCGTTTTTGCAGACTAATTAATTAACCATATTGATAGACTTCAACCAATCCATCATACTTAAAAACCACTTCTCATCAGTGGTTTTATTGTTTAAGCCAAAACCATGTCCGCCACCTTTATAAAAATGAGCTTCAACAGGTACTCCAGCTCGCTTCAGGGCAATCATATAATCAGCGCTATTTTCTGATGGTACTGTTTTATCATCATTTGCCAAAAACAAAAATGTTGGCGGTGTGTTTGCCGTTACCTGTAACTCGTTTGAATATCCCTTTATCTGTTCTTCTGTTGGGTTAGTACCTAACAGGTTTTGCTTTGAACCTTTGTGCGTAAGCGGGCCCATGGTAATTACAGGATAACCTAAAACAGAAAAATCTGGACGGAGCGAAACGTTATTTGGATTATCAATTAAAGATTTTTCGAAATGTGTAGAAAGTGTGGAAGCTAAATGTCCGCCTGCAGAAAAGCCCATAATTCCGATCTTGTTCGGATTTAAATTCCATTTTGCGGCATTTTCTCTAACCGTTTTAATGGCCTGTTGTGCATCTTGCAAAGGGCCAATGGTTTTATCAACCATAATTTCATCAGATGGCAATCTGTACTTTAAAACAAAAGCAGTAATTCCTCTTTTATTGAATTCCGCCGCAACATCGTAACCTTCATGCGTAATTGCTAAATGAACATAACCGCCACCCGGACAGATAATCACTGCGGTACCGTTAGGTTTTTCCGGAAAATAAGCCGTAAGCGTTGGTTTAACAACCTTGCTGATGCTCGTTCTTCCATAAGCAGAAGCCACATCCTCCTCTTGGTACGTTTTCGATTCTTTTGAATTGGGAATTTTGTTTGGATATAAATCCATCACTTTTTGAGCGTTTGCCATTCCGATAAATAAAAACAACATTAAACTACTAGCAATTATCTTTTTCATGTGATTATTAAGTTAAAAAGTTAAATCTATATTAAGGAAGTTATTAATCAAAGGAAATTATCATCTGGCGATTAACTTTGTTTTAATTATTACCTCCGTATTCCATCAAATAAGATTTTAAAAACTCATCCAACTCGCCATCCAAAACTGCTTGCGCATTAGACGTTTCATAATCTGTTCGTAAATCTTTCACTAATTTGTAGGGGTGCAACACATAGTTCCGAATTTGCGATCCCCATTCAATTTTCTTTTTGTTACCTTCAATTGTATTAGAAAGCTCCATTTTTTTACGCATTTCAATCTCGTATAATTGAGATTTTAACAAGCGCATCGCATTTTCCTTGTTCTGCAACTGAGAACGAGATTCTTGGTTTTTTATGATGATACCCGACGGCTTATGATACAGCCTTACCGCAGTTTCAACCTTATTTACATTCTGTCCGCCCGCTCCACCGGAACGGAAAGTTTCAAACTCAACATCAGCTGGGTTCACATCAATTTCAATAGTATCATCCACCAAAGGATAAACGTAAACAGAAGCAAAAGAAGTATGTCTCTTTGCATTTGCATCAAAGGGTGAAATACGCACCAAACGGTGAACGCCATTTTCTCCCTTCAAATAACCATAAGAAAAATCACCGTCGAACTGTAAAGTAACCGTTTTAACGCCCGCAACATCCCCCTCCTGAAAATCCTGCTCACTTATTTTGTAGCCATTTTTTTGCCCCCACATGGTGTACATACGCATTAACATCGCTGCCCAATCGCAACTTTCTGTACCGCCGGCACCAGCTGTAATTTGTAAAACTGCACTCAACTGATCTTCATCTGCAGAAAGCATATTCTTAAACTCCAGCTCCTCAATAGTTTTAATGGTGTTTTTGTAACCTTCCGCTAGTTCCTCTTCAGTAGCTTCACCCGCTTGGTAAAATTCAAGTAGCACTGCTAAATCTTCAACCTCAGTTTCTGCATTTGCATAAGCATCTGTCCAAACCTTTTTAGTTTTAATAGCGTGTAACACTTTCTCGGCTTCTTTAGGGTTGTCCCAAAAACTCGGTGTTAATGTTTTTGCTTCCTCTTCTCTTAGTATTTCCAATTTCGCATCAACGTCAAAGATGCCTCCTCAGAGACATTATCCTATCTCTTAAATCTTGCAGATTTTCTTTTGTCATGCTACAAATATATATTTTTATACTGCGAGTTTAACAAAATGATGATTCTAAAAACAAGAATTAGGGCGCTTTAACACGCTTTACACTAAATCTTTTTTTGTCATCGTTAGCATCGCCTAGGGATGACAAAAAAAGGATACCGTTCCAATCGTTAGCGCAAACCCACTTCTAATTTAACTTTTGCCTTAACATAAAACATCTTATTTCCATAGCAATCATCTAAGACAACTATTCAATTAAAACTCAAAAAAAATCCCCAATTTTCATTGAGGATTTAAGAACGTATTATTTTTTATTATAATGAAGCGTATCTACCAGTTACCAATAATTTACTGTTGTAAATCTTTTTGTTTGCGAAAACTTTGATAGTATAATAGCCTGTTGGCACATTACCGAATGTGAATTTCAACTCATGTCTGCCTTGTGTAACTTTAAAATCCTCAGACTTTAACTCCTGACCCCAAGTATCAATAATTGAAACCTTAACGCCATCATCATTAATGGTATTAACCGCGATACTAGTATAATTAACCGCTGGATTAGGAAAAGCTTTAATTGTATTTACATCAGATTCTGCATATACCGGAGTAGAAACTGCTACATAATTATAGTTGCTAGGTTGTTGAAAACCTTGAGTAACATAATTGCTTCCGTTTTGAGTAAGAGTATTAGTCATATAAGCTTGACCAATTGAAAACTGGACTGTTTCCCCAAATACTGAAGTTGCTTCACCCGCACCAGATGTAATTGCTGATCTTTCGATACTTTGAGCAGACAAACCTAAGCTTAATGTTGCTGCTAAAATGGCGGTTAAAATTATTGTTCTCATGTTCAGTACAAGACAACTCTTAAGCCACCCCAATTTCCACAAGCAGAAAACACCAAAAACACGTCTAAATATCATGATCTAATCAAAGGAACAGTTAAGTAAATAAAGTAAAAATGGCTTCTAAACTATCTATAACGTGGATTACAAAGAGTTATACGGAAAATGTGGGCTTTTGTTCCTTTTTATTGTGCCTTCGATTTATATCCGAAAAGCGCCAGATCATTCGAGAAAAAAATTACTCAATATGAGATTAACAATAACATAACGGTTAATTATTTCCTCGAAATAAATTCAAGGTAGTATCCAATTCACTAATCATCATTAAAAATCGAAATCAATCCCTAACGATATTGCAAAGAATAAGTTTCAAAAAAGATCAAATAATTAAAATAGGTAAATAATTACTCATATAGAGTAATTATGAGCAATATATAGAAATTACACACAAAAAAAGCCCCTGTTTAAAACAGGGGCTTTTTTTTGTGTGTAATGAATTGAAATTTTTAGTTGATTTGCTGCCAATCAGATCCATCTGATTGAATCATAATCATCATCTTATTAGCAACGCTAGTTGTAGAAGATCCCGCTTTATCAAGGTAAGTGGAGATTGCATTTCCTGACCCACTATAATTTTTAATAATATAAACTCTACCCGCACATGAACTAGCCGCAGGTAAAGTTATGCTACCTGTTCCGCTGGTAATTATTACTGTATAATTTGTTTCATCCAATGTAATAGAAGATGTTACTTTAACAATTGGCAAAGATACTGAACCACCTACTTGTAAAGTAGAGTTTGCTACAGCTCCGCTTGTATTAATACCAACTCTGACATTGTTGTTTAAACCCGTACCCTGCATACGCATCATTTCTACATTACCTGCTGGTGAATAATTATATTTAGAGAAAACAATTGGTTCATCTCCATCATCACCAATAACAAAATCTAACCGGCCGTTGTTGTTAGTACCGCTACTTCCTATTTCAAAGTAATCTGTACCGGCAGCACTACCTTTTAATCTAAAATTACCATCAGTGGTGGTAAAAAACATTGGCTTATAAAAACTGGCCGCACTGGCTGCAAATTGTAAAGCGGATGTTGTACCATCACCATTAACATATACCAAAGGTTGACTATCATTTGTATAATCGGTATATGACTGTGTTAAACCTAAAGTTGCTCTTCTACCAAACTGTAACATTTTAGTGTTATTAGAACCTATCTGAAAAGCAACGTCATTTGTAGTTCCCAAAAAGGTTGCTGACGTTGCATTTGTATTACCAGTTAATAACCAGTTATTTGCAGCCGCTTCAGTTGAAGGCGCCCAAGTTGTTCCATTATATTTTAATACCTGCCCATTGGTTGCAGACATTGTATTTAATTTGGCAGCCGTAACGCTTCCGTCGGCCAAATCTGCTGTCGCTACTGCGCCAGCTGCAATTTTTGCAGCTGTAATTGCATTATCTGCAATATCAGTAGTAGCAATTGTTCCATCTAAAATTTTTACTGAAGTAATTGCATTATTTGCTACTGTTGGCAAAGTTGCCGTTCCGCCCAAATCTCCAGCTAATTGAATCACCCCTTTCGCAGAAGTTGTTGCATCTATAGTTGGACCTGCAGGACCTTGTGGTCCAGTTGGTCCGACAGGACCCTGAGCTCCTGTAGCACCCGCTGAACCTGTAGCTCCTGTTGCACCAACCAAAGATATTCCTACTGGCCATGCATTTGACGCTTTGGGTCCATACATTACTTTTGTGCTTGTATTAAAATAAAAATCACCGTCTGTTCCGATTGATGCGGTTGGCGGAGTTGCTGTCCCACTCAATATTGTTTTACCATCTGCACCCGAAGCACCTGTCGCACCTGTATTTCCGGTTGGACCTTGTGGCCCAGTTGGGCCAGTTAAACCAATCGGACCAGTTGCACCAACTGCTCCAGCACTACCTGTAGGACCTTGTGGACCTACTGGTCCAGTTAAACCAATTGGACCTTGTGGACCTGTTGCTCCTGTATTTCCTTGTAACACAACTCCGGACCCCCAATTTGAACCAGACTTTGGCCCAAACACAGTTTTTGTAGTCGCGTTAAAGTAAAAATCACCGTCCGTTCCAGTACTAGATGCAGGATTAGATGTACCCGCTAATATTTGACTACCATCGACTCCAGACAGACCTTGGGCTCCGGTTAAACCAATTGGACCCTGTGGACCTGTTGCTCCAACTGCTCCTGTATCGCCTTTATCTCCTTTCAAGCCCTGAGGACCTGTTGCGCCGGTTAAACCGATCGGACCTTGTGGGCCTGTTGCGCCCGTTAAACCGATTGGACCTGTTGCGCCAACTGCT
>NZ_CAMLIG010000057.1 GCF_946480185.1 uncultured Pedobacter sp. | reverse complement strand
TATCATGCCCTTTGCTCTCTTTTTTACACTATTTCTTATCCCGAACTCACGTTAATCTAAGCAAACCCATCACTTAACCATTACATTGGAAAAGTCAAAGTCTAAGCCAAACTTTTAAAAAGTAAAAAGATACATAAAAAAGTAACTTTACAATTAAATAGAAAATATCAAGAAATAATAATGGCTAAAACAGCAAAGACAGAACAGGAAGAACCTTTAGAGAAAAAACTTTGGAAAGCAGCAGACAAACTCCGTAAAAACATGGATGCCGCCGAATACAAACACGTTGCTTTAGGTTTGATATTCCTGAAATATATATCAGATGCTTTTGAAGAACAATATCAAAAATTGGTAGCGCTAAAAAGTGAAGGAGCAGACCCAGAAGATAAAAACGAATATTTAGCAGAGAAGGTATTTTTTGTGCCAGCCATAGCTCGTTGGAACCATATACAAGGCAGAGCAACACAACCTACTATTGGTAAGGACATTGATGATGCTATGGATGCCATTGAAAAAGACAATCCTTCTTTACGTGGTGTTTTACCAAAAGTATTTGCACAAGAAAAACTGGACAAAGCCAGTTTAGGCGGATTGGTAAACCTTGTAGGTTCGGCAACTTTAGGCACAAAAGAAGCACAAAGCAAAGATTTATTAGGGCAAGTATTTGAGTTTTTCTTGGGCGAATTTGCTTTAGCCGAAGGAAAAAAAGGCGGACAGTTTTACACACCGCAAAGCGTTGTAAAATTATTGGTTGAAATGCTTGAACCATACGAAGGACGAGTATTTGACCCTTGTTGCGGTAGCGGTGGAATGTTTGTGCAAAGTGAAAAGTTCATCAAATCGCACCAAGATCATTATAAGACAAAAGGTAAGGTTGGTTTAGCATTAAACCCAACCGACCGTATTTCTATTTACGGACAGGAAAGCAACCAAACTACTTGGCGTTTGGCAAAAATGAATTTATCTATTCGTGGCATTGACAGCAGTAATGTAAAATGGAACAACGAAGGTTCTTTTTTAAATGATGCCCACAAAGATTTAAAAGCCGATTATATAATTGCCAACCCACCGTTTAACGACAGCGATTGGAGCGGAGAACTATTGCGTGACGATGCCAGATGGAAAGTATTAGGCGAAAAATTAACACCACCCACAGGAAACGCAAACTATGCTTGGATACAACATTTCTTATATCATTTAGCACCCACAGGGCAAGCTGGTTTTGTTTTATCTAAAGGAGCATTAACCACCAACACCACAGGCGAAGGAGATATTAGAAAAGCATTGGTAGAAAAAGGCTTGGTAGATTGTATTGTAAACCTACCCACCAAACTATTTTTAAATACACAAATACCAGCTTGCTTATGGTTTCTATCACGAAACAAAACCAATGGCAACTTTAGAAAGCGTGAAAATGAGATCTTGTTTATTGATGCTAGAAATATGGGTTTTTTACTCAACCGAAAAAACAGAGATTTAAGCGAAGCGGATATTGCATTGATTACAGAAACTTACCACAACTGGAGAAACCCAGACGGTAATTACGAAGACGTGGCGGGCTTTTGCAAAGTGGCAACTATTGAAGAAGTTGCCAAACTCAATTATGTTTTAACCCCAGGCAGATACGTTGGTTTGGCTGATGAAGATGATGATTTTGATTTTGTAGAACGCTTTACTTCTTTAAAAACTGAACTGGAAAAACAAATTGCCGAAGAAGCAGATTTGAATAAAAAGATTGCTGAAAATTTGAGTAGGATTGTGCTAAATACAGAAACAGTATAAAAAACGAAACCCGCTAGCTTGAATTGCTTCAGGGGCTAACGGGAATAAGATAGCACAAATTTAAAACAAAATATTGAATGATGCAAACACAATTCAAAAATGAGGTACGCTGAATTTGAAAATATACTTTCAACGGCTCGTATGAGCCGATACTTCAATGCTTGTGGGGGCAATACCAAAAAAGCAATGACTTTATATAGATTAAACCTTAGGTTATCACAAGAATTATTAACCGTTATAAGTTGCTTTGAAGTTGCTCTTAGAAATGCTATAAATGCACAGTGTTTATCATTTGGCAACGATTGGCTGAGAGATGGTGCTCATGTTGGTGCCGGTGGCATTTTTGATAATCATAATTGCCGGCTAACTGCTACCAATATAGATGATGCTGTACGAAAACTAAACCACAACTATTCGCATAATAAGTTAGTGGCAGAATTAGGTTTTGGCTTTTGGCGATATATGTTTGCCCAACATCAATATACCGCTACGGGTAGAAATTTACTACGTATTTTCCCTGCAAAACCAACAAGCACACCTGCTATTCAATACAATCATACTTATGTTTTTAACCAACTGGCTCAAATAAACAACATAAGAAACCGCATCGCCCACCACGAACCAATTTGTTTTCAAATAGGGCATTCTGTAAAAAGTACTGTATACATAAGACAGCACTATGCACTAATTCAGCAACTATTTCAATGGATGACCATTGATGAAAGTGCCTTGCTTTATGGCATAGACCACATTAATACAATTTGCAACCAAATAGACGCATTATAAAAAAATGACAGCCCAAGAACTGATACAGCACCTACAAAAATTACCGCCAACCACTAAAATAGTTGTGCGTGGCTACGAAGACGGTTATAATGATATTTTGAAATTGAAAGCAATAAAAATAAAACCAAACCCAAACGCTTATACTTGGGATGGCGAATACCAAGATAGCAATGATGCCGATGCCATAACAGCCATTGACCTTTATGGCGAAAACCAACACCCTAAAGACGATTTGAAATGATAAAAGACCATATTGATCGAGTTAGAATTGAGTTGTTTAGGAGATGGAAGGTCTGTAAGTTGGGCGATTATATTGAAACAATAAATGGTTTTGCATTTAAGTCAAGCGATTTTCTTGATATTGAAGAATCAAATACATTACCAATAATTAAAATCAAAAATGTAGCGAATGGTGATGTTAATATAGATGGAGTTCACTATCATTTATATTCTGATAATTTAAAAAAGTATGTTGTTGAAAAGGGAGATATATTAATTTCATTAACTGGTAATCATCCAGAATTAGAAACACAAGTAGTTGGCTTGGTTTCAAAATACAAGCTAGATACTAAAGCATTACTAAACCAAAGGGTAGGCAAATTATTTTCAAAAAAGCCAAAGGAGTTAAATGATGTTTATTTGTATTATTTTTTAAAAAATAAGGATACACATCAATATTTGGCAAGTCAATCTTCTGGAAGTGCTAACCAAGCCAATATTTCCAAGTCTGATATTGAAAAAATATCATTCTCAAAACCTCCGATTCAAGAACAAACCGCCATTGCCTCTATTCTTAGCAGTTTAGATGACAAAATAGACTTGCTATACCGCCAAAACAAAACCTTAGAGCAATTGGCTGAAACGCTTTTTAGGCAGTGGTTTGTAGAGGAAGCGGAAGAGAGTTGGGAGGAAACTTCATTATCAGAAATTGCCGACCATTCAAAAGAAAATATACATCCTTCAAAAAATCCAACCAAATTATATAAGCATTACAGTTTACCTGCTTTTGATGCGGGGAAAGAACCAATTATTGAAATTGGCAAAGAAATATTGAGTAATAAATACAAAGTAATTTCTAATTCTATTTTAGTTTCAAAATTAAACCCAAGAACACCTCGAATTTGGATGATTTATGGAAATGTAAATGATGATGAAAGTATTTGTTCAACAGAGTTCCAGATAGTGAAACCCAAAGACCAAAAGTGGTATGGTTTCATTTATTGCTTTTTAAAATCATATAATGTAACTCAAGAATTGGCTGGTGCTTCAAGTGGTACAAGCGGAAGCCATCAAAGAGTTAATCCACAAGATATTTTTAATCTTACTTTTTTTAAGCCAACAGATATTTTGGTTGAAAAATTTAGTAGCGTCATAGATAATTACTTAATTAAAATAAATAACAATCAAGCCCAAATCCGAACCTTAACCCAAACTCGTGATACTTTATTGCCGAAGTTGATGAGTGGGGAAGTGAGATTAGTAATGTAAAATAACCATAATTGTAAGACATGCAACCTGAAAATTTTATAAATCATACTGTTTTTGAGAAGTTAGAACAGCTTAAACAAGCTCTTTCGACAGAAAACGCAAAAGAAAAAGTTGGAATTGAAAATTTTTCTTTTTTTGAAACGGTGTATCTTTTTATAAATGATAGGCTTAAACTAACTATTCCTATACTGATTCAGGAGGCTGAATTGACAGCTTTAGCATCAGAAATCGAAGCAGGGACAGTTCAGATAAACTCTTTTTTAGGAAATAATAATGTAGGTCATATTACAAATGCTATCAATAATTACAGTTCTGCACTTAACAGGGTAAGAAATTTTCCAATGCCTTTTTCAAAAGGTGATTTTGACTTTTCTAAAGTAATCGCAACTTTTCAAAAAACATTAGAAGAAGCCTATAAAACAATTGAAGCAGATAACAAAAAGCTACAAGAGTATCTTAAGAAAATTCAAGAAGATTTACTACAAAAGAATACTCAAATTTCTACTTTGGAACAAGTGTTGACAACTAAAGAAGTAGAAATTCAAAATGTATTAAACAACTACAATACAGAATTTGAAAACATTAAAGCCAACAATAGCAATACGTTTGAAGCCGAAAATAAAAAAATCAAAGATAGCATTGAAGCTGATAGGAAAATATTTAAAGAATTAATTGATACCGATAAGGATTCATACAAAAAAGAGTACGAAAAGCAAAAATTAGAATTAGAAACTCAAACGGCAGAAATAATCAAGAGTTTACAATTTAAACTTGAGGAAGCAAAAAATATAGTTAGTATTGTTGGTAATGTTGGGGTAACTGGGAACTATCAAAAAATAGCAGAGCAACATAAGATTTCTGCAAATATCTTTAGGAGAATAGCTTTAGGATTTATGGTTCTCATGTCAGGATTACTTATTTATTCAATTATTGAGTTAGGTAATGCTGATTTTAACCTCTATAAATCGTTAGTTAGAATATTAGCAGCATCGGTGCTTACCTATCCCGCTATTTATGCTTCAAGAGAATCGACTAAGCATAGAAATCTAGAAACCCAAAACAGAATTTTAGAATTAGAATTAGCTTCAATTGGTCCATTTATAGAATTGTTACCAGAAGCAAAAAAAGAAGCTATTAAAGAAGAGTTGGTTAAAAAATATTTTGGACAACAAGCATCCATTGCTTCAGAAAGAAAAGATGAAGATGACGTTTCAGTCAATGGACTTGAAAAGATTTTAAAAACAATTTTACCATTTATTAAAAATTGAATTAGACTTTGAAACCAATCACGGAAGATAAAATAGAAACTTTTGCCATAGAGGCACTTCAATCTATGGGTTGGGAGTATATTCACGGCTTGGCTATTGCACCCGGAGCAGAACAAGCAGAGCGAGAAAACTTTGAGCAAATAGTTTTGGCAGAGCGTTTACGTAAATCGGTAGCTATATTAAATCCAACTATTCCGCATGATGCTCAAGAGCAAGCTATCCAAAAAGTATTACGTATTTATTCGCCAGAATTGTTGCATAACAACGAAACCTTTCATCAGCTATTAGTAGAAAAAGTAAAAATACCATACCAGCAAGATGGTTTTGAACGAAGTTATGAAGTAGCTTTAATAGACTTTGAAAACCCTTTAAACAACGAGTTTTTATGCGTTAACCAATACATCATTGTAGAGAAAAATCAAAATAAACGCCCTGATGTATTACTGTTTGTAAACGGTTTACCGTTAGTGGTTATTGAATTAAAAAATGCAGCAGATGAAAACGCTACCCTACGAAAAGCATTTGATCAGTTGCAAACCTACAAAGCCACCATCCCCAGTTTATTTACCTACAATGCTATCTGTATCATATCAGACGGGATGGAATGTAAGGCAGGGAGTGTTTCGGCAGGTTACAGCCGTTTTATGTCTTGGAAAACAGCAGATGGCAAAAAAGAAGCATCGAGATTTGCCCCTCAGCTAGAGATATTGCTTACAGGAATGCTAAATCCAGCTACTTTTCTAGATCTCGTTCGTAATTTTATTGTATTTGAAAAAACAGCAACAAACTCCCCTCTCCTTGGGAGAGGGGCTGGGGGTGAGGCAGGCATTACACAAATAGAAACTGTAAAGAAATTAGCGGCTTATCATCAATATTATGCCGTAAATAAAGCGGTGCAATCATCCATTATTGCATCAGGAGCAAACGGGAACAAAAAAGGAGGAGTAATTTGGCATACACAAGGCTCGGGCAAAAGTTTAAGCATGGTTTTTTATTCGGGCAAATTAATTACAGCACCCGAAATGCAAAACCCAACCATTTTAGTCATCACCGACCGTAACGATTTAGACGACCAATTGTTTGACACCTTTGCCAACTCCAAACAATTATTAAGACAAGAGCCAGTTCAAGCCAAAGACCGTGAACATTTAAAGGAATTGCTAAAAGTAGCAAGTGGTGGAATCGTATTTGCCACCATACAAAAGTTTTTACCTGAAGACCAAAAATCAGTTTATGAGCAACTTTCTGCCCGTAAAAATATTGTAGTGATTGCAGACGAAGCCCATAGAACACAATACGGTTTTGAAGCATCTATAAAAGAAGTAAAAGACAAAGAAACCAAAGAAAAAATCGGAGAACGTATTGCGTATGGCTTTGCTAAATATATGCGTGATGCTTTGCCTAATGCAACCTATATAGGTTTTACTGGAACACCAATTGAAGGTACAGACGTAAACACTCCCCAAGTTTTTGGACAATATGTTGATGTGTATGATATTTCACAAGCGGTTGCCGATGGTGCAACGGTTCGTATCTATTATGAAAGCCGTTTGGCAAAAGTAAATTTAGATGAAGAAGGCAAACGCTTGATTGAAGAATTTGATGCAGAACTGGAACAAGACGAAGAAATAACAGACCAACAAAAAGCCAAAGCCAAATACACCAAATTAGAGGCAATTGTAGGTAATGAAGAACGCATAAAAAACTTAGCCAAAGACATCGTTAACCACAGCGAACAACGCCAACAAGTATTTGATGGTAAAGGAATGATTGTAGCGATGAGTCGCAGAATTGCCGCCAACTTATACAAAGAGATTATTGCTTTAAGACCTGAATGGCATAATGAAGATTTAAGCAAAGGAGCCATAAAAGTGGTAATGACTTCTACAAGTGCAGATGGGCCAGAAATGCAACGCCACAACACTACCAAACAACAGCGTAAGAATTTAGCAGAAAGAATTAAAGACCCTGCCGACCCTTTGCGTTTGGTTATTGTTCGCGATATGTGGTTGACTGGTTTTGATGCCCCTTGTCTGCATACCCTTTACATTGACAAACCAATGAGAGGACATAATTTAATGCAAGCTATTGCAAGGGTAAACCGTGTTTTCAAAGACAAGCCAGGCGGTTTAATAGTAGACTATTTAGGCATAGCAACAGATTTAAAAAAAGCATTGTCTTTTTATTCTGATGCTGGAGGTAAAGGAGAACCTACTTTGGATTTAGAGAAAGCAATTGCTTTGATGAATGAAAAATTCGAAGTCGTTCAACAGTTTTTTAATGAAGAAGCTAAAACACAAAATGATATTTTATTGGAAGAACCAGAGGCTTATTATGCAAATAGTTTTAGGTTTAATTATAAGCGTTTTTTCAATGTAGAAGCAAAAGAAAAAATGTCAATCATTCTGCAATCAGAAGAACATATTTTAGGACTGCAAGATGGTAAAACACGTTTCATAAGAGAAGTAACTTTATTAAGTCAGGCCTTTGCTTTATCAATTCCTCACGAAAGAGCAGTGGAAATCAAAGACGACATTGCATTTTTTCAAGCTGTAAAAGCTCGACTTGTAAAATTTGAAGGTACTGGAAGCGGTAAATCAGATATAGAAATCGAAACCGCCATTAAACAAATAGTTGATGAGGCATTAAGCTCTGATAAAGTAATGGATATTTTTGAAGCAGCAGGAATGGTAAAACCAGATATTTCTATTCTTTCAGAAGAGTTTCTTTTAGAAGTAAAAGGAATGAAGCATCAAAACTTAGCATTAGAACTTTTAAAGAAACTATTGAATGATGAAATAAAAACTCGTTCTAAAACCAATTTAGTTAAAAGTAAAAAACTATTGGAAATGTTAGAGGGGTCTATAAAACGCTACCAAAATAATTTATTGACAACAGCAGAGATCATTCAAGAACTCATCAATATTGCTAAAGAAATTAAAGAAGCAGATAAAGAAGGCGAACGACTTGGACTAACAAAAGATGAAGTTGCATTTTACAATGCTTTAGAAGTAAATGACAGTGCAGTAATGCTTTTGGGTGACGACCAGTTAAGAGACATTGCAAGAGAAATAACGGAAAAAGTAAAAGCAAACGCAACAATTGACTGGACAATAAGAGAAAGTGCAAGGGCAAGATTGATGGTTATTGTTAAGCGGACATTGACAAAGTGGGGTTATCCGCCAGACAAACAAGCCAAGGCAATTGAGACAGTTTTAAAACAAGCAGAACTAATGGCAGACTTCTTTACAAAGAACTAAGCCACCCCCTATTAGTGAAACTTAGAAAACAAAATCCCTAACGATAGAAAAGGAAAAAAGTATAATAGCAAATGAAAACCACGCCCGAACATGATGAGCGAGTTGCCAAACTAACTTTCTCATCCGTTTATCCGCTTTATGTAGCTAAAATCGAGAAAAAAGGCAGAACAAAAGAAGAGCTTTTGCAGGTAATTGAATGGCTCACTGGCTTTGGCCAAGGCAAGCTACAAGAGCTAATCGACGATAAAGCAACTTTTGAAACTTTCTTTAAGCAGGCAAAATTAAACCCGAACGCTCAACTAATTAAAGGGACAATTTGTGGTTACCGGATTGAGGAAATTGAAAATCCGGTAACAAAACAAGTTAGGTATCTGGACAAGTTAGTGGATGAATTGGCAAAAGGCAAAAAAATGGATAAGATTTTAAGAGCATCGGAATAAAAGCTACAAATGGGGGCAATTGAGTCAACATTTAAGCAGTCATTGCGAGGCGGTACGACGTGGCAATCTGCAAACGACGGAGGATAAACCCTTTTTGTTAGCACAGACGGAAAATATGAGTCTGTGCAGAGCAACCCAAAGATTGCCACAGCGCCAGCGCTTTGTCCAGCGCTTCGCTTCGCAATGACTGTTAAGGACAAAAAATACAGGTTGCCACGTCACATTTACGCAGTTATTGCGAGGCGGTACGACGTGGCAATCTGCAAGCGATGGAGGATGAACCTTTTTTTGTTAGCACAGGCGGTAAAGTTAGTTGGGCTTGTGCGGAGGAACTCAGAGATTGCCACAGCTCCAACACTTTGTCCAGCGCTTCGCTTCGCAATGACTGCGGGGCGCATAATATTTTTTTTCGTGTTATAAACTGATTCCGGTAATTATCTTTATTTTAGAATAAGAAATGACCCATACTTATTATACCTACCTCATTACCAACAAGAATAATACAGTTATCTATACTGGAATGACTAATGATATCCATCGGCGTATGTGGGAGCATAAATTTGATAAAAGTTCTAAGTTTGCTACTCGATACAATTGCGAAAAGCTGGTTTATTTTGAGGAATTCGACTCTGCGACCGCTGCAATTGAACGTGAAAAACAACTAAAAGCTGGTTCGAGAGCGAAGAAAGAAAAACTGATTAATATAGACAATTCTTTGTGGCTGGATTTGAGCAAGGATTGGTTTGATTGACGCCTTTTTACGCAGTCATTGCGAGCGATAGCGTGGCAATCTGCAAGCGACGGAGGATAAACCCTTTTTTTATGGCATAGGCGGTAAAGTTGGGTTTGTGCAGAAAAACCCAGAGATTGCCACAGCGCCAACGCTTTATCCAGCGCTTCGCTTCGCAATGA
>NZ_CAMLIG010000056.1 GCF_946480185.1 uncultured Pedobacter sp. | reverse complement strand
GTCTGTAAAACCCTGTAAATCTGATCGAAAAGTTTTCGAAATGTGAGTGAAAGAATGGGAGAAGCTGTAAAACTAACTTTATGAGACTTACTTTTAAGTGTATATATACAGTATTTGAAAGGAGATTAAGAGCAAAAAGAATGGCTAGCTTAATAATAATGTGATAGCGTATTGCAGAAATGCCTTTACCGATTCTTCAAATCAGCAAAGACAAAATGGAAATATATTATATATCGCTAACTAAAGAATCAAAATAGGGAACCTAAGAAATACTTAGGAATTGGAAGACAAACGGTTTATCAAAATTGCACTCTGTTCTCTTCCTTTTTCTAATAGTGGCTCAAAAAAAGTTTTAGCTTGTATAAAGTGAGATTTATAGCCTTCCATGTCTTTATAATTAATTAAGGAAGCCCATTCTCTTACTGCGGTATGGAATTCTAAATCGTCACCTCTAATACTTTTATCATATAAAGCGGTTTTAATGGTTTTTTCTAGGAGTTCCTCGTTTTTAAATAGGTATTCTACTATACCTAACCTTAATTTAAAAGGAGGAGTTTGGCACATCATATTATCATAAGGATTTATTTTTAATTGATTCCAAGCATCGCCCATTGCCAATAAACTAAGATGAGAATTTGACTTTTCTAATGTTTGGTTGCTACCGACACTGAATTCTTTCATTACCGCGTCATCAAATAAAATCAAATCATGCTGTCCGTGGAATACAAAATCGCGAGCCTCATAAATACGCTTCCTGAAGTTTTCTTCGTCTTCTTGAATCATCATTTTAAACAAAGCGGACTCTGATTGTGCATAAGCCTGAATTTGTTTGGAAGCATAAGGATTTAAAATTGCCAAACCTGCATATATATGTGGTTTATAGCTAAAAATACGTAGTGTGGTTAAAACTTTGACATTATCAATCCCAGAAACATAAGCTCCGCTTTCCCATGGGTAAGTCCCTGCGTTTTTCCAAGCGGTGCCCATACTCTCGAAGCCCATGTGGGTTACCGCCTGTGTATCGGCCATAATTTGATCATGCTGGTGGTAATCTTTGAGTTCTATAATCTCTGACTCGAGAACTTTGAGTACTTCTAAAGCTTTTTGATAATTTTCTGCTGTGATGCGATGCGGAGCTAGTATTAATTTTTGTCCTTTGGTTGCAAAACCTGGACCGTGTAAAGAATGTGTTAAAACGATTTCTGTTTCATGCGATAAATACTTCTCAAAAGCAATAACTTCCGGCGTCTTTACGGAAGTCATTCCAGTAACTAAGGCTCCTTTTTTTACCGACAGTGCTGTTTTTGCAACCACGTTGGCAATTTTTTCTGCCTCTACCGCATAAAAGATAAAGTCACTGGTTTCTGCTACTTGATTGGCATTGTTCAAAACTGTGATTCCGTAGGGAGAAAGTTCTTGAATTAGAGTTTCGAATCTGTCGGGGAGATCACAACCTTGCACTTTTAACCCTGCTTTTGCAAAAGTGATTGCATAAAGCTTTCCCATATCTCCTAATCCAATAATTCCAATTTTCATGAACGCTAAGATAATATAAACAGCAAAAGTTCTGCTAGGAAAATTTAATTGTGTTTTTTTGTGTCAACCCGATAAAATCGAGAGACCATGTTAAGCACTCGTTACAAACAAGCGCAATGGGAATGGGAAAATTTAATTGTGTTTTTTTTTATCGACTCGATAAAATCGAGAGACCATGTTAAGCACTCGTTACAAACGAGCGCAATGAGAGTAACAAGATTTGTTTGCGCTAAGGATTGAAACGGCATCCTTTTTGGCTTTTTCGGCCAAAAAGATATAGTGGAAAGCGTGTTAAAGCGCCCAAAAACTATTGTGAGTTAAGGTGTTTAATCTCTAACAACATTATGGAAGCCTATGTGAGATTTTTTTTCCGTCAGCCGATGGATTACAACATGACAAAATCTTTAAAACAAAAAATCCTCTAAACTTTATCAGTTCAGAGGATTTCTCATCAGAAAATTTGGATTAGCTCATTTTAAGCTTTTTCTGAATATCTTGTACGTAAGCTTTAAACTTTTTGTCGGTGTCAATTAAATCTTCTACAGTTTGGCAGGCATAAATCACGGTAGAGTGATCACGGCCACCGAAGAATGCGCCGATAGATTTTAATGAAGTTTTGGTATGGCTTTTTGCTAAATACATAGAAATTTGGCGAGCCTGTACTATTTCACGTTTACGTGTTTTAGACTTTACCATTTCTATAGGTACTTCAAAATACTCGCAAACCAATTTCTGGATATATTCCATTGAAATTTCTTTGCTCGTATTTTTGATGAAGTTCTTTAACATTTGTTTAGCTAACGCTAAATCTATCTCTTTCTTATTGAGTGTTGACTGCGCCAATAAAGAAACCATTGCGCCTTCCAGCTCTCTAACGTTGTTATCGATATTGTTGGCGACATATTCAATTACGTCGTTAGGAAGTTCGATACCGTCTTGGTACATCTTCTTTTTGAGGATGGCCATACGGGTTTCGATATCAGGAACAGATAAATCTGCTGATAATCCCCATTTGAATCTTGACAATAGTCTTTCCTCTAAACCTGCCAGGTCTTTTGGTGGTTTATCAGAAGTTAAAATCAGTTGCTTGCCTGATTGGTGCAAATGGTTGAAAATATGGAAGAAAATATCCTGTGTTTTATCTTTACCGGCAAAGTTGTGCACATCATCCATAATAATGATGTCCATTGCCTGATAAAAATTCACAAAATCATTAATTGTATTGTTTTTTAAGGAATCCACAAACTGCTGGCAAAATTTCTCGCAAGAAACGTAAATCACCAGTTTATCGGGCATTGTTCTTTTAACCTCGTTTCCGATTGCCTGCGCCAAATGGGTTTTACCCAAACCAACGCCGCCGTAAATCATTAATGGATTAAAAGAAGTTCCGCCTGGTTTTGCGCCTACTGCATAACCTGCTGAACGGGCCAAACGGTTGCAATCTCCTTCTATAAAATTCTCGAAGGTATAGTTAGGGTTTAGCTGTGGATCTACCTGTAATTTTTTTAGGCCAGGAATCACAAATGGATTCTTTATGTCTTTATTTAAAGCTACAGGCATTGGGATGGATTGATTCTTTCCTTCAGCCCCGTTCCCACTTGATGGCAGGTTGGTAGTATATGGTTTTTGTGAAGATGATTTCTCGACTACGATATTGTACTCTAAACGACCTGTGTCCCCCAAATGTTTTTTGATGGTTTTGCGCAAAAGACCCACATAGTGCTCCTCTAGCCACTCGTAAAAGAATAAACTAGGCACTTGTATGGTTAACACACTCGCTTCTAACCTAAGCGGAATGATCGGCTCAAACCAAGTTTTGAAACTCTGAGCCGGGATGTTATCCTTTATAATTTGCAGACAGTTTTCCCATACACTTGTACAAGTTTTTTCCATTTGAATTTTCTAATATGTTGATTTAAAATGCGATGGAAGTATGGCGGGGGTGCCTACTTCCGAGCATCGAAGATTCAAAAAAAAATCGGTTAAAAAAACTATATTTTGAAATTATTTTCAATCACCTCTAAGGCAGAAGTATAGCTTACTTTCTTTGAATTATTACTTGAAAACACATAATCTATCCTACCTAAATTTATCCCAGCAAAGCCAACTTGATTGACCAAAGTTTCGTTACCATTTTTATTTATGATGGTATCTGGTGTTGTTAAAAAGGTGTGTGTATGGCCACCAATTATTAAATCGGTATGGTAAAGGTTTGAGGCTAAAACTACATCAGAAATTTTCTGTTCTTTGTATTTATATCCTAAATGGGAAAGACAAATTACCAAATCGCATTTATGGTCCAATTTAAGCTCCTTTTCATATTTAAGGGCTTTTTCAACCGGATTTAGGTATTTTGTATTGCCGTATTGAACGGAGTTTACCAAGCCATCCAGCTGTATCCCAAGTCCGTAAACGCCAATTTTTAATCCTTGTTTCTCAAAGATTTTATAAGGTATAGATTCCCCTTCCATAGGCGTGTCGGCAAAATTGTAGTTTGAATTTATGATAGGGAAATTTGCATGACGCAACTGCTTCGCAAAGCCTTCTACTCCGTTGTCAAAATCATGATTCCCCATAATTGAAGCATCATAACCCATCATGCTCATCATTCTAATTTCAAGCTCGCCGCCCCATAAATTAAAGTAAGGCGTACCTTGGAAAATATCACCCGCATCCAACAGCAAAACGTTCTTCTCTTCGGCCCGGATTTTACTTATTAATGCTGCTCTTTGAGAAACGCCACCTTTACCAGCATTTATGCTTCCGTCAAGCGGAAAAGGATCAATGCGGCTGTGGACATCATTGGTATGTAGGATGGTTAATTTCTTGAAATCGTCTTTTGCGAAAACACTTTCGCTGTTTAAACCTAAAGCAAGCACTGCTGCTCCTGAGAATCCGGTTTTCAAAAATCTTCTTCTATTTAATTTTGATTCTTCCATCGTTAACAGGGTTTAATTTTTCTCCGGCTTTTTGCTTTTTCTCAAGATAAAGGAACAAGGCATCTCTTAACTTGTAGGTTAAATCTGTTCGGGCTATTGCTTTACCAAAAATTGCTCCGCCATCGCCACCGTTTGCCATATAATCCGAAGTTAAAACCACATAGTTTTTGGTTTTATCAAAAGGCTGTCCGTTAATTACAATATCAGTAGCTCTTTTTCCGTCAATAACATAAGTTGCTCCCGAGATAGGGTCTCCTCCACCGGCTGCCATAAAATCAAAAAAAGCTTGTATATCATCCCCTTTAAAGTTAACAAGGGTAACGGCGTTTTCAAACGGCATCAGCTCAAAAATTTTATAGCGATAGATTTCGCCTTTAGGCAGCGAAATTCTTAAACCTCCGTAATTGGTATATGCAAAATCAAACTTAAGGTTCCAAGCTTTTCCGCTTTGATACATGGCATCGGCAAAAAAATTGTTTAGTGGCCCCTCTGGTCTGTCTTTTTGGATTTCTTTTGCAGAAACAGCGACCACATCATTCATTACCGAATCTAGCTTATGCCGATAGGGCGTAACAAAAGCCTCCATTGCGGAATCTGGTGTTATTGCAACAGTAATTGGATAAAGCTGCTTTTGTGTTTTACTGATACGCAACTGTTGACTGCAGGCTCCTAAAAAAAGAGAAGCTACAAGCCAAAAGTTTAAAATTGTTTTTTGCATTTTGTGCTTTTTTAGAATCAATAAGGCAAGGAAATACAATACATACTTATGCAAACATCAGCAACCTTGCAAAGATTATTTAATTCTTCTCAAATTTGCGTATTCTTTTATTTGAATAAGCACAAAGGACATCAAATTTTTGTTACATTATTGTATCCTAAAAACTCGTTATTGTGGACTTTGGAGGAAATGTTATGTTTATAGATCTTTTAAATCATTCTTCATCACCAAAAGTGCCAAATCGTAAGGGTTATCTTCCAATTCTTCTAACTTAACAAAAAGGGCTTTGCTTAACTCAACGGCAGAAGCATCCTGAGGTAAAACTCCTATAGCGTGATTAATTAAACCAATGGTATCATCTTTTACTCTTTTTATGATGTCCCAAGCATCATTACTAATGTATAGCTGTTGCGAGATATTGTGTTGATATTCGGCTTTTACTTCGGCTAAAACTAAAGCTTGCATTTCTTTTGCCGACATGCCCGGCTGATGTAAACGCACCATCAAATTACTAGGATTAATACGCTCAACAAAAAGCGTCATTCTTTCATAAGCTTGTAGTTTTAAAGGCAAAACGTCTTTTACAACCATTGTTTTATACTCTAACTCTTTTAGGTTATAATAAGAATCGAAATGATTTTTGAGGATGAAATAAGCAGTAAAAAAAACAAAAATGCCCGAAAGGGTGTATTTTAAAATATCTAAAAAGAAAGCGGTAGTATCCATGTTGTAATGTAAATTGGGGGTAAAATAAGCTTATTTAAAAACAAAAATCTACATTTTCCTGTATATTTGAATATTAAATTATTTTTATGACCAACACAATAGAAGCTGTTGCACCGGTAACCTTAACAGAGGGTGCAAAAAAAGAGATTAAAAAACTAATGTCGCAACAGGAACTAGATGAATCATTTGGTTTACGTTTAGGAGTTGAAGGGGGTGGTTGCTCTGGGATGAGTTATGTTTTAGGTTTTGACCAGGCGAAAGAAGGTGATAGCCAATATGATATTGATGGAATTAAAGTTTTTATGCACAAGGCTCATGGACTTTATCTTGCTGGGATGCAAGTAGATTTTCAGCAAGGTTTAAATGCCCGAGGCTTTGTTTTTAACAACCCAAACGCAAGTAGTACATGTGGTTGTGGAACAAGTTTTTCTGTTTAAGTTTTTTATTTTTGATTGATTTGTAAGTGCCAACCTTAAAAGGTTGGCACTTTTTTATTCCTATAAACCAATCAATTACAAAAAAATTCAAAGCATTTTATGTAATTCGGCACAATTTTTATTTTACCAGCACAAGTGTTTACCTGTTAAAATAAATGTGATGATACTAGCTGTTTTTGAAACCGTACTTACAAAAATAACTCCGTGGATAATGGGAATTGTTTACCATATTAATTACTTGATTAGAATGTTTTATAACGTTTAGATTTGGTTTCATAAATAGATTTCAGCTTTCTTCTGCCATGCATTTCATTCTAAAGAATTTAGTACTTACACCCTAATTTTTACCGACTAATTCAATAGCAAACATCATCCAAATTGATATTTATATGATTTAAAAACATATTTTACATAATTTTAAATCATATTTATTGCCAATGGAGAAAACGCATTATTATTTCGCATCAGATTTTCATTTAGGTGCACCAAACTACGATAGCAGCCGAGCTAGGGAAGCTAAACTGGTAGCTTGGTTAGATTTTATCAAAAAAGATGCGAATACTGTTTTTTTAATGGGCGATGTTTTTGATTTTTGGTTTGAGTACAGCACCGTTGTACCCAAAGGTTATATCAGACTTTTAGGAAAATTGGCAGAACTGAGTGACGCGGGTATTAAGCTCTACTTCTTTAAAGGGAACCACGATATGTGGGTTTTCGATTATTTTAAAAAAGAGTTAAACGCTACCATTATTAGTGATGAGCTGATTTTAGAACTGAATGGAAAACGTTTCTTTTTACACCATGGCGATGGTTTAGGAAAAGGAGATAATGCCTATAAACTTTTGAAGAAGTTTTTTAGAAGCAAATTTTGCCAATGGCTATTTGCAAGATTGCATCCGAATTTTGGAGTGGGGATAGCAAACTACTGGAGCCAGAAAAGCAGAATTGCAGGCAATAAAAAACATGGTGAACGCCAAACCGACTATGAAAAAAATTGGCTGATTAGTTATTATCAACAGTTCAAACAAAAATTTGGACAAGTTGATTACTTAATTATAGGTCATCGGCATTTCCCTATAAAATTTGAAGTAGAAAATGCGACATACATTAATTTAGGCGAATGGGTAAATTTTACAACTTATGCCGTTTTTGATGGCAACGATATCCAACTAAAAAGTTTTGAACCTGAACTGATTTAATGCAAAAAATAGCCAGAATATTTTTGAAACACATTTTTATTTTCCTTCTGTTTAACGGAGGAGAGAACCTGTATGCCCAAGAATACACATTAATTGCTAAAATAGATACGCTTGCTAAAATTGCATCAGTTGATAATTTAGGAAATTTATTTGTTGTGACGCCAAAAAACGAACTTTTAAAGTTTAATCCAAACGGAAAGTTTTTATGGAATTACACCAACAAATCTTACGGTGAGATTGCGCAATTAGATGTAACCGACCCCTTAAGAGTGATTTTATATTATCCGGCCTACCAAGAGGTGGTGGTGCTTAACAATAACCTAAGCGAGATTAGTAAATACACTTTTAACCAAAATCCGGACATCCAGATTTCTTTAATTGCATCTGCCAATAACAATGGCTTTTGGGCTTATGACCAAATTAACCGCGAATTGCGAAAACTCACCAATTATTTTGTAGATGATTTAAAAAGCGGAAATATTTACCAGCGAAACGGGTTTGATATGCAGGCAAATTTTATGCTAACGGACGACCAACAGGTTTATATTAACGATACTACAGCAGGCATCCGTATTTTTGACAAGTACGGGAATTTTGTTAAAACAGCCGCGGTTTATCCAAAAACCAATTTTGATGTGGATGATAACAACATCTATTTCACAAAAGACAACAAACTGATGAGTTATAACTACCAAACTTTTGATTTAAAAGAAATCCCGCTGCCGGACTCTTCGGCATTTAAAAAAGCCACGCTTAGGTTTAACAGGCTCATCATTTTAAGAGAAAAAGATTTAACTTTGTGGTCGGTTAAAAAATTGAGTGTTTTGCATGTACTTGAGTAATCTAAACCCGATAGCAGTGGATACCGGCCTGGTGATTAATGCCAATGGCGTATGAACGGATAGCGGGACTGCATTAACCCAAGAACACAGAACCTGCCGGCTTTTTTGCCGGTACATTTTCAAAAAATAATATGTTAGAGAAATTAGAAGCGATAAAGCAACGTAGGGATGATGTAGAGATTCAGCTGAGCAGCCCTGAAGTAACGCAGGATATGAAGCGTTTTGCGCAGTTGAGCAAGGAATATAAAGATTTAGGATTGATTGTGAACCAGTATTTTATTTACAGAGATGTGGTGAGCAATATTGAATCTAACAAAAATATTTTGGCGACTGAAAAAGATCAGGAGTTTAGAGAGATGGCCAAAGAAGAACTGGATGCTCTTTTGCCACAAAAAGAGGAGCTAGAGGCCAAGATTCGTTTGATGCTGATCCCAAAAGAGGAAGGTGACGAAAAGGATGCGATTGTAGAGATTAGAGGTGGAACAGGCGGTGACGAAGCCGCAATTTTTGCCGGTGATTTGTACCGTATGTATGTACGCTATTGCGAAGGTAGAGGCTGGAAATGCGAAACATTAGAGGTTACTGAAGGTACCAACGGTGGTTATAAGGAAGTTATTTTTAAGGTGCTTGGTGAGGATGTTTACGGAGTTTTAAAATATGAATCTGGCGTTCACCGTGTACAGCGTGTGCCGGAAACGGAAACACAAGGCAGAGTGCATACTTCTGCGGCATCTGTAGCGGTTTTACCTGAAGCTGAAGAAGTTGACGTATATATCAATCCTGCTGATGTGGATTTGCAGACTTCGCGTTCTGGTGGTGCAGGTGGGCAAAATGTGAATAAGGTGGAGACTAAAGTTCAGTTGACGCACAGGCCGTCGGGAATTGTGGTGGTTTGTCAAATTGAGCGCTCGCAATTGGGAAACCGTGAGCGGGCAATGGAGATGTTACGTAGCAAATTATACGAACGTGAACTTGCAAAACATAACGAAGCTATTGCCAGCAAAAGAAAAACAATGGTGTCTACCGGAGACCGCTCGGCAAAGATTAGAACGTACAATTATCCGCAAGGAAGGGTTACAGAACATCGTATTGGACTGACTACTTATAACTTACCTGCTGTAATGAACGGAGATTTAACGGAGATTTTAGAGGCCTTACAGTTTGCAGAAAACGCAGAAAAACTAAAAGAAGGAAACGGAGAATAATTTATTTTAAAATAAATTTTGGAGTTAAATCCTTTTGTCTATATTTGCACTCCCTAACGCAATGTAAGGGTAATAAAATTGAAAATTTAATATAAATTTTTGACCAAACGGAGTGGTAGTTCAGCTGGTTAGAATGCCTGCCTGTCACGCAGGAGGTCGCGGGTTCGAGTCCCGTCCATTCCGCCAATTACATTTCAAAAATGTGCAAAAGCCTTCAAATCATATGATTTGGAGGCTTTTTTGGTTTTAAGCCTTACCAAATTATATAATAAACCTCAATATTTATAAGCGTCATTCATGGCGTCTTTTAAAACAGGGAAAAAGACGCGCTGATAATGACGTTACTAATTGGTAATCAACATGTTAAGCCAATAAACATCTTGATTTGATGAGACTACATTTCGACATTTGTTTAATCTATTAATGATGTTAGAAAAAAGCGTCACTAAGCTACCACAAGAGCGGAAGATGTTTGGCTTGGGATAGCTTCTCTATAATTTATTTTAACGTGAGTTCGGTTTAAGCGGCTAAGAATAGTTGTTTATTATTTTCTTCGA
>NZ_CAMLIG010000055.1 GCF_946480185.1 uncultured Pedobacter sp. | reverse complement strand
TTTTCGAGAGGTTTGCGTTGTTTATTTTAGGTTCATGTTTTACCACGTAGTCATCCTAAAAAAAGAAGATACCGTTTGTTACATAAGTTCAATCACAACTATTCTAGGGCAGTGCATATTTGTTTAAAATAGAATCAGGTAATAACGCTTTTCCATGTATTATTTGGTTATTTCTAATTTTAAACTGATTGAATTCGGCGGTTAATCTTTGTTTTGTACTCAAATCATCTTCTACTTTTTCTTCATCCATATTGGCGTTAAGTTGGTATAAATTGCCTTCATTCAAATGGTATTTCCCGCTGATGAAATCTATCAAATCGGTCTTATTTTGCATTAAAGGCAAACTGTGGTTATTGGTAAAATTAACATCAGTACTTAAACCTTCGCCAACCCAAGCACTTAACTTTGGTAATTTTATTTGATAGCTGTTTTTTAGATAAGCTAATAAACTAGGGGTTACATCGTAATGAGTAGAAATAGATTTGAACCTTGCGTTAGTTTTTAGCAAGGGAGAAAAAATAATCAAAGGCACATGGTACCTATCTATTTTTGTGCTCATTGGTATTTCGGGCATTCTATGGTCGCCGGTAATGATGAAAATGGTATTTTCATAATCAGCTCTGTTTTTGTATGCGCTAAAGAAGTTTTTTAGAGCATCATCAGTATATAAAATACTGGCATACTGGTCGATATAGTTTCTATAAGAGCGTTTTTTTGCATCATCAAACCCCAATTGATTTAATCTTTTCTCAAATATTGCGTGGTATTTCTCTTCTTGATTTATCTTAAAAGGATTATGTGTAGAAACAGTTAAAATAATACTAAGTTTAGGTTGAGAACTTACCTTTTGATTCGTTAAATAATACCTAAAAAGTTCTCCATCCTCGTAACCCCAGGAGAAATTAGTTTTAGACGGAATTTTTCTGTAATTGGGCGGAAAAGTTTTCTCGTCTCTTAATTGATTGATGTTATTTAATTTTAAATAATCAGCCATATTATCAAAGCTAGCATCGCCACCATAGTAGAAAGAACTCTCATAGCCGTTGTGTTGCAACAGATTGATTAATGAAAGATGTTTAGGCATTTTATCACCCAGTTCTAAAAAGCCATTTTTAGCAAAAGGTAAAGATCCAAAAAGAGAGGGTAAAACGGCAAATGTTCTGCCAGCTTGGCTCAAGAAGTTCTCCCAGTATAAACTCTTGGTTGATAATGAATCTAAAAAAGGTGTAAAACTCCCCAAATATGCGCCATCATTTGAGAATGCGCTACCCAAGCCTTCTACCACTACAAAAACAATGTTTGGTTTTACCGTATCTTTTTTAAAGTAAACAGAAAGTACGTCATTGGTGTTTTCTTGATGAAGAAACGGATAATTTTTTTCATCTATGTATTTGAAATGAGAGGTTATAGGTTCTTTATAATCTAAGTCGATTTCATCATTAGCAGGAAAAAAATGTTTAAATGATGCTTGATAGAAGTATTCTGATTTATTAAGCGCCAAGTTATTAGCAAAATCATAATTGAGTTTTAGTTCTTTTTTTATGCTAAACAGGTTGGAGAAAATTAAAGAAAACGACACTATTGGGAGGATAATAGCTGTGTATCTAGTAAAGGTGATTTTTTTTATACCAAAGAAGAAAATATAAGTTAACAACGCAATCACTACTGTTAAAATCAGTATTGCTGTTAAGTTTATTCCGCCAGAAGCATTTAATGTTTCTTGTATATCTTTTAAAGAATAGCCATAAAAATCTGCTCCTAGCGGAACTAAAGTGGTATTAAAATAATTTACCAGTAAAAGATGGATGATGAAAAATAGGATGATGAATATTTTTAACAAAACCTTAGCAGGTTTTGGAATCAGCATGAGCAGCGGAACAAAAACCAAATAAATCACCCAAATGTATTTTAACCAGTACAATAGATCATTTGTGATGCTGATCATGAGCAATTGAAAAAAATTATTTGGTAAGCCTTTGGTTTGCCATGTGATAATTAGCTCTATAAAGCTGAAAAATAATATGAGCCACAAACTTACCATTAAGTGGCTTGAGATGAACTTGAATGCACCACCTAGTTTAATCAGGAAATAGTTTTTAGTCGATCTCTTTTCCATACTAGTTTTTTTTAGGTTGAGATAAACCTGCTCTTGTCATTTCTCCCCAACTACTTTTCTTTTGCAAATAATCAATGTTTCCTCGTACTGCGGCCCAAACCACAAAAGGATGGAAAAAGATAGGCTCCAAAAAAGCGGTTAATATTAAGTTTAAAATATCCTTTCCTCTGCGGTATTGGTTATACGTAAGCACTTCCATTAAAATGGCGAAGACGGAGTAAAGTACACCAAAAGTATATACACAACCCAATAAGGCGAAAAAATACGGCCAATTTAGCGAACCAAATAGTGCTAAAAAAGCAAATATAATGATACCTGTAAATTCTACTAGCGGTGCTAAAAGCTCAAAGAAAAACCAATACGGATAGCTAAGAACGCCTAAAATTCCGTAACCAGTGTTTAAAAACATCACCTTATGGAATTTTAGGGTTTCTATTGTTCCTCGCGTCCAGCGGTTGCGTTGCCTACCCAAAATTTTATACGATGCTGGTGCTTCTGTCCAACATAAGGGATCAGGGATAAAAGCTACTTTATAAGGCAAATCATTTTCTTCCATGTAGCGCCGCATCCTAACCACCAGCTCCATATCTTCGCCTACAGTTTTATGGTTATAGCCACCGCATTTAATAACAATCTCTCTGTCAAATGCGCCAAAAGCTCCCGAAATTAACATTAAGCCATTCAGCCTGCTCCATGCCATCCTTCCTAACAAAAATGCCCTTATATATTCTAGGGTTTGTACTCGTGGTAAAAAATCACGTGGCAAGCCAACCTTTACCAATCTGCCGTTGGCAATTTCGCAACCATTGGCAATCCTTACCACCCCACCAGTTGCAATTACCCGTTCTTTTGTGTTTTCTAAAAAAGGTTTAATTAATTTTAGAAGCGCATCTTGTTCAATAATGCAGTCCACATCAATACATACTACATATTGATTTTTAGATACGTTGATACCAACATTTAAAGCATCGGCTTTACCACCGTTTTCTTTATCAACTACAATTAGCTTTCTGTAAATTTCGTTTTTGCTCTTATAAATTGCTCTTATTTTTTTGGTGTCTATTTTTTGATCTACAAAGTAATCCAACTTCTCTAAATCATAGGCAACAATCAGTTTTTCAATCGAATCGTCTTTACTGCCATCATTAATGATAATTACCTCTAAATTGTTATAGTGGATTGAAAGTAAAGAGCGTACATTTTCGATAATGTTTGCACCCTCGTTATAAGCAGGTGCCAAAATGCTAATTCCAGGTATATCATTAGAACTGGCCAACATTCTGTAATTGGTAAAGCTGTTTTTGTGAAGATATTTATTGATTTCGCCAATAGAATAAAGGGCGATACAAATGTAGCCCGTTAATAAGAATAGCGAGTAGCACAACAAGCCATAAGTGATGAGGTCATATACCAGTTTAAGCCAAATCATTTAATATCCGATTGAAAATGCTTAATAATGCTAACTAGTGGCTCTTTATCTGCATCAGCGTGAGCTAAAACATAGCTAAAGCCATTGGGTTTAATGTGGTAAAGTGCGGACACTGCTGCAAATTTAATGTCTGTTAGGGGGTCGTCTAAACAAGAAATAATAAATGGAATTTCGTCTGCAATAGCTATCTCTTTTAAAGCATTTAGTATTTCTAGCTTATTATTGATGGTTTCATTTGGGTAAATCTCAATTAAACTTTTTGCGGTGCTTTCATCAGAAATTTCTTTAATTGAGATGATGGCCTGGAATCTAATATCTTCTTTTTTGTGCAAAAAAAGTTGCGTAAGTTGTTGGTGAAACTGAAACAAGTGGTAGTTACGAATCAATTTTAGTGCAAATATCACAACTGAGTCATTGTTGGAACTTAACCAATTATCTATTCCTGTAAAATCCTCTGGCGGTAATTGAGCTAGTTCTTCTAATAATTTGAGTTGGTGCCACTCTGAAATAGGATAGGCAACCGTATCCAAAAAACGCAAACCTTGGAAACCACTGAATTTGAGCATCGTGTTTTGGGCTTCAATACGAATTAATGTCCGTTTGTAGTTTAAAAATGGTTCAATATCTTTACGATATTTTTTTAAATTCATTAAGCCGAGCTCTTTAATACCAATCGCAATTTTAGACCACGATTTGCTCTTGATTTTTTTTAAGGCAAAAGCTTCTAAACCCAATTGTTTATAAAGTAGATTGAGGTTATCTCCCGAACTTCCAATCATATTTTCTTTAGCAGATAGGAGTTGGTCGGTTAAAATTTTCCTGAAGTATTTATTAGGCAGCAGTTTTTCTATTTTAGGCGAAATTTCAACCACTTTTATATTTAACAGGTTTAAATCATCAGGTTCAAAAAAAATAGCCATAGTGATTAAATCGTCAGCCAGTTCTTTCCAATCGTAATAGTTAAGCTCTCTTTTGTTTAAGATAAACAAAGAGACAACTATGAAACCAATGAGTAAAATAATAAAACCGCAAAATATTATTGTTAGCCCAGTTAATAGCTGCACATCACTTAGGTTAAAGTATTGTGATACCACATTTAATGAATGAATCGCTGTTTAAAACACTGAAAAATACAAAAATGAATTTAGTTGGAAAGCGTTAATCTGTTGATACGCATAGCTAACTCATTCGGACTAAAAGGTTTGGTCATGAAGTCTGTAGCTCCTAATTTAAAAGCTTCCAAAACCACGTTTTCTTGTCCCATACCCGATAAAATAATTGTTCTTATGCTATTGTTGAATTTTTGTTTGATAAAACCAATTAGTTCTAAGCCTGATGAATAAGGCATCATGATGTCGGAGATTACTAAATCTAACTCTTGCGTGTTGAGTATTTGCATAGCTTCCTGCCCATCCTTAGAAAGAAAAACTTGATGTCCGTCTCTTTTAAGCCTGAACTCTAGCATTTTAAGCATCAATTGGTCGTCGTCTGCGATTAGGATTCTCATGATCGTAAGTATTTGTAGTGTTAGTATACGAAAATTACAAATAAAAGGTTTGATTTTTTGTAAAATAAACCAGTGTAAATTTTAAGGTAAAGCTACTCACAAGCGAGTATAATAAAAGACAGAAATGTGGAGCATTCTGTTATAAATTCCACATCAAGAGATTTTTTTTTAGCTAAGAATAACCGTCAAAGGAAAGCGTATTAAAATTTCATTGAAGCGCAAATGAGAAATGGTTATTTAAAAGCAATTGCTTTCACCGGAGAGATACGGGTAACCAACAAAGAAGGAACAAGCAATACCAAAAGGCAAATCAGCAAAGTTCCGGCGTTAATCCACAAAATATCCATAAACGCTAACTGAACGGGAATAAACTTCATATAATAAGAAGCTTCATCTAAAGTAAAAAAATGGGTTTGCTGTTGCAAAATACCCAAGCCAATACCGAAAGCGTTGCCCAGCAACATCCCAATTCCCACTAAATAAAGTGCATTGTACAAAAATATTTTTCGAACGCCCCAGTTGGTTTCACCCAATGCTTTTAGCAAACCAATCATATTAGTCCGTTCCAAAATCATAATCAACAATGCCGATATCATGTTTATTACGGCTACAACCAGCATCAAAATCAGAATAACCTGTGCGTTAACATCTAACAAAGAGAGCCAATCAAAAATAACAGGATAATTATCCTTTACATTCACCGCTTTAACCTCAGGCGGTAAAAAATCTGTTAAGGCATAAGTAAAATAGTCAAGCTTAGAGAAATCATTAATCCTAATTTCATAGCCACCTACTTCATTATTATCCCAGTTGTTCAGCTTCCTAATCAAAGAAATATCACCAATAACGTAAGTTTTATCCACTTCCTCTACGCCGGTATTGTAAATTCCAACAATCTCAAATTTTCTCTTCCTTAAAGATTCCTGAACAAAATACATCAGAAAATCATCACCAACTTTCAAATTCAGGCGTTTGGCCAGTACATCAGAAATAATAATTTGCTTATCGGCAGTTTTATGATTTGAAAAATCTAATGTTTTCCCCGCAATTAAAATATTTTTAAAATAATTCCAATCGTAAGTGCTGTCCACCCCTTTTAAAATCACGCCTTCCACCTCTCCGTTTGCTTTAATAATACCGGGTTTATTGGCAAAAGGCACCACATGAACCACACCCTTTAAGTGTTTAGCTTTTTCAAAACTTTCCTTTTTAAAAGTGAAGGGCGTATTTTCAAACGAAGAGTTTAAATCATACTTTACAAACTGAATATCGCCATTAAAGCCCCTAACTTTTTCCCTAATCTCTGTTTTAAAACCTTTTACAATGGCTACTGATAAAATCATCACGCCCAAACCCAGCATAATTCCAACAATTGCAATGCGCACAATCAGTTTAGAGAAAGTGCGTTCTGCTTGTAATGAAATACGTTTGGCTATAAATAATCCTAAATTCAAGGGCTTTTGTTTATTTTTATCGATGCAAATATGCAACCATTAAAATAAAAACAGAAAATATGTTGGGTTTAAAAAACATACGATTTTACTTTTTGCTTTTGCCTCTTATTGCCTTGCTAAGTTGCAATGCTTGCAATGCCCGTGTTTTAGATGCCCGCAGTCAAAAATCTAAAAATACCGAAACAGAAAAGCCTAGCTACAAAATTTTAACCGGCGCAGAGCAAACAGCCAAATATTTGCCACTTTTAACAGGAAAGCGAGTAGGCTTAGTGGTTAACCAAACTGCAGAAATTAACGAAATACCTTTAGTAGATACTCTGAAAAGCCTGGCTGTTAATATAAAGGCGATTTTTGGTCCCGAACATGGTTTTAGAGGCAACGCGGATGCTGGCGAAACCGTTGGCAATTATACCGATACAAAAACAGGTTTCCCGGTGATTTCTTTGTATGGTGCTAAAAGCGCTCCTTCAAAAGAAGATTTGGAAAATATTGATGTCGTCGTTTTTGACATTCAAGACGTGGGCGCCCGGTTTTATACTTACACCATAACCGTGGCAAAAGTAATGCAGGCTTGCGCCGATAACAATGTACCGTTAATCGTTTTAGACCGACCCAACCCAAACGGCGATTTAATTGACGGACCTGTTTTAGACCCCAATTTTAAATCAGGAGTTGGAATGCACCCCATACCTATTGCCCATGGTTTAACTAACGGCGAATTTGCACAGATGGTGAACGGAGAAGGCTGGTTAATTAATGGTGCCAAATGCAATTTAACCGTAATTAAAAATGCCAACTATAACCACGCGATGGAATACATTTTACCTGTAAAGCCATCTCCAAATTTACCTAACAACCTTTCAATTTATTTATATCCAAGTTTGTGCTTATTCGAGGGGACAAAAACCAGCCAGGGCCGAGGAACGATGTTTCCGTTTCAGGTTTTGGGAAGTCCATTATTGAAAGGGAAATACAACTTTAGCTTTACGCCAAAAAGTATAGAAGGTATGAGTAAAAATCCACCATTCGAGAACGAGGTTTGTTACGGCATTGATTTTAGAAGTTTGGACGAAGAAAAACTCCATCAGGCTAAACAACTGAACATTAAGTTATTGATTGATTTTTACCGAGCCTATCCTGGTAAAACCAACTTTTTTACGCCCTTTTTTAATAAATTGGCCGGAAACGATGTGCTAATGCAGCAGATTATATCCGGAAAAACAGAGGCTGAAATTAGAGCAAGCTGGAAAAAAGATTTAGATGCTTATAAGCTGATGCGTAAAAAGTATTTGTTGTATAATTAGTCCCCAGTTAAGCGGTTTTGCTCTACTTTCCGTCATTTCGAGGTACGAGAAAACCCACAAGCAGAGTTTTCATGTTGTATTTGACACCTATATGTGAAAGAAATTAAATGGCAACTTTGCAAGTGAGATGTCTCCTTTCGTCGACATGACGCGACGTAGAGAATAAGCTGTTGTATAAAAATACATCGCATAAAAAAGAAAACAATGAGAATTATATTTATGGGCACACCAGATTTTGCGGTGGCCTCTTTAAAAGCATTATTAAACGCAGGAGAAAATATTGTTGGTGTAATTACCGCACCCGATAAACCTGCCGGTCGTGGCCAAAAACTCAATGAATCTGCCGTCAAAAAATTTGCAGTTGAAAACAACTTAAATGTTTTACAGCCCGAAAAGCTTAAAAACCCGGAATTTTTAGAGGAGTTAAAAGCCCTAAATGCCGATTTACAGGTTGTTGTGGCTTTTAGGATGTTACCAGAAGCAGTTTGGGCAATGCCAAAATACGGAACCATCAATTTACATGCTTCGCTACTGCCGCAATACCGAGGCGCTGCCCCTATCAATTGGGCAATTATCAACGGAGAAAAAGAAAGTGGTGTAACCACGTTCTTCTTAAAACACGAGATTGATACCGGCGATGTGCTTTTTTCAGACAAAGTTGCCATTAGCGATACAATGACTGCCGGAGATTTACACGATGTTTTGATGGAGACCGGTGCTGCCTTGCTGACTAAAACAGTAGCTAAAATTGCAAAGCATAACTATCAGGAAAAACCGCAATCCGCTTTTGATGAAAAAGAGTTAAGGCATGCTCCAAAGATTTTTAAGGAAGATTGTAAAATTGAATGGAATAACCCCAATGAAAAGGTTTTTAATTTGATTAGAGGATTGAGCCCTTACCCTACTGCCTACACCAGTTTTTTGGATAAGGGATTAAAAATTTACAAAGCGGAACAAGATAAAAAGAAACCTGCTATCGCTCCGGGTGAGTTTTTGAGCGATGGTAAAACCTACTTAAAATTTGCTACCCAAGACGGTTTTATATCCGTAAAAGAAATTCAGCAAGAAGGTAAAAAGAAAATGCTGATTGAGGATTTTTTACGTGGAATCCGTTTGTAAAAACAATGACCTATAATTGATTGCCAAAACAATATAAATAAAGATATTTGCGCCCATGGAAGCAAAAAAAATTGGCATTACGGGTTGGGGAAGTGTTTCTGCTTTAGGTTCAGATAAAAAGGAAATCTGGCAAAATTATTTGAACAACAAACATGAGTTTAAAAAGCAGACTTTTTTGCAAGAGGAAGATTGGTGCGCACCCTTAGCTTACACTGCCAAAGAATTAGTTGATGCTATAAAAGGCGAAAAACAAGCCTATAAAAACTTAGATCCGAGTGTTATTTTCGCCATTCAGGCTTCCAGATTGGCGGTAAAAGATGCAGATTGGAATAGTCTTGATAAAGAGTTTGGGATAAACATCGGTTCATCTCGCGGAGCTACTACCCTTTTCGAAAAATACCATGCAGATTTTATTGCTAGTCAGGAAAAAGAAACCTATCCGCTCTGTTCGCCTGCTACAACATTAGGAAATATTGCCAGCTGGGTAGCTACAGATTTAGGAACCGGCGGACCAGCGATATCACATTCCATCACTTGCAGTACCGCATTACATGCCATTATTAATGCCGTAGTTTGGATAACTTCTGGCTACGCAGATCATTTTTTAGCTGGCGGAAGCGAAGCGCCATTAACGCCTTTCACCGTGGCGCAAATGAAAGCTTTAAAAATTTATTCCAGCTCAACTGAGGATTTTCCCTGCCGGGCGATGGATTTAGAAAAGCAGAAAAGTTCCATGATTTTAGGGGAAGGCGCTGCCTGTTTCGGTTTAGAAGCAAACGCAACAAATGCAATCGCATACATTACCAGTATCGGTTACGGCGTGGAGGTCATAAAAAACGGAGCTTCTTTATCTGCTGATGCCGAATGTATGCAAAAAGCCATGCAAAAAGCATTAAAAAATCATGACTTACAATCAATTGACGTAGTGATTATGCACTCGCCAGGAACGATTTTAGGCGACCTTGCGGAAATGAGGGCGATTGAAGCTGTTTTTGGAAATAATCTGCCTTTGCTAACTTGCAACAAGTGGAAATTAGGACATACTTTCGGAGCTTCCGGCGCATTGAGTTTGGAAATGGCACTTTTGATGATACAGCATAACCAATTTATCGCTCCGCCTTATTTGGAAGCACAGTCCTCAAACAAAGAAATCAAAAAAATAATGATTAATGCGGTTGGTTTCGGTGGAAACGCAGCGAGTGTGGTTATTGAAAAAGGAGCCTCACCCCAGCCCTCTCCGAAGGAGAGGGAGTAGCTCTTCCATCGGCATAATTGTTAAGTCGGTAAAAAGAGATTAGCGATTAAAAACGAATAATATTTTTCTAAGTTTAAAGCACTGATAAATCAGAAAAATGCAAACTATAATTCATTATTCCTTACATTTTATAGTTCCCTTTTTCATCGCGTACTATTTTTTTAGAAGCGAGTGGAAAACGGCTTACTTGATTTTATTGGGTACTATGATTATAGATCTTGATCATCTTTTGGCAACGCCCATATTTCAGCCAGACCGCTGCAGTATCGGCTTCCATCCGCTCCATAGCTTTTATATCATTCCTTTTTATTTTGCTTTGCTGTTCTTTAAAAAGCCCTTCAATATCATTGGAATTGGATTAGTGCTTCATGTTTTTACAGATTCTTTAGATTGTTTAATCACCTTCAACCACTGTAAGGAATGTTTAATTGGCAACCCTGTTTTTACCGCTTTGCATAGCTTTTTTTGAGATAAAACAAGCGCTATCAGACTTTAATAAGCCATTTGCCGACAAGCGTTTTGTAAATTTGCTTCAATCCTCCCGTTATTGCGAAGCCGAAGCGATGGACTTGCG
>NZ_CAMLIG010000054.1 GCF_946480185.1 uncultured Pedobacter sp. | reverse complement strand
AAGAAAATAATAAACAACTATTCTTAGCCGCTTAAACCGAACTCACGTTAAATAGTAATTAGAGGATTTAATAATCCTTTTTGATTTAATCTTATAAAATTGTTATGAAAAATTTATCGTTTACAAATAAGCAGACATTTCTTTTAAAGTTGCAACTCTTTTTTACTTTTCTTCACCATTTCCATATTAAATTTCAGATCTTAATTAAAAGATTTTTTAAACCTGTTTCATTTGTATCAAAAAAACAGAATATTAAGATTTTACCATATCTTCCTTAAAATATTCCCCTGTTCTGTTCGGTTACAACCTCTATTTTAGCAATTGCCAATTATTAATAAAGCCATTAAATGAAGCGAATTACAATTTTTGCAGTATTAGTCACTATATTTTCTTTTAACACCCAAGCCCAGCACAGCCAAAGGCTCACTAAAAACTGGGAATTTCTAAAAAGTGATTTAGGAGGAATTTGGGAAGCCAACCGCGAGGCAAAACCCGGAAGCTCGGAGAGTGTGCCTTTATGGACAAAAGTAAATTTACCCCACTGCTTTAACGCAACGGATGCCGTTGACCCAGATGTAAATTATTACCAAGGGCCGGGCTGGTACCGCACCAGTCTGAAGATAGACAACCCCTATAAAAACGGAAGAACCATCCTACATTTTGAGGGCGCCGGACAAAAAACACAGGTCTATGTTTTCAATACCAAGGTAGGGGAACACGTGGGCGGTTATGATGAATGGACAGTCGATATTACCGATGCGGTAGCATCCTTCAAAAAAGACACCTTATTTAAGGGACGTTTTAAGGGACAGATCCCAATTTCTATCCGTTGTGATAATTCCAGGGATTTGGAGATGATGCCTTCGGATTTAGCCGATTTCAATATATACGGGGGGCTTTACCGTTACCTGAATTTAGTCTATCAGCCACAGCTCTCCATTGATAAAGTTTTTGCTCTGGCAGAAGTTGATGTAAAAGGAAAGCAGGGAACATTAAAAATTTCATCACGTTTTTACAACCCTCAAAACATCCAAAATGCAAATATCAGCATCAGAGTAACCGACCCTAAAGGCAAAACCATCAGTAACAGCCAAAAAGAATTCAAAGGCTTAAGGCCGGAAGAAGCACTTTCGCTGATCAATATCAAAAAGCCAGCACTATGGTCGCCAGAAACGCCCAATCTTTACACCGTTGAAATTACGGCAGAGCAAAACGGAGAAAAAGCGGTACATACCGAAAAAGTAGGTTTCCGCAATTTTGAATTTGTAAAAAAAGGACCGTTCATGCTTAACGGGAGGCGTTTATTATTGAGAGGCACCCACCGCCATGAAGATCATGCCGGTGTAGGGGCCGCCATGACGGAGGATATGATACGCACCGAAATGAAGATGATGAAAGACATGGGCGTCAACTTTATCCGTCTGGGCCATTATCAGCAGTCACGTATTGTTTTAAACCTTTGCGATAGCTTAGGGATTATGGTATGGGAAGAAATCCCATGGTGCCGTGGCGGACTGGGCGGGCCCGTTTACCAGGCACAGGGCAAAAGAATGCTCACCAATATGATCGAACAGCATTATAACCACCCGGCGGTAATCATCTGGGGACTGGGCAATGAGAACGACTGGCCGAATGATTTTACCACCTTTGATAAAGGAAAAATCAGAGCGTATATGACCGAGCTTAACAATTTGAGCCACAAACTGGACAGAACAAGAATGACCGCTATAAGAAGATGCGATTTCTGTAAGGATATTGTGGATGTTTACTCGCCGTCTATCTGGGCAGGCTGGTACCGAGGTATCTACACCGATTATAAGGAAATCGTGAAAAACGAATTTAATGATGTTGACCACTTTTTGCATATTGAGTGGGGAGGTGATAGCCATGCCGGACGCCATTCGGAAAACCCGGATGATGCGCTGAGCAAAGTTAAAAAGTCAGATACCGGAGATGAAAGGGCAGGAGATGCATCACTTTTCGGCGGAAGTGCAAGAGTTTCAAAAGATGGCGACTGGAGCGAATCTTACGTGTGTAATTTGATCGACTGGCATTTAAAAGAACAGGAAACTATGCCCTGGTTAACGGGTTCGGCTTATTGGCCTTTCAAGGATTTTTCCACGCCGGTGCGCCCGGACAATCCGGTTCCTTATGTGAACCAAAAAGGCGTGGTAGAAAGAGATTTTACCAAAAAGGAAGCTTATTATGTTTTCCAGTCGTACTGGATCAAAGATTTAATGGCGCATATTTACGGGCATAGCTGGCCGGTACGCTGGGGCGATAAGGGCGAAGCAAGAATGGTAAAAGTTTATTCCAATGCAGATGAGGCAGAACTTTTTGTGAACGGCAAAAGTCAGGGAATAAGGAAGCGCAACAGTCAGGATTTTCCGGCGGCAGGTTTGCGCTGGATGGTAAACTATCAGGAAGGAAATAACGAAATTAAAGTCATCGCGAAAAAGGGAAAAGAAACCGTAACGGATGAAATTACCCAGGCTTACCAAACAGCCAAATGGGGAAAGCCAGCTCAATTAACTTTAACAAAAATCAAGGACGCCGAGGGTAAAATCACCATTGAAGCTAAATTATTGGATGCAAATAATGTATTATGTTTAGATGCCAAAAATTACGTTTATTTTGGTTTAACCGGAGACGGGAAATTGATAGATGACCAAGGAACTTCATCGGGCTCGCGTAAAGTACAGCTTTACAATGGCAGGGCAGTAATTAGCCTGTACACCAAAAATGGTAAAAGTGTAGCGTCGGTAAAAGCCGATGGAATTTCAACCCAGTTTTTAAATTTGTAATATGAAGATATTTTTAAGTGTTATAGGACTACTGTTTTTTGTGGGATGTTCTCCCAAATTGGATAAAAAAAACAGTATTGAAAAACGGGCAGAAGAAGTCTTGAAAAAACAGACTTTGTCCGAAGCGGACTGGGCAATGCGGCAGCAGCCCGTTACCGTAACAGCGGAAACATCAAAAAGAAGTGCAGGCGGAAAGCATGATTTTTACTCCGAGGGGGATTATTGGTGGCCGGATCCTGCGGATGCAAATGCGCCCTACATCCAAAAAGACGGGCTGACTAACCCAGACAATTTTGTGGCGCACCGTTTTGCCATGATCCGTTTCAGCAAAATCATTGGCGCTCTGGCATCAGCATATAAGATTACAGGCGATGAAAAATATGTGAAACAGGCTGTACTGCATTTAAAGGCTTGGTTCGTAAACCCAGAAACCTTAATGAACTCCAATCTTGAATATGCGCAGGCAATAAAGGGAAGGTTTACGGGCAGGGGAATCGGAATTATTGATACCATCCATTTACTGGATGTTGCACAGGGGACTTTGGTGATGGAGAACAGGATAAATGCAACAGATTTAAAGGCCATCAAAAACTGGTTTTCTGAATATTTGAAATGGCTGATGACCAGCAAAAACGGAAACGAGGAGATGAACGCCAAGAACAATCACGGAACCTGTTTTACCCTACAGGTTGCGGGTTTTGCAAAGTTGACAGGCAATCAGCAACTTTTAAAGTTTGCATCAGACCGTTATAAAACTGTTCTTTTGCCAAATCAAATGGATGTAAACGGAAGTTTCCCTCAGGAGATGGCCCGTACCAAACCTTATGGCTATTCACTTTTCAATCTGGATGCAATGACCATTCTCTGCCAGATACTTTCAACTAAAGAGAATAATCTTTTCGGTTACACAACAACCGACGGGAAATCGATCAAAAAAGGAATCGAGTTTATGCAGCCTTTCATTGCAGACAAAAACAAATGGACATTAAAACCGGACGTGATGTACTGGAACGACTGGCCGGTGGCACAACCTTCATTAATTTTTGGTGCAAATGCCTACCAGAATCAAATGTGGTTTAACACTTGGAAAGCACTCGACCATCAGCCAAAGGTGAACGAGGTTATCCGAAATCTACCGATTAAGTATCCGTTATTGTATTTATAAAAAATAAAAAATAAAAAATAAAAAAATCCATTTAACTCTGTAAGCTCCGAGCACTCGTGGTTAATAAAATAAATATGAAAATCAATCAACTATTAGCAACAGTTTTCACAGCAATTACCCTCAGCAGTTGCTCCCAAAAACTCCACTTCAAAAAAGAAGTCCGTCAGGCAGAAATGCAGACTACGCTCATGCTTCAGGAAATAGCGAAAGCAGATAACAAAAATGGTCAATTGGTTTCTCCGCGTACTTTGGAAAACGGTAAACTCAAGTTAGTGCCGTCAAAAGACTGGACAAGCGGTTTTTTCCCGGGAGAGCTTTGGTACCTGTACGAACTGACCAAGGATGACAAATGGAAACAGCAGGCCATTAAGTTTACAGCCCCTTTAGAAAAGGAAAAGTTCAACGGAACAACCCATGACATGGGCTTTAAAGTATATTGCAGTTTCGGTAACGCCTACCGTTTGACCAAAAACCAGCATGATAAAGAAGTGATTATTCAGGCTGCAAAAACCTTGGCAACACGTTTTAACCCAAAAGTTGGCGCAATACGCAGTTGGGACCACCATGATGATAAATGGGATTTTCCGGTGATTATTGACAATATGCTTAACCTCGAACTGCTGTTTGAGGCCACAAAACTGTCCGGCGATTCCACGTTTTATAAAATAGCAGTTGCACATGCAAACACTACCATGAAAAATCATTTCCGTAAAGATTATAGCACTTGGCATGTGGTAGATTATAATCCAGAAACTGGCGAAGTAGAACACAAACAGACCCATCAGGGATATAGCGATGCGTCTGCTTGGGCTAGGGGACAGGCCTGGGCAATTTACGGCTATACCATGTGTTATCGTGAAACCAAAGACCCAAAATATTTATTGCAGGCGCAGAATGTTGCTAAGTTTCTGTTCGGCAATAAAAATATGCCCGCAGATTTAGTGCCTTATTGGGATTTTGATGCACCGAATATCCCGAATGAACCCCGCGACGCATCCGCAGCGGCGGTGATTTCCTCGGCTTTGTTCGAGTTGAGTACTTACACAAAAACAGGCAATGATTACCTGGAAAAGGCAGAAAAAATATTAACAAATTTGGCAACTGGCTACACCTCTAAAGTCGGAGAAAATAAAGGTTTTATCCTGATCCACAGTACGGGTTCCAAACCTTCTAACAGTGAAGTTGACGTACCGTTGAGCTATGCAGATTATTATTATTTAGAAGCAATGACCAGGGCAAAACGTTTAAAAAACAAACAGGCTGTAATCCAATAGGGAAATGAAAAACGTAATTCAAAAGCTTAAGCTTACAGCATTGTGTATGCTGTTTGCAATGGGCGCAAATGCTAAAGATTTTTTAGTGGGTAATGCACAAGAAATAGCCTCGTTAAAGCTGTTGCCGGGCGATAAAGTGATCATGAAAGACGGCGACTGGAAAAACCAGCAGCTTGTTTTTAAGGGCAAGGGATCAGCGCAACAGCCTATCGTTTTAACCACCGAAAAACCGGGAGAAGTAATCTTGTCCGGTAATTCCACGCTGAAGATTGACGGTGATTATTTGGTGGTAGATGGTCTGGCTTTCGCCGATGGACATTCGGAAAAGGATGCCGTAATTACTTTTACAAAAAGCTCCAACAACTGCAGATTAACCAACTCAAGCGTTGTTGATTACAATCATCCCGATAAAACTGTAGATTACAAATGGGTTTCGGTATTTGGAACGCATAACCGAGTTGACCACTGTTCTTTTTCTGGTAAAACCCATCAAGGTACATTGCTGGTGATTTGGCTGTCTGATAAGCCTAACTACTCGCAGATAGACCATAACTATTTTGGTCCAAGGCCAGATTTAGGTGTAAACGGAGGCGAAATTATCCGTATCGGAACCAGCGAATGGTCCATGTTTGACTCCTTTGCCACGGTTGAAAACAATATTTTCGATAAATGTGATGGCGAAACTGAGATTATCTCCATCAAATCTGGGCATAACCATATTCTGAACAACTTGTTTTACGAATGTGTGGGCACTGTAACTTTCCGTCATGGTAACCACTCGGAAGTTGCAGGCAATTATTTCATCGGAAATAAGGTTAAAAATACCGGTGGTATCCGTGTTATTGGTGAAAATCAAAACGTACATGATAATTATTTGCAGGGCTTAACCGGTACAGATTTGAGGGCGGCCATTTCGGTAATGAACGGAGTAGAAAATCCAAAGCTCAATGAATATTTTCAGGTGAAAAATGCGTCTATTAAAAACAATATGATTGTTGATTGTAACGAGGCAATAGTTTTAGGTTCGGGTAAAAATACAACCAGAGTTGTTCCGCCTATTAATTTGGTTTTGCAGAATAATATAGTAATTAACCCTTCAAAAATAATTGTTTATACTGAGGATATAAAAGTGGCTTCTATTAAAAATAACGAGGTAAAAGGCGCTCCGCTCAGTGAAGGTTTTGAATCCTTAAAAACAGGTTTAGTGAAATCAAACGGAATTATCCAAGTTAAAGGAAAAGAGAAAATTCCGTTTTGGATGACTGAAAAAATTGGTCCGAACTGGAAAAAACCCCAATTTAAAGTACAGCTGAAGTAAATGTTTTAAAAATAAGCCTTACAATAGCTAAATTTTGTAAGGCTTATTTTCAGGATTAGCGGATATTGTATTCAGCCAGTTTATTCCGCTCATCTTGCAAAGCTCGGGCGAGTTTTTTCTCGATATCATTAGCCTTTATTTTGTAGTTTTTGTACTCTTCCTGCACATCTTCAAATAGTTTTATCCGGTATTTTGCTTCTTTACGGGCAACAAGAGCAGAGAAGTAGAAAAACGCAACCAATGTTGCTAAAATAAGCACCAATCCCCACATCAACATTCTGTAGCTACTTTTCTCAATCGAAAAAATCCCGAAAAGTGATATTTCATTGGCACTTTCTAAAGTTTTTTGTAAGCTTTTCTCTTTGTTCGCAAGTTCAGCCTGTTGTTTTTGTACAGCAGATTTTTGACTGTTAAGTTGTTGGCTAATTTCTCGGTATTTCGCCTCCTTATTATTTAGGCTGTCAATTGTGTTGCGCCATAAAGTCTTAATTTGAGTTTGATTAATTACCTTGTATTGCTGGTAATTGTTTGACCCGTCGATCACTGTTTTAAACTGCTCATTAATGGATTGCGCCTGCACATAAAATCCAAAAAAAAGAAAAATGCCAAGCAATGAAATGGGTAATAAATTGTGCTTTTTCATTAAGGTTTGATTTTGTTATCAGAATTAAACCCCATTTTGTGTCATTTTATTGTATCCAAAACCAAATCTGTTTTCAATAAAATAAAATTCGGACGTCTTTTTATGAAGTTTAAATCGAATCAAACCGTTTAAAAAGCCGTTTATTTTCTAACAAAGAAGTAAATGATAAATAAGATCACCACACATATCGGGATAATCCATTTTAACGCCAGTCCGCCACCGTTTTCGTTTTTCTCGTTTACCGCTTCCTCTGATGGAGCCGGATGCTCTTGGTGTTTATTGTAATCGTGTTCAATCCCTTCCGGAGATTTTCTGTTTTCGTCTTCTTGATTTTCCATAGCGATGCTTTCCTGATGATAAAACAATTTTATTGCCAAAGAACTTTTTTATGTGTGCTTAGTTATTTGTAATTCATTTTGTAAATTGAGCAATAATGAAAAATTTACTGAAAATTATCGGAGTTATTCTGCTGTTGCTAGTGATAACGGTACTTACAAAAACCTTGCTGTTCAAAAGTAAACAAGTAGAAGTTGAGTCGTATAAACCATTGGTTTTAAATGATTCATGCGTTCTTCATCTTCAAAAAGCAATCACTTTTAAAACTGTTTCTTATGACGACCCAGCAAAAATGGACAGTAGTGCTTTTTATGGATTTCAGGCTTTTTTAATGCAAAACTATCCACTGGTTTTTAGTGAAATGGAAGTAGAAAAGGTAAATACTTTTGGTCTCATCTTACATTGGAAAGGAAAATCGGCAACAGCAAAACCTGTAATTTTAATGGCGCACCAGGATGTGGTGCCTATTGAGGAAGCAACGAAAAGCAACTGGGATGTAGATCCTTTTTCGGGCACAATAAAAAATGGATTTATTTACGGACGAGGGGCAATTGACGATAAAGGAAGCTTAATTGGTTTGTTGGAAGGAGCGGAGCAATTGCTTAAAGAAGGTTTTGTGCCTAAAGCGGATGTTTATTTTGTGTTTGGTCACGATGAAGAAGTGATGGGCTTAAAAGGCGCTAAAACGATGGCTCAGCTTTTTAAAGACCGTAAAATTGATCCGGCTTTTGTTTTGGATGAAGGCGGAATTGTTACCGAATATAAAGTGCCAGGTTTAAAGAAAACTGCCGCCGTAGTTGGCATTGCAGAAAAAGGCTACCAAACCTTAAAACTAAAAATTAATATTCCGGGCGGGCATTCATCCATGCCCGAAGAAAAAACAGCAATTGACGAAATGGCAAAAGCGGTTGTTGCCTTAAAAGAACATCCTTTTAAAGCCGAATTGGGCAAAACTGTCGAGAATTTTCTAAGTTATATTGGACCTGAAATGCCTTTTGTAAGCAAAATGGCTATGGCAAACCAATGGTTGTTTGCACCGATGATTAAAAGTACTTATGCTACTAAATCTGCTGCGGGGAATGCAACCATCAGAACTACCACTGCAACCACTATTTTTAATGCAGGAGTTAAAGAGAATCTAATTCCCGGAGAGGCAGAAGCAACGGTAAATTTTAGGACACAGCCGGGTGTTACTAGGCAGGACGTAATTGATCATGTAAAAAAAGTGATCGCAAATGATAAAATACAAATTATCCCTTTAGGTGAGGGAAATGAACCAAAGCAGGTTGCCGATGTAGAAAGCGAAAGCTTTAAATACATTCAAAAAACCATCAGCGCTTATAAAAAGGATATTGTAGTAGCTCCTTATTTGGTATTGGGCGCAACCGATGCCCGGTATTTTGCAAATATCACCAATCAGGTTTTTAGGTTTATTCCGTTTACAGATCCAGAAGGTTTCCACGGGGTAAACGAACGTATAAAAATAACCGAGTTTAAAAAGGGAATCGGATTTTATTATGAATTGATGAAGGGGATTTAGCCTGTTTGTTTAAGCATTTTTTAACGATGGCTTCTTTGTGTTTTTATCAGTTTATACCTAAAATCATCGTAAAACAGGCTGAATAGCAAAATAGCTGATGCGAAAATCAGACTGTTTAATTCCATGTTAAGTTTTGAATAAAGGAAACCGCCCGTTAAACCGCCTGTAAAAAAGAAGGAAATAATATAGATCCTTAGCTTAATGGCAGACTTCAACTTTTCTCTTTGCGCCTCAGTTTTTTGAAAGAACAAATGTGAAAGATCAATTCCTAAATCTGTAAAAAGTCCGGTGAGATGTGTAGTTCTCACCACAGCATTAGATATTTTTGTAACAAAAGCATTTTGTAAGCCCATCGAAAAAAGCAATAAGCAAGCAATTAGGTTTGGATAGGTTAGCGCTATAAAATTACTGGCTACCGCAATAGAAATAAGTATAAGGCATTCAATAAGTGTGGGTAAAACAAAAACATTGAGTTTCCTATTCTCTTTAAATTCTTCAATCAACATACTTGATGAAAATGAACCCGCCAGAAAAGAGAAAATGTAAAGAAAGTAAATGGTCCCTTTCCAGAAATCGAAATGGGCAACATCGTAAATAAACAATGCAAAATGACCGGTAACATTTGTAGTAAGCTGTTTAATAGCTAAAAAGCCAACAACGTTTACAATTCCCGCAACAAAAGATAGTACCGAAGCAATTTGCAGGTTATGTTTTAAAGTTCGGCTTTTGCCTTGGTGCCTAAACATTTCTCGAGCTATGGAACACCTCAGTTTTTCTGAGGCAATAATTTTGATTAAAGTTACGGAAAATTAAGAAGTTTGATTTTCTGTTTGGAGTAAGATTTCTTTGATTAAATTTTTAGCGAAAGCCGGGTTTTTGTAAAACTCATGTCCTTCATTTTCTATCAACTGTTTTTTAATGTTTAACGAATCAAACCAATCTTCTGTAGGTTTATAGGCATCGTTTTTACCAAAAAAGAGATGAATGTTAGCAGTGGGTTTTATGCTTTCTATCCTTACCCGTGTGGATGAAACCGCAAAAATATTGTTTGTACGCAGTCCATTTAAAGATGCTTTCCATGCGATATAACCACCAACGCTAAACCCTAATAGAATAAAAGCCTCGGTTTTTAACTTGCATAGGTTTTCCACTGCTTTTTCTATACCGCCATTTACAAATTGCTGATGTAGGTTTTCTTCGGTATAAGTCGAAGTCTCAATTTCTCCCAGTTTGCAACAATCGCAATAACTGATGTCGAAATATTTTTCCAGCTCATTGGTATAATTAGCGGTCCATTCGGATTTTGCTTTGCCCCATAAATCGGAGAGGATGATGAGTTTGGGTTTCAATTTGTTAAAGAGTAGGTGAAAAATAGGAGAAACTTTTTTATTAACCGAAGATTTTGTAATGTAGTGTTTTATCGTTTTGACTTTCTCTGTTAAGTTACCACAAAAGTTGATGCGGTGCACTGAAATGCCACTTTTGCCAAATCCGTGTTAGCGGTTCTGGTATTTATACGTCAATCGTTTTCGTCATTTTATAGTTTACCAATTTTATTCCTTTTTTGTTTACAATTTGCTCTTTCAAAACTTTGAAGCCATTTTTCTCAAAAAATGGTCTTGCGGTTTTACTAACGTCAGAAGTTAAAACTCTTTGTTGTTCTCGTTTTGCCTCGGTTACAACGTCTGCGCAAAGCTTGTTCGCAATGCCTTGTCTTTGGTAGTCTTTGTGAACGTAAAAAAGATCAATATAATTACCTTTGTCAAGTGTAGCAAAGCCAACAATTTTGTTGTCTTTTTGAGCAACCAAAACAAATTGATTTGTTAAAATGTCTTGCCAACGTTGTTTGTTTGGGTTGTTTTTAGTGTCAGACGTCCACGCGTCAATTTGTTCATTATCGTAGTCGGCTTTGCATATTTCGGTAATAGTATCCACATACAATTTTTGAAGTTCTATTAAGTCGTTAAGTTGCCCTTTTCTAATAATAAAATTGTCTGTCAT
>NZ_CAMLIG010000053.1 GCF_946480185.1 uncultured Pedobacter sp. | reverse complement strand
AGTTGGGAAAAGGCTGTCTGGTTGATCAGTTAGTTGGGCAATATATGGCACATATTTGTGGATTGGGTTATCTAGCTAAAAAGGAGAATATCGATACTACCCTAAAATCAATTATAAAATATAATTATGTGGCCGATTTCTCTTCAAGATTCAACAATATGCGCTCATTCGTAATGGGGAATGAAAGCGGACTGATTATGGCGAGTTGGCCATACGGACGGGAAAAAGTTCCTTTCCCTTATTTTGCCGAGTCCATGACCGGTTTTGAATATACCGCAGCCGTAGGGATGATGTATGAAGGGCAGACGGACAATGCATTAAAATGTATCAGGAGCATCCGGGAAAGGTTTGACGGGCGGAAAAGAAATCCTTACGATGAGCCGGAATGCGGCCATCATTATGGCAGGGCCATGGCCAGCTGGGCCTCTGTTCTGGCGCTAAGCGGCTTCCAGTATTCGGGAGTAAAAGGCAGTATTTCATTCACCTCGGCTCCTGGGAACTATTTCTGGAGCAATGGATACGCTTGGGGTACTTGTAAAGTAGAGAATAAAAAAGCGGTATTAACTGTTTTGGACGGTACGCTTTCATTCTCAAAGTTCAGTTTGGGCAATATATCAGCGAATGTAAAGCCAACTATTTTGAAAGCCGGCGGGCATAAAGAGATCAATTTATAAATATGATGAGAACGTTAAAATATTTGTCAGCCGTTTTATTGATAGTGAGTTGTACTATCGGCTGTAAAAACTCAACTTCAAAAACAGAAGAACCAACTTCGGATTCCTGGAAACCGGAATTTAAAAACAAGCTTTCGGAATACGGCCATAGGAACTGGATTTTAATTGTAGATAAAGCTTTCCCCGCCCAGAATTCCGCCGGTATTGTCACAATTGATACCCATCAGGGCCTGTTAAAAGTACTTGAATATACCTTGTCGCAGATAGATAGCTCGACCCACGTAAAACCAACTATTTTTACGGATAAAGAACTCAACTACATTACCAAAGACCAGGTTGAAGATATTGGTGGGTACAGAACTGCTTTGTTAAAAAGTATTGAAAAGTATCGGCCCCAAAGTATGCCGCATGATTCTGTTTTTGTGAATATTGACAAAGCTTCCAAACTGTTTCAGGTACTTGTTCTAAAAACAGATGAGGTGATACCCTATTCTTCAGTATTTATCCAATTGGACTGTAAGTACTGGACTGCTGAAAAAGAACATAGTTTAAGAAAACGGATGGATTCCCCCATTAATCAATAAATTTAAGGAGATACAATTATTTTCCAAGGTTTCTTAATGAGCTTTCCCTGCGGTCCGTTCTTTTTGAGGGACGGAGAAAGACCATCCCCTGCAAATCCCAGCCTTATAAGCTAGGCAAAAGAGAAATCTTACCAGCTATCGGTTCTAAACGGAGAGGCTGGAAGATTTTCTTTGTTGTATAAATTACATTCCGGATTGGTTGACCAGGCATATCTTACCGCTATAGGTTTTTCTACATTGGGGTTACTTACTACCACCTTATCACCTACTATTTTAGCATCGGCCCAGTAAAATTTATGATCTTCCCCAGCGATAGCGAATCCTTTCAAAGGCCTCCCGTTACTGGCTAAACCACTTCCAATGTGTTTAAAGCTCAATACGATTTCATTATTCCTGACTGACATTGATTCATACATCGGTCCCGAATATACCACGTTTTGGCCATAGGCAATTTTTTTTGCCGCCAGGTATAAACGCATTCCAACGTCTTGCTTGTTTTTTGGATGTATATTATGGGCATCTCCAATATCTATGGTAACTGCCATCCCGGTATTTGGTAATTTCAGCGCCATTGTCTGTGCTTCCCGTAACATTGCCCAGTTATCGGATACAGGCTGTAAATTTCTTGGTCGGAAACTGGCTAGTTGGACAAATAAGAAAGGCAGATCTGGTGAGTTCCATTTGTTACGCCAATCGTTTATCAGCAAGGGAAACAAAGTTTGGTACTGTTTTGCCCTAGAAGAGTTGTTTTCTCCCTGATACCAAATGACTCCTTTTATTCCAAAAGGGACCAGTGGGGCAATCATTCCATTATATAAGGCTGAAGGATAGTTTTTTTGTTTGGGAAATACAGGAAACCGCTGTTCTATGTTGCTATTAAAGCGCCATTCCCCATCTAAACTAGTTACTTTATCGGACGAAGAAATTAAAGAAAAATCACCTTTTTTATCACCCATTTTTCCCTGTTCCCAAAAAACAATATGCCTTATAGCTAAAATATTAGAATCATTTCTTAATAAGCCTGTAGGAACCATAAATGATAAAGCGCCTTTTTCTGATTTATTAGATTTTAGTAACTTTCCGTTCAGATAAACATCAATGTCACCGTTTATATTTTTCAGTAATAGCGTATAAGCATTATTATCAGGACTTGCCACTGTAAATATTTTTCTATACCATGTAAAAAAGCCTGCTGGTCTTTGTCCGAGAGGAAATGTAGCTTTCTTCCAAGAGCTATCGTCATAATCAATTAAATGAACATTTTCTTCAACTCCCTTATTAGCGTTTCTTACAGTTGCATATTTCTCCTGATAGAGATGATAGATTTTAAGCCAATCCTGCTCTAATTTTTTATAAGAACGGATTGAATCTGCAAAATCAGGATAAGTGGATAAGGCATCTGCACTTGTCCATGCCTCTGAAGGGGTACTTCCCCAAGAAGATGAAATAATACCTACTGCCACGTTCTTATCTTGGTGTAAGGCTCTGGCAAAAAAATAGGCTACTGCAGAAAACGTTCTTGCAGACTCAGGATCACAGCTTTTCCATGAACCTTCCACATCTTGAAGCGGATAATTACTAAAAGTATTCTTTACAGTAAAAAAACGAATATTTGGATACAACGCGTTCTTTAACTCTTCACTAGAATTGTTTACTGCCGGTAAAGCTAACTGCATATTAGATTGTCCTGATGCAAGCCAAACTTCACCTACCATCACATTACTTAATAGAATAGAATCTTTACCCGATACAATTAACATTTTATACGGTCCGCCGGCTTTTTGTGGGGGTAAACGAAGCATCCATTTTCCACTGCTATCCGTTTGTGTATTAACTGATGTGCCTGCAAATGTAACGGAAACCGTTCTGCTCGATAAGGCCGTTCCCCAAACAGGAGGTTTTATATTTTGTTGGATAACCATATTATCACCAAAAATGCTGGCAACTTTTAAACTTCCCTGTTGCGACCATGCACAAGTACTAATAAATAGAAAAATAAAAAATATGCTCTTTTTCATTTGTTAAAAGGTTTATAACTTCAAACTTGTTGTCTCAATCTAATTGTAATTTAATGATAGTGTCAACGCTTTTTGACGGTTTTTGAGAGGTACTGACAATAAAACTATCATTATTCTGCTTAAATGTTACTTTTTGTGAAGAAGCCAAAATAGTAGCGGCTACAATTTTTTTTCCTGAATAAGGGATTTTTAAATTATTGTTTTCGGGCCATTTAGTCACATGAATATAGATAATATTATCTTTTTGAGTAGACCCTCCCCAATCGCTATATTCAAAGGGACCTCCTCTTGTATTATAAATACTTTCACCATAAGTTTTTAACCACTTACCTATTTCTTGTAATCTTGTAACCTGTGCTGGTTCTATCACTCCGTCAGCATTAGGGCCCACATTTAGTAAAAAATTACCATCCATACATACCACTTTCACAAGTTTTGTAAGTAAGGAATCCAGCGGATAAACTTTGGCATTTGGTTTCCATCCCCATCCACCTTTTGTGATTGTATAGCAACGTTCCCAAGGTCGGTCGGTTTGCATCCCACCATCAGATGTTTCTCTAGTATCAAAATCACCTTTCCATCCCGACCGCGGATTAATAACTATTTTTGGCTGAAGTTCGCGTACTATGCTGTTTAACCTAAGAGGATCCCATGAAAATGAACCTGTATAAGGCTTATCTTTAGGGCGTACATGCCAGCTAGGCTGGGAACCTCCAAACTCTAGCCCTCCATGTCCTAGCCATTTGTCTTCTCCTCCATCATACCATAAAATATCAATCTTTCCGTAATTACTCATCAATTCTTTTATTTGTCCGTAGGTTTGTTTTTTCATAGCCTCGGCACTGGCTCTGTACATTTGGGGGAAGAAAAATCCTGGGAACCGCCAGTCAAGAGGTGAATAATAAATCCCAACTTTAAGCCCTTTAGCCCGGCAGGCTTTGACATACTCACCAACAAAGTCTCTATGAGCGGCACTATGCATACTATCAAAATTATTAGTACTTGATTTGCTATCCCAAAGTGCAAATCCATCATGATGTTTTGAAACCATTACCATATACTTCATGCCGGCTTGTTCAGCAATTGTAGCCCAAGTGTTTGCGTCAAATTTACTTGCATTAAATTGCTTAGATAGTTCGGCATATTTATCAACGTCTATTCGCTTGTTAAACATTACCCATTCGCCTTGTCCAATTATTGAGTAAAGTCCCCAATGAATAAACATCCCAAATTTGGCATTTCTAAACCATTGCATATCTTTTGGATTGAGCAATAGCTCATCTTCAGATAAAACTTTTTCTTGACTCATAACATTGGTCTGGAACACACTAAGAAATATTAGTATTAAGTATAAAAATTTGTTACTTACTTTCATCTGTATAAACTTATAATGTTATAAAATGTACATTTTTCCACTTCAAATTAACAGGTATTTTATCCCATAAATTGATTCAACAATATGGATAAATTAAATTCTCCAAAACAGGCAGTTATAGTTCAAAACGAGGTATCTAATATGTCAATTTTCAGGATGATTAGTATTTGTTTTGATGTAAATCACCTAAACGATTTTGAGCTAATTTTACTCCCAATTTGAACTATCTAGATATAAATTGGAATTAAATTTCGGGTATATTAGAGGTATTACATATCAATATAACAACTGCTTTTAATACATAGCTGTTTGGTGTTATAGCATTCATTATTAAATAATTATAAATTTAACTGCATTTAAAATCTTAGTAATTTAGGTCTAAAGACTAATTAACAATGAAACACTCAAAAAATCTATTTTTTCTGCTTTTCCTTATCCTTTCGAATGAAGTTTACGGTCAAAAAAAGCCTAATATTTTATGGATTACTATTGAAGATACGTCGCCTCAGTTTATTGGCAGTTACGGAAATAAAGATGCCCGAACTCCTAATATCGACAAGTTGGCTAAGGATGGAATAAAGTTCATTAATGCTTTTTCAACAGGAACTGTTTGTTCGCCAAGCAGGTCGACTCTAATTACTGGAGTAAGAACTTTTGAATTGGGTACTGGACATCATAGAAGTTCTTATCCTATTCCTGATTTTATTCATGGCTTTCCTTATTATTTGAAACAAAATGGCTATTACACTTCTAATAATAGCAAAACCGATTATAATATTAAGGCAGGAAAACAATTTATAGCAGATGCATGGGATGAAAGTTCAACTAAGGCCGGATGGGAAAAAAGGAAAAGCGGCCAGCCTTTTTTTGCGGTATTTAACTATATGGATTCCCATCAATCCAGAACAATGACAGATCCATATAATAGGTATTTAGAGGAAGTATTAAATAAACTACCTGAAACCGATAGGATAGCTGAAACTGATTTCCAGATGCCTCCTTTTTACAGAGATAGTCCTGAAATGCGCAAACAGTTTGCTCGAGTATATAACTCCTTAAAATTAACTGATAATAAAATTGGTCAACTTTTAAACCGGCTCCAACAGGATAATCTGAGAGATAGCACTATCATTTTTTTCTTTGCCGATCATGGCGAAGGTATTCCTAGAGCTAAAACCAACGGTATTAATCTTGGCTATCGTGTTCCTTTTGTTATTTGGTTTCCCGAGATGTATAAAAACCTTTCTCCATGGGGAAAAGCTGGGGCAGTAAGCAGCGAATTGATAGATTTTGAGGATCTAGCTCCAACACTGATAAGTTTGGCAGGAGGCAAAGTACCTCCGTATTTAAAAGGGAGGATACTGATGGGGGAAAAACGTTCTCAACCTACTGACCATTTATTGTTATCCTCCGATCGTTCTGATAATAGTCCCGATTTGGTTAGAAGTATAACAAACGGGCAATATGTTTATTCACGAAATTATATGCCTTATATGCCAGAGACACGTTATATCCGCTATATGGAAGTTTCAGATATTAAGAAACAGATGCGTGAAGATTTAAAAGAAAATAAATTGAATGCTTTGCAGAGAGGTATTTTTGATCCAAGACCTTCAGAATTTCTTTTTGATATTACAAATGATCCTTGGGAAACTAAAAATTTAATTAACGATAGTAAGGTTCAGAAACTTGTCGCCGAAATGCGCAATCAGCTTCATGATGGGATTTTAAAATCAAGGGACGTAATGCTTCTCCCTGAATATGAAATGGCTTTGATATCCAAAACAAAAACGCCTTATGAGTTTCGGTTAGATAATATAAATTATCCTATCAACGAAATTTACCAAGCATTTTCATTGTCTGGAAAAAGAGATAAAAATGTTGCCATGCAACAAATTAAGCTATTGAAAAGCAAGAACAAGATAGTTAGATATTGGGCAGCTACTGGTTTATTTTCCCAAAATCCAGAAGTCTTAAAAATGTATAAAGAACAAATTTTAAATGCAATGACAGATGCGTACCCACCAGTAGCGATCACAATTTCAGCAATAGCCTGGCAAAATTTTAATTCTGAGCTGGCAGCAGAAAACCTAAAGAAGTATATCATGACTAATAATCAAGATTTGGCTTTAATGGCAATAAACTTTCTTATCTATACCAATAATAAGCTTCCGTTCTTGGAGGATATTAAAACTGTAAATAATTTAAAAACCACTAATTATAATGTTAAATCTGCTTGCTTTTGCTTTTTGCAAAGTTTAGGAGATACTAACCTGCTAAACTAATATTGTATTTAATCTTTGAAATTAATAATGAAAAATAATTTTAAAAAGATTTTACCAAAAAATGCAGATATGAAATTGCATGGATATGAATATATATTATATGTTGTAATGGTGATAATTTTAATTTTTTTAATTTTAATTTTCTAATGCTATAAATAAACATTGAAATTAATCCTCACTCACATTTATAGTATGCTCATTTTGTGCATAAATTGCAATAAACCAATTAATAAAGTTAAGATAAAGCAGTATGCTTAATCCATTTTTCAATTATTTTAATATCTGTACAGCTGTTTTTTTGATATTCATATGTCAGAACACTAATGCTCAAGATAGTAGCTATAATTCATATATTACTACAGATAATGGATTGGTAAATAATGAAGTTACTGCAATAAAGCAAGATAAATATGGTTTTTTATGGTTTGGTACTAGAGGGGGATTGAACAAATATGATGGTTATAATTTAAAACTGATCCGAAAAGCATCCAATTATAAAAACAACTTTAGTAGCCAGGCTATTGAAGTGCTCTTTGAGGGCAAAAATAACCTTTGGGTTGGCACCAAAGCAGGTGGATTAAATAAGTATGATTTTTTAAAGGATAGTATTTCACAATACACCTTTAATTCCACAGAGGGTATAAACAATATCTTATCACTATATGAAGCGGATAACGGTAATCTGTTTATAGGTTCCTCTAATGGGTTTTACTGTCTTGAGCAAAAGACACAAAAGTTTAAAATTATAAATAAAACCACTAAGGTGTATGATATACAACCAGATGGAAAGGGAGGTCTTTGGTTGGCATCCAACAGAGGTCTTCTTCATTATAATTCAGCAAATAAAATCATCTTTCAAACCAGTTTTGGATTTAAATATATTACGTTAACAACAATCGCTATCGATAAAGTTAAGGGTATAATGTATGTGGGTAGTTGGGGCAAAGGGATGTTATCATATAATTACAAAAATGGAGAAATTAAAAGATATATTAATGACCCGGAAAACAATACTAGCATTAGTAGTAATAACCCATTTCGTTTGTTTATCGATAAAAATAGCGATTTATGGATTGGTACTTGGGGCGGTGGCTTAAACAAGTTTAATACAGTAAAGCAAACCTTTTCTCATTACCGCCTTACCTCAGAAGATAACTTTAATTATGAAAATAAAATAGTATTAAGTATAGAGCAAGATCGTTCTGGAATTATATGGTTGGGCACCGAAGGCGGTATCTATAGAGTCGATTGCCAAAAGAAAAAATTTTATAACATAACTTATCAATATAATAATCCTTTTAGTCTTAAAAACACTCACATTACGTCGGTTTTTATTGATTCCAACAATGCCCTTTGGGTAGGAACAAAAGATGGGGGCTTAGAATATTCAAAGGACCGTAAGAGTTTTAAGAAAGTTGATTTAGGAAAAGATGTTTTAAGAATAAATTGTGTTTTTCAAAACAATGAGAAGCTATGGGTGGGCACTGGAAACGGTTTGGTCATTTTTGATGGATTGGATCCAAAGGCGAATAAAAATTACTACACCCAATTTTCTTCTCCTGAAAATTTAAATGGTAAAAAAATAACCACTATTCTGAAAGATCAATATGGAACAATTTGGGTTGGAACGCAAGAAACTGGATTAAGCAAGGTAATAGGTTATAATAATAACGGCAGTCCTTTATTTAAGCAATACCCACATTCCCTTGATAGAGGTAATTTACAAAGTGAGCGAGTATCTTGCATGTTAAGTGATAACAAAGGTAGACTATGGATTGGGACATATAACGGTTTACATCTCTATAACAGAGAAAAAGACAGCTTTCAAAACTTTAAACATCAGATAAATAGCCCAAGATCTATTAGCAATAGTATTATATTATCTATTGCTCAGGATTGTAATGGGAACATTTGGATTGGTACAGCAAGTGGTTTAAACAAAGTAGTGGAGGAGAAAAATAAATTAAGTTTCCAGAGTTTTTTTGCCAATGATAATTTCCCTAATGACTATGTTAATGCTATTCTTCCTGATTCTCATTCTCAAATATGGTTAAGTACCAACAAAGGTATCACCTGTTTTAACACTTTAAACAAGAAAATCAGAAATTTTGATATCCGAGATGGGCTTTCATCAAACACTTTTTCTGAAAATGCTAGTTTTCTTTCAAAGAATGGAACGATGTATTTCGGTGGAATAAAAGGAATTACCTATTTCCATCCAGATAGTATCAAGATTAATCATATGCCTCCGCCAATTTATTTCACCAACCTTCAGATCAATGATGTTGAGGTAAGAGTTGGACAAAAAGTTGCTGGAGATATCCCTTTGTCTCAAGCGTTATTTGCGACTAAAAGAATTACGCTCAATTATAAGCAAGCTTTTATTACGGTGTCTTTTGCAGCGCTAGATTATCATGCTACCGATAAGAATCAATATGCTTATCGTCTGAAAGGTTTTCAAGATAAATGGGTTTATTCCGGAAGAAGGAGAAATGCTACCTACACTAATTTGCCATCTGGAAATTATACATTAGAGGTTATCGCATCTAATAGTGATAATATATGGAATAACAAAGGTGCAGAATTACAAATTAAGGTACTGCCTCCACCTTGGAAAACATGGTGGGCTATTTCAATTTATATAGTGCTGTTTTCTTTTCTCTTATGGCTTTCAAGGTATATTGGATTAAATCGTCTTATACTTAAAAATAAATTAGAAATCGCAAATCTTAGTCTAAAACGCGAAAGAGAAATTATAGATATCAAATCTAAACTGTTCACCAACATCTCACACGAATTTAGAACCCCACTAACTTTAATGATTGGGCCGTTAAATGATTTATCGATGATGGAAAACTTAAATTTAGGAGTCAAGAAAACTGTTGTTAGGTTACAAGATCAGACAAAGCGCCTGTTAAATTTGGTAAATCAACTGCTTGACTTTCAAAAAGCGGAAACTAATCAATTAACATTAAATGTAAGCAGGTCTAATCTAGTAGCATTCAGCAAAGAGATTTTTCAATCTTTTTATAACGAGGCAAAGCGAAGGAAAATAAAATTTGAATTTAGTGCCTCAAGCTCACAAATTATTGCCGATTTTGATGAAGAGAAAATGACAATTATACTCTATAATCTTCTGTCAAATTCCTTGAAATTTTCTGAAAGTGGAGGTTATGTTAAACTTTCATTGAACATTATATCCCATAATTTTGAGCCTCACTGTGAGTTGATAGTTAGCGACACAGGTAAGGGGATAGGAGAAAAAGAGCTGGAGAAAATTTTTGACCGCTATTATCAGGTTGCTAAAACTGACGCTGGTAAATTCGCAGGTACAGGTATTGGGCTCGCCTTTACAAGAGATTTAGTCCTCCTGCATAATGGGACTATTTCAGTCGAGAGTGAATTAGGTAAAGGAAGCTCATTTCATATTTTATTGCCACTTCATCCTGATTATAAATTGGGTGGTAACGAACCGTTAAGCGAATTACTTGAACCTATTTCAGAACCTGACGATGACTCCATGTTATCCATTGATGATGATATTATTTCTGAAAAACCTATTATTCTTATAGTTGAAGATAATGATGAAGTGAATGAGTATATCGTCTCTGTTTTAAAAAACACTTATAAAACGCTGAGTGCCAAGAATGGCAAAGAAGGTCTTTTGAAAGCTTTTGATACTGTACCAGATGTGATAATAAGTGATGTGATGATGCCCGAAATAGATGGTTATGAGTTATGTAAAAAATTAAAAACAGATCAGCGCACTTCTCATATACCTATTATATTATTGACAGCACAAAACGATTCTTCATCTCAAATTAAAGGCATAACCGAGGGTGCCGATATTTACTTGTCAAAACCATTTAATCCTCAAGTACTTACCTCTCATCTTAAAAACCTAATTAAACTACGAAAAAAACTTAAAGAATTATTTACTAAAAAAATAAGTTTAGAACCCAAAGAAATTGAAATTACATCTTTTGAAGAAGATTTTATCAAAAAGATCATTTCAAAAGTTGAAGAAAATCTTACAAATCCAGAGTTTCAAACAGATGATCTTGCCTTTGAACTAAATATGAGCCGATCAACATTTTACAGAAAACTGAAGGCCCTCACGGATATGTCTGGTTCCGAGTTTATAAAGTTTATCCGTTTAAAACGGAGTGCCCAATTACTGGCTTCAAAAGAATTAACAATTAATGAGGTTGCTTATGAAGTAGGATTTAATGATACAAAATACTTTAGAAAGTGTTTCCATAAGCAATTTGCAATGGCGCCATCAGAATATCAAAAGAAAGAAACGGCCCAAAGTACTGATACTTCAAAAAATAATATGAACTAACCAATTAAATATTTTAAATTATGTGTAAAAATCTTTTTCTACTGCCCCTATTATGCGCTTTAAGTTTAACAAGCTTTTCGCAGAAAAATGAAAGCTTACCAAAGTCTTTTATTTACAAAAAAGTTGATACTACTTCCTTAAAAATGGAAGTAATATATCCCCCAAAAATGGAGACAAACAAAAAATATCCTGCTTTAGTGTTTTTTTTCGGTGGCGGATGGATTACTGGTAGTTTAAATCAATTTAGAAATCAGGCAAATTACTTCAGTAAAAAAGGAATAGTATGTTTTTTAGTAGATTATAGAGTTCAATCACGGCAAAAGACTACACCTTTTGAATCTTTAAAAGATGCCAAATCTGCTATGAGATATGTCAGAAAGAATGCGACTACCTTTCACATAAACCCCGATTCAATAATTGCTTCTGGAGGATCTGCCGGAGGACACTTGGCTGCTGCAACTGCACTAATTGATGGTTATAATGAATCAACAGATGACTTATCTGTAAGCCCCAAACCTAACGCTCTGGTGTTATACAACCCGGTTATTGATAATGGTCCAGGCGGTGGATACGGATATGAAAGAATTGGTGATAAGTATAAAGACTTCTCTCCGATATATAATATTAAAAAGAATTCTCCACCAACTATTATTTTCTTAGGGACAAATGATAAATTAATTCCAGTAGAAACTATTAATAAGTACAAAAAATTAATGGAAAATAAAGGTAACAGATGCGAAGTAGTTTTATACGAAGGTCAAGGTCATGGATTCTTTAATAAAAAAGAATATTTGGCTAAAACCATGTCTGAAGCCGATAAGTTCTTAACTAGTTTAGGTTACATAAAATGACATGAATTTGGGTTAGGCAACCAACAAGAGTTGGTTGTCCTTTTCTGAAAGCTGATATTAAGAGAAAGTTTTTAGGGTAAAAGGGATATGCAGATATGGGAAACAACCTTTGTGATAAAGACAGAAATGCATCAAATTGCTAAAACAACTGTTGTGAAAGGAAATGAGAGAGCTGGTAATCTTGTTCTAGATAGAAAAGAACTGTTTTTCTGTTTCTGATCCACTTATTATCATCAGCATCAAGCTGGTATTTTTGAATTTTAGATTCAAATTCCTTGAAGCAACAGGCTTATTAAAATTACTTAATAATCTATACCTAGTCAGTTCTTAAAAAGTATTTAAAATACTGATATTCAAGTATATAATAGTGTT
>NZ_CAMLIG010000052.1 GCF_946480185.1 uncultured Pedobacter sp. | reverse complement strand
GAGCGGAGTCGAAGAGGGATTCGAAGGGAATGTCATCCTGAGCGAAGTCGAAGGGAATGTCATCCTGAGCGAAGTCGAAGGGGAGCTTTATGCTTCCCTGAACTTGTTGAAGGACTCGGCAAGACAAACGGCTCTGCTTGATAGCAAAAATTAATAAAAATGTCAATGGTAGCGGAGTCGAAGGGAATGTCACCCTGAGAATTGTCACTCTGAGCGGAGTCGAAGAGGGAGTCGAAGGGAATGTCATCCTGAGCGAAGTCGAAGGGGAGCTTTATGCTTCCCTGAACTTGTTGAAGGACTCGGCATGACAAAACGGCTCTGCTTTGTAACAAAAATTATAAAAAAATCAATGGTAGAAAAGTCTCACAAGCAGGATCTACTGATAGAATTTATCACCTATTTGTGTGATTTTTCTCCGCCAACCGGCGGATCAAAATGAAATAGCATTCACCCCGTCATCACGAGGAGAGCAACGACGTGGTGATCTCCGTGTTCTTTTGCAATGGCTGGCCTGGTGCTGTTTTTGTGAATTCCCTGATTTATCTTCTTTCGTGAATACTCCAAAAAAAGGCGGAACGAGGTTGATGCAAAGAAACATACAGCCCTTTCCTATCGTCAAGGTGACGAGTAATGAGAAAAAGAAATTTATCCATGTCATTGTATTCCTAGAGCTTTCCTTTGTCCGCTTTCGAATTCCAATTCACCGCCATATAATTGCCCAAGGCTCAAAGCAAAAATAGATTCAACTCAAGCGTTTTTATAAAAGATTTTTATTGCTTATCTTTAATTTCAATAAAATGGGTGATGGATACTAATGAAATTTTCGAAAAAGTAATGCTTATTCCTAAAAACTACCAACAAGAGGTTGTTGATTTTATTTTGGAAAAAAAAGCCAAAAATAACGCTATTTCCTCAAATCAAAGGTCTTTAGGTTTATTGAAAGGAAAGATGAAGATGAGTGCTTCATTTGACGAAACACTCGATGATTTTAAAAGCTACATGTAGTGAAGGGTTTTTTATTAGACACGCACACCTTGCTTTGGATGCAAGACGACCATCCTTCTTTTTCTGGAAATTCTAGTAATATTTTGAGTGACACTATTATAAGCTTTATGTGAGCATAATTAGCTTTTGGGTGATCACCATTAAACAATCATTAGGTAAATTAGACTTATCTTATACTTTGAATGAACTAAATTTAGCATGTGAAAAAAGTGGGGTAATGGTATTGCCTATTGTGATGAAAGACCTGAATATACTTAAAGACTTACCATTTATTCATAGAGACCCCTTTGATAGATTGATTATTTCGACAGCAATAAGTAATGAACTTCAGATAATCTCTAAAGATGAACAATTTAAAAAATATGGCTTAGAAGTAATATGGTAGTTGCCCTATACATTATTTTAGAAGTTTAGCAATCGTTTACAATTGATAAACGGTCGGTTATCGCAGGTAAAACTCGCTCGAAAATGCTATTCCATTCAACAATCCGGAGTGACGCTTTAGCTGGGCACTCCAGAGGGTGCCTCGACTCTGCCCAACAGGACAGACCATCATATTACGAGGTTGTCACTCTGAGGTCTAATATATTTCATATAAATCACTCTAAAATGACGTTAAAACGCATAATTTATCAACAATAAAAGGAGTGTCACCCTGAGAATTGTCACTCTGAGCGGAGTCGAAGGGAATGTCATCCTGAGCGGAGTCGAAGGGGAGCTTTATGCTTCCCTGAACTTGTTGAAGGACTCAGTAGGACAGACAATGAGTATGGTCAATTAACTATCACCGTCATTATATCACCCTGCTTTTATTCCGAGCGCCATCATTCCAAATTTCTACCAAGTTTGCCCTCTACCATTCCACCTTCCATAACACCTTCCACTAGCGTTGCTTACACCATACCCGAATTGAATAATTGTATAGTACAACAAACAAAAATTAGCTATATTTGTTTAGTATGGAGAGCAATATTGAAAAATTGTTTGAGAATTATCAACGGCGGTTACAGTTTACTACCGTAAATTTTGTACGGTCGGCAATGACAGAAATTAACTGGAATGCTCGGTTGATAGGAATTAAAGGGGCCAGAGGAATTGGTAAAACTACGCTATTGCTACAGTATATTAAATTGAACTTGAATAAAGATTTAGAACAAACATTATATGTGAGTTTGGATAATTTTTGGTTCAATAACGAAACGTTGGTGGATTTGGCAAGCAATTTTGTAAAAAGAGGGGGCAAATATTTGTTTTTGGATGAGGTTCACAAGTATCCAGGGTGGGCTCAGGAAATAAAAAACATTTATGACAATTTTCCATCGCTTAACATTGTGTTTACGGGCTCTTCACTTTTAGAGATATTAAATGCTCGAGCTGATTTAAGTAGAAGGGCGGTTGTTTACACGATGCAGGGATTCTCATTCAGAGAATACCTGACGATGGAAACGGGGATTGTTTTTCAAAAATATACTTTACAGCAATTAATAGATCATCATTTGGAATTCTCCCAACTGATTAATAAAAAAATCAAACCTTTTCAACACTTTGACCGCTATTTAAAAAGTGGTTATTACCCCTTTTACACCGAACAACCTGAACTTTATCAGATGCGATTGGGGGAGGTGATGAATATGATATTAGAAATAGAGTTGCCCCTATTAAGAGGAGTTGAGCTCGCTTATATCGCAAAGATTAAACAGTTGCTGATGATTATCGCAGAGTCGGTACCGTTTATACCTAACGTAAGCAAGCTGAGTGAAAAAATTGGGATAAACAGAGCAACTATGCTTTCATACTTGCACTATTTGGATGAAATTGGCCTAACCATAAATTTATTCAAGGACGCAAACGGAACAAGTAGGCTTCAGAAACCGGCGAAGATTTATTTAGAAAATACAAATATCATTTTCACATTAACTAGAGAGAACGCCAATAAGGGAAATGTTAGAGAAACTTTTTTCGCCAATCAGCTTTCCTATCAACACCGATTGCACTATACTGAAAAGGGCGATTTTTTGGTAGATGAAAAATATGTATTTGAAATAGGCGGAAAAAACAAAGCGCCCAAACAAATAAGCGGTTTGCCCGATGCCTTTATTGTAGCAGACGATATTGAGTACGGGTTTAAAAATAAAATTCCACTTTTTTTATTTGGCTTTCTTTATTAAAGAAACAAAATCCAGTCATCCACAGAGCTTAATGTCTGTAGAGCTCCAGCAAAACGCCGGAGTTACGTTTTGGCTGAATACTGCAAACAGTCTTCATCCGTCATGTCATTACAAGGAGAGCAACGACGTGGTGACCCCCGTGTTCTTTTGCAAGGACTGGTACAATACAAGGGAATGTCACCCTGAGGTCTAATATATTTCATATAAATCAATATGAAATGACGTTAAAACGCATAATTTATCAACAATAAAAGGAGGTGTCACCCTGAGAATTGTCACTCTGAGCGGAGTCGAAGAGGGAGTCGAAGGGAATGTCATCCTGAGCGAAGTCGAAGGGGAGCTTTATGCTTCCCTGAACTTGTTGAAGGACTCGGCATGACAACTGGCTCTGCTTGATAACAAAAATTACAAAAAAAGTCTATGGTAGAAACGTCTCGCAAGCAGGGTCTGCTGATAGAATTTATCATCTATTTGTATGATTTTTCTCCGCCAGTCGGCGGATCAAAATGACGAAATGCTCTTGTTCTTTTGCAATGGCTGGCCGGGCGTTGGTTCCTTATCTGTTACAGATGGGCTGTGCCTGTAGTTTTTTTGAAGGCGCTCCTTCTTAATCCCGTCATCACGAGGAGAGCAACGACGTGGTGATCCCTGTGTTCTTTTGCAATGGCTGGTCTGCTGCTGTTTTTGTGAATTCCATGATTTACCTGCTTTCGTGAATTCTCCAACAGAGGCGGAACCAAGTTGGTGTAAACAAACATACAGCCCTTTCCTATCGCTAAGGTGACTAGGGGTAACAAAAGAAACAAAACAATTCTTTCTATATTTGAAAATTAATCAAAAAGGGTGATCAATCAAGAGCAATTAGTTTTACTATTAAGTGATTTAGAATCTGACCGCATAGAGCGTACGCTGGCTACCAACCATACCGATAAGTTCTGTATAGCAGTTTGTGCTTTTGCAAATGATTTGCCAAACCATCAAAAGCCCAGCTATTTATTAATTGGGGTAAATGATGACGGTAGTTTATCAGGCTTAAAAGTAACGGATGAATTGCTTAAAAATTCAGGTGTCTTCATACATTGGGTCTATCCATTTTATCAAGCCAAAGCAATGGCATTAAATGCCCCCTACTTCGCCCTTGGAATTTGCGGTATAGATGAAATTGCTAAAGCACTACCGTTGATAGCAAATTGCGCAGGCGAGAGCTTTTGGTTACTTTTTGCGGGAAAAAGTAACAGCCATTGCCCGGCAGAGGGCAGTAAGGCAGGGGTGAGAATGCCGAAATCTCCACTTAAAATTAATAGGATCCAAATTAATTGTTTTAAATGAAAGTAGGAGCCGAAATTCACCTTATTTTACGGGAAGAAACCGTAAAAAATTATTCAAAATGGGCTATTAGAGAGTTAATGATGAATGCGGTAATGCACCGCGATTATGAGTCTAACACACCCGTCCGTTTTTATGAGTTCAACAACCGTATAGAGCTGATGAACGCCGGAGGTTTGTATGGCAATGCCCGTCCAGAAAATTTTCCGAATGTAAATGATTATAGGAACCCCGTAATTGCCGAGGCGATGAAAGTATTGGGTTATGTAAACCGCTTTAGCAGAGGAGTAACCAGAGTAAAAGAAGAGCTATTGGAAAACGGCAACGGCATCGCCCTGTTTGATTTTTCTAAGCTTACTGTATTTGAGGTTGTTATACCTGTTTCTAGGTATTATTTAGCACACACCGACCCAGTCACCGACCCAGTCACCGACCCAGTCGTTCAGCTGCTAAACCTCTTAATTAAAGAAGAGTTATCCTCAGGCGAAATGCGCTCCAGATTGGGAATTAAGCATCGGCAGACCTTTAGAGATAATTATATGCACCCAGCTTTAGAAAAAGGTTTAATCGTACAAACTATCCCCGATAAGCCCAATAGCAGGTTGCAAAAATATAAACTGACCGAGCGGGCAAAAAAATATTTAAATTTATGAGAAACTGGCTAAAGATACCCGATTGTCACATTGAGGTCTAATATATTTCATATAAATTTATATGACGTTAAAACTCATGATTTATCAACAATATAAGGGATGTCACCCTGAGCGGAGTCGAAGGGGAGCGATGGGCTTTATGCTTCGACTCCGCTCAGCAGGACAAAACGGCTCTGCTTTTAATGGTTTAATTAATAGATAGTTATGAAAAACGTCAATGGTAGCGGATACGAAGGCGAGCGATGGGCTTTATGCTTCGACTCCGCTCGGCAGGACAAAACGGCCCTGCTTTTAATAGTCTAATTATGAAAAACGTCAATGGTAGCATTTCGCTTTGCTCAATACAGGCTAAGTCGAAATGTGTTTTTATAGTAGCACCGCAGATGCTTCGACTCCGCTCAGCATGACGTAGTGGGCGCTCCCTTGCATAAAAGAAACCTAAAAAATTTAGACAGATTCTTAGTAAAACCAATATTCAAAAACTCCATCATTCCAACACCCATTTAGTCAAATCGCGATGCTTCTATTCTTAACCGCACTCATTTGTTTTTTTATCCTAGAGCTTGTTTATTTTAAAATAGCCGATAAGCTCAACATTATTGACAAACCCAACCAACGGAGCTCACATACGCAAGTGACTTTAAGAGGCGGAGGCATTATATTTCCGATGGCGTTTATTGTGGGGATTTTGATTTTTGAACCCCATCAATACTTACTGGCAAACGCAGTTTTAGCAATTGCTACGATTAGTTTTTTGGACGATGTGATGACCCTAAACAACAAACTACGTATTGGCGTACACCTCTTGTCGGTTTTACTTTTATTAGCTCAAATTTTTATCAACCAAAACATTCCGGTTACTTATCTATACAGTCTTTATTCCTTGCTCCTTATTCTTTGTTCCCTCATCGTCACGATAGGAATCATCAACGCCTATAATTTTATGGATGGCATTAACGGCATTACGGTTTTGTATTCTTTGGTAACGGTTGGCAGCGGTCTATATATCCAAAACCACCTAAATATCCATTTATTAAGTCAAGAGATATTCTTGCTTTTGATCGCCTCACTTATTGTGTTTGCTTTTTTTAATCTTCGTAGAAAGGCAAAAAGCTTTGCGGGTGACGTGGGGAGTATCGCCATTGCCCTTATCATCAGCTTTTTTATGGCAACCTTAATTTGGACTACACGAGATGTAAAGTGGGTCTTGTTATTAGGGGTATATGGCTTAGATGCTGTGGCTACTATTGTTTGCAGAATAGTGCGCAGAGAAAATATTTTTGATGCCCATCGCTCTCATTTCTATCAGTTTTTAGCAAATGATAAAAAATGGCCTCACGTATTTATAGCTACTTTATATGCTTTTTTTCAATTGTTACTCAATAGCAGCTTAGTTTATTTTTCGGATTTTACTTCCTTTGCACTTTTTGGATTACTTGTTGTAGTTTACATGGTATTAAGATTAAAGTTGGAGGGAAATAAGCGCTTGTTTAGCTCGTACTAGTATTTTTCTTTCATTAAATAAAATCTTACAAATAAAACTATATAGTATATTTGCTATTAGTAAAACTGTAACCTATGTTTAGAAGAATAAACATTGTGCCACGCTGGCTCATATTCTGTATCGACTTGACCTTCTGTGGTTTTGCATTGGGATTTTCTTATTTTTTAGCACATAATTTTGAAGCTTCTAAGATAAATATCAATGAATTAAGTAGAAATACACTGATTTTTTTAGGGATCAACTGTGTTGTTTTTTTTAATGTAAAAACCTATGCAGGTATTGTAAGATATACCAGTGCGCAAGATTCTTTCCGGATTCTGTTCAGCATTTCTATCAGCAACCTCTTTTTTATACTCTGCAATTTATTTCTTTTAGCTTTTAATAAAACCCCCATTATTTCCAATGTGGTAGTAGTGATCACCGGTTTGTGCAGCTTTGTTTTGTTGATCACTTACCGGGTATTGGTCAAATACTTTTTCATGTACATCAAAAACTTAAAACTGGACAAAAGACGGGTGATTATTTATGGTGTAGGAGAAACGGGTGTGGCCACCAAAAGGAGTTTAGATGCAGACCCTAGCGTAAATATGAGCGTAGTAGCTTTTGTAGATAGTGACCCTCGTAAAAAGGGTAAAGTGGTGGATGGAGTAAGAATATACCATACGGATGATTTGGAAAACATCATTAAATTCGAAAAAATTGAAGATCTGATTTTAACGCCACAGTATATTTCGGCACAACGAAAAAACAAGATAGTTGATTTATGTTTGGATAACGACGTGAAGGTTTTAAATGTTCCGCCAATTAAAACTTGGGTGAATGGGGCGGTAAAAATTAACCAGATCAAAAACATTAGAATTGAGGATTTGCTGGAAAGAGAGACCATTGAGCTTGAGGACCATGTTTTAACGCAGGAAATTAAGGGAAAGCGTGTTTTGGTGACAGGCGCCGCAGGCTCTATTGGAAGTGAAATTGTCCGTCAGTTGGTAAAATTTGATCCCCAACTCATTATTTTGAATGACATTGCAGAGTCTGCATTGCATGAAATCCAACTGGAATTACAAGACAACAATTTGTTCAGTAATTTTATTGCTTTTATAGGAGATGTGAAGAATTTAGCTCGGATGGATCATTTGTTTGAGACGTTCAAGCCTCAATACGTTTATCATGCGGCGGCGTATAAGCATGTGCCCATGATGGAAAACAACCCCTCTGAAGCCATTTGTACAAATGTGGGTGGTACAAAAAACATTGCGGATTTATCGGTAAAGCATCAGGTAGATAAATTTGTGATGGTTTCTACAGATAAGGCAGTAAGACCAACCAATGTAATGGGCGCATCTAAAAGAATTGCGGAGATGTACGTTCAGTCTTATTCTGGTCATATTGAAAAACAGAACGTGGGTGCAAAAAACGGTTCGGTGATCAAAACAAAGTTTATCACTACCCGGTTTGGAAATGTTTTGGGCTCAAATGGCTCTGTAATTCCTCGTTTTAAAGCGCAGATTCAAAAGGGTGGACCTATTACGGTTACCCATCCGGATATCACCCGTTATTTCATGACCATCCCAGAAGCTTGTAGATTGGTATTGGAGGCCGGAACTTTAGGGAATGGAGGAGAGATTTTTATTTTTGACATGGGCCAGTCCGTAAAAATTGTGGAATTGGCTAAAAAAATGATCCGTTTATCCGGATTGATCCCAAATCAAGATATTAAGATAGAATTTACAGGGCTTAGGCCTGGAGAAAAGCTATATGAAGAGCTCTTGAACGATATGGAAAACACGCTACCTACCCACCATCATAAAATAATGGTAGCCAAAGTAATGGTTTATGATTTTACCAATATTAGTAAACAGGTATATGATTTGGTAGAAACGGCCTGCCATTATCACGATAAAGACGTAGTTAAGCAGATGAAGGAACTGGTTCCAGACTTTATCAGTAACAATTCCATTTACGAAGAATTAGATCAAAAAATAGCGATTGAAGCTTAATATGAAGAAATTTTATTTACTGTTGGTGTCTTTTTTATGGATTTCTTTAGTCCATGCACAAACACCTCATCAATACCTGCCTTATTCTTTTGACCTCTATCAAAAATTCAACCCTCAGGTTTACAACAATTCCACCAATTTTCACAGTTCAATAAAGCCTTATTTTAAAGATGATACGGTTTTAAAATTTGCAGTGGACTCTTTTGAAAGTATTGGTCTAGATACCTTGAAAAGATCATGGGTTCACCGAAAAGTACTGAGTGAACATTTGGTGGATATCAAAAATGATGATTATACCTTTTATGCGGATTATTTGCCAGATTTAATGATAGGTCATGATTCGCAGGCAGGTACTACTTGGTTAAATACCAGAGCCTATCAGTTTGGAGGAACCATTGGCACTAAATTTTCATTTTATACCAGTGGATTTGAAAATCAGGCCGCGTTTCCAACTTACTACAGAAATTATGTAGATGCCAACGGAATTATTCCCGGACAGGTAAACGATAAATTTGGCCCGTCCAGAACAACAAAAGATTGGGCTTACGCAACTGCGGTTTTATCATACACCCCAATAAAATATTTAAACGTAACTTTAGGTCAGGACAAAAACTTTATTGGTGATGGTTACCGCTCCATGCTACTGTCTGATGTAGCTACCAACTATCCTTTCCTAAAGCTTACCGCCGAGTTGGGTAAGGTGAAGTACATGGCCATGTGGGCTCAGTTTTCGGACTTGAAATCTCCCGAGTTTTCTTATGACAATGGCTATCGTAAAAAATGGGGTGCTTTTCATTACGTAGATTGGAATGTGAACAAGAAGCTGAGTTTAGGCTTTTTTGATGCAGTGATTTGGCAAGATGCAGATAGTACCGGCAAGCGAGGTTTTGATTTCAGCTATGTAAATCCTTTCATCTTCTTGAGGCCTATTGAAGGATACAACGGATCACCAGATAATGCATTGATTGGATTTAATGCCAAATACGAGTTACTTAAAAACATGACCGTTTACGGTCAGTTGGTAATCGACGAGTTTACTGCCAAAGAGGTATTTGCTGGAAACGGTTATTGGGCAAATAAGTTTGCTTACCAGTTGGGCATTAAGGGTTTTGATGCGTTCGGCATAAAAAAACTTAATTATTTATTGGAGTTTAATACCGCCAGACCTTATACCTATTCAGAACGGTCCTCATTACAAAATTATGGGCATTATAACCAGCCTTTGGCAAATCCTATTGGTGCAAACTTTAGAGAGTTGGTAAGCATTTGGAGCTACAGCTATAAAAGATTTGATTTGATTGGCAAAATTAATTTGGCGCAATACGGTCTAGATGGTGCTGGAGATAACTTTGGCAAAGATATTTTTAAATCTTACGACACCAGGAATTCCAGTTATAATAATAAGACTGCTCAAGGAATTAAAACTGACTTTAGTTTTTTACAGGGAAAAATTAGCTACCTGATCAATCCTAAAACCAACCTCAGATTTGAGATAGGTGCAACTTCTAGGATAGAGCAAAATGTACTGAGCGATAACCGTTCACATCAGATTACGTTTGGGTTAAGGAGTTCTTTTAGGAATTTATACGATGATTTCTAATTGAATGAGTGTAAAAAAAATAATATTTATTTTACCTTATTTAAATGTAAATACAACTTCATCAGAAAGGTTTAAAAGTTTTATAAAAGCGGCTGAAGATAGTGCTGGGCTTGAAACAGAGGTGATCACGATTGATTATGGAATCAGCAAGAGTTACTTTGCCGGACTAAGTAAAGAGAATGTTGATTATTATTATCCAAAAAATCATAAAGTAGTTACGTTTCCTCCAAATATTGTTCAAAAACTTGGCTTTTTGGCTGTTGATAAAGGCTTTAAATTTTTGTGGAGGTTTTTTCAATTGCTGCACCTATTGATTTATAGGAGAGATATATTTTATCCGGGAAATATTGAGTTAAAAAAAGTTAACAGGCAACAAGGCTTCGTTTTTTGCTCGGGAAGTCACTTTAGTTTGTTTACTACTGCAAACCATTTAGCACAGCGTTTAAATTTTAAGTTAATTTTAGATTACCGAGATCCGTGGACCTTTGGTTATAATCCCGTTGATGGATTGAGGTTTGTGCATTCTCTCAAAACTTTCTTAGGGCGACGCAAAGAATTACAGCTACTGAGAAGCGCCACTTTGATTACTACTGTTTCAAACTCTATTCGTGAGTTTTTTCCGTCCGAGTTTTTTGAAAAGGTTAAAATTATACCTAATGGCAGTAACTTTCTAAATAGTCAAATAACAGCTACTGGTAGCTTGAGTTTTAATATCGTTTATGCGGGTACTATTTATGCTGACCAACTTAAGGAGGAAGATTTCTTTCAAGCCTTGGAGATTTTTATAAAACAAAGAGATTTATCAAGGATAAGATTAGAGTTTTTAGGTGCAAATGGCAACTCAGCCTTAAAAAAGGTTATACATAAATACGGCTTGGATCCAATTACATTCATTACGCCTCGATTAAATAAAGAGGAACTTTTATTAAGAATGAATCAAGCTTCGATTTTCATACATTTGAGGTATAGTACTAAAAAACATATCATTAGTTCAAAGCAGGCCGAATACTTGAATTTTTCAAAACCGATATTATTGCCAATTTCAGATGGGGGAGATCTGGAAGCCAGTATTTTAGAACATCATGCGGGATTCGTGACTAAAAACAAGGAGGCGTTTCTTTTAAAACTAAATGAACTTTGGCAGAAGTTTGAGAATGGAGAAAGTTTAAAAGTGAACCATCCTAAGGAAGTGATTGAAGAAATATCTAGAGCATATATTGCAAAGAAATTTATAAACGAGTTAAAAAAACAGCCTCTTAACCCACCATCCCTTTAGTCACCCTTGCCACTGCCATACTTTTTATCTCTTTGATGATGGCTTTGCTATCATAGCCACACTCTTCCCAAAGCTCTTTTTGTTCGCCATGTTCTACAAAAGTATCCGGAATACCCAAACGTTTGATTTCTCCTTTATATAGATGATCGGCCGCAAATTCAACTACCGCACTGCCGAAACCGCCCAAAATACAGCCATCTTCTACGGTGATGATCTTATCGAATTTAGAGAAGATTTTTTTCAAAAGTCTTTGGTCTAGAGGTTTTGCAAAGCGCATATCATAATGTGCCGGGTGGTATCCTTCTGCGTTAAGCTCTAAACAAGCTTTAACCGCTTCGTTACCGATATGCCCAATGGTTAAAATGGCGATGTCTTCACCGTCGCTGATTTTTCTGCCCTTGCCCACCTCAATTTCTTTAAAAGGTCTTTTCCAATCTACCATCACACCTTTACCGCGTGGGTAGCGGATAGAGAAAGGTGCGCCATGGTTTTTTAACTGGGCTGTGTACATCAGGTTCCGCAATTCCTCTTCATTCATTGGTGCAGAAACAATCATATTTGGGATACACCTTAAAAAAGCGATATCATAAGCACCGTGATGTGTTGCGCCATCAGCTCCTGCTATCCCTGCCCTATCTAAACAAAATACTACAGGTAGCTTCTGAATAGCCACGTCATGCACCACTTGATCGAAACCGCGTTGCATAAAGCTTGAGTAGATGTTACAGAAAGGAATTAATCCTTGGGTGGCTAAACCGGCAGAAAATGTAACGGCATGCTGTTCTGCGATACCCACGTCAAAAGCTCGGCTGGGCATTGCTTTCATCATGATATTGAGCGAACATCCCGAAGGCATTGCCGGGGTAATCCCCATGATTTTATCGTTCTGTTCTGCAAGCTCCACAATGGTGTGCCCAAAAACATCTTGATATTTTGGAGGTTGCGGTTTATCAACCACAACTTTTTTAATCTCGCCGGTAATTTTGTCAAACAATCCTGGCGAATGCCACGTGGTCTGGTCTTTTTCTGCCAAAGCATAACCCTTGCCTTTCACGGTTACACAATGCAACAATTTTGGGCCGGGGATGTGTTTTAAATCCTCTAAAACTTTCACCAATTGATGAACGTCATGCCCATCTACTGGGCCAAAATACCTGAATTTTAGAGATTCAAAAAGGTTGCTTTTTTTCAGGATTGTTCCTTTGATGCTCTTCTCAATCTTTTTAACAATCTCATGAGCATTGGGACCTAATTCCGATATTTTTAGCAGAACAGAAGAAACATCATCTCTGAACCGATTATAAGATTTGCTGGTGCTAATGCCCGTTAAATACTCTTTGAGTGCACCAACATTTGGGTCAATAGACATGCAATTGTCGTTCAATATCACCAAAAGATTACTGTTTTCTATTCCTGCATGGTTTAAGGCTTCAAAAGCCATTCCGCCAGTCATTGAGCCATCACCAATAACGGCTACATGTTGGCGATCGGTTTCGCCTTTATATTGAGAAGCAACAGCCATTCCTAGTGCTGCAGAAATAGAGGTAGAAGAATGCCCTACTCCAAAGGTATCATATTCACTTTCAGCTCTTTTTGGGAAACCGCTAATCCCCCCGTGAATTCGGTTGGTATGAAAAACTTCTCTCCTGCCGGTTAGTATTTTATGCCCGTATGCCTGATGGCCAACATCCCAAACCAATTGATCATAAGGGGTATTTAAAACATAATGTAATGCAACGGTAAGTTCAACTACGCCCAAGCTTGAACCAAAGTGTCCTCCGTTAACGGAAACCACATCAATAATATACTGCCTAAGCTCCTTGCAAACCTCATCCAACTGCTTTTCATCCAGTTTTTTTAAATCTGAAGGATAATTTATTGTTGATAAGAGCTCGCCCGCCTGTACTTCCATTTTTGTTTAGGATGTTTTAATACACAAAGTAATAAATTCTTTATTAAATATTACGACAAATTAGCGCAAATAATGTTTTAGCTAATGGCATATTTAAGACAAAATATTTCTTTGTTTTTTCTAGAGCCTGTTTAAAATTTACAATTGTTTCTTTTTGCCGAAGAAGAAATAGATGATAGCCCCCAACAAGGGCAAAAGAATCACAGTAGCAATCCACATCAGCTTCTCGCCGGGATGTAATTTAGTGTTCTCAAAAATGTCTTTCACGCTTAATACGCTTACAACTAAGGGAAAAAAGAATAATCCCATTAAAACAAACTTGCTCATATTTTATTTTTTTTTAAAAAAGTCCGTTGTCTGCAGTCGCTGTCGTGACTTATATTGTTTAAAGAGTCCGTTGTCTGCAGTCCGCTGTCCGAGGCTAACATGGCGACTTATATTGTTTAAAAAGTCCGCAGTTCGCTGTCGGTTGTCCGAAGCC
>NZ_CAMLIG010000051.1 GCF_946480185.1 uncultured Pedobacter sp. | reverse complement strand
AGTTGTGATTTGCTTTCATTCTTTGAACTACTGATATTTACAACAACAGAATACACGATGCTAAAATAGAAGTAGCGGTTGTGATTTGCTTTCATTCTTTGAACTACTGATATTTACAACAACTTAAATTAGTGGCAGAGCACAGAATAGCCAGTTGTGATTTGCTTTCATTCTTTGAACTACTGATATTTACAACAACACTATCCAACATTAGAAGAGGCATTAAATAGTTGTGATTTGCTTTCATTCTTTGAACTACTGATATTTACAACAACCAAGAATAGTTAAAGCAATTATAATAATCGGTTGTGATTTGCTTTCATTCTTTGAACTACTGATATTTACAACAACTGGATACAGCACACACGATGTAAGCAAAGTGTTGTGATTTGCTTTCATTCTTTGAACTACTGATATTTACAACAACATACCGAAGTTCAATAAATTGATTATCAGTAGTTTAATTGAAGATTTAGAATTAAAAAAATCGAAGGGTTTTTAGCTCTTCGATTTAAATTCTAAACAATTAAAAATTCTAGATTGCGTTTTTAACGGTTTTTTAAAATAGTTCCAGTTGTTGTGGCGTACTTGGCAATGGTTTTTCTACCTTTCCGTGGAAAAGTTCCATCATTCCAAATTGCTTGTCGGTAATGGTCATAATACCAATATGTCCTTTTGCGGGTAAAATGTTTTTTACTCTTTTGATATGAACCTCTGCGTTTTCTCTACTGCTACAGTGGCGTAAGTAAATGGAAAATTGGAACATCGCAAAACCATCCTGTAAAATGCGCTGCCTAAACTTAGACGCAATTTGCCTTTGCGATTTAGTTTCTGTAGGCAGATCAAAAAATACAAGTATCCACAAAATTCGATATTGGTTTAAACGATTCATTTTTTTAAGGCTAAAAGCCAAAGGCGGTAAGCTTAAAGCTAGTCTACTATTTAAATTAGTCGTAGTTGGTTTGTAATGGATTTATTTCCCACCCCATTTAAAAGGGCAAATCAATTTCATCACCATCTTTCTTTACATAATAGTTTTCTTGTTCTTCAGCTGCAATTGAATAGTTAGGCTCTTCAGTACTGTACTTCTTCACTTTCTTTGCCTCAAAATCCTTAATCAAAGGATAATTGATTTTTCGCATACTGCCCTCATAACATTTAGCCAAAGAGGCGCTGGTATATTGCAAACCAACCATTAGCGGACTGGTTCCCTTTTCAAACTTTACGTCCACACTGGCAATGCCTAATAATTTTGCTTTCAGGTCCTTACTTAACACTAAGAAATTTTCGCCTTTTTCAATAATTTCCAATACAATTAAATCAACAAAAGGTCGGTAAGGTTCCATAACGTCATCTGCCAAGCAATAGGCATTATATTTATTGCGATGATGAATGCCTAAAGTGGGCAATAAGCCCGAAGAAACCAAAGACCTGGCGACAATTGCTCTTAAAATGGCATACCCATAATTGAGTAGATTATTAGGTGGATCACCCTCTCTACCTCTAAAAAAATCCATTTTTTTTGGGAAAACGTTTTTCCAATAATAAGCGGCCGCTCTGCCCTCGTAATTATCGGGGTCGCCAGATTTTACCGATTTTGCCCAATGCAACATGTTTTCACAGGGAACGCCACGCTCAAACAAAACTGCGGCTTGGTTGGTGATTTTATATTGAACCGTTTGCTGCCATAGCTGTTTCTTCAATGGGAGGGAGGCATCAATCTGGTACCTAAATCTTTCGCTCTGGGTATGGTGCCCGTCCATCGGTAAAAGTAAGCCAGTAGGCAAATGGCTTTTATCGCAGGTGATTAAAGCTACATTGTTTTCTAATAATGACGCAATGCAGGCATGAGTAATGGTAATTTGTTGGTGATCTAAAATGATTACGCCGATATCTTCAATAGCTATGTTTTTCCTACTATCAAGTTCTCCCAATTCTTTAAGATGAGGCAAATCAATCTGGAGTTGTTGGTTCTTCAAATTGAGATAAGCTGGATTGCTGATGTAAAGGGTGCGTTTAATCATTCTAACGTTTTATTTCCTTATAGAAGTCACATGTTTTAATATTCTCCTACTTTTATTATTTCACCCAAGTGGTTGATTCGAACTTTAACGATATTTTTAATTCCACCAAGTCCTTCTCTTTTCCATGTTATTCCTTTTAATTCACTTTTATCCTCAACAGTTGTTTCCAAATGATGTCTAAAAAAGTAGTCTTTTGTCGCAATTTTCTGAACTCTAAATAAGTTTGGACTAATTTCTTTATTGTTTTTAGGGTCTAGTAAGTCAATTGACTTTGGGTCAAATACTGCCTTTTCGTTCGGGAAAATAAAATATTCATTTTGTTTCATTGTAAAAAGAAACTTCCAATTTTCCAGAGGTAACTTATTGAGGAAATCTTGTTTGTATGTACCTTGTTCTAAAACTATATTCCAAATCTCAGCTGGATTTTTTATAACAACCGGAAAGTTCAGATTTACTCTTTCGAGCGCATCAAAAAGCGACACAACTCTTTCCTGTAAGTTTCCTTTTTCATCTTGGTAAATAGCTACGTGATGGTTATTTCCTGTACTTACAAAATCTACCGGTATAGGTTTACCCTCCTTGTCTAAAATTTCGTTGCCTAAATGGTCCTTTTTATAATGTAAGGATTCTGCATTATTTACTCCCGAAATAGTTACTCGTTTAATCGCAATTCCTTTTTCTGCATTCAGCCAAATAGGATTTTTATCCAGATCTGAGAAAGCCTTTTTAGCATCATTGTTATTATCCCTGAAACGTTTTAAGAAAATTTCTTTTACCGCTTTATCTAATATTTTTTCAATCGTTTTTTCATCTTTGAAATTATCTGGTGTTACATCTTTGCGGATAGAATAGTCTTCTTCTAACCAAACCAACTGTACCTTCTCAGGAATTTGCTCTGATTTCGCAGGATTTAAATAAATCGGATTTTTGTCTAGTGCGTTCTTACCTGTGAAAGCTTTTTTCGCGTCGTTTCCGTTTTCGGCTAACCTTGTTGAAAGTAATTTTTTAAAAGTAGGATTTGCAACTTTTTCAATTGTGTCTAAATCAAACTTAGCACTCACTTTCTCATCCTTACTGACGTAATAACGATATTTTCCGTAAACCGTTTCTTTATGTAACTGTCCTCGCGGGGTGAGCTCAACTTTTATCTTTTCTCCGGTTTTTGATTTTGTTTTATTCTTGTTTTTGGTAACAACTTTATTTTTGGCTTTGTGAGATATTAACACATTTTCTAAATGCTCTTTAGCTATTTGACGGAAATGAGGGAGAGGCTCTTTAAATCTTCTTTTCTTGTTGCCATCATCATCTATCACCAGTTTGGTTTCTTTATCCTCAATCCCAATAATATTTGCGTGTAATTTATTGTTTTCGTCTTTTCTTGCGTTAAGATGGTTTAAGTACTGGATGTGACTATGCTTTGTAAAGGCAACAGTTAAAGCATCCATAGCATGGTGACGATGGTCGTTTCTCTTGCTCCAGTCTTTAATACGTTCTTTAAAAGTACCATCTTTCTTTTCTACCATTTCGGTTAAGCCCAAAGCTTTGTATTTTTCTAGGTTTAGTTCCTGCATAATGTTTACCAAATCCCAGTCTTCGCGAAGGCGGTTAGTCACACTTCCTGTTGTGGGTGTCACCACTCTGCAAATCTCGTAAAGCATTTGTCTTGCTTTTTTTGTGATGTATTGGCTGTCTCTTAAATCTCTTTCAATAAAACCATCACCAATTTGTGATTCCTGCTTTAGTAACTTTTGATATTTAGCTTTGCTAATCCCATCTTCTTTATTTTTCTTTCCTTGCTCAAACAAATGCTCAATCCTTTGTAGATACTGCGATAACCCTTGCTCGCCATATTTATTCTCAATATAATCGTAAGCGGTTTTGTTGCCTTTATCTAAATTGTCTTTTCTAAAAACCACAGTTTTATTGGAAAAACTATCGTCGAATAGTTTCGATTGCGGAATGATATGCTCTATGTCGACTTGTTTGCTGAATAGGATTTCTCTAGAAATATATTCGTTAGTATATAAATCTTTATAGCCATTGCTTTTTAATTCGTCATAAAGCTTATATCTGATAATGTCATTTCTTGTCGGGTTTTTTATGCCAAATTCGGTCTGTAATAATTTGAATATTTTGTCATGAATAATCTTAGAAGCATTAATACTAGTAGTTAACTCTGCTCTTTCTTTTGCGTTTTTCTTTAATTCACGGGCTAACTCAATACGTATTTCATCAAATTTGAAATACTCAGAAATATTGCCGTTCTCATCTTTTGTACTGTGGTTTTCAATTAGCGTATTGATAACGTTTACTACTTGATTTAGGATTTTTTCAACTACAGGGTTTCGCAAGCTATTTTTCTTTAATAATTCTAGCTTATCCTTTAGCGGACGGTTTTCAATCTCCTCTTTTGTTAGTGATGATGCGGAATGTCTATAGCCTGCATATTCGCAAGCACTCGGTTCATTGGGTCTGTCTTTTCTGCCAGCATATCCAAAGCCTTGTTTTAAGTGAACAATAATCCTTCGCATTGCTTTGGTACTTAAACTTCCATAATCATCTGGAAAGGTGACATTTGATATGACTTTTGCATGTTCTGGCTTAAAGCCAAATTTTTGTGCTAATAAATCATACAATTTTTCATTTCCGCTTGCAGAGTTATCTCCTTCATAAGAATATAGTAAATGCCAAAGTTGGTAAGAGGCTTGTTGCTCAAATTCCTTTCCATCTAGTTCGGTATTGAACTCTAAAATATCGGTATTAATCCCTAAAACCTCAAAAATACTTTTCACCATATCTTTGATTTCTGATGCCGGAGTTTTTAGTTCCGAAACATTGATTTCGTCTTTATCCGATAACTTTAAAAGCTCTTCGTTATAGCCTTCTATTTCTAAGATTTTTAGATAGGCATTATATAAAGTAGCATTGGTTCTGTTTCCTTCTAGTTCAGAAAAGTTTAGTTCCCATTCGGTAGTCTTTTTTCCTAATAATTCAATGATTTTTGATGAACTCAGATTTCCTTTTACGTTAAGTTCCTCGAACAAAATGTTTTTGGTGTCTAAATCTAAGTTGAAAACCTCTTCATCTTCGTTGAACATCGAAGATTGAATTTCCGTCTTCTTGTTCACTCGTTTTCTACTCCCTTTTTTTCTGATTAGTAAATCGTTTAAACGTTGCCAGGTTTTAAACTCTTGAAACAGGGGAGAAGACTTTGGCGCAACTTTTAGGCCTATAATTTTCTTAACTTTTTGTCCATTTTTTTCAATTTCAATTTCCTTGCTTTCGAACTCGCAAAAGCTCACCAATCCTTTCTGAGATTTTAACTTGCGTTGGTAAAAGATGATGATATCTCGTATTTCAGCTTTTAGTTCATCGGTTAGTTCTTGGTGATGTTTAGATTGCTCGTTCCAAATGGCTTCAAACTCGTCCATATAATCCTGGCGATAAAAAACCTGATTCTTTAACTTGGTATGTGGGTTCTTTTGGAGTTGACGATAAAGGTATTGCCCAACAGTTTCTTTATTAAAATACAGTTCTTTGCTTCGGTCGGATATTGCACCCAAATAACCACTTGAATTATAGATAGTCCCGTTAATATCCTGTAAAACTATTGCAAGTTGTTCCAGACTTACTTTTTCAGAAAGAGCTATTTCTCTCCATTTATAGTTTTCAATCTTAAGTTCTAAACCTTTTGTTTCGCGTTTAACCCCCACAATTCCGAAAGGGATTTTACAAATTGCCCATGTTTGTACTTTTCCTTTCCCATTTAGCTCCTCTTTTAATTTATCAGATAATATTTCAGGATAAAATTGTTTCTGAAAATCCCATACTTTATTAAACTCCGCTTGTAAATCAGAACGATAGAAGTCAGGAAGTTTTTTCTTTCCCTCGTTTAACAATTGATAAGATAATCGCCCCGGAGTCAGGTTTTCTTCGTATAATTTTTTTGCAATGCCCATCCCGTCAATCGCTGTCCCTTCATCTTCATTATTCGCTTTTCGGCTACTTTTGTAGCCACGCTTTTTGTTTATAGCTAAAAAAACTCTAGCTAATTCTTCTTTTTGGATTTTTGAATGTACGGAGTTCGCTCTCAACACATAGGTGCTATGTGTAGTGTTTTTACCATCTTCAGCGAGCTTGGTGTCTTTATTTATTATATTCGCTTTATAAAGTGCATGAACTAAGTTGCTTCTTCTATCTTTGTAACGATCTAAGGTTCTTCTTGCTCCACGTTTTAGAGTTCTGTCGGCGTTAATCGTAATGGGCTTTCCTTTTTCAAAGTTGATTTGCTCATCAGTAGTTAAAGGATTAACACGGACGCCAATTTGTTTAATTTCAGATTGTCCTGAGTTCTTATCATCCTCTATCACATAAGCAAAGCCAATTGAAGTAGTACCCAAATCTAGACCTAATATTTTTTTCATATTTAATTTTACATATTGCGGTAATGTACGAGCCCGAATTAATAGATTAATTAAGCCGAAAAGTTTATAGTTAAAACAATGTCGTGAAAATAAATTTAAAAAGAAAAATTATTTAAAGAGATTTTTTTGTGATTGTTTAAGAAATACTTTCTATATTTGAACCGAAAGCAAATCACAATAAGGATTATTCCGTTGTGAAAACATTTAGTGCCTCGCCTATCTGCGGGGCTTTTTTATTGGTTGTAAATCTGGTTTTTTTAAAGTCTTCCCAAATTGAGAGTATATAATTTGCCACAAGTCTTTTGAGTTGAAGGGTAGATACTCTCGATTTACTCCACTTTATACTGCGAATTTTTGAATGTTTTGCCTGTTTCCGTAAAACAAAAAAGCCTGCAATCATTTGATTTGCAGGCTTTAATACGTTTTTATGATCTTCGGAGCGGAGAGCGAGGGATTCGAACCCCCGGACCTGTAACAGTCAACAGTTTTCAAGACTGCCGCAATCGACCACTCTGCCAGCTCTCCGAGGGCAAAAGTACAAAAGTGAATCATTTCGACAAATTTATTTTGATAAAAAACCAAATAAACAGCGTAACCATTTAGTCATCAGAATATTAGTTTTTATTAGAGGGTGATTTTTATTGGGTTTTATGCCCAAAGCAATACAATTCCCTTGTTCTCTTCATACAAAATCGAGCTTTATTCTTCTTAAAACACATAATTAACCAAAAATCTTTTTCAGTATTTTTCAGCATTTATTTGTGTAACAATAAAGTTTAGCGTAATTTTCAGGCATCATGTTGAAATTAAATACACCCCTACGGTCGAAAGAAACCGTTTTTAAAAACGAAGTCATCACAAAATTCGAACTTTATAACAGTCTTTTCCTTACATTACCCTTCTACAGCGTTAAAAACACTGGTTTGGCACTTCCTTATTTCTTTAAATATTGCGAAGAGGGAATAGAAAAAAGTTTGAGACCGGATGAAATTATTGAGTCGTTTTTTTCAAAACAAGTTGAAATAACCGACCAAAAAGAAATATTTGATTTACTTTTTAGGTTTATCCAATATATCGAAAGGCAGGTTGTACTTTTTGATGCGGTTGAGGATGCTGCTTTTTCAAAAATAAGCGATCTAGACGAAGCAACTTCATTAAATACATTGATGAACAAAGCTGTAGAAGATGAAACACTTTATAAAAACATTCAAGACGCCTTAGCTGAGTTTAAGTTGAGGTTAGTGTTAACCGCTCACCCTACACAGTTTTATCCGGGCCCAATTTTAGGTATCATGACGGATTTAACGGATGCCATTAAAGAAAATGATGTTAACGCCATCAATCTTTTATTAAAGCAATTAGGCAAAACCCCATTTTTCAAAAAAGAAAAACCAACCCCGGTTGACGAAGCTGTTAGCCTAACCTGGTATCTAGAAAATATCTTTTATCAAACTGCGTCTAACGTTCATAAAAATTTAGAAGACGTATTTAATCTTGATTTAGGAAATCACAGTTTGATTGAACTGGGCTTTTGGCCAGGAGGAGACAGGGATGGCAATCCTTTTGTAACCACCGAGACCACCAAAAAGGTTTCAGCTTTTTTAAGACAAGCATTATTTAGATGCTATTACAGAGATTTTAAAAACATGAAACGTCGCGTAACTTTCAACGGAGTTGAAAAGTATATGGACGTGTTGGAAAAATTGATTTACGATAATGCTTTTGAAACTAACGGTGAGGCAATAAACGTTAAAGAAGAATTACTAGACAACCTAAGAAATATCCAGCGAGTTTTAAATGATTATCACGATGGTTTATTTGCAAGCGTTGTGGACGATTTGATATGGAAAGTTAAGTTATTCGGTTGCCATTTTGCTTCGCTCGATATCAGACAGGATAGCAGGATATTACGGACCTTGTTTTCTGAATGTATCGCTACATCTCCGGTAAAAGGAACTATCCCGGCAAATTATATGGATTTGTCTGAAGAGGAAAAGATAAAAACTATTCCTTTAAACGAACTTAATTTAGAAGAATACGGATCTTTTGCAGAACTGAGCAAAGATAGTTTAGATGTCATCAGACTGATTAAAGACATTCAAAAACAACAGGGAAAAAGAGCTTGTCATAGATTTATCATCAGCAATTGCCAAAAAGCTTCTGATATATTGCAGCTGATGCAACTGTTTTTATGGAGTGGCTGGAAAATGGATGAATTGGACATTGATTTTGTTCCACTTTTTGAAACTATTGATGATTTAAAGGATGCTAGTGAAGTAATGCAGATTCTTTATGGCCATCCGGTATATCAAAAACATTTAGAGCGCCGTAAAACACGCCAAGTGGTGATGCTAGGTTTCTCCGACAGCACAAAAGACGGTGGTTACTTAATGGCCAATTGGTCTTTATACTACGCAAAATATACACTTACTTCAGTTTCAAGAAAAAATGGAATTGATCTAGCATTTTTTGATGGTAGAGGAGGGCCTCCAGCAAGAGGGGGAGGTAAAACGCATAAATTTTATGCTTCTTTTGGTAAGGATGTAGCAAATAAGCAGATCCAGGTTACGGTGCAGGGGCAAACCATTAGCTCTCATTTCGGTACTTTTGAAAGCTCTAGAAACAACATGGAGCAGTTGATTAATGCCGGTATTTCTTCCGCATTAAACAAAAAAGATACGGATACGATGGAAGTGCCCGAAAGACAGCTTTTTAGTGATATTGCCGATACCAGCTACGATGCTTTTATGGAATTAAGGAGAGATCCATTATTCTTAAAGTTCTTGGAAGTGCAAAGTCCACTTAAAATGCTTTCGCAAATTAACATCAGCAGTCGCCCTGTTAAAAGAAATTCAGATGCAGAACTTAAATTAGAGGATTTAAGAGCTATTAGTTTTGTGACTTCTTGGAGTCAGCTAAAACAAAATATCCCAGGCTTTTACGGTGTAGGTACAGCTTTAGCAAAAGTTAAAAAAGAAGGAAACTGGCAAAAAGTTAAAGATTTATATGCTACAAATGGCTTTTTTAGGGCAGTTATTGACAACTGTATGATGTCGATGACCAAAGCTGATTTTAGATTAACCGCTTACTTAGAAACTGATGCAACTTTCGGAGATTTTTGGAAAAAACTGAAAGCTGAGTTTGTTTTAACTGAACAGCTATTGTTGGATTTAAGCGATTCGGAAGTTTTAATGCAAAAATATCCGTTAGATAGACAATCTATCCGAGTAAGAGAAAAAATTACTCATCCTTTAGTAATTATCCAGCGTTATGCAATTATACGTTGTTTAGACAAAAACACTAGCGAAGCAGACAGGGCGATTTATAATAAGTTGATTCTTAGAACACTATATGGAATTGTAAATGCGGCCCGAAACTCAGCTTAAATATCAAAGCCCAAATTATTTGGGCTTTGATATTTAAAAAATAGATGTAATTTAGTTAACACCTAAAAAAAAGCATAATTATCATTAATTTAACTAAAAAAAAAGTGATTGTATGCGCCACTTGAATCCTACATTTCTTCAAACTGACGAATACACTATGTTAAGTCAGTTCTTTTATCATACACCAGACTTATTGTGTATCGCAAGTTTTGAAGGTTATTTTTTGAAGGTGAATCCGGCTGTTTCAAAAGTTTTAGGTTATACTGAAGAAGAATTGTTGACTATTTTTATTCCGGATTTACAGGTAGATGAGGATAAAGAGCTTACAAAAATCACACGCGATCAGATGCTCCAGGGTGAGCCACTGCTTAATTTCGAGAACCGCTATAAAACCAAAGATGGAGATATTGTTTGGTTGTCATGGACTTCAATCCCTATTTATGAAAAACGATATGTATTTGCTATCGCAAAAAATGTAACTAAACGTAAGGCCTTTGAAAAACAGCAGGCGCTTTTTTATGAAGACCTTTCACGCATAAATAAAGATTTAGAGCATTTTGCCAGATTGGCATCTCATAATTTACGATCTCCTTTAGCTAATATCACCGGTTTGTTTGATTTACTTGATTATGATAAAATTGAGAATGAAGACAACTTAAATGTGATAAATTTGATTAAGCAATCTACCGAGAAAGTAAGCGCAACGCTAGAAAGTTATATCAACGAACTCGTTCAAAAAGATACAAACGCAACACGCCATCTAGAAAATTTAAGTATCGAAGATTGCCTTAACGATGTTCGTCTTTCATTAAATGCAATGATTGAAAAAAGCAATGCAGTTATTGAAACTGATTTTTCGGCCTTTGATGATATTGAATTTAACAGAAGCTATATGGAAAGTATATTGCTGAACCTACTTACAAATGCCCTAAAATACAGAAAGCCAAAGGTGGCGCCTTACGTGAGCTTTAAAACTGTTTTTAATGGCAATTTAAAACAATTAGTTATAGCTGATAAAGGTATAGGCTTTGATATGAATAAAGCCAAAGATAGAATTTTTGGTTTAAACCAAACTTTCCACACAAATTCTGACGCAAAAGGAGTAGGCCTTTTCTTAGTTAAAAAGCAAGTAACAGAAATGGGGGGAGAGATTGCTGTAGATAGCGTGAAAGACGTAGGAACTACTTTTACAATAACCTTTAATCCTCAATAACGTATTTCATATTTTAACAACAAAAAAGGGGATTTTAAATCCCCTTTTTTGTTATCAATAAAGTGCTGTATGGTTTAAAGACACACAGTTTGATTTTATTTTAAATTGCCTAAAGCTTCAGCAATACGTTTGCAAGCTTCACGTAATTCATCTTCCGATGCTGCGTAAGATATCCTGATACACTTGTCATTACCAAATGCTTCACCAGTTACCGTTGAAACGTGAGCTGTATTTAAAAGGTAAAGCGAAATATCTTCTGCGTTGCTAAGCGTTTTACCATCAACAGATTTTCCAAAGAAAGAAGAAACATCTGGGAAAAAATAGAAAGCACCATCCGGCAAGTTAACTTTTAAGCCTTCAATTTTACTTAACAAATCGTAAACAATTCCTCTTCTTTTCAAAAATGCATCACGCATTTCATGAACTTCTTTTAAGCCGCCGCTTAAGGCTGCTAAACCCGCTTTTTGAGTAATGGAGCAAGATCCAGAAGTAACCTGACCTTGCAATTTATCAGCAGCATCAGCAATTTCTTTCGCAGCAGCTAAATAACCAATTCTCCAACCAGTCATCGCGTAAGCTTTAGAAAAACCATTAATTACAATAGTTCTGTCTTTTACTGAAGGAAATTCTGCAATAGAAACGTGTCCGCCAATAAAATTGATGTGCTCATAAATCTCATCAGAAAGGATATAGATTTGTGGGTGTTTTTCAAAAACTTTAACCAAAGCGGCCAATTCTTCTCTGCTGTAAACACTGCCTGTAGGGTTACAAGGAGATGAAAACATAAACATTTTAGTTTTCGGTGTAATGGCTGCTTCTAATTCTTCTGGCGTAATTTTAAAATTGTTTTCTGCCGTAGCATCAATAAAAACCGATTCGCCTTCTGCTAGTTTTACCATTTCAGAGTATGATACCCAATAAGGAGTTGGAATAATTACTTCTTCTCCTGGGTTAATCAATACCATTAAGGCATTAGTTAAAGCCTGCTTTGCACCAGTTGAAACAACAATTTGATCAAAATTGTAATCTAAATTATTCTCTCTTTTAAGCTTTTCTGCAATTGCCTTTCTTAAATCTGGATAGCCAGAAACAGGTGTATAATAAGTGAAGTTTTTATCCATTGCTTCAACCGCGGCATCCTTAATGAATTGCGGTGTATGGAAATCAGGTTCACCAAAGCTAAGGTTAATTACATTAATTCCTTTTGCAGATAATTCACGGCCTAGTTTGGCCATTTTAATAGTCTGACTTTCTGCCAGATTATTGATTCTATTAGATAAAATACTCATGGTTTTCTTTGAGTTGCAAATATATAAAAATAGTTTTTATGAGGTAAAGGAATCTAAATTCAATAAGTTTGCAATCTCAAATTATTACAAACTTATCAGACAAAAAAAATTGCAGCCCAAACTAAAAATCATACTAGGTTCATTGCTTGTTAGCATTTTATTGATGCTGATGAAATTTGGCGCATATTATATCACACAGTCCAACGCTATATTAACGGATGCTGCAGAAAGTATTGTTAACGTTTTGGCCAGTGCTTTTGCTTTTTATAGCATTTATTTAGCATCGCAGCCTAAAGATGAAAATCATCCGTACGGACATGGAAAGGTCGAATTTTTCTCGGCGTTCATTGAAGGATTGCTTATAGTGTTGGCAGGATTGATTATCGTTGGGAAATCTGTTTATAATATTTTTCAACCGCAACAGCTAAATGCAATTTTAGACGGTGTGGCTATTATTGGTGTTACAGGGATTGCTAACGGACTTTTGGGTTTATATTTAATAAAAAAGGGGAAATCTTTGCGATCCATTACTTTAACTGCTGATGGTAAACACTTGATTACCGATGCGATAAGTACGTTTGGTTTAATGCTTGGTTTAATTGTTATTTACTTTACGGATGTTTTTATTTTAGATAGTTTAATTTCTGTTATTGTAGGATTGTACATTATTTATACCGGTTATCGTTTGGTACGCAAATCTGTGGCAGGACTAATGGACGAGGTTGATATTGAAGTTGTAAACAATGTGGTGAACTTTTTAAATATAAACCGAAAAGATGCTTGGATAGATGTACATAATTTACGGGCGCAACGCTATGGCGCAGAAACCCATATTGATTGCCATGTAACCTTGCCTTATTATTTTGATCTGAATCAGGTTCATGACCAGATTTCGGAAATTGACCGGTTAGTTGGGGAGAATATTGGCGACAAAACCGAGTTTTTTATACACGCAGATCCATGTATACCACAATGTTGTCATTACTGCAATGTAAAGGATTGTCCCGTCCGTAGCGAAGCCCAAACTGATAACATCGTTTGGACTGTGAATAATACTACTAAAAATCAAAAACATTTTGCAAAATGAGCACACCTAAAGGTTTCAACGTTCGGGTTTATGGTTTGTTGATTGATGATGAAAAAAGAATCTTATTGAGTGATGAAGAAGAAAAAGGAATACGTTTTATTAAATTCCCTGGTGGTGGTTTAGAGTTTGGAGAAGGCTTAACCGATGCGTTAAAGCGTGAATTTTTGGAAGAATGCAATCTACAAATTGAGATTATCAGGCATTTTTACACCACAGATTTTTTTGTAGTTTCTGCATTTGGTGGCGGACAATTGATTTCTGTGTATTATTTAGTAAAAGCGCTTCATCCCTTTGGCTTTAAGCTAGTCAAAAACGAATATGATTTTGAAGGGCAGGAGGGACACAACAAGCAATGTTTCAGGATGGTTGATATTTCTGATTTAAGAGAAAATTCTGTCACCTTTCCGGTTGATAAACATGTTGTTAAACTATTAAAAGAAAAGTTTTTATGAGCAATTTAGTTGAACGGGATTTAGATAAAATTTGGCACCCTTATACACAAATGAAAACGGCGGCAAAGCCAATTCCAATTGTTAAAGGAGAAGGTGCGTATTTATTTACTGAAAAGGGAGAAAAACTAATTGATGCGGTTTCATCGTGGTGGGTAAACATTCATGGGCATAGCCACCCATATATTGCGCAAAAAGCTTTTGAACAGTTGCAACAGTTGGAACATGTGATTTTTGCTGGCTTTACCCATCCGCAAGCCGTAACCTTGGCCGAAAATTTATTGAGCATTATTCCACAGAACCAAAAAAAAATATTTTACTCTGATAACGGTTCTACCGCAGTAGAGGTGGCCTTAAAAATGTGTTTGCAATATTGGTTCAACAAAGGAGAGCAACGTCAAAAAATTTTAGCTTTTAAAAACGCTTACCATGGCGATACGTTTGGCGCAATGGCAGTAAGTGGCAGAAGCGCCTGGACGGCTCCTTTTGACAGTTTGCTGTTTGATGTAGAATTTATTGATTTGCCTACTCAAGCAAATATCGAAGTTCTCAAATCTCAAATCTCAAACCTTAAATCTGGTCTCGCCTGCTTCATTTTTGAACCTCTAATTTTAGGGTCTGGTGGCATGTTGATGTACGAGCCTAAATTTTTAAACGATTTAATAACGCATTGTAAAAACGAAAATGTTTTAACAATTGCTGATGAAGTGATGACCGGTTTTGGACGTACCGGCAAATTATTTGCACTTGACCATATTGATGCAAATGCGGATATCATGTGTTTTTCTAAAGGCATTACCGGTGGAACGATGGCTTTAGGAGTAACCTCATGTACCGAAGATATTTATCAGGCATTTTTGTCAGATGATAAAATGAAAACTCTTTTCCACGGGCATTCATTTACTGCTAACCCTGTGGCCTGCGCTGTAGCCAACGCAAGTTTTGATTTAATTACCAAACCCGAAACTTTAAAAAACATCCAACGCATTGAAAGTAAACACCAGACTTTTAAACAGGAGGTTGAAAATCATCCTAAATTGAAAAACGTTCGCCAAACGGGAACTATCATCGCTTTTGAGTGGGATACAGAAGCTACATCTTACTTTAGTAATATAAGAGATGTACTTTACAATTTCTTTTTATCGGAAGGAATTATCCTAAGGCCATTAGGGAACATTCTGTATATAATGCCTCCTTATTGTATCTCAAACGAAGATTTGGATTACATTTATTCGAAGATTAGATTGGCTTTGGAGAAGGTTTGAGTCTGAAAAGTTGTCTAAAATGATTCAATAATATATATTAAGAATTTTCGTCATGTAGACCCGCCAGTTGGCGGATCAACATGACGTGATGGGCGCTATTTTCCCTCAAAAAGAA
>NZ_CAMLIG010000050.1 GCF_946480185.1 uncultured Pedobacter sp. | reverse complement strand
CGAAGAAAATAATAAACAACTATTCTTAGCCGCTTAAACCGAACTCACGTTATTTTACTAAATGAACTTTATTAGGGCGTGTCCGCCAATTGGCGGACCGGGCTATGCATTCATACTGCGCAGGCCTTAGCCACAGAGCAGGTATCCATTGCTATCCCTCACGCAGAATCATCCCACTCAAAAATCACTCTTAAATATTAGGTCCTTACTAGGCCTTTCTAACAAAATCCGATTTTAGGTTCATTGCGCCAAAACCATCAATCTTGCAGGAGATATTATGATCCCCGTCTGTTAAGCGGATGTTTTTCACCTTAGTTCCGGCTTTTATTGGTTTAGGAGCACCTTTCACCGGCAGGTCTTTAATTACGATAACCGAATCGCCATCTTTTAACTCATTGCCATTTGAATCCAAAACCTTATGGGTTGCATTCGCTTCTATGGCTTCCTCAATTGGAATCCACTCGTGAAAACACTGCGAGCACACCATGTGATCCTGATCTTCGTATGTAAATTCTGAATTACATTTTGGGCAGTTAAGAGTATTGCTCATCCTTCTTTATGTTGAAGCGCAAAGATAAAAGAAAACAGAGCAAATTACACCAGAGATATTGCGCTCGTTTGCAACGAGCGCTTAATATGGTCATTCGATTTTATCGAACTTTACTGCAAAGAAAGAAATCTGATCCTTTGATTACGATTAATCACGATGTAATCGTAAAGCCACCTCAAACACTCGTTGCAAACGAGCGCAATAATGAATATTATAAAGATCGGGATTGCAAATCCTCACTAGCGTGGTTTTTAATACTCCAAAATCAGACTCTCAGCAGGGATCCCTAAAACACTATGCAACTTTCTAATCATCGCTAAGCTCAACTTTCTTTTACCACTTAAAATCTCAGACTGCCTGCTTCTAGCCCCTAAAATTTTAGACAGTTCAGAAACCGGTTTGTTCAATTGTTCTAACCTAAATTTAATAGCTTCAATTGGCGAAGGTGCAGAAATAGGATAATGCTCCTTTTCATAATGTTCAATTAATAACGTTAATAATTCCAATTCATCCGATTTACCACTATCCTCTCCAACATCTTTCTGAATTAACTCATAAGCCTTAGATAAAGCATCTTCGTACTCATCTTCTGTTTTAATTATTTTTGACATATCTAACCTCCTTTACGTTAATCTTGTCATAATCAGCATGAGCGCCTACCCATACAATGAAAACTAATTTTAATTTAAACTCCACATCAACAACTAACCTATAATGATTGCCTTTTATATTGAAGACAAATCTCTTCCCTGTGATTACATCAGCAGATGGATATTGTAAAATCATATCATTTGGTTTTCCCCACGCCGCATCAGAAATTTCCAAAAACCATGATTGCAGGCTTTCTTTAGACGAAGCATGTTTCTCATAAAACTGGATCAGTATCTTCTTTGAAATAATTCTCATTTCCTAAAACAAATATATTACCAATCTGGTAACATTCCTAATCTTCCATACAAATTTACTTTAATTAAGTCAATCATCAAACCCCAAAATCTGACAAACTGTCGCCTATAACTCGCATCAAACTGACTATATAAACGTCGTTAAACTGCCAGTTTCAGAATAATACTGTCAGTTTCATATTGGCACAAGCCTTGATAAATAGGTTACAGTTATAATTTGTTAATAATTAAAAATCATATAAATCATGTCAAAAATTATCGGAATCGACTTGGGAACTACTAACTCATGTGTATCTGTAATGGAAGGTAACGAGCCTGTTGTTATTGCTAACAGCGAAGGAAAACGTACTACTCCATCAATAGTTGCATTTGTAGAAGGTGGCGAGCGTAAAGTTGGTGACCCTGCGAAACGCCAGGCAATTACCAATCCAACCAAGACCATTTTTTCAATCAAGCGTTTCATGGGAAACAGCTTTAATGAGGTAACTAAAGAAATTAGTAGGGTACCTTATAAAGTTGTTAAAGGTGATAACAACACGCCACGAGTAGAAATTGATGACCGTAAATATACGCCACAAGAGATTTCTGCTATGATTCTTCAAAAAATGAAGAAAACTGCGGAAGATTTCTTAGGTACTGAAGTTACTGAAGCTGTTATTACAGTTCCTGCTTATTTTAATGATGCACAACGTCAAGCAACTAAAGAAGCTGGCGAAATTGCTGGTTTAAAAGTACGAAGAATCATTAACGAGCCAACTGCCGCTGCTCTTGCTTATGGCCTAGACAAAGCACACAAAGACATGAAAATTGTTGTTTTTGATTGTGGTGGTGGTACGCATGACGTTTCTATACTTGAATTAGGAGACGGCGTTTTTGAAGTAAAATCTACTGATGGTGATACTCACTTAGGTGGCGATGACTTTGACCAAGTAATTATTGATTGGCTGGCTGACGAATTCAAAACCGAAAACGGTATGGATTTAGTTAAAGATCCAATGGCACTACAACGTTTAAAAGAAGCTGCTGAGAAAGCGAAAATTGAATTATCAAGCTCAACAGCTACTGAAATTAACTTGCCATACATTACTGCCGATGCTAGCGGACCTAAACACTTGGTTCGTTCTTTATCTAAAGCAAAATTTGAGTCTTTAGCTTCTGATTTAATCAAAAGAACTATTGAACCATGTAAATCAGCTTTAAAAAATGCAGGATTGAGCACTTCCGATATCGATGAAATCATCTTAGTTGGTGGTTCTACCCGTATTCCTGCAATTCAGGAGGCGGTTGAAAAATTCTTCGGCAAAGCGCCATCAAAAGGTGTTAACCCAGATGAGGTTGTAGCTATTGGTGCTGCAATTCAAGGCGGTGTTTTAACTGGTGAAGTAAAAGATGTTTTATTATTAGATGTTACCCCACTTTCTTTAGGTATCGAAACCATGGGCGGTGTAATGACTAAATTAATTGAGGCTAACACAACCATTCCATCTAAAAAATCTGAAACTTTCTCTACCGCATCTGACAGCCAGCCATCTGTAGAGATCCATATTTTACAAGGTGAACGACCAATGGCGAAAGATAATCGTACCATCGGACGTTTCCACTTAGACGGTATTCCACCTGCACCACGCGGTGTGCCTCAAATTGAGGTAACTTTTGATATTGACGCTAACGGTATTTTACATGTTGGTGCTAAAGATAAAGCTACTGGTAAAGAGCAAAAAATCCGTATTGAGGCTTCATCTGGCTTATCTGATGAAGAAATCAAAAAAATGAAAGAGGAAGCAGAGAAAAATGCTGAATCTGATAAAATCGCAAAAGAAGAAGCAGACAAAATCAATACCGCTGATGCTTTAATTTTCTCTACAGAGAAACAAATTAAAGAATACGGCGATAAAATTCCGGCTGATAAAAAAGCACCGATCGAAGAAGCTTTAAAAACTTTGAAAGATGCTTACGCAGCTAGAAACTTTGCCGACATTGATGCCGCATCTGAAAAACTAAACGCAGCTTGGGCTACCGCATCTGAAGACATGTACAAAGCAACACAAGATTCTGCTGGTGCAGAAGGCGCTCCACAAGGAGAAGCTTCAAATGCCGGAAACGCAGGTGACGATGTTACAGATGTTGACTTTGAAGAAGTAAAAGACGAAGAGAAGAAATAGTCTTTTTTAAGGTTTAAGGTGGAAGGTAAAGGGCGAAAGGTCTTTAGTATGGAAACCTGAAGTTTAATTTATATTAAATCCCGTTCTATTAATTTAGGGCGGGATTTTATTTTTTAATCTGGCCTGGATATTGAATCTCGTTTACACCCTAAATGCTTTTGTCATCAAAATTTCAAAGCACAGATTTTGCCGTCATTTCACAGTCAGAAGCAACCGCCACTTTAACGCTTACCGCCATAATCAAATATCTTTGTATTATGGAAAACATTAGGTTAAGTGTTTTGGATCAAACGCCGATCCGTAAAGGAAGCAATGCTTCTGAATCTTTACAAGAAACTATTGAATTAGCAAGGCTTGCCGATAAATTGGGTTATACACGCTATTGGTTAAGTGAACATCATAACTCAAAAACTTTGGCAACAGGTTCGCCGGAGGTAATGATTGCCCGTTTAGGTGCCGAAACAAAAAATATCCGTTTAGGTTCTGGCGGGATGATGATGCCAAACCACAGCACTTTACGTGTGGCAGAAAATTTTAGGGTGTTGGAAGGTTTGTATCCAAACCGAATTGATTTGGGAATGGGAAGAGCGCCCGGTACCGATAGATTGACAGCTCATCTTTTGAATCCCTCCAATCAATTTAGTCCGAAAGATTATATCCAGCAACTCCGGGATTTACAACATCTTTTTAACGATGAACCTTTGGAAGGTGTAAGTGAGGCAAAAATACAGGCGATACCTGTTATTAATACTTCGCCAGATTTATGGATTTTAACATCAAGCGGAGAAAGCGCTTTAATTGCTGCACATTTTGGCATGGCACTTTCCTTTGCGCAATTTATAAATCCAGTTGGCGCTGCATCGGCCATCAAAAATTATAAAGCGCAATTTCAACCTTCGGCAGAATTGGAGGCTCCCCAAACCAGTGTGGGCATTTTTGGTTTTTGTAGTGAGGATGAAGAAAAAGTAAAACGCGTACAAGCTTTGATGGACTATCGTTTGATGAGTTTTGAGCGGGGAAACTACAACAACATTTATTCTTACGATGACATAAAAGACGAAGAATACGATGCGCAGGAATGGCAAAGAGTTTTACACAACCGACAAAGAATGGCGGTAGGAACTCCTGCACAAATGAAACAGAAAATTGAAAAAATCTGTGCCGATTTTGGAACAGATGAAGTGATTATTTCTACGTTTACCGAAACTCGAGAAGATCGTTTTAATTCTTACCGGCTTTTAGCGGAAACTTTTGATCTGTTAAAAAACTAAAAATAGTTGATTTCTGTAAGTATTAATCTTGTCAGGCCGGAGCAGAGTCGAAGCTCATTTCCAATTGCTATGGAAAACATTTCGACTTCGCTCAAATGACATTTAAGAGTTTGAAACAGCTTTTTTTTGGGCCAATTTTCCAAGAAATTGCTCTACATTTTTTTAATAAAAATTGCCAAGCCCAATAAACTTACTACCATTACCGAAAAAGCGGCCAAAGCCATTGTAAAATCTCTAACTCCTTGCCCTGCCCATTCCATAAAGAAAAATTTATGTAAAAATGCGAAGGAATAACCTTCTCTCATATCTGCATCTGTGATTTCGGATGCCAATTTAGATTGTGCAGTTTCTATAAAATACCGCTGATGGTCCGGAGAATCGAAAGCTACTTTTACAACAGGCAATCTTTTAAACACAAAACCATATTCACGGGTAAAGCTATTAATGGCTTCGGCACTTGTAATTTTGGCCGAAACATTCTGATTTTCATCCACAGGTCTTTTACAGCATTCTGGCAACTGCATATTTACATCGTCACCACTTTGCTGGAATTTATTTGCTAAATAACTTGCGTATTTGATGTCGCCATTGGCTAAACTGTCTCCGCTCAAGGCTGAGATATATTTGATTTCAGCTGGCGAATCATCTGTTTTAGCATACATTAATTGGTATAAAGTATCTTTTTTAAGTACCACTGCAGACATATTATTGAGCCTTTCCCAATCAATATTCAAAGACAAATTATTAACCTTAAAATTCTGAGGTTTTAGTATCGGCAGAAAAGCCAGCCCAACTTTATCCTCTGGGTTGATTTTGGTAGAAGCATGGTAAGCGCCGCTAAACGCAAAAGTCAACATAAAAACAGAAGTAATAATTCCAATTTGGCGATGGTATTTTCTTAACAAATTAAGTGAATTTTCTTTTTTTGGATTTTTAAACCGCTTCCATAAAAAGCCATAAATAACCATCCCGCTTATTGACGCAAATATAATGATGCCTAAAAGCAAAATCATTAAGCCATAATGCAATACGTCATTAGTGATATTATCCATAAAAGCCCAAGTATGGAAATTGCTAAATATCCAAAGAAACGCTTTGCGGTCCGCATCATTATAAGTTGCCAAACGACTACCAAAAGTTTCTACATACAAATCCATTTTCGAATCTGTCGCAAAACTTACCTTATAAACCGGCAATAAACGGTTTACGTATTGGTATTTTGAAGTAAATGCGTTAATTATCACCGAGGAATCAATTTTAGATTTCTCATCTCCCAAAAAATATCTCGCCAAAAACTGCGCATAAAGTTGGTCACCGTTAACTAATTCTTTCCCGCTATATGCATTAAAGTAATGAACAGATTTATCCATCTCCTTTACTTGGTAATAAACGCTATCCTTAAAATTAATCAACCGAAAATTATAAAAGGAGTTGATGTTATTTTGCGAGCTTACCTGCTGTAAAGACAAACTTACTTTGCTTTTATCTATGGCAATTTGTTCTATTCTATCATGTGCAAGCTGTACCTTAAACCAATGTGCCATCATTGGGTGCATTAATCCGGAGGCTGTCCAAATAATTAATGGGATTACGGTAATTAAACCCATCACACGGTGCCACCTGTACAAATTCTTTTTCAGCTTTTTAGAACTGGCAGATTTCTCTGGCGCTTCATTTTTATAATCTAGTTCTTCCATTTTATCTTGATTTATGCTTACCTATAAAATCGTACTGAATTCCGAATACAAAAGTACGCGGAGCTGCTGGCGTATAAGTAGTTCTGTCTGTAGCTCCGTTGCCTCTGGTAGCGTTTACAGCATATAACTCATCAGTTATATTTACGACCTTGGCAAAAAGCTCTATACTTTTAAACCGATAACCGGTATTAAAATTTAACAGCTCATAGCCTTCATATTTTACCGTATTTATTTGGTTTTGATAGTAACTGCCCAGGTGTTGCCATTCTACTGATATTCTGAAATTTTTAAACCAAACGGGGTAATAGCTCAACTCGGTATTCCAAGAATAACGTGGTGCGGATGGCATTTCGTAACCCGCTAAATTTTTTAAAGAGTCATTTGGTTTGGTGCTGATCTCAAAATCCTCGAAACGATGTAAAGCTAGCGTTCCGCCAAAACGTAAACTCAATTGTGTGCTTGGTTTGGCGGTAAAACCCAACTCGATACCGCGGTGCAAAGTTTCGCCAGCAGATTGATATTGGTATGAATTATCCGCCTGACGGATATTTAGAAGTTCATTTCTGCCTTTCATTACGTACAAAGCCACATCAGCGCAAAGCTTATTCTCAAAAAAGCAAACCCAACCGCCTACTTCGTAATTGGTAAACCTTGCTGCTTTTAAATTATAATAGAAACTATTTGTTGTGTTATTTTTGGTGAAAACAGAAGTTAATCCCGGAGGGGCAAAACCTGTAGAAAAATTAACATAAAGTCCTTTATCGTGACCTAAATCATAAGTTGCACCAATTTTCGGCGTCAGCTTTTGATAGCTCTTATCTCCTTTGGAAGCATCTAAAAAATTCTGGTAACTGAACGACATTAAATCATAACGTAATCCGGCAGATATATTCAAATTTTCTATGGGCTTAATTTCATACTGTGTGTAAACGGCGGCGTTATTAATTTTCGCATCATAATTTGCCAAAACAATATCCGGGCGGTCTGCTTTAATAGTATATTTTTTTACCGATTTTCCATCGGGGCGAAGTTCTGCATTTAAATCTATTTGGTGGGCATCATAAGTATTGGGCGAATAATCATACATCGCACCTGCCAACAATTTTGAATTTAAGAAACTAAATTTTTGGTTATGCTGTGCAACAAAACCATAACTTGTAAAATTGTTAGAATTAATTTGACCACTAGCAGTTGTGGGGTTATTACTTGCACTCCATCTGATGTAATAGGAAGGATTTTGGTCGCCAACGTTATTGCGATAAAAAGCGGTGATAAAGCTATTTGAATTTTTATTCCACTCTTTTTCTAATCGCAAATTGGCTCTTAAAGCTTTTGATTTCCTATAAGTAAAATCAGAAGTACTGGTATATGCTCTACTGTAAAAGGCCAAACTGTCTGTACTTCCACCGGTTTGCGAATCATAATCGCTATATACCAAAGTGCTACTTAAATTTAAAGTTGGCGTAAACTGATACTCTAAACGAGTGTTGATGCTTGTTTTATTATAATCAGAATTTGCCAGCCATGAATCGGTTTGTTTACTCGTTAATCCGGCTATGTAAAAACCGAACTTCCCTAAACGGTCACCAGCGCCAAACTGCAATCGTTTATAACCAAACTGGTCAAATTGCACTCCTAGTTTTGCTGTTGGGATAGCGGTTGGTCTTTGCGTAATAAAATTTACTGCACCACCTACCGCTTCTGGCCCATAAATAGAGGAAGACGGACCTTTTACAACCTCGATACTACTGATGGCAAATTGGTTTATCTCTAACAAAGCGTTATGGTTAAAAATACCCATTGGCCTAATCGGAATGCCATCTTCTAAATATGAATAATAATTAGATGAATTAAGCGGTTGCCTAATAGACATAAAATGTTGTTCATTTGTTAGGTTTCCCATCACCACGCCAGGCACTTTATTGAGTAGCTCGTAGGCGGATGTAGCCTTGGTTTCATCAATGGTTTTGTAATCTAATTTTGAGATTGCTATCGGAGCCTGCGTTCTTAAACCAGCTTCTCGGTTTGCGGTAACAACAACCTCATTTAAAGAACCGGTAGCTGGCTCTAAAGCTATCAATAAATTTTTGTTAGCCGGTGCCGTTAGTTCCTGCTTTTTAAAGCCCAGCACTGTTACACTTAATTTATTTTCTTTAGCGGAAGCTTTTAAATCAAAATGACCTTGATTATCGCTGATGCTATGCTGGTGATTATTGATGTTTTCTACAACCGCCCCAACAATGGGTTCTTTTGACTGAGCATCGTAAACCGTTCCTCGTATTTCCTGCGCCATAGCCGTTTTTACACACAAAAACAGCATGACAATAATAATTGCCTTAAATCTCATTTTCTAATAGTGAAAGTTTAGGATATAAAATCCCTGTAATTAATAAAATAGAGCTTATAAAAAAGCCTCACGTTTAAAAATTAGCTAGGATGGTGGCTGGAAAATCGGAAATTCTCTGATGAGTTGGTAGTTAGAAATAAACGGCGTATTTATTTCTGCTATTAAAGGAGTAATAAATTTAAACCGACTGTTATTTATTGTTGCAATTTCTTGAAAAAGATTTTTCTGTTGAGCCCGTCCATCTGCTTGTTGCTTCTTTTCTGCCTCTGCAAGTTTTTTCATCAAAAAACACTTGCCGTGGCACTTTAATTCGGGTTTATCTTTGTTTACGCAAAGATTTTCTGCAATATAATTTCTGTTAAGTTCAAACCCTGCAAATACAAATACCTTAGTAAAATGTGCAGATATTAAACTTAAAATAAGAAAGAAAGCAATGGTTCGCTTTAACATAACTGCGCAAATATAAAATTTACCTCAGAGGATGTTATGATTATCCGCATTTTTTAAAATGCGCAAAAACACAATTGGGTTAAGTATCATCAAATGAAACCATTACAAAACCTTGTGAGCAAGTATTTTTTTTATACTTTTGCAATCGATGATAAAATTTGTTCAAAATAGCCCTGTGACACCACCTTGAGTTTAGACTCAAACTTCTAATTCCCAGCAATTTCTTGCTGAAATATTTATTCCATATATTTTTTACATTTTAATTTTTAAGGATGAATCCTTATTTACGTTTATTTGATTTTTCTCAAAAAATCGACTATAAAGTCGAAATATTAGCGGGCCTTACCGTAGCCATGACAATAATGCCAGAATCTTTGTCTTTTGCTATTTTAGCCGGTTTTCCACCACTTACAGGGTTATATGCTGTTTTTATCATGAGCTTAGTTACCTCTATTTTGGGTGGTCGACCGGGATTAATTTCTGGTGGTGCAGGCGCCACGGTGGTCGTTTTAATCGCTTTAATGCAGTCTCATGGCATAGAATATGTTTTTGCCACCGTAGCATTGGCTGGGGTTGTACAAATTTTAGTGGGCGTTTTTAAATTCGGGAAATTTATACGTTTAGTTCCACAATCTGTAATGTATGGTTTTGTGAATGGGCTTGCTGTAATTATTTTCATGGCTCAAATCCACCAATTTAAAACCGTAGTAAATGGCGAAAGCGTTTGGTTAAGCGGGCAACCGCTATTAATTATGGCCGGATTGGTTGCTTTAACTATTGCCATCGTTTTTCTATTTCCAAAGATAACCAAAGCGGTACCGCCATCATTAGTGGCTATAATTGTTGTTTTTCTGATTGTTTTAGGCTTTGGAATCGAAACTAAAACGGTAAGCGATATTGCTTCGGTAAGCGGAGGCTTCCCTCCTTTCCACATTCCTAATATTCCTTTTAACTTTCAAACACTCCAAATCATTACGCCTTATGCTTTTGTAATGGCGGGTGTAGGTTTAACCGAAGGATTACTGACATTAAATTTAGTGGATGAAATGACTGCTACTCGCGGTAACAGCAATAGAGAATGCTTAGCACAAGGTACTGCAAATATTTTAAACGGCTTTTTTACCGGAATGGGCGGTTGCCCTATGATTGCGCAGACATTAGTTAACCTATCAGCCGGAGCTAAAGCCAGACTTTCGGGAATTGTAGCATCTATAACCGTTTTGCTCATTATTTTATACGGCGCACCGGTTATTGGTTTACTCCCAATGGCGGCACTAACCGGAGTAATGATTATGGTTGCCATTGGGACATTCGAATGGATGAGCTTTAGAATTATCAACAAAATGCCAAAACAAGATGTTTTTGTAGGAATTTTAGTTGCCATAATTACTATTTGGTTGCATAATTTGGCTTTGGCGGTTTTAATTGGTGTAGTTATATCCGCATTGGTTTTTGCTTGGGAAAGTGCAAAACGCATTAGAGCTCGTAAGTATACTGATGAAAACGACGTGAAGCACTATGAAATATACGGTCCGTTATTTTTTGCTTCTGTAGCTAATTTTACAGATAAATTTGATCCTATAAACGACCCCGACGAAGTGATCATCGATTTTAAAGAAAGTAAAGTTGCAGATATGTCTGGGATTGATGGCCTGAACAAACTTACAGAACGTTATAGAACAGCAGGCAAAAAACTCCATCTGCGACATCTAAGCACAGACTGTCTCCAGCTATTGCAAAATGCCAGCGATGTAATTGAAGTGAATATTATTGAAGACCCAACGTATAAAGTAGTACACTAGTGAAAATAGTGCATTGCGCTCATTCTTTGTAACAGATTTCTTTTGAAAATTGCTTTAGCACTCTTGAGTCTCTTAAAAACACAAAAAAATCAACGGATTTGTGGCCAAAAAACCAAAAACAAATTATTAGATGAATTTTAAACAGGCTCTCAGATTTAATTCAAATTTTAAACTTATTTTTGATTATGCAATTTTCTTCTAATACAGGACTGAGGTTTTCGTTAAAAAACCTCCTTTCAAAACGTTTCGGCTCTGTTTTTTTACTTTATTTAATTATCATCAGCATTGCGTTCATTACAAGAACAGCACTTTTGATAAAGTCGGCAAATGGTTTTGATTGGAGTATTCTCAATATTTTAGGTGTTTTTAGTATCGGGCTTTTTTACGATACCATTATGGCATCATACTTTTGTATTCCATTGGTTTTGTACATCTGGCTGATGCCAAACAAGTGGTTTAAAAAGCGTGGGCATCGGTTTTTTTTATATGCTTTTTTTATCCCTGTTATATTTCTTTTGCTTTTCAATATAGTTTCCGAATGGTTTTTCTGGGATGAATTTTCAACACGCTATAACTTTATAGCTGTAGATTACTTAGTTTATACCACAGAAGTAATTGGAAATATCTGGGAATCTTATCCGGTGGTTAAAATCATTATTGCTATCGCCTTAATTTCTTTAATCGTATTTTACTTTCTCCGAAAAACAATCGCCTTATCACTAAAAAGCGAAGTGCGTTTTGGCAAAAGAACAATATTTGCTGGCGCATTACTTTGTATTCCTATTTTCTCGTGGTTTTTCATCAGCAACAATGGAAAAAATTTTAGCGAAAATCAATACGCGGTAGAACTTGCTGGTGATGGCATTTATGATTTCGGGGCAGCATTTTGGAACAATGAGCTAGATTACAACAAATTTTACGCAACAATTGATCAACAAAAAGCTTCCAATATAGTGCAGCAAATGTTACTAAAAAATGATTCATCGGCAACAGCAGGTACAAATCCTTTTCTCAGAAACATCAACAACGGAAGCGCTGCAAAACCTTATAATATTGTTTTAATCAGTGTAGAAAGTTTAAGCGCTAGTTTTTTAGGCATATTTGGCAATACAGAAAACCTTACGCCAAACATGGACAGTTTAGCGCACCATGGTTTACTTTTCAACAATCTTTATGCTTCTGGAACAAGGACTGTACGCGGTTTAGAAGCCTTATCGCTTTCTATCCCGCCAACACCAGGAGAATCTATTGTGAAACGTCCAAACAACGAAAATCTTTTTTCGCTAGGAACTTTGCTTAAAAATCAAGGATACACCACCCAATATATTTATGGAGGCTATAGTTATTTCGATAATATGAAAGCCTTTTTTGGAACCAATGGCTATCAGGTTATTGATAGAGATGCGATTGATAAAAAAGACATCCATTATGAAAATATTTGGGGCGTAGCCGATGAAGATTTGTTTACGCTTACGCTGAAAGAATTAGATAAGAATTATCAAAAAGGCAAACCCTTTTTCGACCATATCATGACAGTCTCTAACCATCGTCCTTTTACTTACCCGAACGGTAGAATAGATATTCCATCGCACACAGGCAGAAGTGGCGCAGTAAAATATACCGATTACGCCATTGGCAGATTTATCAAAGAAGCATCAGTAAAACCTTGGTTTAAAAACACTATTTTCATTGTTACAGCCGATCATTGCGCCTCAAGTGCTGGTAAAACAGAATTGCCTTTTAGCGCCTATCACATTCCTATGATTATTTATGCGCCAGAGATTATTAAACCGCAAGTGTTTAACCAGTTAACAGCCCAAGTAGATATTGCGCCTACTATTTTAGGCTTTTTAAACATCAACTATCAGTCTAAATTTTTTGGCAGAAACGTTTTTACCGCTAATCCAAATAACAGATGGGCTTTTGTAAGTACTTATGAAAAATTAGGTTACTACAAAAACGGACATTTATTGGTGCTTTCGCCCCAGAAAAAGGTGGATCAATTTAAGGTGCTGGAAAATCAAGATCAGATTCCTGAAAAAATAAACGAACAGCTTAAAGAAGAAGCCATTGCGTTTTATCAAACCGCCAGCTATCTTTACAAAAACGGGATGTATTCAAAATAATTGATATAACATTGTGAAAAGATATTTATCAAATAATTTTTATTTTGCTAAGGATTGTTGTTGAAACTTGAGCATGCAAAAAGACCTATTCAGAAAAAAATCAATCCATAAAATCTTAAAAGACAGCGAAGAAGGCTATGGCGACAGCGAACATAGTTCTTTGAGCAAAGTTTTAACCTTTAGGGATTTAACCTTTATGGGGATTGCTGCTGTTGTAGGTGCTGGAATTTTTTCAACCATAGGCGAAGCAGCTTTTAATGGCGGACCTGGAGTAAGTATTTTATTTGTACTTACTGCGATTACCTGTGGTTTTTCTGCCCTTTGCTATGCCGAGTTTGCTTCGCGAATTCCTGTAGCAGGAAGCGCTTATACTTATGCTTACGCTTCTTTTGGCGAACTCATCGCATGGATTATCGGTTGGGATTTGTTGATGGAATATGCAATTGGAAACATCGCAGTGGCTATTTCATGGAGCGGTTACTTTGTAAATTTGCTCAAAGGCTTTAATATCAGTTTACCCGAATATCTTACCCTAGACTATTTTACCGCTTATAAAGCCCACGAATCTTTAATTGCAAATGGTGGAAATTTATCCAAATTGAGTGATAGCGTACAAACCGCCGCAACAGCCTGGACAACCGCTCCTAAAATTGGAGGGTTAAGATTAATTGCCGATTTCCCGGCTTTGCTGATTGTGTTTTTAATTACAGTTTTAGTTTACGTTGGAATTAGAGAAACCAAAAGAGCCACAAACGCCATGGTAATTTTAAAAATTGCGGTGGTATTAGCGGTAATTGCAATTGGTTTCTTTTACGTAACACCCACCAATTGGCATCCGTTTTTACCTAACGGTTTTAGCGGAATGATGAAAGGCGTTTCAGGAGTTTTCTTCGCTTACATAGGCTTTGATGCCATTTCTACCACGGCAGAAGAATGCGAAAATCCACAAAGAGACTTACCCAGAGGGATGATTTATTCGCTGGTGATTTGCACTGTACTTTATATTTTAGTTGCGCTGGTTTTAACCGGAATGGTGAATTTTAGCGAACTGGCTGTGGCCGACCCTTTGGCTTTTGTTTTTGAGCGAGTTGGCCTAACCAAAATCAGTTATGTAATTTCCATAAGCGCCGTTATTGCTACCGCCAGCGTATTGCTGATTTTCCAAATGGGTCAGCCACGAATTTGGATGAGCATGAGCCGTGATGGATTATTGCCAAAAGCATTTTCAAGAATTCATCCAAAATTTAAAACCCCAGCTTTTGCAACAGTAGTTACCGGCTTTGTAGTTGCCATTCCTGCTTTATTTATGAATTTAACCGAAGTAACCGATTTAACCAGTATTGGGACTTTGTTTGCCTTTGTTTTGGTTTGTGGCGGTGTTTTACTTTTGCCAGAAGACGTTCAAATGAATGACGGTAAAAAACGTTTTAAAATGCCTTACATCAACGGAAAGTATATTGTCCCAATATTGTTTGCTTTGGGAATTGCTTTCTTTTACGATGATATCTTAAACCATTTCGACTTTAGTGGAGGGTGGCTAATCATCCGCGAAAAACTACCTCTTTATTTATACCTAGTTTTGGCTCTGGCAATGGCAATATTAACATTCGCCAAAAACTTATCCCTAATCCCTGTCTTGGGATTGTTGAGCTGTGGTTATTTAATGACTGAGCTAGGTTACACCAATTGGTTGCGCTTTTTGATTTGGTTGGCAATTGGTATGGCAGTTTATTTTGGATATAGCTATAGAAATAGTAAGCTGAATAAGGTTGAGAACTGAGCGTTTTTAATCAAAAAGCTATTAATAACCCGTCATGTTGAACGTAGTGAAACATCACACTTATAGGTCTTCAGATGGAATGAGAACCCTTGCTTATGAGATTCCTTTCCTATCATCAGCATGACGAATCTGGATTTGCATCATGTAATTTCGGACCCAAATGGCGCTCGTTTGTAACGAGTGTTCAATATGTTTATTCCATTTTATCGAAATCTTTAACCTTTCAATAAACTACTAACGGTTTGTTACGATGTAATCGTTAAACCACGTTAAGCACTCGTTACAAAACGAACGCAAGATTAGTACTCTAAAAACTCGGATTTCTTAAACAAAAAAACCTCGCCGTTTCCAGCGAGTACAAATGGCGCTCGTTTGCAACGAGTACTCAATATGTTTATTCGATTTTATCGAAATGTTTAACCTTTCAATAAACTACTAACGGTTTATTACGATGTAATAGTTAAACCACG
>NZ_CAMLIG010000049.1 GCF_946480185.1 uncultured Pedobacter sp. | reverse complement strand
CATCGGCTGTTAAATGCCAATTTAATTTAGATATTAATCCAAAAAATTAAAACTTCAAGTGTGTTTTACCGTTGTTTATCAACTGCTTAATAGAATTATATGGCGCTCGTTTGCAACGAGTGCCTAACCTGGCTTAACGATTCCATCGTGATGGAACCATTAGCTGTTAAATACCAATTTAGATATTAATCCGAAAAATTAAAACTTCAAGTGTTTTACGGTTTTACCGTTGTTTATCAACTGTTTAAGAGAATCAATACCAATCTTTAAATGAGATTCTACATGCGCCGCTGATGTTCTGGACGCATCAGCTTCGGCTGTTTTCACCCCTTCTGGAATCATCGGCTGGTCAGACACCAACAATAAAGCACCGGTTGGAATTTTGTTTGCAAAGCCAGTTACAAAAACGGTTGCCGTTTCCATATCTATTGCCATAGCTCTCAACTCCTTTAGGTATTTTTTAAAATCCTTATCATGTTCCCAAACTCTTCTGTTCGTAGTATAAACCGTACCGGTCCAATAATCTCTTGAATGATCCCTAATGGTTGTTGAAATTGCTTTCTGCAAAGCAAAAGCAGGCAAAGCTGGGACTTCAGGATGCAAATAATCATTTGAGGTTCCTTCTCCCCTAATGGCTGCAATTGGCAAAATCAAATCGCCTATTTCATTTTTCTTTTTTAAACCGCCGCATTTCCCTAAAAACAAAACTGCTTTTATTTTTATTGCGGTCAGCAAATCCATCATCGTAGCCGCCAAGGGACTTCCCATCCCGAAATTTATAATGGTGATGCCGTTGGCAGTTACGCTTTGCATCGGCTTATCTAAACCATATATGGGCGCATTGTCATGCCATTCAGAGAACAGCTGTACATATTTAGAAAAATTAGTCAATAAAATATATTCACCAAACTCTTCTAAAGTCCGTCCGGTGTATCTTGGCAACCAATTGGCTACAATATCATCCTTAGATTTCAATCCTTTTTTTTTAACCGCACTTTTTACCTCTTTTTTAGGTACGGTCACCTCTTCTTTTTTAACGTCTTTTTCTTCGTTCATAACAAATGGATTTATTTTAAGCTTAAAGCATGATGCTAAATGCTCAAGATTCAATATCGACAATTATTCTTTAAATAGAAAAATAATCGATCGCTCTAAAACAACAAAGCCTCCCGTTTTTTAGGGAGGCTTTGTTTTATGCTACTTTTAGCTTCTTGAGATCCGATTTTTCAAATTGCTCCTTGGCATAAGCTAAATCAATGACCAGTTTTTTACTCTTCTGCTTTTGCGAGGGAATTTCAAACATGGCATCAATCATAATGGCTTCGCAGATTGAACGCAAACCTCTGGCACCCAATTTAAACTCCATTGCTTTATCAACAATAAACTCAAAAACATCTTTTTTAAATTCCAAGGTTATTTCCTCATATTCAAAAAGTTTTTGGTATTGCTTTACCAGAGAGTTTTTTGGTTCGGTTAAAATGCTCAGCAACGTTTCACGATCTAAAGGATTCAAATGCGTAATCACCGGAACACGGCCAATCAGCTCAGGAATCATCCCGAATGATTTTAAATCCTGAGGATTAATGTATTTGTACAAATTCTTTAAATCGATATCGCTATCATCAGCTTTTACCTTATAACCTACCGTTTGAGTTCTTAAACGGTTAGCAATTTTCTTCTCAATACCGTCAAATGCGCCTCCGCAAATAAACAGGATATTATTGGTATTCACCGGAATCATCTTTTGATCGGGGTGCTTCCTACCTCCTTGTGGCGGAACGTTAACAATTGTTCCTTCCAAAATCTTCAATAAAGCCTGTTGTACACCTTCACCAGAAACATCACGGGTGATTGATGGATTATCGCTCTTACGGGCTACTTTATCCACTTCATCAATGTAAACAATGCCACGTTCTGCTGCATTTACATCGTAATCTGCGGCTTGTAACAAACGCGTTAAAATGCTTTCTACATCTTCACCCACGTAGCCAGCTTCGGTTAAAACAGTAGCATCACAAATACAAAATGGCACATTTAACACTTTTGCAATTGTTTTGGCCAACAAAGTTTTACCAGTTCCGGTTTCGCCCACCATCATGATGTTTGATTTTTCAATCTCTACCTCATCACTGGTGATTTTTTGGTTCAAACGCTTATAATGGTTGTAAACCGCTACCGCAAGCACCTTTTTGGCATCATCCTGACCAATAACATATTGGTCTAAATGAGTTTTAATTTCTAAGGGCTTTAACAAGGTCAGGACAGAATTCATATTCTTCCCCTTCTTTAGGCTCAATTCCTCGCCTAAAATTTCGTTAGCCTGTTGCACACATTTATCGCAAATATGGGCATCCAAACCAGCAATCAGCATTAAGCTATCCTGCTTTCCCGCTCCACAAAAAGAACATTTAATATCTTTCTGACTTTTACTCATCTTTTATTTTTTTTCTTTATTCGGTTCTAAAATCTCATCCACCATGCCATACTCTTTTGCTTCTTCTGCCCTCATCCAATAATCTCTGTCTGATGCTTTTTCAACCCATTCGTAAGTTTGGCCAGAGTGCTTAGAGATGATGTCATAAAGCTCTTTCTTCAGTTTCAACATTTCACGTAAGTTGATTTCCATATCAGAAGCTACGCCTTGTGCGCCTCCAGATGGTTGGTGAATCATAATCCTAGCATGAGGCAGGGCTGCTCTTTTGCCTTTTGTGCCAGCGCACATAATTACTGCACCCATAGATGCCGCCATACCTGTACAAATGGTTGCCACATCCGGAGAAATGTACTGCATGGTATCGTAAATACCTAAACCTGCATAAACAGAACCTCCCGGAGAATTGATGTAAATCTGGATATCTCTGTTGGCATCTGCAGATTGCAAGAACAACAATTGCGCTTGGATAATGTTCGCGTTTTGATCATAAATAGCATCACCTAAAAAGATAATCCTGTCCATCATCAGTCTCGAAAAAACGTCCATCTGCGCAACATTTAGCTGGCGTTCTTCAATAATGTAAGGCGTCATCCCGCTTGGTCTTAAAATACCTTCGGTTTGGTTAATGTACTTATCAACATGTAAACCACCTATTCTATGGTGCTTTACCGCATATTTACGGAATTCATTTTTATCAATATTCATATCTAGCTTATTTGCAAAATTTACCCTGCTAATGTATTAAAATTTTATCTTTCTTATCAACCTTAATTGTTTGCTTTTTGTTTTTTTAAGGTAATGATTTTATAGTGGAATTGTTATGAAGAATAAACTGTTTTTACAAGCTTTTATTGTGGATTTGGACGTTCGGGCGGGCTTTACATCTATACTGCTCAAGGGCCTTCGCCATCCGCCAGCTGACGGAGTGTCCTTCCGATAGCTATTGGAATCAATCGCAAACGCAAATATTTTTCCGGAAATAAAGCTTAAAACAAATAAGTTCTTGTAAAACTTAGATGATCACTGTTTGCTCAAGCCGTTCTTTATCTTCGGTCAAAAACAAATCTTTGCTTCCAAAGACGTTAGGGATGGATTTTTGCCGAAGCGTGAATGACAGCTTTGCATGTCACAGTTTAGAAACCTGCGGTTTGCTGCCTGCATTTATGGAAGGTTTTTTTATGAAAATGGCTTCTTCAGAGATGAGCTATTGGGTAGTGCTATAGCTAACCGAGAGCATTTGAGGTTTGGTTCAAAAGAAGATTATGCGATAGCAGATAGTCAAAATTACGATGAAACCACATTGGCCAATTGCCGGTTCTTAAAAAAAAATTATTAGGAGTTTATAGTACAGTTGCTGTGCAATTACGCTGGAGAGCTGCCATATTCCGCACCAAATTCGAAAAACCACCACTGGCTATGAATGCATAACAGATAAAAACAAAAAAGCAGCCGATCTCTATCGGCTGCTTTCTAAATTGTCTAAAATTCTAGCTTAAGCTTCGTTAGCTATTTTTTCGAACTCGTTAAAAGCTATTTCTTTTTTATCTAAAGTGATTACTGTTTTTAAGTAATCAAATACTTTTTGAGATTTCACTTCGTCAAAAATACGGTTTGCATTTTCTTTCTCTTGTAAAAACTGGGCAGTGTATTGACCCAATTGCTCTTCTGAAAGCGCTTGTGGGCTGTACATTCTAAACTGACCGTCTAATCTTGCTTTAGCAGCTTCAAAAACGTCTTCGTACTTAATATCTAATTTTTGGTCTTTAACAATTTTGTTTTCTACCAAAGTCCAACGTAAGTTTTTAGCAAAATCTTCGTAACCTTTGTCTAATTCTTCGTCAGTAACTTCTTTATTGGCAATTTTTAACCAACGTTTCAAAAACTCGTCTGGCAAAGCCATTGTTGCTTTTTCAGAACCGTATTTGTACAAATCGCCGGCTAATTTCTTCTCCGCGTCCTGAACCATCATTCCTTCCAATTCCTCGGTGATTTTTGCCTTAAATTCCTCTTCGTTTGTCACAGCGCCTCCAGGGAAAATCTTGTCAAAAAACTCTTGATTTAAATCCGCTTCTTCTAAACGGTTGATGTTTTTTACTGTCAATTTAAATTTAGATGCAGGAATAATTGGATTCGCTTCATCCAGTTTTAAAATTTTAACCAAGTGTTTTTCATCGTCAATGGCTTTTACCAAATCAAAGCTTTCAACAACGTCTTCTTTCTTTAAACCAATTAAAGATTTTAATGCCGAAGCATCTTTTACCGCATCTGTTCTTAAAGAAGTAGTCACATCAATGCCACCTTCAAAGATTGAACCGTCGGCGTTGAGTTGTTGAAATCTTCCAAAAATAACGTCACCGTCAACAACAAGCTCCGGATTGGTCATTTTGCCGTAGCTTCTTCTGATGTTTTTAGTTCTTGCGGCTAAAGTATCCGCATCAACCTTAATTACATATTGCGTTAATTTATCTTTTGCAGAAAACTCTACATTAACTTCTGGCGCTAGACCTAATTCATAATGAAAAACAAAATCTTCTCCAGATTCCCAGTTAAATTGGGTGTCATCTTCTTTAGGCAAAGGCTGACCTAAAATTTCGATTTCGTTTTGTTGGATATAGTTATTTACAGATTCAGACAATAATGTATTGATCTCATCAACCAAAATACTTTTGCCGTACATTTTTTTAACATGTGCAGGCGGAACCATTCCCGGACGGAATCCTGGAAGTTTCATTTTTTTCGCTTGGTCTTTGATGGCTTTGTCAACTTTCTCCTGGTAATCATCAGGACTAATTTTAACAGTTAAGCTTGCATTTAGGTCATTGATTTTTTCCTGTGTAATATTCATGCTGAATTACTTTTTTTATTGCTACATCTTTATACAAAAATCCCTCCCATTTTGTGGGAGGGACGTTTTAAGTGCGGAAGAAGGGACTCGAACCCCCACGCCGTGAAGCGCCAGATCCTAAGTCTGGTGCGGCTACCAATTACGCCACTTCCGCATTTAGGATTTTTATGCTCAAAACAATTTGTGATTATTTTGGATTGCAAAGATATGATTTAGCTTTTGTTTTGCAAATGGTTTGCTAAAATAATTTAGCTTTTATTTGCTTAAAATAGGCCGTTGATTTCAAGAGCCTGCTTCCGTACCAGCTAAACATTTCTCCATCAACCAATTCCACTTTTGCATTGGGCCAAACGTTTTTAAAATAAGCTACATGTTTTTCTGCAAAGGGATAAGGTTCCGAGGATAAAAACACCACATCCGGCTTTAAATCCATCAGTTCTTGTAGGCTTAAATCAGGATAACGACTTAAATCAATCACGTTTTTGCAAGTACAATAGATCAGCATTTCGTCTATAAAAGTTTGCTTACCGGCTAGCATATCCGGCTGATGCCAAATAAAATAGGCAACACTTTTTAGCGGTGTTTGGTCAATTTCTTTTAAAAGTATATTGAAGTTTAATCTGATAGTGCCAGCTATTTCTTGCGCCAATTCTTTTCGGCCTACCACCTTTCCTATCTGCTTGATCATCTCCAAAGCATCGTCCAGGTTGTAAATATCGCTCATCCAAACCGGAAACTCTTGCATCAAAAGCTCCATATCTTCCTTTTGGTTTTCCTCTTTGTTGCCAATAATTAAATCGGGATTCAAGGCTCTAATCTTTGCTATATCCAGTTTTTTCGTCCCTCCTATTTTTACGGTCGACTTAAATTTATGCTTAGGATGAACACAGAATTTAGTAATGCCTACCACTTCTTCGCTTAAGCCTAAATCAAACAGCAATTCTGTTTGCGATGGAACGAGCGAAATAATACGTTTAGGTGGGAAATCAATAGAAATATTGCGGTTGAATTGGTCGGTAAAATCCATCCTCAAAAATCGAAAAATTATTATAGTAAAAAAGCGCAACGCCTAGTAAAATTATTTACTAGGCGTCGCGCTTAAAAGATTTCAAAGCTAAGGCTAATTAAAACTTATCGTAATAAGTGTCTTTCTGCTTTTAACTTTCGGTTTGGCGCTCATTAAGCTTTTGGTTTGTGGTGACCTTTTTTGCCTCTTTGCGCTCTCATTTGCTCCATTTTCGCTTTTTGCTCTGGGGTTAAAGTAGCTTTAATGGCCTCACGATTTTTCTTTGCATTTTCCATATTTGATTTAAACATGGCTTTTTGGTCAGCAGTAAGCGTTGCATCTAACTTTTTTCTTCTTTCTTTGTGCGTTAATGATTTATCGTCCATAATTGCTTTTTGATCAGCATTTAAAGAGGCTTTAAATTTTTCTTCATTTGCTTTCTGGCTTTCGTGATTTGCTTTCATCTGTGCTTTTTGGGCATCAGTTAAATTTAAAGCGGCATGTCCGCCTTTTTTAGCGGTAGCGCTTTTATCCGCATTTTGTGCAGCTGCTCCAATTGTTAAACCCAAAACCAATGTGGCTGATAAGGCTAATGTTTTTACTAAATTTCTCATGTCCTTCTTATTTAAATTATTTATTTGTTTTATGTCTTTATGATGGATTTCTAAAACAAAGGTTTAATGCCCACAGGTTTTTAAGCAATGGTTTAACATTAATTAACATCAATCCAAATTTCCATGTTAAAGCATCCTCAAAAGCCTTGATCTTCTCGCAATCACAAATGCTAACAGCAATAATATAAGTAACAAGCCTATTAATGTAGCTTTTGTTGTACCTAGCGAAACTTTTTTTGCCACTTTCTCACTTTTTTGCACCTCCTTCTTTTCGCTACTGTTTTGGCCCTTCAAAACCTTTTGACCAAGTTGCTTTTTTGCAGTAACAGATTTTGCCTGTTGCGCTACATAAAGTTGGTAATTGCCCGCGGCAGCTGATAAACCGCTATCCAATTGCCATTTAAAAGGTGCATCTGCTTTGATCCAGACGGCATATAAACCATTGCTGTCTTTAAGCTGGTATTCGCTGTTGTGCCATTGTTCATTCATTCGCCATTTTGCAATGGTATTTATTTGACGGAGAGAATCGGTTTTTAATACCATCTTATCTTTAAAAACACTGCAACTGCCTAGCAATAGCAAGGTAAGAATCATCAATTTCTTCATGGCGCTACCTCCTGTCCTTTTAACCAATTGGCAAAAGAATGAATGCTCTTTCGATGTCGGTGTTTACGGTAAACTCCATCCCCCTCCCTGCTACCTGCAATATTGGTATTGCCTTCTATACTAATGAGCCAGTCCCCTTCTAGCTTTTCTACCAAACCCACATGTGCAATTCTCTTTAGCTCTGGAAACCAAATCCCAAAAACAAAACCGGGGGCAGGCGATCTGGTATTTACTTTTCCGTTGAATAAACTGGGGCTCCATCCGGTCCGTGGTTGTGGATATCCAGCTTTTTTAAATATCCAACTTATAAAAGCGGCACACCAAGGGTCTCCCTTTTTTAAACCCACACTAGCCAAATATCGTTCTACCGCCTCGCCGTCGTTATGTCCGGTTTTTTCACGGATGCCCAGTTCTCCACGGGCAATATTGAGTAATTGCTGGTATTGTCTTTCTTCTGCACTTAGCAGATGGCGATTAGGCATCCGATAGCCGCTAACAGCAGCAAAGCAAATGATACCCAGTAAAATACGTACTGTTGCCATAATGTTAATGTTTTAAATTGTGAAACCAATCCGTTAAAAGCTGGAAAACCCAAGCATTTTAATATGCTCTTTAAGAGATAGCCGCTCAGCAACAGCAGCATGAGGAATACCATAATAGCCAATAATACCAGCGACCATATCCCGGCATCGGGCAAGGAAGCGGTTGAATCTATCCGGTAAATCCATAAGGGGAGGCTACGGTAAATTAGTGCTAAAATGAAGAGCAGCAGTACCAGTCCAGGTACTTTAAATACAGGAAGTAGGCTACTGAGCCCGCTTCTTTTAATCGTGAATGTGGTCATGGTCTTTGTTTTTAATTTATGATTGAAGCCATAAAATCGCTTAGTGATAAAAAAACAGTCGCCCCAACGTTTTGGGGCAGACTGTTAATTGAGTTTAGGAAACGGTGACTTTTCCAATGTAAACACTGGTAGCCATGCGTTTGCCGTCTTCAGTACTAAATGCCATCCAGCAATGCACTTCATCGCCACTAAAGTTTGCAGGTACAAGCAGGTTAACCTCTCCTTCTGAACGGTCGCCCGCATTTTCTAAAGAGACATATTGCGACTTAGCCGCGTTGAATACCAGCAGTATTGCTTTGTCGGTGCTTTCGGCCAAACCGGTATCGGTATTGTCCTGCCAGCTGAACGCAATGCTCGCCGGAAGGGTGCTTTCTACCGCTGGCACCCAAGCACCTGCAATATCTCCCTGACTAAAGATGACTTTACTACAGTCAACCGAGAAATCGGGAGAAATCCCTGTGATTGCTTTTTTCACGTGATAGGAAACTGCCGCGTTTAACGGAGTTCTTGCACCGGTAACGGCTTGGTAGCCTTTACTAACCAACGCAGAAATAGGTTTTAGAAATGCCATAACTGCGGCAAATTTCAAGCGCTGATCCGACTGTAATGCTGTTGCAGGCTTAGAAGATGCCTTTGGCAAGCTGCGCATATAATCTACGCCCCGCCAATTACCGCCTATTACGGTTCCTACTTTTCCGGAGAATCCACCTAGGATCCCTTTTTTAATTGTTGCCATTTTTTTGTTTTTTAAATAATGAATAATCAAACTCCAAGATTGTATGCCGGCCAGCTTTTACTTGTTGGAACAAAATAAATCATAAAAAACACAACAAACTATCAATCAACTACTTGTGTCTTTTCTTGGCTTTTATTGGCATCAGTTGACTACTCATGGCATTTTCCTGATTTTTTCTCGAAAATCATTTCTTCGCATATTGTTCGCTAATGGTGGGTACCTTCTTCGCAAAAGGGGTACTTTTTGCGAAGAACAAGCGAAGGTGCTACGAAGGTGTTACGGACAAAAAGGGCATGCAATGGACATCTCCTTTCGTCATCATTTCGACGAGGGTAACGAGGAGAATTGCAAAGCAATCATGATCGCCTATAAAAACATAAAACAGACGAATAAATCTGTTAGTGTTGTGCGATAACCCAGTTACTGTGAAGGAACCTAGAGACCTCTCCTAGCGTCGAGGTGACGCAGTGGATGTATGCGATGGCATGGAAAGGAAGGATGTCTTTAGGAAGTCAATGACCATTTCACCCCTTAAAAACATTTTCCCGATGCCAAGCCAGGTTCTCCTGTGCGGGATAATATTTTTCTCCGGGTGGCAGGTTGATTTGTTTACCGTCCAGTTTAGTAATGCTATAATGATGCTCAGGGTCTTCGATGATTCCGGAAGACACCAGCAACCGGTAGTTTTCATCAATGCTTAACAGTCCCCTATCAAAAGCCCGGTGCATATTGGGGCAGAGAGCAATGCCGTTACTGATTTTATCGTCATGCGTAAGGCTAAAAGGCACAATGTGGCAGGCATCTATAAAATGATGCCCATAGGTGGAAGTGAGTTGCATACCGGTAAAGCTACAGGTGGAAGCATAAGCTCTGGGAATGAGCTTTTTGAACAGTCCGCCCCGCACAAATACATCTTCCTCGGTTTCTATTTTAATCCGTCTGTACTGAACTTCCGGTTCGTTAAGGACATAATCCTGAAGCTGGTGGAGGTATCCCGCTCCTTTTGCATTGTTTTGGAGGTTTTGTTGGGTTACTGGGAAATAGCTATCCAACAGCACCTGCTTGATGACACTTCTGGAGAGCGTATCATTGAGCAGGTGGAACAGCTCTACGCTAAAACATCCATAAGCTACGGTATGGGCTAAAGTGCTCACGCTTTTGATATGGGCGTTGATTTGGCATCCGGGATAAGGCACCAGAAACCAGAAGGGCTCCCCTCCTGCCTTATCGCTCTGCAGGTAGTAGAAGGGCTGGGTAAAATCGGCTTGATGCAGGGTGTTCACCAATAACTGCCAGTTTTCTTTGAAAGTTCCTACCAGATCGGCATTGATGTACACCTTATTTTCGGTAATGATACCTTTTTCGATGAGTTCGATGATGCTGATGAGCAGAACGGGTTTATGCGGAGCAATGCCCATAGGGGTGTTTCCACGTTTGAGGTGGCTTAGTGCTTTGAGGTATTTGTTGAGATATTGCTGCATTGCTTTGGCAAGCTTAGGGAAATATATGAAATAAAACAAGTGGGAGATGATGGAAGAACGGGTAAGTGCTAGGAAATTGGAGACCTCTCCTAGCGTCGAGGTGACGGGGTGGTGACGGGGTGGAAGTACTAGTGATGGGACTTGAAAGCAATGTTAAATTAATAGCGATATCTTCTGATATTTTAGGAATGAAGATGCATTAACCGCGTTAACGATGGGAGCGACATCCTTTTTGTTGGCCAGCGGGCGAACAAAAAGATATAGCGTACAGCGTGTTAAAACGCCCAAATCAAAACATGATCATAATCGGCATCCAATTATAAAGATAGCGCAAAGCGGCAAGATGATGCTAAAGAAATCCTAAATGAATCCCCTCATTTTTTTGGTTTGGTTTTTGTATTTTTTGCTCAGATAAGATTCTTAATAGAGATCATATAATTTTTGGAAATGTAAACAGATGCTTTTGCTGATGGGATCAGGGTTTTCTTCTCATTATATAGTCGAAGTTTTAGAATGAATTAGTAACACAAAATAGATGCCTCTTGAGTACATTCCAAAAAGGAAAATTCGATTTGTCCGGAGATTCCACCAATGAAAATTTTGAAATCCTAACCAAAGCGTTAGATGCTTCCATATCGGGTGTTATCATTACAGATAACAAACAGCCTGACAATCCAATTGTATATTGCAATACTGCTTTTGAAAAAATTAGCGGCTACCAGCGCAACGAGATTATTGGACATAATTGCAGGTTTTTACAGGCAGAAGACAGGAACCAGGAACAGCGGGCAATATTAGCCAATTGTATAAAGCAAGGCTTGGATTGCACCGTAGAGATTAGAAATTACCGTAAAAATGGCGACCTATTCTGGAACGAATTATACATGTCGCCAGTAAAGGACTCGGAAGGTACGATTACCCATTTTATAGGTGTACAGAATGATGTAACGGAGCGAAAAAAGGTGGAGCATGATTTACGTCAGCAAAAGGCGCTGATGGAGAAAAAAGTGAAGGAAGGGAATATAGCCTTAAAAGACAGTGAGGTGTTTTTGAGCAGTATTATTGAGACGGTTAGAGAGGGCTTGCTGGTGCTTGATCCTAAATTTCATGTGTTAAGTGCCAATCAACATTTCTTGAGAACGTTTAAGGTAACTTTAGAGGAGACTTTAGGCGAGCAACTTTATGAACTGGGAAATAAACAATGGGATATCCCCCTACTGCGAGAGCTTTTAGTAAAGATTTTACCCACCAATAACCCGGTTGTTGATTTTGAGGTGGAGCATGAATTTCCTCATATCGGTAAAAAACTGATGCTTTTAAATGCTTACAGAATAGAATTGGAAGGCCAGTTTAAAGATCAGATATTGTTAGCCATTGAAGATATTACAGAGCGTAAGGAAATAGAGCGGCGCAAGGATGATTTCCTATCCATCGCCAGTCATGAACTCAAAACTCCGCTCACTACCATTAAGGGCTATATGCAGATACTGCAAAGAAATATTCCTAAAGAGGCTACGGAGAAATTTAGGGCAACCTTTGATAAGGTGTCTTTGTATGTGGAGCGGTTGAACAGCTTAATTGCCGAACTGCTGGATGTATCCAGAATACAGACTGGCAATATTGAATTACATGAGGCCAGCTTTGATTTTGATAAAATGGTGAAGGAAGTTATCGAAGGGATTCAGGCATCCGCACACCATCATCAGATTATTCTTCAGGGTGAAACCCATTCAACCATCATCGCAGATGAAACCCATATTATACAGGTGCTCAATAATTTATTGTCAAACGCGATAAAGTATGGGCCCGAGTCGAGCAGGATTGAAGTGAACATTTCAAACGTTAGCGAATTTGTAAAGGTATCTATTAGGGATTACGGCGTGGGGATGAGTGTAGAGGATAAGAAAAAGGTATTTGAGCGCTTTTTTAGAGGGAGCGAGATTCAGAAACGTTTCCCTGGCTTGGGGATAGGCTTGTATGTTTGCGACCAGATTATCAAAAACCATAAAGGTACTTTATGGGTAGAGAGTGAAAAAGGAAAGGGTTCAACCTTTAGTTTTACCTTACCAAAAAACGGGAAAAACGGAAATGAGCGGTAAAAAAATATTGATTTGCGACGATGATGAAGGAATTCTGGATGTTTTAGGACTGATACTGGAAGAAACCGGCCATACCATCATTTCTGAAATAAACAGTTTAAATGTACGAGCTGTGATGGAGCAACAAAATCCAGATTTAATTATACTGGATTTATGGATGCCTGTTTTATCAGGAGACCAGATTCTCCAGATGATCCGTAAAAACCCAAGCTATAAAGATCTACCTGTGATTATCATCTCGGCCAGCAGAGATGGAGAACAAATTGCTACGGATGCGCAGGCTAATGCATTCATCGCTAAACCTTTTGATTATGACCATTTATTGGAGGTGGTAAAAAGCCTGATTAATTAAGTGACAGATTGGGAATACAGTGAACAACCTCCTATAAGCCGTTATTTGTGAGGTCTAATTATCTCATATCAATCAACATGAAATGACGTTAAAACTCATGATTTATCAACAATATGAGGGATATCACCCATAGCGGAGCGGAAGACTCTTCTCCCTGCTCAGTAGGAAATAACCTTAGTGTAAGTATGAGCGGGAGCCGAAGACAAACTGAAACAGATATGCAATTCCGCAAAACTCAAGCGACAGTTGCCCTGATGGGAGTCTAAGGAGAGCCGATGGATTTATGCTTCCCTGAACTTGTTGAAGGACTCAGCAGGACAAAACGGCCCTGCTTTAAATCGTCTAATTATAAAAAACGTCAATGGTAGGTAAAGAAACGTCTCACCAGCAAAGAACGCATCCTATAAGTTAATATTTAAGCTTCGTCTAAACATGATGTTTTTGAATATCTCCTTCGGCGTAAATTTCATCAATCAGTTTGGCATTCTTGCTTAAAATCACCTTACGCTTTAGGCTTAATTTAGGCGTCATCTCTCCCCCATCAATCGTAAATTCTTGCGCTAATAGCGCAAACTTTTTAATTTTTTCCCAGTGCCCAAAATTCTCATTTAGTTTTTCAATTTCCATCCAAATCTTATCACACACTTTTTCGTTTTTAATCAACTCGGCAGGTTTGGTTTCGTTAATTCCGTTTCTTGAGGCCCATTCTATCAACTTTTCAAAATTAGGAACAACCAATACCGACGGGAACTTCCGGTTTTCTCCAACTACCATTACCTGTTCTATATAAACAGACTCTTTCAATTTATTCTCTAACACTTGAGGAGAAATGTACTTACCTCCGGCAGTTTTAAAAACTTCTTTTTTTCTATCCGTAATTGCTAAAAAGCCATCTTTTAATTCGCCAATATCGCCGGTATGAAACCAGCCGTTGGTAATTGCTTCGGCAGTAGCATCAGGGCGTTTGTAATAACCTTTCATTAAGTTTGGCCCTTTGGTTAAAATTTCTCCGTCTTCGGCAATTTTAACTTCCACGTTTCCCAATACTTTACCCACTGTCCCAAACTTGGTTTGCCCTTTAAACGGACTGTTAACAGCAATCACGGGCGAAGTCTCGGTTAAACCGTAACCTTCTAAAACTTTAATGCCTGCGCCCCAAAAAACCCTCGCCAAACGCTCCTGTAATGCAGCACCACCAGAAACAATGGCAATAATTTCTCCGCCCAAAGCGGCTTGCCATTTACTAAAAATAAGTTTGCGGGCTATTTTTAATTGGAGTTCGTAAAAAACACCGTTTTTGCCCTCCAGCTCATAACGGTGACCTAAATCTAAAGCCCAAAAGAAAAGTGATTTTTTAAGTCCTGTTAGCGCCTGTCCCTTAGCAACAATTTTATCATAAACTTTTTCCAATAACCGGGGTACAGTGGTAAAACAATGTGGTTTAACCTCTACCAAATTATCTACTATGGTTTCCATGCTTTCTGCATAATAAACAGAAATACCCAAGTAAAAATACATGTAGCAAACCATACGTTCAAAGATGTGCGAAAGTGGCAGAAAACTCAATGCTCTTGTAATTTCTTTAGGATACATTGGCGCAGAGTATATCACATTGCTCATTAAATTCTCATGCGTTAACATCACCCCTTTCGGAGTTCCGGTTGTGCCGGATGTATAAATTAATGTTAATAAGTCGTCTGCTTTGATGGCCGATTTATGCGGTTCTAAATCTATAGATGAATGCTGTTTACCCAACTCTTGCACTTCTGTCCAATGTGCAACACCTGCAATTTTATCAAAAGTATAAATGGCAAGCTCAAGGTTAAATTCCTTTTTAACTTTGTCAATTTTTTTAAAGAGCGCTTCATCCGATACAAAAATCAACTTCACTTCTGCATCCTTAATAATAAAATTGATGTCGTTTTCTGCCAAAGTGGGGTACATTGGAACTTGCGCAGCACCAATCTGCATAATGCCAAAGTCGCAAAAGTTCCATTCGGGTCTGTTGGGCGACATAATGGCCACTTTATCATCTTTTTTGATCCCTAACTTTAATAGCCCTCTGCTTACGTCATCAGCGTAAGCGATAAAGTTGTCCACACTGAACTTTTTCCAGCTGCCATTAACTTTTGAGGCTAAAATATCCTGACTATTGTACTTCTCTTTGTTGAATTTCAACAAATCGAAAACCCTTTTTATTGTTTCCATAATATTAAGAATTAATGGTATTTGGTTTATGTGGAGCTTTATCAAAACAAAAACTCGCTCTAAATCAAAAATAAAAAATTAAAGCACAAAACCTACGAAAATCGGGTATTTATAATCTGAAAGTCTCAGAATTATTACCATGACAGCTTAGGTCATTTTAACCATCATATTTAACAAAACATAAAGCAATAAACATCAAACACTTACAATTATAGATTTAAAAAATTGTTGTGGGTTAAACTTATATGCTTGCTTGGCATTTATTTTGTGCCTAGGCGAGCTAAATTGATTTTATATAATTATGAGAAAGAATTTATTGAAAATGTTAGCATTATTGATGCTTATAGTATCATTGAGCATAACTGCATCGGCACAGTCAAATTACAACACATCAGTGGGATTAAGATTGGGCGGCTATGAAAATGGAATAAGTTTAAAGCACTTTATCTCGTCTGATACTGCATTAGAAGGGATTATTGGTTTTAGACCAGGCGTTTTTGTAGTAACCGGTTTATATGAAAAACAAGCTGTTGCTTTTGCAGAACCTTCTTTAAACTGGTATTATGGTGCAGGAGCGCACATTGGCGGAATTAGTGGTGATAGCTATTACAGAGCGTACGGCAAAGACAGGTATTATGGCGATAGTGGCATGTTGATTGGTGCAGATGGTATTTTAGGGTTAGAATGGCAGTTGCCACAATTACCAATTTCAACTTCTTTGGATTTGCACCCAAGATTAGAGCTGGCAAGAGGTCCGTTTTTAGATTTGGAAGCAGCGCTGACGATTAGATATACTTTTTAAAGACAGCTGGAGTTTTAAAGTTTCTCTTTAATTTCTTAATTCTCCCGCTCATTGCCGCGGGGCTAGTAACTTTTTTTCATCTTTTGCTATTTTTTTTAATAGGCATTCAAGAGTGCTTCGCAATTTTCCTTCAGCTGAAAAAAGTAACCAAAAAAGCCGCCGCTACGCCACTTGCTACAAAAGTAGTGCTTGAACCTCTTCACCACTACCGCAACCGACAAGGCGGAATTTATCGGTTATTAATGGTTGTGGTTTTAGAATATATGGGCGCTCTTTTTATTAAATTTAGCAGAGCAAACCCGCAAGTCCGGCTTTTTTGAAAAAAAAATCATAGCCATTTAATTTTCTTACAAACTCAACCATTTCTCCAAAACAGCTTTCTGTTTTTCTGATGGATTTTCTAACTGGCTAATTTCAAACTTCTTTGAACTGCTAGGTTTTAGTACCACTTTAAAGTGCTTTAAAATACCGTCTCGGTTAATTAAAAAATCCAGTTCATCATTAACGTTTTTATCGGCGATGTAGGTTAAAGGGTCACTTACGCGTTCTCCGTTAATGGCAATAATTTCATCTTTTACGTTTAAACCTGCTTCCCAGGCGGCCGTGTTTGTTGACACGGATGCTATTTCTGTAGTGTTTTTTGTAAGAGTAATTCCTAAATAAGGTTTGCTTTGGTCTGCAGGCTGTTCCGTAAATTTAAAGCCAGCGTAGCTCAAATATTTGGCAAAATCTAAACGCTTTGTTCCGTTGATGTAAGCTGCATAAAACTGATCTAAGTTTTGTTTCGTGTATTTCTCTAAAACGGACTTAAACTCGGCATCGGTATAACCTCTACCCTTTTTCTTATAATACTCATCGTATGCAAAACGCATGGCATCATCCAAAGACAGCTTGGCACCTGAAGCGTTAATTATGGCTAAATCTAACATACATGCAATCAAAGAGCCTTTAACATAATAAGAAACCGTGGTATTGCTGCTGTTTTCATTTGGGCGGTAATGTTTTATCCAGGCATCAAAACTTGCCTCGCTTAATGTTTGTACTTTGTTGCCTAACCTATTTTCTACAGCATTAATATCGTCTTCTATAATGGTTAACCACTCGTTGGCAGTATAAGCGCCAATACGTTGCACCATCAAATTATCATAATAAGCGGTAAAGCCTTCGGCAATCCATAAATTAGTGGTGTAGTTTTCGGCATCGTAATTAAATGGACCTAAAGCAATTGGCCTCAGGCGTTTAATATTCCATAAATGGAAATATTCATGCGCTACCAAACTCAAAAACGATTGGTAAGTTGAAGGATCTGTATAGCCATTTCTGGAGGCTCCTAAAACCGTGGAATTCAAATGCTCCAGTCCGCCACCGCCAACTTGGTAGTTGTGCACAATAAACACATAATTTTTATTCGGATTTTCACCATAAACTGCGGTTTCCTGCTCCACAATTCTCGCCATATCTATTTTAAGCTTTTCCTTATCGTAATTGCCGCCGCCAACCATTGCAACTTCATGCTTAACACCGGCTGCGGCAAACTCAAAAACATCCTGATTGCCTACCTCTATTGGACAATCAAAAAGCTGATCAAAATTATCGGCACTGTACGTAAACTTTTTACCTGCAACAGGCACTAAACCGGTTGAAACTTTTGCCCAGTTTTTATAGGGGAAAATAGTAACTGTAGAAGAAAGGTTTAAAGCTCCCTCTGGATACATAAACATCCCTGTCGGCGATAAAAAAGCATGTGATTCATCCACAAAACTGGTACGTACAGAAACCTCAAAACTGTAAACCCTGTAACTAACTGTAATGTTGTTTTTGCCTTTTGTATTGATTTTCCATGCGTTTTTGGCAACCTTAACAAAAGCAATTTTTTCACCATCGGCTGTAGCCACAAATGAATCCACATTTTTTGAAAACTCCCTCACTAAATACGAACCTGGTGTCCATACGGGCATTTTTAAAACAAGTTCATCTTTTTTGATATGGCCGATGGTCATTTTAACATCTGCATAATGAGCTTGGGGCTGGGTAAAAGATACTTCAAAAGTTATA
>NZ_CAMLIG010000048.1 GCF_946480185.1 uncultured Pedobacter sp. | reverse complement strand
TTGTCCTAAATATGCTTTTAACTTGTTTTTTTTCTCTTTTTGAAAGGTTTGCCCCACATAGCTGTAATATTCTATTGCATTATAATAATCGCCTTTAAGGTATTCCGCATCGGCTAAAAGCAAATAAGAATCATCAAGCCAATTACTTTCATATTTCTCTACGGCAATAAGGTTTGCTCTTTTGATTACTTGGTCTAAATTTTCTGATTCGTTTGCTGCCGCATCTGGGTTTGGCAACGGAAAAATATCCAACAGTTGGCTAAAATCATCTTCCTGTGCATTGCGAATAGTTATTTTGCTTTCCTCTAACTGTTCTTTGGCATTGAAATAAATGTTGTAGTGCGCCGTTAAATTTTTCATGAATTTAACTTTTGGCTTGTCTTTTTTTGCTTTGCATCCCCAACTTAAAAAGCAAAAAGAAGTAATAAGTAATATATATAGGCTATTGCTGAATATTTTCAAGTTGTTAAATTTGGTGTTTGAGATTAATACGGGCAAATTTATTTTATATTGCCGAATTGTAGGAATAAAGATATTAATTAAGCGATGAAAATATAGGTATTGATGAGTAAAAGAAAAAAACTCATAGAAAAACTTAAGGAAAAATATAAGCTGGTAATTCTTAATGATGACACTTTTGAGGAGAAAGCTTCCTTTAACGCATCACTTTGGTACTTAATTATAGGCGCCGCTACTTTTGCAATTTTGCTAATTATTTTAACAATTATCACCATTAGGTTCACGCCTTTACGAGAATACCTTTCTATAGTTACCGATGCCAGTTCGAAAAAAGAAATTATTAGCGCCTACAATAAAGTAGATTCTTTAGAACAAGTTGCCAACGCCAACAAAATATACCTAAAAAATTTGAAAACCATTATTGATGGTAAAGTGCCAACAAGCGAACAAGCGAAACCGGTTGTGAAAGAAGGGAAGGCTACAGATAGCATAAAGCTGAACCAAAAATTATCTAAAGAAGAACTGGAATTACGTAAATTAATTGAATCTGAAGGGAAATTTGATTTGAATGGCGATGACCATGCAGAAAAGTCGGGAATAGCTTCTTATTCTTTTTTTAGTCCGTTACGGGGAAGAGTGACTGATGAATTTGATGCTAAAATACAGCATTATGGCATTGATATCACTGCTAGACGAAACGAGAATATTAAAGCCACCTTAGATGGAACCATCGTTTTTTCGAATTTTACATCAGAAACTGGTTATGTTATTGCTATCCAGCACCACAACAATTTGCTGTCTGTTTACAAGCATTGTTCCGTTTTGTTAAAAAAAGTTGGTAGTTTCGTTAGGGCAGGGGATGTTATCGCAATAATTGGTAACAGTGGAGAGTTAACAACAGGCCCGCACTTACATTTTGAATTATGGTTTAACGGCACTGCGGTTAACCCCAAAAATTATATGACGTTTTAAATTAAAAGGCATGTTTGGTAATAAAAAGGCAGAAAAAATTAATGGCGAACAAAAAGCAGGATCTATAAATATTATTGGTTTTGGAACCGAAATTAACGGAGATTTAACCACAAAGGGAGATATCCGGATTGATGGGAAGATTACAGGTTGCGTACGGTCAAAAGCAAAAGTAGTGGTAAGTGCTACGGGCGAAGTTGAAGGCGATATTTTTTCTGAAAGTGCAGAAATATCCGGAAAGGTATATGGAGATGTAAGTACCAGTGAGATTTTATTTTTAAAAGCTACCGCTAATTTAAAAGGCAATGTTTTTTCAAACAAATTGGTGGTAGAAAGCGGTGCAAATTTAATTGGAAACTGCCAAACGGGTATTACGCAAACAAAATCAATTTTAAAACCTTCAACAGATGCAGCAACCCAAAGACAGGCAGAAAAACGAGAAGCAACCGCTTAACGCTTACGTAAAATATTCGTCGTTAGGTTTTCAGATGATAGGTATAATAGGTGCTTTTACATTTGGAGGTTATAAATTAGATGAATACCAACAAACAGCGATGCCTATATATACAGCAATACTTAGTTTAGCAGGTGTAGCCATTGCGCTTTACTTGGTTTTTAAAGGCCTTAAATAATTTTCAGTTTGAACTTCCGCAAATTTTTATTTTTATACATCGTATTGGTGGTATCCGTTGCTCTTATATTTATGGGTGTGGACAGTTTTTTCTATCAAGGGTTTTTAATCCCACATTTTTGGCTGGTTTACGGATACATGGCAGGTATTACTTTGTTGGTTTATGGTTTAGCAGAAATTGGAATCAAAAAGGGAGGCGATCATCAAAGTGCAATCCTTTTATCTACAATTGTTTTACGTTTACTTTTAACCCTTTGTTTTATACTGGTTTATATCATTAAAGTGAGGGTAAACGCAGTTTTATTTATGGTGAACTTTTTTTCTGTATATTTATTGTTCACAGCCTTTGAAATTTATTGTTTGTTATGTAACTTGCGCCACCAAATTAAGAAGTAAAAAACACGTAATAAATGTATTTAAGCCACATTTTAAATTTTAAAAATCTCGCTAGCAGAGCCATAATCGCTCTTTCACTCCTGTTTTTAACGTTTAATTCTTTTGCAATGCAAGAAAATGAGGCTGAAAAAGCAGTAATCAATATCGAGAAAGGCAACGTAACACATGAGGAAAAGTTTGATCCAACGGTAGCTATCTTAGAACATATTGGTGATTCTCACGGTTGGCATTTATGGGGGCATACCTCAATTCCTTTGCCTGTTATTTTGTTAACTCCAAATGGTCTTGATGTTTTTTCATCAGCAAAATTGATGGATGAACACCATAACGAAGTGGCTTATACCAGTGATAAAAATACTTATCTACAAGAAAAAGGACGTATCAAGATTTTAACTCCAGACGGTCAGGTAAATGAAGAGCTTTCTTCAAAAGTTTACGATTTTTCTATCACTAAAAACGTTGCGGCGCTGTTTGTATCGGTTATCCTGATTTTAATTATATTCAGTAGTGTTGCTGGGTCTTACAAAAAAAGATCTGGAAAAGCACCAAAAGGTTTGCAGTCTTGGGTTGAGCCACTTATTGTTTTTGTTCGTGACGATATTGCTAAACCAAATATAGGTTACAAGTTTGAGCGGTTTATGCCTCTTTTACTTACGGTATTCTTTTTTATCTGGTTTAACAACTTAATGGGTTTAGTGCCTATTTTTCCAGGTAGTGCAAACGTAACAGGTAATATCGCAGTAACCATGGTGTTGTCTGCAATTATTTTAATTGTAGTAAACTTAAACGGTAACAAATATTACTGGGCACATATTTTTAAACCAGACGTTCCATTTTGGTTGTTGCCAATTATGTGGGTTGTTGAGATTATCGGTATTTTTTCAAAGCCTTTTGCATTAATGATCCGTTTGTTTGCAAACATCACAGCAGGGCACATTATTGTTTTAAGTTTAATATCATTGATATTTATATTTAAAACATTGGCTATGGCACCAGTATCTGTAGCATTCGTGATTTTTATGGATGTTTTAGAATTATTGGTAGCGTTTTTACAAGCCTTTATTTTTACGATGCTAGCTGCCTTATTTATAGGTATGGCGGTAGAAGAGCATCATCATTAAAATTAGAGTCAAGAGTCAAGAAAAAAAGAGTAAAGATTAAAGACTAATTTGTAGTCGTGACTTTGCTCTCAAGAAGAGAAACATTTTGTTTAACAATCATATAATAAATTAAAACAGTTATGGTAGGTTCAATCGCTGCAATTGGTGCAGGTTTAGCAGTTATCGGTGCAGGTATCGGTATTGGTCAAGTTGGTGGAAAAGCAATGGAAGGTATTGCTCGTCAACCTGAGGCTGCTTCAAAAATTCAAACTGCTATGATCATCGCTGCAGCCCTTGTTGAAGGTGTTGCTTTGTTTGGTGTGGTAGTAGCGCTTCTAGGTAATAACGTAGGAGCTTAAGAATTAACAAATCGGAAAGTTAGCGATTGGCTATCTTTCCGATTTTTTTAAATGATTATTTAACAACAGCATATATAATTTTATGGATTTAGTAACTCCTAGTATTGGCTTAGTATTTTGGACCTTAATATCATTTTTGGTTCTGTTGGTGCTTTTGAAAAGATTAGCTTGGAAACCTGTTTTAGGTGCAATTCATGAGCGTGAACGTTCTATTGAAGATGCTTTAAACAAAGCAGAGCTTGCCAGAGAAGAAATTTCTCGTTTATCAAGTGAAAACGAAACGTTATTAAAGGAAGCTAGAATAGAGCGTGATCAGATTTTAAAGGAAGCCAAAGAGTTAAAAGACCAAATTGTTGCCGAAGCAAAAAATACTGCACAAACTGAAGGTGCTAAATTGATTGAAAAAGCAAGAGTTGAAATTAACAATCAAAAGATTGCCGCTTTGGACGAAGTGAAAAATCAAGTGGCTTCTTTATCTTTAGAGATTGCTGAAAAGGTTTTGCGCAAACAGTTTGATGATAAGCAAAAACAAGATGCTTTAGTAAGCGACTTGTTGAAAGATGTTAAATTAAATTAGGTTTAGGTTGTAGGTGATAAGTTGTAAGTTATAAGTAAATAAGCATAAAGACCTAGTCTTAACTTATCACTTAAAACTTACCACTTCAAACTCAAATAAAATGTCAGAAATAAAAGTAGCATCCAGATACGCAAAGTCTTTACTTGATTTAGCATTAGAAAATAAAGCCTTGGAAGAAACAAGAGGCGATATGAGTCTTTTTGTAAATACCTTGCGGGCAAATTCAGAATTGCAAGCGGTTGTTAAAAATCCTATTATTCCTTTAAGTAAGAAGAACGCGATTTTAAAGGCTGTTTTTGGAGATAAAATCAACAAAGTAACAGCTGCTTTCTTGAAAATCGTTGTAGATAAAGGAAGAGCAGAGATTATTTACGGTGTTGCGAAAGAATTTTTAAGAGAGTACAACGAATACAAAAACATTGTTACTGCAAAGGTAATTTCGGCAGTGGAGCTAACAGAAGCTGCAAAAGCTGAAATCATTAATAAAGTAAAAGCGGTAACAGGTGGAGAAGTAAACTTAAACACAAGTATAGATGCCACTTTAATTGGCGGTTTTATACTAACTGTTGGAGATAAACAGTTTGATGCGAGTATATCAAGTAGTTTAGCAAAATTAAAAAAAGACTTTTCGCAAAAAGTGATTGCTTAAAATCAAACGAACAATTTTTCAAAAAAATAAAAAATCTTAAATAAAAAAAGATGGTAGAAGTAAGACCAGATGAAGTTTCGGCGATTTTACGTCAGCAATTATCAGGCTTTAAGTCAGAAACTGAATTAGAGGAAGTTGGTACCGTACTACAAGTTGGTGATGGTATTGCTCGTGTTTATGGTTTAACAAAGGTACAAGCTGGTGAGCTGGTTGAATTTGAATCAGGCTTACAAGGTATCGTTTTAAACTTAGAAGAAGACAACGTTGGTGTGGTTTTGTTAGGTCAGTCTGACGAGATTAAAGAAGGTGATACCATTAAACGTACTAAACGTATCGCATCTATTAAAGTAGGTGAAGGTATGTTGGGCCGTGTGGTAAATACTTTAGGTACTCCAATTGATGGTAAAGGTCCTATCACTGGAACTACTTATGAGATGCCATTGGAGCGTAAAGCACCAGGTGTAATTTACCGTCAGCCAGTAACGGAGCCATTACAAACTGGTATCAAAGCTATTGATGCAATGATTCCAATTGGTCGTGGACAACGTGAGTTGGTAATTGGTGACCGTCAAACTGGTAAATCAGCAGTTTGTATTGATACCATCATCAACCAAAAAGAGTTTTATGATGCAGGACAACCTGTATTCTGTATATATGTTGCTATCGGACAAAAAGCAAGTACTGTAGCTAACGTTGTTAAGGCATTAGAAGAAAAAGGTGCAATGGCTTATACCATTGTAGTTGCTGCTTCTGCTGCAGACCCTGCACCAATGCAATTTTATGCTCCTTTCGCAGGTGCTGCAATTGGCGAGTTTTTCCGCGATACAGGAAAACCAGCTTTAATCATTTATGATGATTTATCAAAACAGGCAGTGGCTTACCGCGAGGTTTCTTTATTGTTGAAACGTCCTCCAGGACGTGAGGCTTACCCAGGTGACGTTTTTTACCTACACAGCCGTTTATTGGAAAGAGCTGCAAAAATTAACCAGAATGATTCTATCGCTCAACAAATGAACGATTTGCCAGAATCAATCAGAGGCATTGTAAAAGGTGGCGGTTCATTAACTGCATTGCCAATTATCGAAACTCAGGCTGGTGACGTTTCTGCATATATACCAACCAACGTGATTTCGATTACAGATGGTCAGATTTTCTTAGAATCAAACTTGTTTAACGCAGGTGTGCGTCCGGCTATTAACGTAGGTATCTCGGTATCTCGTGTTGGTGGTAACGCTCAAATTAAATCAATGAAAAAAGTTGCCGGTACTTTAAAATTAGACCAGGCACAATACCGCGAGTTAGAGGCTTTCTCTAAATTTGGTTCTGATTTAGATGCGTCAACAAAATTGGTTTTAGATAAAGGTGCTAGAAACGTTGAGATTTTGAAACAAGGTCAGTTTTCTCCGGTATCTGTTGAAAAACAAGTTGCTATCATTTATGCGGGTGTTAAAAACCTAATGAGAAACGTACCGGTTAACAAGGTAAGAGAGTTCGAATTAGAATATACTACACAATTAGAGCAACGTCATCCAGAAGTTTTAGCCGCTTTAAAAGCAGGTAAATTTGATGATAGCTTAACAGGTGTATTGGAAACTGTTGCGAAAGAATTATCTGATAAATATTAATTTTAGTATTGAGTAGTGCGTATAGTGTATTGAGAAACCAATCGCTATATTAACAAATTTGAGTATTGAGATATGGGATGTGAGACCTATTGAGCAGACTAAAAAGTCATCTCAATTCTCAATTCTCATATCCCACATCTAAACAAAGAATGGCAAATTTAAAAGAAGTAAGAATCAGAATATCTTCGGTAAGCTCAACACAGCAAATTACCAAAGCAATGAAAATGGTTTCGGCTGCTAAATTAAAGAGAGCAACCAACGCTATTATTCAGTTGCGTCCTTATGCTAATAAGCTGAAGGAAATTTTGGCTAATCTTTCTGCAAGTTTAGAAGACGGAGTTTCTGTTTATACTCAGGAGCGTGAAGTTAAAAACGTTTTGGTGATTGTTGTAACATCAAACCGTGGTTTGGCCGGTGCTTTTAATACCAACGTGATTAAAACTGCTAACAACCTTATTTCCGAAAAATACAATAGCTTCCACCAGTCAGGAAACTTACATATTGTAGCCATTGGTAAAAAAGCTCAAGATTATTACGAGAAACGAAAATACAACGTTATTGGGAATAACAATGAAGTTTATAGCGCATTAAATTTTGAGAATATTTCTGCAATCACAGAAGCCGTTATGAAAGGTTTTGTTGATGGTAAATATGATAAAGTAGAGGTTATTTACAACCAGTTTAGAAATGCAGCAGTGCAAATTTTAACTACTGAGCAGTTGTTACCAGTTCCAAAAGCACCTAAAGATGCAAATGTGAGCAATAACCAAGTTGACTATATTTTAGAGCCTTCAAAAGAAGAGATTGTAGAAGAGTTGATCCCTAAAAACATCAAGTTGCAATTGTACAAAGCGGTTTTAGATTCCCATGCTTCAGAACATGGAGCTAGGATGACGGCGATGGATAAAGCAACAGATAACGCTGGCGACTTATTAAAGAAATTAAAATTAGCTTATAACCAAGCCCGTCAGGCTGCAATTACCACTGAACTTTCTGAGATTGTGAGTGGTGCTGCTGCATTATCTAACGGATAAATTTTGTAAAGCTTAAGGCTGAAAGCTATGGGAACCTCAATCATGAAAATGGTTGAGGTTTTTTGTTTTAAGATTGTTTTTTGGTGCTGAAAATTAAGAAATGTTATTCAACATGCTCTCAATCCTATTAAGTTAAGCGCTCCGTCACATGTTGAACGATAGTGAAACATCACACCAATAGTGACAAATTCCATTAGCAGAGTTTTCTTGTGAGACGTTTCGTTCCTCAACTTAAGTTCTGTGTAATGAATTTTATCCTCCACCTTCCTCCAATTCCCTATTCACTTTTAGCTTGATCAAATTATCCACAATTACGTCTAAAACTTGGTTGCGCTGACTAATCATCCTATCTGCCAAGGATATAAGCTTCTGAATGTTTTTTTCATCTGCGGCATCTAAGCGTTCTTGTACGCTTTGTAAGTTTTGAGGCTCAATTCTGATGTAATTATCCGGAATCCCTAAAAAGCTAAAAATCTGTTTCATGTAAAAGTGGCTGGTTTCTGTAGAAGCGCCCATCATCATATCTAACAAAGCAGGAACTACAAAAAGTGCTTTGGTGTCTCTTAACTCATCGCTATCGTAAGATTGTTTAGAAACGCCTGTGCCTAATGATAGGATGTGGATGTTGTTTGGGTAAAACTCCTGTTCCGGTTCTCTTTTAATTTCAACAAAAGCACTTAAAGAAGGGTTTGTTGCAAATATTCCCCCGTCAAGTAAAGGATACCTAACTCCTGCTAAAGATTTTATTTCTGCAACGCTAAAGTAGGTAGGGGCAGCAGAAGTAGCTCTGCAAACGTCACGCACATAAAAGTCTCTGTGCGATCCTCGGCTTTTTGCGGTTTTCTGTCTAAAAATATGTGCTTTTCTTAGTTCAATATTATAAGCAGTAATGATACAGGGTTTTATAAGCTCGCTTAGCTTTATATCTTCAAAATATTCTAACAAAATTTTCTCTAAAAACTCAGCATCGTAGCGTTCGGTTACCCAGCCAATATCTGCAAATACCTTTTTAAAACCCTTGCTCTCAAATATTTTTGTACCATTTTTAATGTAAAGATCAAGTGCTTCTTTTGCAGAAAAACGTGGTTTTGTGGGGTCTTCTTTAGAAGGGCAAAGCAGTAAGCAGGTTAAAATACCACCGGTGCTGGTGCCTGCAAAAAAATCGAAATAATTGGCGATGTAAGCCTCTTCATTTCCGGTTCTTTGTCTTAAGCGTTCCTCTAGTTCAACTAAAACCATTCCCGGGATAATTCCTTTTATACCGCCGCCATCAATAGATAAAATTGTTTTCATTAAACTAAATGTAGCAATAAAAAGAAAATTATAGGCGATGGATGCTAGTTTCTGAAATTTTGTGTCACCATTATTCCGTAAATTCCACCATCCATGATCCCAATTCCAACTCTGCCATACCTTGGATTTAAAATATTAGCCCTGTGGCCAGGTGAATTCATAAGGCCAATATGTGCAATTTCGACAGTTTGTGCTAAAGCCAGATTTTCTCCTGCTTGTGTGTAATTGATATGGTGAGCGGTAATTCTGTCAAAAGGAGAGGAACCCGATAAGCTAATATGTGAGAAGTAACCGTTTTTAAACATATCTAAAGAGTGTGCTCTGGCAACGGTCCTCAACGCGGTATCGCGGACAAGTAAAGGCAAATGGAACTTTCTTCTTTCTTCGTTTACCAACACTAATAAATGATTTTCCATTTTTTCGTTAACCACAGGGTGCTCGACTTTGAAATGCAGATAAACGGTTTGGTCAGACTCTGGCTCGATGGTTAATTTACTGATACTTTTTTTTACCTGCTCGCTAATGTCCGATGCGATTTTGGTGTCAATAAATTCTATTTTTTGTGTGAGGTTGTTGGCGATATAGCTTTCGCGAGTTTCTTGTGTTAAACCGCCCCATAAGTTGATAAACAGAAACAACATGGCAACTAATGATGCGTAAAAGAATCCTCTGATAATTCCCGGAATAAGCCCTGAATAACGATTGACTTTGTTTTTATGTAAGCTGAGTGGCAGTTGTTTGATTAAAAAGTAAAGTATAGCGCCAATGATAAAGCGTGAGAGTAGTAACGTAACTAGAAAGGCGAATGGCAAATTCCAGCGTTCGTCTAACTGAATATATTTTGATAATATAAGTGCAGTATTCTGATAAAAATAAAAAGCCACCAAAATACTGGTGGCTAATGCAAAAAGTTCTAAAAATCCTAAAATAAAACCGCGACGGTAGCCGTGGTAAATACTTAAACTTATAATTAGGAATAAAATTAAGTCAACATAGTTAAACATGGTTTGGATATTACAATAAGTAATCCAAAAGAATACTTAATTAAGTATTTGTGCTTGTTAACCAATATAACTTTCCAAAATTTTAAAACCTTCGTTGGTGCTTAGTACAACTTTTTCGATTGTTGCTGGGATTAAAACGCAGTCGCCTATTTGTACCGGTAATTCCTCAATTCCATATTTTAAAATGTACGATCCTTCTACACAAACATGAATTACAAAACTGTCTAACACGCTGTAATCTCTGGCTACATCTTTTGTATAGTCTAAAATATTAGTGGTAAAGTACGGGCAGTCTACCAGTTCGGTTGGTGTATTCTGTGTTTTGTTATATTTAGTTTTATACTCGTTGTAAAAGTTATAATCAATGGCATCCAAGGCTTCTTCAACATGAAGTTCCCTTTTATTGCCTTTATCATCTACACGGTCAAAATCGTAAATGCGGTAAGTAATATCAGATGTTTGCTGAATTTCTGCGATAAGCAATCCTTTTCCAATAGTGTGTACACGGCCTGCCGGTAGAAAGAAAACATCGCCTGCTGCTACTTCTTCTTTGTTTAAAATATCGGTTAATTCGCCGGCGTTAAACTTTTTCAAGTACAATTCCTTGTCAACCTTTTGGTTAAACCCAGCAATTAATGAAGAACCTTCATCCGCTTGGATTACATACCACATCTCTGTTTTTCCTTTGGAGTGATGACGTTTTTCTGCCATTTCATCGTTTGGATGCACTTGGATAGATAGGTCTTCGTTGGCGTCTATGAATTTAATCAATAAAGGAAATTCGTTTCCGAATCTTTCATAATTCTTTTTTCCGATAAGTTCGGCTTTTTTATCGCTTAACAAATCGGCAAGCGAAGTGCCCGTTAATGGACCGTTTGCAACAACAGAAACATCAGAACGTACGCCAGATATTTCCCAGGTTTCGCCACAGTTTGGAAGTGGTGAAAAATCTTTTCCTAGATAGGTTTTAATTTTTTCTCCGCCCCAGATTTTATCTTTAAATATGGTTTTAAATTTTAATGGATATAGCATAGGAGTGATAAGTTAAAAGTCAAAATTAGTAAGTTGAAAGTTATAAGTCAAAAGTAATAAGTAGTAAGTAATAAGTTGTGAGTAATAAGTTGTGAGTAATAAGTTGAAAGTCAAAAGTAGTAAGTTGTCTGGATTTTATGCAAAAATAATGATAACACATAGCCTTTTACCGATTAAGCTCTTTGCAACTTATTTAAAGATATCCAAGCATTAGAAGAGTGACTGATAGGCTATATTGGAGGATTTGTTTACTAACAAAAGCTAAAAAGCGTTGTCATCACCTTTTATAGTAACCAAAACGGTTTGGATAATGATTTTTAAATCAAGCCAAATGCTCCAGTTTTCAATGTACCAAACATCGTATTCAATTCTGTTGATCAGCTGCTGTTCAGTTTTAATTTCTCCTCTGAAACCGTTTACCTGTGCATGGCCGGTAACTCCTGGTTTTTGGTAGTGGCGAATCATGTACTTCATGATAATTGCAGAATATTCATCAGTATGTTTAAGCATGTGCGGGCGTGGCCCTACCACAGACATATCTCCCTTTAATACGTTGAAAAATTGTGGAAGCTCGTCAATACTCGATTTCCGTAAAAACTTACCGAGTTTAGTAATTCTGTTATCACCACGAGTTACTTGTTTGCTATTGGCTTCATCGTTCATTTTTAAGCTCCTAAACTTGATACACTTAAAAGGAATGTTGTTTTTTCCTGAACGTTCTTGTAGAAAGAACACTGGGCCTTTTGAATCTAATTTAATCAGAATAGCAATGATTGGAATTAACCAGCTCAGTAAAAAGATAGTCACCAAACTACTAAAAACAACGTCGAACACCCTTTTTTTAACTTGTACTGCAAAATCTTCTAAAGGTTCTGAGCGGAGAGATAATACCGGAACGTTGTTTACATAATCAAAGTACACTTCGTTATCTACAAAATAACGCAGATTTGGCACAAACCTAAATCGCATACAAAGGTTTTCTGCGGCTTGCGCCATTCTATAAATATCCGGATAAACCTCTGGCGATAGGGTGCAATAAATTTCGGTAACTTGGTTATTTAACGCAAAGGTCATACACTCATCCAGCTTTCCTAGATATTGGAAATCGTCGTCATTCTCAGGTCTTATTTTTTCAGAAAAAGAACCCAAAATGTTCAGGGTTTTATTAGCGTTTTTTAGTTTAGCGGCCAGTTCTTTTGCAAAAGAACTGTTGCCTATAATCAAAACTTTATTGAGTTTTGATTTTTTACGGCCTATATATCTGGAAATCTGTAAAAACAAAAACCTACTTACAATGAGATAAACAGCAAAGGCTGAAAAACTGATTATCAAATAATTTCTATTGAAATTAAAGCGGGCAAAACAAAAATAGATAAACAGTAAAATCACATAAATTATGAATGCTCTACTGGTTCTGCGGGCAAATTTCACAAAATTCAATATCTTGTCATTGAGGTAAACCTCAGTTAAATAAGCGCTGATTAACCAAAAGGCATTGCTCACAATGAAATATTCGACATGACTGATATTTGCTGAATTTGTGCTGAAACTAAAGTTGATCAGCAATATCAAATGCAGCAAGCACAGAAAACCTAAATCGGTAAAGGCAAAAAATATTCTGAAAAAATTATCGAATCTACTGTTCATGTCACCTAAAGTGGTATAATTTTAATTTTGGCCAATCTTAAGATATTTTCTTTTGGTCAAAAGCATGGATATAGTTATAGGTACTTTCTATATTAGCTTTTGACGAAGCTCCAAATAAAATGGATTCAATATTAGGCAAATCACATACATACTCAATTGCGTCTTTCGGGTGGATTGCTCCTCCTGCCAATACCTGCATCGCTATCGCCCGCAACTTTCTGGTTTTTAACACATCTTCATAAACAGCTGTACCGCCCGACATTCTGAAGCCTGCTTTGTTAATAGACGCACAAATGATTGGGTTTTCTACACCGCCTTTCTCTAACACATCCAATAATTTTGGCATATTCATGGTGATGAAACCGGCTTCTACGTTGTATTTTTTCTTTACGTATTGATGGAAAGCAATTAAAACTTCATCAGCCCGTAAACCTAGTAAAAGGTCAGTAATTACATTCTGTAAAAAGATTACTGGAGTATTGATCCCTTTGAACATCTTCATCTCGGCATCTACCAACAATTCCATAATGGATAGGTAGTCTTTTGATAAAAATGCTACGCCACCCTTAAACATCGAACCAAAAAAGTTACCCGGAACGTATTGCTTTATGGTTCCAGCTATGCCTAATTCTGTGACGGCGTTTGCATACTTATGAGCGTAAGGCATACACGGATAAATGTTAAAATCTTTATATTTTTCTGGCTCGCTTCTGATGATATTACAGATATTAGCAATTCTATCGTGGGTAGTACACATAAAAGTATTTATTCCTGCAGATCTTGCTTCATCTAAAGTCTTAATAATAGCGCTGTCCTCTTTAAATTTAATGGATTGCGCTCTCGATTTCTCATCAGATATATGGTTGACAGCGAAGAACTGATTGTCGCCAAATATTACTCTTTCCATATTTTTACTTCGAATTATTTTTGATTAACTCAATAGCCCAATCTGTTAGCCAGGCACTTTGAAATGTGTTGATAGTATTAGGAGCCTTCCCTAGAACAGCATTGACGAAATAATCTACCTGTGCAGTATATTCTTCTCCTCGTAAGTTAAAGTTTACTGGTTCTGTAAGATCCGTAATGTTTTTAACCGTCCAGCCTTTGCCGTAGCCGGGTAAGGCATTTGCTTCTTTTAAATATACTTTTAGTTCGCTAGCATCTGATATAATTTTACCTTTTGTACCTATAATGGTAATTGTGGTTGACATTTTTCGGTAGGTTTCATCGCTCCAGTTTACAGATAAAACGCCTTTAACATTGTTAGATAACTCTAATAATGAATAAACCGCATCTTCAACATTGATAGAATAAATGGAATCCAACACGCTCCCCTTCACAGATGATACCGGTGCCAGTGTATCATTAATCAAATCAATTACGTGAGATGCATAATCCAATAAACATCCTCCACCTTCAGTGGGGTCAGATCTCCAAGTTGCTTGCTGGGGCTTAGTTACAACCGGACCGTAAGATTCGCCAACAAAATGATGGATTTTTCCTAAAGCACCACTATTTACTATCCGTTTTACTTCCTGAAAAGTACCGATGAATTTATTATGATAACCAACTTGATTTACTACGCCTTGTCTTTTGGCAAGTTCTACCAGTTCGTTACCTTGTACTGATGTTAAACAAAATGGTTTTTCGGCAAAAACATGCAATTTTCTGTTAAGTAGGTCTTTTATGATAGGGTAGTGAAATTTGGTAGGGACAGCTACAAATACCGCATCGGGCTTTGTTTCATCAATCATTTTTTGATACTCGGTAAAACAGTTGAATTTTCCATAACGATTTAAAAAATCGTTAACCATTTTCGATGTATCACATACGCCAACTACCTCAACATCTGGATTAGCACCCAATATGGATAGGTGGGAGATGCCCATTTTTCCGGCACCTATCAATGCAACTTTTATCATAAATTGTTTATTGTTTAATTCTGAGTGTGTAAAATAACTTATACTGCATTAACACTAAAATGTTCTGTTAAATGAGTGTTTGAAATCTTTTTTCTAAAAATTTTAATATTGTTTAAAAATAAATCCAAATTGCTACTCATAAAGGTAATTTTTTAAATCTAATCTAAAAATTGCTTTAACGGAATTTTTGTTCAGTTAAGATAAAGTTTTTTGCAAAATAAATAGAGGATAAGTTTTTTGAATGGCTTAATTAGAACTTGAACCGTTAGATATGGCATAACTCTTAGGAAATTAAATGCGTAAAATCTTAAAATTAATGGTGTTTAAATTTAAGCTTTTGATAAATCTTCAATAAGGAAATATCTTTTTATGTAATATGTATTAGCAAACAAAAAATAATTTATTTTATTTATACATTTTCCTGTAATTTCAAACCATCAACTTAACATGTTCAACTGTTTTTTAAAATTATAATTTGGAGGATTATACAAAAAATAGAAAGCTATAAATAAGCAAAACAACTATTCTGAAACCCGCTGAACTTTTTAATGCTAAAATCAGTATAAATGAATTCCTGAGTGTAACTTAAAATTTGAAAAATCCAGTTGATTTAAAACCCCTTGAATAATGGTTAATAATATTTAATAAATGAATAAAAAGGTGAAAGTTTTGTTTGCAAGCTCGGCAGGAGGACATTTAGATGAAATTCTTCAATTAGAGGAACTGAGAAATAAATATGAATACTTGATAGTTACCGAAGATTTAGAAAGTACAAAACCGTTAGCAGAAAAGTATAATGTGAAATACATTAAACCCGATGTGATGGGTAGAGGCATAAAATACATCTGGAACATTTTGGTCAATTTTTACTTGTCGTTCTTTATTTTAATAAAGTTTAAACCAAAAGTTATTATTACAACTGGTAGTCATACGGCTTTTCCTATGTGTGTGATAGGGAAGTTAATGAGGATAAAGATTGTTTATATTTTGTCTTATGCTAGGGTAAATAGCAAAGCAAAAACAGCTAATTTAGTTTATCCATTTGCAGATTTGTTTATGGTGCAGTGGGAGTCTGCTCAGAAGCTTTATCCAAATTCAATTTATAGAGGAGGGTTGTTCTGATGATTTTAGTGCTATTAGGAACGTTTACAATTGAGTTTAGCCGACCAATTATCGCGATAGAAAATGCCATTAAAGGCGGAGATATTAAAGAAGAAGTAATTGTGCAGGCGGGACACACAAAATTTTCGTCGGAGTTTTTAACCGTTCGGTCTTTCATTGAACCCAAAGAATTAGATGAATTATATGAACGGGCAGAAATAATTGTAACACACGGAGGCGTGGGTTCTATCCTGAGGAGTTTTAGGATGAACAAAAAGATCATTGCCATCCCAAGGCTTTATAAATTTAAAGAACATGTTGATGACCATCAATTAGATATTTTAGAAGAGTTTTCGAAACTCAATTATTTAATATATTGGCATGAAAACGATAAATTTAGCGATGTTTTGGCCAAAGCTCGCCAATTTCAACCTTCTCCATTTGTTTCCACTAAAAAGGATTTAGAAGGTTTTTTAATCAATTATATAGACAACTTATAATAAATTTACCAAACTGCTTAATTTAGCCTCGAGGTCATAAAAAACATAAAATGAATCAAAATTTACAGACAAAATTTGACCTCTGCGTCATCGGAAGTGGTCCCGCAGGTATCATTACTGTACTTGAATATGTGCGTGTAAATCCCGATAAAAAAGTGCTACTGGTAGAATACGGCTTTCCCGGGCAAAAGGTGAAAAACGCTTTAGATGATTCAATCGTTATAGATAATCCGGTAAACCACCACGACCCGTATGAATGCACCAACAAAGGACTTGGTGGCACTTCTTTAACCTGGGGCGGTAGATGCGTAATGTATGATGAAATTGATTTTTTAAAAGACAGGCCAATCATCAACGGCGAATGTACTTGGGATGTTAGTTTATTTGAGGAAGTAAAAAAACACATTGGCGCTACAGCTGAATATTTTGAATGTGGCGAACCTGTTTTCAATTTAAACGAAATACCACAATTTAAAGGCAGCAGAATTGCCGAAAACTTTAAAGAAGGTGTAGTTACAGATAGTTTGTTGGAGCGCTGGAGTATGCCAACACGCTTTGGCTCGCGTTACCGAAAAGAATTGGAAGCCTGCAAAAATATCACTTTGCTAGAAGGTTATGAGGCAAGGGACTTTAGCGAACCTGATGCTAACGGAAAAGTTTCTTCCTTAACCATAAGGAATGTGAAAAATGGGGAAATCATAGCTATTGAAGCTAGCCAATTTGTATTATCCGCTGGTGCGCAGGAATCTACCAGAATATTATTAAGAAATACCCAACTGTTTAAAAACCTAGGATTTACTCCACCCGCTTTGGGTAAATATTACCAGGGTCATGTTTTTGGCAAAATTGCAGGTGTTAAATTTTATGGCGATCCTAAAAAAACCGACTATGGTTATTTACGCAATCCGGACGGGACATACATCCGTAGAAGATTTCATTTTACACAGGAGTTTATGCTCAAAAATGATTTATTAAACACCATATTATGGATTGATAACCCTTTGTATCATGATTATAAACATAAAAATGGCGCTATGTCTTTTATGTACTTAGCCATGATTACTCCGATATTAAAAAATATGTTAGCGCCGCCCGCAATTGCGCATTCCATTACAAAAGGAGAAACAAAAACAGTAGGCAAGCATATCTGGAATTTTGTAAAAGATTTACCAATGTCCATGATTACGCCGGCCTTGATTTTCTCTAAACGTTACTTGGTTAAAAGAAAGCTACCGGGAGTATTTTTATACAACCCGATGAATGAATATTCGCTCAGTTTTCATGCAGAGCAGTTCCCGTCTGCACAAAATAGGATGGAATTGGATAAAGATGGGGAAACTTTGAATATTCACTATCACCTTACGGATGCTGATGTCAACTCAGCGGTTAAAGTTCATGAAGAGTTGGATAAATATTTAAGAGAGATTAATTGTGGTGAGGTGGTTTACTGGTATCCGAAGGAAGAATTAGCCGAAGCGGTGCGCAATGTATCTAAAGATGGTATTCACCAAATAGGAACTACCAGAATTGCCGATACTCCGGAGGAAGGAGTTGTAGATAGAGACATGAAGCTTTACGGAACAAGCAATGTATATGTTTGTAGTAGTTCTGCTTTTCCCACTTCTGGTCACGCAAATCCCACCTTCTTTTTAGGTGCTTTTGCAGTTAGATTAGCTAATTTTTTGAAATGAGAAAAGTTGAACTTACGCCAGGAATAGCATCTTCTGTATTAGGGTTTGGATGTGCGCCAATTTTAGGGTCTATCAATAAAAAAACCGCTCAATATGCACTTGATTTTGCTTTGGATAACGGAATAAACCACTTGGATTTAGCCCGGTCTTATGGCTACGGCGATGCAGAAGGTTTTGTTGGCAAAGCCATAAAAGGCAGGCGAGAAAATTTGGTGTTAGCGAGTAAATTTGGAATAGAAGCTAACTGGAAAGCATCTTTTATGAAACCCTTAAAACCTATTGTGAGGGAGCTTAAAAATTTTATTAAAAAGAATAAAAACCAAACGCTTACCGTTACCAATTCAAAAAATGTTGCTGACCGTTTTCTAGACCGCATTGTTCCACTGCGGGGAGATTTGATGAGAAAAAGTTTAGAGAAGAGTTTAAGGGAGTTAAATACAGATTATGTAGATTATTTCTTTATCCACGAGCCTTTCCACGCTGTAACTTATATTGATGAGATAAACGAGATGGCGAACAGGTTAAAAGAAGAAGGTAAAATCAGGGCTTTTGGAATTGCTTATATGCAATCTCAAGAGGGTTTGCATAAAGATTATCTAAATTCTTTCGATATCCTACAATTTGATAAACCTGCTGAGTTTGAAGATTACAATCAGTTAGTGAAGCGTAGAGGTAACGAAAGAAATATTATATTTTCACCCATGAAAGGTGGAGGAGATGCTTCCGCAAATGACAAACTTAAAAACCTTTTAAGCGATTTTAACAATAGCATTGTGCTTTGTTCCATGTTTAACTTAGCGCATGTTAAGGAGAATATTAGAATTGCGGAAGGTAAATAATGGATCGGTGTGGGTTCAGTACTTATTCTTTTTAATTGCCACTAAGGCTCAAAGGCGCTAAGTTTCTCTTTGTGGCTTAGTGTCTTTGTGGCTCACTTACTTGTTTT
>NZ_CAMLIG010000047.1 GCF_946480185.1 uncultured Pedobacter sp. | reverse complement strand
CCGGTACTGATGAGGTTTTCACCATTCCGGAGTTTAACGAACATTTGGCAAAATATGCTAAAGTGGGCAAAGCAGAATTACGTGAGAATTTGGCTTATTTCTTAAAAGGCATTATCCCAACGGCAGAAGAAGAAGGTGTTAAAATGTGCATTCACCCAGATGACCCTCCCTTCCCTATTTTAGGTTTGCCAAGGATTGTCTGCAATGAAGAAGATTTGCAGTTTATTGTTGATGCGGTAGATTCTGACAGCAATGGCATTACTTTTTGTACCGGTTCCTTAGGTGCAAACCCAGCGAACGACTTGCCTACCATGATTGAACGTTTAGGCCATAAGGTGCATTTTTGGCATTTGCGCAACGTACAACGTGAAGCCGACGGAAGTTTTTATGAAGCGCCGCATTTAGAAGGAAGCAACAGCATGTACGCCATCATGGAAGCAGTAGTAAACGAGCAGAACAGAAGAGCATCTAACGGCGAAGGAATTATAAATATCCCGATGCGGCCGGATCACGGACATCTCATCTTGGACGATGTAAACTACAACACTTACCCCGGCTATTCTGTAATTGGCAGGCTTAAAGGTTTGGCAGAATTACGAGGTTTGGAAATGGGGATCAGAGGTAATTAAGAGTCTTAAAAAAAAGAGGCTGTCTCAAAAAACAATAGGCAGCTAATTGTAAATTAAGGAAATATTAAAACAACAACCATCTGCCTTTAAAAAAAAGATTATTGGATTTAAAATTATGAATAAATTGACATTAATTTTCTTATTGCTTTCATTACAGGCTAACGCTCAAACGCTCAAGGTTAAGGAGCTTAGATCAATTTATCAGACCAATCCTATTGGTGTGGAAAACCCGCATCCAAATTTAAGTTGGGAAATCAGTTCCTCTCAAAGAGAGGTGAGACAAATTGCTTATAGGATTATAGTTTCTGATGATGTTTCTAGCATTGATAAGAATATAGGAAATATATGGGACACTAAAAAAGTGATGACTTCATCATCTATTCAAATTATTTATGATGGTAGAAAACTCTCACCCGTTAAAAGCTACTATTGGAAAGTAATGGTTTGGGATAACCATAAAAATGTTTCTAAATGGAGCGAAACGAACCGCTGGCAAACAGGTCTTTTTGATAAAGCGGACTGGAAAGGGGCCCAATGGATTGCTTTTAACAAATTGCCAGATTCATTAAAGGTACTTCCGGGACAAGGTGGAAATCCATCAGCAATAAATGACACATTGCCTTTGTTGAGAAAGGAATTTACCATTAGTAAAAAGCTAAAAAGAGCTACTGCTTTTATTGCTGGTTTAGGGCATTTTGATTTCAGTTTAAACGGAAGTAAAGTTGGAGATCATTTTTTAGATGCCGGATGGACACAGTATGAAAAAACAGCTTTGTATGTGCCGTTTGACATTACCAATAAATTGAAGCAAGGAAAGAACACCATAGGAGTGATGTTGGGGAATGGATTTTATTTTATTCCACGTGGAGATAGATATAGGAAACTGGAACTCGCTTATGGTTTTCCTAAAATGATTTGTAGAGTGGTTTTAGAATATGCTGATGGAAGTAGCGAAAGCATAATTAGTAATAATACCTGGAAAACTCATGCTGGTCCTATCACTTTTACCAGCATTTATGGTGGCGAAGATTATAATGCCAATTTAGAACAAACAGGTTGGAACGCTCCAAATTTTAATGACAAAAACTGGCGTGTACCGGTGATTGTGGATGGGCCTCCAAAATTAATGGCTCAAACGGCTCCTCCACTTAAAGTGTTGGCTACCTTCACTACAAAAAAGATAACAGAGCCAAAACCTGGCATTTGGGTTTATGACCTTGGTCAGAACGCCTCAGCTATTCCTCAGCTTACTGTAAAAGGAAAAAATGGGGCAACAGTAAGGTTAAAACCTTCTGAGTTGCTTAATGCAAAAGGCTTGATTACCACAAAACCCATTGGAACTCCAGTGTATTTTGATTACACATTAAAAGGCGGAGTATCTGAAACATGGCAACCGCAATTTACCTATTATGGGTTCAGGTATGTGCAAGTAGAAGGAGCAGTTCCGGAAGGAATGCCAAATCCCAATAATTTACCAGTGATTAGTTCTATTAAAAGTCTGCACACCAGAAGCTCTTCTTCAGATGCTGGGAAATTTGACTGTTCTAATGAACTTTTTAATAAAACTTATAGCTTAATTGACTGGGCCATAAGAAGCAATATGGCCAGTGTTTTTACAGATTGTCCGACCCGTGAGAAGTTGGGATGGCTTGAGGAGGCACATCTAGTTGGAGCTTCTATTCGATATCTGTATGATATCCCCAACTTAGCCAACAAAACAGTTACGGATATGATGGACGCTCAGTTAAAAAACGGACTGGTTCCGGATATTGCACCTGAGTATGATATTTTTCGTGGCGGATTTAGAGATTCGCCAGAATGGGGGAGCAACTCCGTAATTATGCCGTGGTATTTATATGAGTGGTACGGCGACAAAGGAGTTTTGGAGAAATCTTACCCCATGATGGAAAATTATATGACCTATTTAAATGGGATGCTTAAACAAGGCATATTAACCCATGGTTTGGGAGATTGGTATGATATAGGTCCAAACCCTCCAGGAGTTTCACAATTAACCCCATTGGGGCTAACAGCAACGGCAATTTATTATTATGATTTGAGCATCATCACTAAAATAGCCAATATGCTGAACAAGCCAGAAGATGCTCGTAAATACCAAGCGCAGGCTCAACAATTAAAGGAAGAGTTTAATAAAAAATATTTCAATAAGCAAACCAAAGGATATGCTACGGGTAGCCAAACATCAAATGCTATGGCTTTATACATGGGTTTGGTAGAGCCTCAGTATCAACAAAATGTTTTGGATAATTTGGTAAAAGAAATTAAAAATAGGAACAACAGTCTTACAACAGGAGATATCGGCTATCGATACTTACTTCGTGTGCTGGAGGATAATGGTCGATCTGATGTAATTTACGATATGAACAGCAACTCTTCTGTTCCTGGTTATGGCTATCAACTTGACCGTGGTGCTACAGCTTTAACTGAATCTTGGCAAGGGGCAAATTACGCTTCAAACAACCACATGATGCTAGGCCATCTGATGGAATGGTTTTTTACAGGTTTGGGAGGGATAAAGTCTTCTGAAAATGCTATTGCATTTAAAAATTTCATCATAAACCCTCAATTGGTTGGAGATGTCACTTTTGCTAATGCTTCCTATTTGTCTCCTTATGGAAAAATAGTTAGCTCATGGAAAAAAGGAGAAAATGGTTTTGAATTAAAAGCCGAAGTACCTGTTAACACCTCTGCAGTAATTTATTTGCCTGGTAATCAAAATTCGAAAATTACCGAAGGAGCGAAAGAAATAGATAAAACTAGTCTTAAGAATTATAGGTATCAAAACGGCAAAATCTTGATAAAGGTGGGTTCTGGTACTTATGATTTTACAGTGAGTAATTAAGTTTTGAAAAATTAACAAGAGCCTAGGCTGTGTAGCTTTAGGCTAAATATAAAACAGAGAAGATATGAATAAGATAGCACCAAGTATTTGTTTATTTTTTTTGGGAACTTGCTTAAGCATTTGGAACAATCTGTTGTTCGCCCAAATAAATATTGCTAAAAAACCGATTATCAGTGGATATTACGCAGATCCAACGGTTGTTGAAGACAAAGGGGTATTTTATATCTATGCAACCAAAGATCCTTGGGGCGGAGAAGAGCTAGGGGTATTTGAAACAAGAGATTTTAAGATATTTACTCAAAAGCACATCAATTGGCCAACAAAAAAATTATGCACCAGTCCAACCTCTCATCGCGCAATGGTTTGGGCACCAAGTGTAGTTAAAGCAAAAGATGGAAAATTTTATATGTACGTTTCTGTCGGTAATGAAGTTTGGGCTGGCGTCTCAGAAAATCCTTTAGGTCCGTGGAAAAACTTAAAACCAGACCAAACGCCTTTAATTTCTTATAAAGATTTTCCCGAGGTCCATAATATTGATGCGGATTGTTTTATAGACGATAATGGAAAAGCCTATTTATTTTGGGGTTCTGGTTTTAATTGGGTAAACGGTAAGTGTATGGCTGTGAAAATGAAACCCGATATGGTCTCATTTGATGGGAAACCAATTGAAGTAACCCCTGAAGACTATTTTGAAGCTCCCCATATGTTTAAGAAAAATCATGTTTATTATCTGATGTTTTCCGAGGGAAAAGCTATTGATTCAACCTATAAAATTGGTTATGCAACATCAAAAAGCCCATTAGGGCCATTTAAAAAAGGTGAATATTCTCCCATATTAAAAACGATTTCTGGTACTAAAACAATAGGGCCGGGACACAATACTACTTTTAATTACAACCATCAGGATTACATCTTATATCATCGGATTTTTCCACAAACAAAAGATTACGTTTTAAGAGAATTATGTATTGACAGTTTAAAATTTGACAATAAAAAAGAAATGTTAAAAATTAAACCTATTGAGAATTGAATAAGTAAGACCAAACGTAAAATTCAGGTTTATAAAATCCATAGGGTCAGAATGATTATTATAAATGTTTCTTCACAAGCTCTTATAAAATGCAATCCCGCAGTTACACCCTTGAAATTAATTACTAATCTGAGTTCGATTAATAAAAAAGCTAAGATTTGATTAGAATTTAGCTGTTTGATAGTTAATCGAGGGTTTTTTAGGGGAAAAAGAATATGCGATTAGTGCGGCAATCAGGTTGGATATAAAATTTGCAAAAGACCTATGTCTTGAATGCTCAATTTGGCAAATGTTTTTTAGTTCGTCGTTTACCGTTTCTATTACCGACCTTTTTCTGTGAACAATCTTGTTATTCATAGTCATCAGGCTGTTTTCATATTGTTACGTATGCTTGCAATCAGGTTTATATCATTGACAAACAATATATTGGCCAATTTTTCAGAAATATATCCCTTATCTCCGAATAGTTTTCCAAATACGGATCTCAGGAAGTTCTCGTTTTTGAGCGGATCTCGGTCATCAATATTTGCCTGTATGATGGCAAAATTCAATATCTCTCCCCCGTCATTGATCACAATGTGGAGCATAAATCCATAAAACCAGTCCATTGTAGATTTACCCACCTCTGCAATGCCCCCTGAACACCTTATTCCGTTTGATCCGCTTATTGTTGCATACCCTGACCGGGATTGAATCTACAAATTTAATTCCGGTACAGAGACCTAGACAGCAGGTCTTTAAAAATATGGTCGTCGGCATAAGTATGCTCTGGCTGAGCTCAGCAAAGCGGTTATAAGAACCCGTTTTTGGAAACTCGGACTGCATGTGCCGCTGAACATAAAGGAGATAATAGTGCTTAAAGCATCTATAGTTAACTATTTGATTTTAATACACTTAAATATAACTATTTTTATCATGATTGACTAATTTATTTTGAAATATTAATCGAACTCAGGTTAAAACGCTAGTATTTTTTCCGGCAATGGTATTTTATTGTTGAGGAGCATAAGTTCGAGTGACTTTAAAGGTACAACGGTAAAGCTAAAATTAGCAGGGTCATTAAATGTCTATAAAAATAATTTATAATGGCGCTTATTTAAAGTATAACGTAAATCGTAGTGGCAAGGTTGGCGTTACACTAAGTCCTCTTTTTAATGGTACTCATAGTTTATATGTATTTGTTGATTTTCAACATCATCATCATTTTGAGCCGATATCAATAATTTCAATCCACCACAACTAATTATTGAACAACAATTTTCAAGAATTTTAAAATAATAGATTATGATAAAGTACCTTTTTAAAAAACAATAATCGCATCAGTTATTTCATTTTTGCTCATCAGCTTTTCGTCATGTGCTGCAGAAAAAATTAAACCAGCTACTATTTCAATTTCCCAGCAAGTAGATTCTAGCTATTTGGCAAATGTAATTACAGAATTACAGAAGAAATGGCCAAACAATAGAACCATTAATTTAGTGTTTCACGGACATAGTGTACCCAGCGGATATCAGCATACGCCATTGATAACTACGTTTGATTCTTATCCGTTATTATCCCTAAATCTGATTACAGAAAAATATCCATTTGCCGTAGTTAATGTTATTAAGACATGCATTGGTGGCTAAAATGCAGAGCGAGGGGCAAAAAGATTTGCGAAAGACGTTTTAACTAAACAACCAGATGTGATTTTTATTGATTACGCCTTAAACGATAGAGGTATAGGATTAGAAAGGGCAAAAATAGCTTGGGAAAGTATGATAAAAGAGACATTGAAAGCTAACATCAAACTGGTATTGTTAACTCCAACTCCAGATATAAAAGAAGATATCAAAGATCCTAATGCACCATTGGCGCAACATACACAACAGATTTTAGCACTCGGTAAAAAATATAATGTACCTGTGGTTGATAGTTACGATACTTTTGAACAGTTAGCATTGGATGGCGTTGATTTAAAAGATTATATGGCTCAAAATAATCATATCAACCCAAAAGGACATGCTATTGTAGCTAGATTGATTGCTAATTTATTTAATTATGATGAGAGCGTTAAAAAATATTAGAATAATTGGCTTTTTAAGTGTTCTACTTTTTGCTTTTTTTCAAAAGCATATTCATAAAAAAGCCTAATATACTTTGGGTGGTTATAGAGGATATTTCACCCCATTTATAGGTTGCTATGGCGATAAAAATGCCAAATATAGATCAGTTGGCTAAAGAAGGGGTTAGGTTTACTAATGCCTTTTCTACCGGAACAGTTTGTTATCCCAGTTGCTCCACTATTATCACCGGAACTAGAACTTTTGAAATGGGTACAGGCAATCATAGAAATTACTATCCGATACCAGATTTTATAGAAGGCTTCCCTACGTATTTAAGAGAAGCTGGTTATTATACCAGTAATAATTATAAGAAAGACTATAATAATACCTCATCGCAAGAAAAAATAGCTAAGCAAGCTTGGAACGAAAGCTCAAACAAAACAGGTTGGTGGAAAAGGAGTAGCGGACAGCTTTTGTTCCTTTATTTAATTTTATGGCAAGTCATCAATCCGGAACGATGACAAATCCTTATGATGTTTATGTAAAGCAAGTCTTAGATACGCTGCCTAAAGCTTTACAAACTGGCGATAATGGTTTCGATGTACCCCCCGATTATTAAGGAAGGGATACGCCAGCCACGCGTCATCAACGGGCTCGTATTTATAATGGAATTTCTTTAATGAATTATAACATTGGTAAAATTTTAGACAGATTAAAAAAGGATAATTTGATGGATAGCACCATCATCTTTTTTTATGCTGACCATGGAGAAGCAATTCCAAAACGAAAAACTAACGGAATTGATTTAGGTCACAGAATGCCTTTTGTGATTTATTTCTCTGAGATGTATAAAAACCTATCTCCATTTGGTACTGGTGGCATAATAAGTGATCAATTAATTGATTTTGCTTATTTAGTACCAATATTGTTAAAACTTGCAGGAGTAGATGTGCTGGTCTACATGCAAGGCAGAAATTTTTTAGGTAAAGATACTGCTCCTAAAGCGAAACAGTTATTTCTTTCTAGCGATAGTTCTGAGGGCGTGTCAAATGTAATGAGAACCATTACCAATGGAAACTTGAGTTATTCTAGAGCTTTTTATGCCTTTTATGCCACAAATGTTCTATGAAGAATATTTTGATTTTGGTGATATTTTAAAACTAATGCGGAAAGATTTTAAGAACAATGCGCTTTCAGGAATCCAAAAGCAAATGTTCCAAACAGGCACTAGAGAATATCTTTATGACTTCCGGAAAGATCCTTGGCAAAGCAATAATTTAGCTAAAGACCCTAGATACAAAGATGTAATAACAACAATGAGAAGGAGTTTAGAAGACAGCGTCATGAAAAATAAGGATGTGATGTTTTACCCGGTTACAAATTAGATCAGGTTTCGAAAACTAACACACCGTATGAATTTAGGTTAGATAATACCTCATATACCATTGCCACTATTTATAAAGCTGCATCTCTATCAGGGCTAAAAACCGAAGTTGCTTTAAAAGAACAATTGGCTCTGCTATATCATCCAAATGAAAACTTATTGGCTTGTTAACTGGAACTGTAAAACGGGAATTAGCAAAAACACCCTAGCTGTCTCCCCCTCTCTTTAATAAAATCTCCTCCTCCAATAAAGTAGAAATGAGTTGATAAATCAAACAAATCCTGCCTAAAACCCTATTTTGTAACATCCCACCAGCATAAAGGAAATATTTGTCCGGTATTTGTTTTTACCTTAATCCTTATTTTAGTGATGTTTAAAATTTTGAACCAATTCATTTTAAATAGATTGAAATTAATCATTATAAACCCATTGATCAGTATAAACCCATTGAATGAAGATTTTCTACACCTCACGACCGTCCAATTTTTTTAAATTTTTTGTGCTTTTTTGCATGATTTGTAATTTCTCATTTGCACAAACTCAGCCTACACCTCAAGCCGTACCCTACAATCAAAATTTTGATAATTTGGATGGAACCAACGGTGTAAGTATCCCTTCAGGTATGCAAGGTTGGACCATTGCTACCAGCGCACTCACAAAAGATGGTAATACGGATGCTCCTTTGGCAGATAGAGGATTATTTGCAAACGGTTCTGCCTCAAGCTCTGGCGCAGGAATTTACGACTTTGTTGGCAAAATAGGCCTACTTTGCAACAATAGTAACACCTTGGGCATTGCTTTGGCTATAGATGCAAATGGTGTTGCCGTTACCGAAAGAGTTCGTGTTAAATTTGATGGTATGGTTATCCGAAACGTAGCTGGTACAGGGAATAATAACATCATCAACGCATTAATTCTTCAATATAGAATTGGCACCAGCGGAAGTTTTAAAAATGTTGGGGTAAGCGCCCAAAACGGTACAACCGTACAAACTACAGGAAACATTGGCGTAGATATAATAAATTCTAGCTTTTTATTACCTGCCGAATGTAGTCACGAGCCAATTTTACAATTAAGATGGACCTTAAAAAATGTGAGTGGTGTGATTGGTGATCAGCCTAGTTTCGCCATCGATAATATTCAGATCACTGCTGATGGTTCTCTACCTCCGCCTAAGTTTACTGGTTATAAAATCACTACAAAAAACATTACACTTTCTGGAAGTTCCACTACTTATGCCACCAATTTGTTAGATGGAGTTACCCGCACACAAAAATTGGATCAATACGGTGGCGCTTCTACGGATTATGTTGGGAATACTACCGGCTATTTTACCACTTACAAAGATGACAGAGATGTTTGGTACATGATTGACCCTGCCGGATACAAGTTTTATTCAATTGGCGTAAACTCCCTTGTTCCGCAAGGTAGCGGCAAAGACCCAATCAATCTCATTAAAAGTGTTTATGCAAATACCATAGGTAATTTCTCTAATGCAAGTTATATCAGTATGCCTTATTGCGTAGGACTGAATTTAGGTTATACATTTAGAAGAACAGGCACTGGGATTAGAAAAACTTTGTACGATAATGGAATATCGCCCATTTTTGATGCAGATTTTGTTACCTATTGTACAGACCAAGTAAATAGCCAGATTACTGATGAAAGGATAGTAGATAAAAACTTATTGGGTTACTTCTCTGATAATGAGCTACCTATCGCTAATCCTTATCAAGCTAAACTAATTGATAAATGGTTAGATGTAAGTAATTATGGTGGTCAAGCTGTCGCTGATGGAAATGCAAATTATCAGGCCGTGGTAACTTGGATGAAAAGCCGACATGGGGGCGTTCTAACGTCTCCAAACTCTGCTGATGATGCCGAATGGCCGGGTCAGGTTGCAGAGCGTTACTATAAAGTTTGCAGTGAAGCCATTAAAAAAAGAGATAAAAATCACTTATATATCGGAAGCAGATTGCACCAAGATTTAGCCAACCGTTACCAATTTGAGGCAGCCGGTAAATATGTGGATGTACTTTCGGTAAATAACTATAATGTCTGGAGCAAAGCACAATTAGATGCTAGATATAATGTTTGGGAGCAATATACTGGAAAACCATTTATGGTTACCGAGTTTTATGCCCAAGCAGATGATTCGGGTTTACCAAACACAAGTGGTGCGGGTTTTAACGTAAAAACCCAACAAGACCGAGCCGATTTTTTTGAACATTATACCATGGAAATGCTCAAAAGAAAATGGAACGTTGGTTTTCAATATTTTAAATTGAATGATGATGCCGGTCAAAGCAATAAAGGTTTGATTGATAGCAATGGCGATTTTTGGCAACCTATGAAAACATCTTTTACAAAAATTGCTCAAGATATCTATCAGTTAAGAAGGTTCTTAATTTTTGGAGAACAAGACCTTGATGTAACTACGGGTATATTTGACGGTGTTAAAATCAAAGCCACATTTTCTATTGTCTTGTTTCCAAATCCCGCCCGTAATGTAGTGAATTTAACTATTGATGGATATAAAGGAAAAACTGGAAGAATTAATATTTATGATTTTTCCGGAAGAATAATACAACAAGAATACATTTCTACAGGTACATATAATAATACTCTCCGACTAAACCTGAACACTAATTTTAAACAAGGTTTATATATTTTAGAATTTAGTGGGAATGGAATGTCGGTAAGAAAGAAATTAATTGTTAGATAATGGTTAATATTTGGTTAAATTGGTTAAAATCCATCTCTTTAGTTAGAGATGGATTTTTTAACATGATCACGGAGTTAAAAATCCACTCCGCTTTCTGTTTAGGATTATAGTGGGTTATAACTATTCCTTCAAAAATTTGAACTCTTTTTGTTCTACTCCAAAAGCATTCAAACTTATAATATAAATCCCAGATGTTAAATTAGAAACATCAATTGACTTTTGAATCTGATTGCTGAAATCCACTTCGTAAATCACTTTCCCTGTTATATCCGACACTCTTAAACCAGCAGAACTATAGGCTTTGGCTAATTTTACATTCAAAATATTTTTAACAGGATTTGGATAAACAATAGGCTGTAAACCTGAAGCTTTATCAAGCTGATTATCCAAAACTAAAGTTTCTGCATTATTGTTATTTGCCACCACACTGTTGGTGTTATAAGCTACGCCGTTAATTTCAAACAAAGGTTTATGTGTGGAGTTTTCTCTGCTTGCAAAAGTCATCAACGCTTGCGAATCAGAAATGATGATAAATGCGGAAGTTAAATTTCCGTCCGTCGCTCTGCCTTTAATATAATCAGTGATATCCCACGTAACGTAAGAATTTTCAGTATTTACGAATTTGGTAGCAACCAACTCTAATGGGTTTGAAACATGACGGTTATTATAATTAAGTGTACTCTCGTACCAGTCTGCAGGGTATTTATACAAAGCTACATTTCCGGAATAGGGTGTTGTGCCTGATATAGAGTTACAGTATAATTTTAATTTGGCAGAATTAATTTGAGACGCACTGGTCACATTTGCCGTTACCATTATTACTCCCTGCCTATTAAAACCAGAAGAACTGTTTTCTTTCACTTCAATATCACTTGATGTGCCGTAAACTGTGTTTCCGTAGCTACCATCTCTCAAATAAGTATCCTTATTAATTTCTCCGTTACCGTTAACAATCCAATCTCTTAAATTGTAGATGTTTTTTGCTACCTTATAAAAAGAGTTCTTAAGCTCTGGCCAATAGCTAAAATCCGATTTAACTACTCCATTGTTTTTAGAAGCTGTTCCATCATCCTGATATCTGAACCAATGGAAACCGATACAGTTCTTAAATTTTAATAAGCGAGTAGTAAAATTCTCGAAAAAATCTGCTCTATCCTGCTGAGTATTTACTACCCAACCGGCACCGCTTCTGTTAGTATATCCGCTGGATTCTGCCATGGCATAAAACTCTGTAATTATAAATGGTTTATCATAAGGTGCTGTGCCTTGCCAAGTATGCAAAGTGTTGGATTCCGCAGTCCATCTTCTATAATAATTTACACTTATCACATCTAAATACTGCCTGGCCGCAGAAAATTGGTTCGGGTTATCCAAATCCTGATGCAATCTGCTTCCCATAAATAAATGATTGGTGTCTTCTGCTCTTATCGCATCTCTGCAAACTTGATAGTATTTGCCAACAATATAGTTAGGAAACTCGTCTTTATCCGCCTGATTAATAGTGAAATTACCGCCATGTCTAGCTTTTACCCAATTTCTGGCTGCTATGTAATTAGGGTCGTTACTACCTAAAGCTCCGGTGTACCCCTGGTAATTGGATAATGTTGTCCAAATATTCACTAAATATTGTCCATAAGGATTTGCAAGTGGCACTTCATTATCAGAAAAATAACCTAATACCAGTTTATCATTTTTAATACTTGAAGTAATCACTTCGTTGGCCTTTGTAGCACAGTAATTCACAAATCCTGCCGTATAGGTAACTCCTGTGCCAGACGAAGTAGTTACATCAAATATCGGTAGAATCCCATTTGCAAAAAGTGCATCGCCTCTTGCTCCCTGTGTATTTTTGTAATTAAAGGCAAAATCCAAACTTACCATATAAGGCATAGTTTTAGTAAAACTGCCAGACCACTTGCTCAGGGTATTTACCCTAAGATTTGATTTTAGAGAACTTTGCTGGTCGCTTCCGGTATTTACAGAGTTCATCCCAACAGAATAAAAAATATATCCGTCCGGATCAACAAAACTCCACATTCCGTCGGTGTCTTTATAGGTGTGAAAGTACCCTTTAGAATTGCCAACATACCGATCAGAAGCTCCTAAATAGGTACTTCTTAACGATTGGGTTTCGGTAAAATCATTTAACGTATTAGTTTCATTGTCAGAAGACGGTCCCAACCCCCCATTCCCGTTCGGGGTAGCCGCAGTGATTGTCTTCGGAGCTTTAAATGAGAACTGTGAATAAGCACTCATTTGACTGAAAGTTAGCAAACCCACTGCAACAGCAGATTTTAAGAAAAATAGATTTCCTTTCATAATTTTTAGTTTTAAAATGAATAAATAATAATTGGTTTATAAGCGACAGATACACTTAATATCAATGCAATTTACCATTACATTTTACACTAATTAAGGAGAAATCTTTCAAAAAACCCTTTTATAAGTTTCATAAAAAGCTATTTATTGCGAGTTACCATTATTGAGCCGATACGGACACGTTTACTAGATTCATTAAACAATACAGTAAAAAACATATTAAAAAAAACAAGCAGTGGAAAACGATTTCTGTATAATAAAAAAAGCGGGCTTTAGGTAAAAACCAAAAGCCCGCTTTAATTAAAATCAGCTAAAACCTTACTGAATCTGTACGTTTACCACTTGTGGTGTTGCGTAAGAGTTTCCTTCGCTATCTCTTGCGGTAACAGTAAAACTGTCAGATCCAGCAGTATCTCCTGAGTAAAGATACTTGACAGAACCTTTTTCTATCTGTGCTTGCGTAAAACCTGTAACATTAGAATTTCCATCAACCACAATAAAACCGTTAGTTGGTGAAGAAGTAATCGTATAAGTTACATTTCTACTTTCCGTACCTCCGAAACTTAATTCAGTTGTTCTGATTTTCTTATAACCTTTTTTTAAGTCAACAACTAAGCCTGTATTTACTGGATTAACCAGCATTGTAACTTGTTCTGGAGTTAATACTAAGAACGAGCTGTATTTACCCGGCATCAGGTTTTCGTCAAGTGTTTCTTTTGTTAAAATCTGAAATATAATATTAGCGGTGGTATTTAAACCAAAATTTATAAAAGTTTCGCCATTTGCTAAAGCTGCTTTATAAGCAGTTCCTACACTCGCAGAAATTACAGTATCAGTTCTTGTTTGTCCAGAAAATGAAATATTAGAAAGTTCGACAATTCCTGGAGTTGGGGCATTTGCCCAGTTTATACCGGGAAAGTTAGGGTCAGCCGGAACTTTGTTTACTTCATTCCAATCTACGTTGGCATCTTCATAAACAGAAAGTGTACCTCCTGGATAATCAAATCTATTGCAATGCATATAAAGCGTTACGCCTGCAATATTTTCGGTAAATTTTATAGCGTTTCGTACAGTAAACTGCATTATTGCCCTCCTAGTAAGATTACCGTTACTATTTTTCTTTATCCACATATATTGTGCATCTCCGAAGTTGCTGGCTTTGTTGGTTGCGCTACCATTATTCAAATAAGCATCCTTACTTACATATATTGTATCTCCGGATTCTTTTGCTGCATCTGGCTGAACAAATTTAGGTCGGTAAGTTTTAATTTCATCCACAATATGCACAATCCCATTTTTACATTCCAAGTTTTGCGATCTTACGTTCACAGCAGAAGTACTCAAACTAGAAGCATTGTACAAATTTAAAACATATTGATTAGTCGAGCTCGGTTGTCTTGCTATTGACAAACTATCTTCGTTTAATGTTTGAAATAAATTGATCGAGTCCGCTTCTAACTCGAAAGATTTTATTCTTGTAGATATCATGTTATCTAAAAAAATATTTCTTAAAACTGCAGCCGGAATTTCGTCTACAGTTGTATAGCCTAAATTAACAGCTAATGCTTTTAAAGCTTCATTTCTTGGCGCTATCACCGTAAGATTCCCATCTGCCTCTAAGAGAGGTCTTAAACCAACACGTTCAATTGAAGCAGCATAAAGGTCTAATGACTTTAAGGTATCTGCACCTTTGTTTACTAAGTTTCTTTCCGAAATAAAAGTCCAAATAGACTCAGTTTTCAAATTTACACCTGCATCAACCAAATCAGGGTCGATATTTTTTAATACTTCAAATTTCTTACAGCTTACTGCAGCCAAACACATCAACGAAGCAAAAATGATGAGCTTATAGTTTATAATTTTTTTCATCGCTATATTATTTATAGAATTGGTTTTGTTCAATTAACGGATTTTCTCTGATAATATCTAAACTGATTGGCCAAACAATATTATTTGGATCAGTAATTTTTGGCATCAAGGTAATAGGATCTACCACTTTAGTATAAACTCTACCAGTACGCACCAAGTCAAACCAACGCTTCCCTTCAAAACAAAGCTCGTAACGGCGTTCGTCTAAAATAACATCCTCTGCGTCTGAAGTAGAGTAAGAGTTATATGTAAGTGCATCGATCTCCGCAACTCCTGCTCTGTGTCTTATTATATTAACCAAATTAAAAGCTTCATCTCTTCTGTTCAGTGTATTTAGTGCTTCAGCCCTTAAAAGCATAACATCAGCTAAACGGTAAATAATTACATTTTTGTCGTTTTCTTTTGACTGATCAAAAGTTCCTTTCGGGAAAAACTTATAAACCTGCTGGTCGTTTTTAAAAGTTGCAATTGCTCTCAGGTCATTACCAAATGAGGCGGCAAAATCTGCATTTGCATAAAACTGTGCATTGCTATTTCCGTAAATCCCAAAAATATTTGAGGTATTGTCTTCATCATAACTAAAGGCTACCTCGAAAATTGATTCTTCTGAAAAACCTTGGGTAAACATTTTAGAATATGGTGATTCGTCTATAGTTGTATTGCCGAAATTATAATTGGCTGCTGGATTATATAGTTCTACCAATTTATAAACACTGTATGCTGTTGTTCCATCGTCCTTAATCAAAAAGGATGAACTTATTAGCGCACTATCTGGCATGTTGCGCCACATGTAGTAGTCTGTTTGCATTGCATAAACGGCACCGCGAGTAATCATCCCTCTGGTTTCTTCGTTTGTTGCGTTGGAAGTAGGGCAAATTAACGCCTTCTTTAAATCCGATGATATTAAATTGTAAATGGAATCTACTGGAACACGCGGAGTTTTCAGCTTGTTTAAGTCAATAATACCTTCAATTGGCTCTGTTATTAGCGGTGCATCACCCCAAATCCTTGCAATATAAAAATAAGATAATGCTCTTAATGCATAAGCCTGACCTAAGATTCTATTGTAGTCGTTATTGCTAATAGAAATGCCTTTAATTCGCATAATAGGCACATTTTTAATCAATAAGTTGGCTTGTTTAATTACAGAGTAGTAGCTATCCCATCTCGAATAACTTAAATTACCGTTAAGTGTATTGTTTAAAACACTTAAGGTATTGCTAGTAGGCGATTGAGAGCCTTGTTCAACATTATCGGCACGACCTTCACCGTAATATATAAATTCTTGATTGGTAGCTATTTGTAATTGGTGATAGCCACCTAACAAAGCCGCCTCGGCTTGTTTAGTTGATTCAAAATATTTGTCCGAAGCATAGTCACTAATCGGATCTAACTCTAATGCCTTTTTACAGGACGTGAAAGCAACGACGGCGAATATAACCGCAATTGATTTTATTGTGATGTTATATCTAATATTTTTCATGATTAAAGTTTAATGTTTAATGACAGGTTGTAAAAACGTGATTTTGGGAATGAACCATTGTCAACACCAGCAGATAATGTACCGCCAGAACTTACTTCAGGATCATAACCGGTATAAGAACCCCATGTTACCAAATTTTGTGCACTAAAGCCGATACTGGCATTTTTTATACCAAATTTACTACTGAATTTAGTCGGTACTTTATAACCTAAAGAAACAGTTTGTAACCTAATGAAAGAACCATCCTCAACAAATCTGTTAGAAATCGCATAATTTTCCATAGGATCTGTTTTCACTATTTTAGGTATATCCGTTACGTCGCCTTGTTGTCTCCACCGTCTTAACTGGTCTGTAGAAAAGTTAGCATCAAAAGCATAACTGTCTTGTGTTCTTCTTAAATAATTGAAAACATCGTTTCCGATAGAATAGTTGAAGAAAACTCCCAAACTGAAATCTTTATACTCGAAAGTATTTTGCCAACCTCCAAAGTATTTAGGTGTAGGATTTCCGATCACCTGTAAATCATCATCATTGATGATTCCGTCGCCATTTAAATCTTCATAAATTACATCACCGCCTTTATAAACAGGACCGGTGCTTGATCCTTTTCTAAACTGTGCAGTTACGTTTCCGCCAGCATCTGTTTGGTAAACATTATCCTCATCGCGGGCATAAACACCTAAAGCTTTAAGGCCATAAAACACGCCTACTGGCTGACCTACCCTTGCTAAACTGGTAGAGTTTGGTCTGTAATCAGCTCCGTTAGGTAATTCGGTAACTTTGTTTCTGTTTAAACCGAAAGTAACAATACTTGCCCATTTAAATGGTTTTTGTATGATAACCCCGTCCAACTGGAAATCAAAACCATGGTTTTCAATAGCACCAAAGTTGAACGGAATTGAATTAAAGCCCGTTTGACTTGGAATTTGAACATTAAACAAAAGATCTGAAGTGTTTTTTGAGTAATAATCTACTGTTAAATTTACCCGCCCTTTTAAAAACTGTAAATCAACCCCAGCATCTAACTGTTTGGTAGTTTCCCATTTAAGGTTTTCGTTTCCTAAGCTATTTTGCACCACCGCTGGTTGGCCTAAATAAGTACCTTGCTTGCCTAAAATAGCCTTGGTAGCATAGTTTCCAATACCTTGGTTACCTGTTACACCATAGCCTACTCTTAACTTACCGTCAGATAAAATGGTTTTATTTTTAAAGAAATCTTCCTCTGTAAATCTCCATCCGGTAGAAATAGAAGGAAAATAAGCAAACTTATTGTTATCAGAAAAACGAGATGAACCATCTTGCCTTAATAAAGCCGAAACAATATATTTTGATTTATAATTATAGTTTAATCTGGTAAAGAAAGAGATGATCCTGTTTTGACTTTCACTTTGTCCAAAAGAGTTAATTGTACCGGCACCTGCAAGAGTGGTTATATTATCATCAACAAAATTTACTCCTCTAAAACTATTATAGGTACTACGGTAATTCTCTAACGATTGACCTAATAATATATTGATATTATGTTTTTTATTAAAGCTTTTGATATAAGTTAATGTATTTTGATTGGTAATATTTGTTGCGGATGAAGGTTTATAATCAGCATATACCTGCCTTCCATCCGTTTGAAATACAGAAGGAGAGAAATAAGATGTAGCTGTATTGTTATAATCAACACTCACACTAGTTTTAAAATCAAAATCTTTTAAAATGTGGAATGTTAATTCTTGCTTACCAAGCAAGCGAGAACGTTTAATTCCGTTTTTTGTGTAAACAGCTTGTGCATAGGGGCTGATTTTTGTTCCCTCAAATAAAGGAATAATATCGCCTGTAATAGGGTCGAAAGGATTATAAACGGGTAAGGTAATCAAGTAACGGAAAATTACACTTCCTGCACCACCACCAGTATTTAATCGATCATAATTATAGCTACTTAAAGTAAAATTGGTAGCACCTTCAATATGATCGCTCACTTTATAATTTAACCTTGCTGCACCTGTAACTTGTTTATAGTCAGTTTCGATAACTACTGGCTTTAAGTTTTTATAACCCGCACTTACATAATAATTCATGTTTTTATCCTTAGAAGAACCACTTACGCTCACATCTGCTTTGTATTGCAATGAATTGCGATACATAATGTCTTGCCAATTTTGGGTGTTTCTATAATAAGGATGCAAGGAGTCGATTACAGACACTTTACCGGTTGGCTTACCTGTAGAATTAAAAATAGCTTCAGAATAAGCTTCTCTAAACTGCGGTCCGTTTAAAATTCCTATTTTTCTAGAAATCCCTACAATACTGCTGTTTAAAGAAAAATTAATGGATGGCACTGTTCCCGTACCGGTTTTAGTAGTAATCAACACAACTCCATTAGAAGCCCTTGAACCATAGATAGAAGCAGTTGCTGCATCCTTAAGAACCTCAATTGAGGCAATATCTGAAGGGTTAATATCTGCCAAAGGGCTAAAACCAGCACCATCTTCATTAGAAGTAAACGTGTCGTTATTTACCGGCACCCCATCAATAATAATTAAAGGAGAACTATCCCCGTTTACTGATGAAACTCCACGTAAGTTAAATGTTGCACCTGCGCCAGGCTCGCCAGATTCGGTTACAATTTGTAAACCTGCAATCTTTCCTTGCAAACTGGTATTTAATGAACCTCCGGAAAACTGATCGATCTGATCTGCTTTTATAGAGCCAATAGAACCGGTTACCTCACTACGCTTTTGCGTTCCGTAACCAACAACCACAACTTCATTAAGGCTATTGAGTTCTTCTTTTAGGGTTACGTTAATTGTTGAACCCTGTGCAACACTTTTCTCGACGTTTGTAAAACCAACGAAGGAGAAAACTAATACTGTTTTGTTGTTAGGAACTTTAATAGTGTATGCACCATCAATACCGGTTTGTGTAGAAGCGCCACCGCCTTTAATTTTTACTGCAACACCTGGTAATGTCTCGCCGGTACCATCCTTTACAACTCCTTTTACCACTATATCCTGTGCCTTTACGCTACTTGCGGAAATTAATGATACTAAAAGGAATACACCTAACAGGCGCTTTATACGCCAATTCTGTAAAATTGAAATCATAAAAAATTTAAGTTAAATGGTTAATGAATTTTTAAAACATCTAAAGAATTAGGCGAAACTGGAAACCTCTATTTCCGTTCGACTAACAGCCATGATGAATTTTAAACAATCAATTAAGCAAATATGAGGTTTTAAATAACGGTTATAGCAGGTGGTTTTTATCAAATAACCCCTATAAATCTTTCTAATCACTCGCTTAAAATCATATTTAACGTGAGTTCGGGATAAGAAATAGTGTAAAAAAGAGAGCAAAGGGCATG
>NZ_CAMLIG010000046.1 GCF_946480185.1 uncultured Pedobacter sp. | reverse complement strand
AGGCGCTAAGTTTCTCTTTGTGGCTTAGTGTCTTTGTGGCTCACTTACTTGTTTTATTGTTGCCACTAAGGCTCAAAGGCGCTAAGTTTCTCTTTGTGGCTTAGTGTCTTTGTGGCTCACTTACTTGTTTTCCGCAACGGCACTAGGTTTTTTCTTTGTGGCTTTAATTTCTAAATCTTCTTATTCCATTTTTAATCACAGGTACATTGAAATTAATGAGATAACCCAAGTTTAACCCCGTAAGTTTTAAATGACTGATGATTTGGGCTTCCCAAACCGGATTTACTAATTCAACGGCTTTTAGTTCGCAGATAATTTTATCGTTTACCAGTAAATCTAACCTCAATCCTTCATTGAACTGTATTCCGTCATAAACAATAGGGATGTCTATCTGACGCTTAACGTCAAACCCGATTTTTCTTAATTCGTGAGCCATACAGACTTCATAAACCTTCTCCAATAAGCCGGGTCCAAGTTCTTTATGAATTTTGTATGCGGCATTTACAATGGCTTTACCTATTTGCTCTTCTTCTAGGGAAAGTTCTTTGTATTCCATATCATTTCTTTTATTGTTGCCACTAAGGCGCAAGGGCAATAAGTTTTTTTATTTGTGGCTTAGTGTCTTTGTAGCCTAAATTATTTGTTTTATTGTTGCCACTAAGGCTCAAAGGCACTAAGTTTTTCTTTGTGGTATTCACAATTAATGAATAAATCAACCCTTTATAAAATATTCCAGCGGATGCCATTCCTGGGCAATACTTTCTTTTCTCTTTTTCGCTTCGTAAGATTTTAAAAAGATTCCCTTAATAATTGGTACTTGTATAACGATATAATAAAGATTGATATAAAGCAACTTTGCCAGGCGATACGGATTATTTAGCTTCAGTTTAAAATATCTATTTAAAGCATTCCTGAAAACCTTTTGTTGGATTTTTAACAAGCTTTCCTTAGAATCGGCAGTCAATTGATCTGCTCCATTTCTTCGCAGTGCGGCGCCATAATGGTCTGAAAAATCGCCTTTGTAAAATTCGGCAATCCGCATCCAAAGGTCAATATCTTCTCCATGATAAATGTCTTCATAAAAAACGCCCACCTTTTCAAAAACTTCCTTTTTAAAGATAAAGCCGTTTGTTTGGGCCACATTGTGCGAAGCAATATTTAAATTGATAATCTCACGCTCAGTAATTACCTCTTTTGTCCACAGACTAAAAGTAGGGGGCGTGGTAGCTTCATTGATTTCTAAAATCCTACAAAATACATAACCAAATTCTGGGTTTGCTTCTAGGGCATTAACCATTGTTTTGATATGACCAGGAAAAAAATAATCATCAGAATCTAAAAATAAAATATAAGGATTACTTGTTGCTGCGATACCTCTATTTCTGGTACCAGATGGACCTTGCGTTTTGCAATCAGCGGGTTTTAAAACTACTTTGACATTCTTATCCGAATAAGAATTCGCGATTTTTAGGGTATCATCTGTTGATCCATCATCGGAAACAATGATTTCCATTTCCCCAGCAAAATCCTGAGACAAAACACTTTCTATTGCCCTAGGGAGTAGTTTTTCCCTGTTGTAAGTGGGTATAACTATACTTACGTTTTTCATTGATTTTTATTACTATCGGATAACCACATTAGCATTCAGCAATTCATTTTAAATTTTCTATTGAAAATAAGCTTTTACTTTGGTAAAATACTTTTTATAAAGAAAGAATGATACAATTAAGGAACTAACTAAGAAAAGGGCGATTTTAAGACTTAAACTCAATCCTTCTGGTACTTGGATAGAAATTAAATATGCAACTACCAAAAATGCAGAAATCTTAATATAGAACATAGGCGATATCTTCTGTTTAACATAGATGTGTACCACAACAAAGTGCAGAATTAAATTTATGCCAGTTGCAACCATAAATGCGGCAGAAAGATACTGTGCTCCAAACTGTGAACCATACCACAATAAAGGCACACCAATTATTGTACATACAAAAGAAAGATAGCCAAGTTGTTTTTGCCTATTAATGGCTCCCAAAACGGTACCAAAAAGGCATACTACAGAGAAAATGGCAATGTACCAGCATTGGTAGCTTAATGAAAGACTGGAGCTGATGTACTTCTCCCCGTATAACAATACAACAATTTCTTTTCTGAAAAGAGTGGCGCCAAATGCCCCTGCAATCCCGATTAAGCTAATTGCTATACACATGGTTTTAAAAATATCTATAAAACGGTCGTAATCACGCTCATAAAGTCTTGCTACAATTGGAAATATAGCGGAAAGCGCCGTATTTACAATAATACTAATGGGCAATAAAATCTTGCTGGCAATATTAAAATAACCAATTTGTTCTGTTCCAGACCGATACTCCAAAAACAAAATCGGGATTTGCATGCTCAGTAAAGAAAAAAGATCGAGGTAGTAGAAAGGCAGACTTTCCTTACCTAATGAAAGTGCGGAATTCATTGGGGTATCGATATTTGAAAGGCTGGCCTTATAATTTGTTCTTGTTCTGATCACAAAAAGAAAAAGGATCACCTTAACAATATTAAATATGGCAAACAATAAAAAAACAAAGGTTAAATTCAGTTGCTTGTCTGGAATCAAAAATATAGCGATGAGCCAACAAACTGTACTTGTGAGGTTCACAAAGCCAGAAAATTCCATTTTCTCCAGTCCGAAAGCTAGGCTGTTAAAGTGATCGAAGGCAACTGTCATTGTTACGGCCGAGATGACCAGCCCGAACAGGAAAACATCGTAAGATTTGAAAAAATAATAATACACTCCAAAAATTAACACGGCGAATACTGTTCCTGCCAGGCGTAGTATCAAAGAATCTTTGAGCAAACTATTGATGTTCATTTTATCCCTAGCAATGTCTCTGATGATGATCCGGCTGATACCCAAGGTTCCCACAACCGAAAATATAGTCACGTGTAACTGAAGTAAATTGTAAACTCCAAAATTATAAGGACTCAAGACTCTGGCAATCTTGATTCCAATAACCATTCCCAAAAACTGTGTTAAAACGCTGGTTACAGTGAGCACAGAAAAGTTTTTGAAAAAAGTATTCTCTTTTAAAATCCGGTTAAAGACTGCTATCATGAGTATATGGTTATGAGATTAATTGATTTTGATGCCATTGTATTGGCAAAAAACCGAGAGATTTGTGCTGAAACTATTATTTCCACTTGGATTGTTGTTTATTTAAAAATGAACCTACTAATTCTATTACTTTGGTTTCCTTATAATTGCATCGTATTAAATACAGCGCAATAACGGTTGCAGGCATGTAACCTGGGTCAAAAATGGCATAACCTGTAAAGGCGGTGACAAAAAGCATTAAAAAGTAGGCCTTAACGTAGTTGAAATTTCCGGCATTTTTCATAGTAAATGCCTTATAAAAAAACAGAATCCACACAATTTCTCCAAAAATCCCAAAAAAGCTAAAAAGACCTGTTAAACCAACATCAGATGTGAAAAAGCCTTTATCCTGACCGAAATAAGTGATGGCTTCTAATTTACTTCCCTTTGCCGGATAACCATTTCCGAAAACCATTGTTGGCCAGCCTCCCTGAAGGTCGTTCAAGAAAAAGCTATAAGCTTGGACGCGTATATCTTCTGAAGCAAACTGAGACTGCTCTTTGTTTTGCTCCTTGATTCCTTTAAAAACGCTGGATGTGAGATAGAACAAAATCCCCAAAGCCAGACCCATAAAAGCATAAATAAACCGGTATTTAAGCGGACTTAAAAGTAGGATGAGGATACCACCAAAAACCACTCCGGTTAGCATCATCCTAGCCTGAGTTAAAAAGAAAAGAAATATACCTCCGATTAGAAATAATATTAAATGAACGAGTTTAAATTGTTTAAAATACCTTTGTAGAAAATAAAAAGCACCTAAAAAAGTAAAGCCCTGTCCGTCAAAGAAAACGGTAATTCCATTCCTTCTTTCCTCGCTACGCATGGTAAAAGTAGGGTTAGGAAAAGTGACGAAATCAATGGCAAAGATAATCAGCGTTGTAAAGAAGATGACTAGAATAATGCTTTCAATTTCCTTTTGTGAGAGATCAAAATAAATCAGTACAAAGTATAAAAAGTAAATGTAAAAAAGCCTGTACGATAAAAAAGAAGTACCGATGGGTTGGTCCCAGTAAAAATATGCTGAAAAAAAACTAAGAAAAACAGAGAGTATAAAGAGGATGACTAAATGATCTAATCCACAAAATGTCAATTCCCTTTTAAATAAAATTGCGGTCAATGATAATGAAAGCATGAGCATCCCACAGCCAAAGATTGCTGCGGCCATCACTTTAGAATCCTCACTTATTCCCGTATAGGAAAAAAACTGGAGAAAAATGATGACAATTATAATTATCAGTCCTTTTGCCCAGAAATAAGGTCTGTCAATCATTTTTTTAAAAAGTCATAGTATTAAAATAGCCTAAATCGCTTCTCAAATTTTAAATTGTGTAATCAGGTCCCGAACTCCTTTTTTGCCTGAATAAACGGACATATTTTCTAGCAAAATTTTCTAAGCTGATCCCTTCGGGTTTTAAATTTTTAAAAGGCGTCATTTTTAAATATTTACGATAAATATGTTTATTAGGACTATTGTCTACATAGTGCCATGGCTTAGAATTCCCCAAATAATGTAATATAATTGGCAATTTGGTGTATTTTACTGCGGCGTCTTTATTATAAGTGTCTTCTAATTCACCTTGGTCACCCTTAAAAAAAATATTCATAATGTCCTGATCTAGATAAACCAGTTGTTCACCATATTTTCTTCCTATCTCGATCATTTTTTCTGCCATATTTTCTGCCCTCCATTTTTTTAAATTAGCATAAAAAACGCCGGTGTTAAAATAGCTGGTTAAATTTGCACCTCCCTTATTTAGTCTTTTAATCTCTCTGTTTGCCCTCACATCCGTTACGGCTAATAAAGAAGTCTCTTTCTCCGTTGTACTATCATGAAAACTACGGTTGCAAAAATCTTTTAAAGATCCTGTAACCACGATATCGCAGTCTATATATAATCCGCTAACAACAGTTTCAGGGATCATTTTTCCCAACAACAATTTAAAATAGCCGGCTTTGGTGATATGTTCTGAGATGAAGAAATCGTTGAAATATTTGTCTTCGAAATTTATTAAAATAACGTCTTGCTCATATCTTTCTTTAAAAAAATTACAGGCAATGTCTAGGACTTCATTTTTTCCTAATTCATGGAGTACAAACACCTGTATTTTCAGATCTTTATTGTTCTCTAAAACAGAGGTTAAAGCCACTGTAAAAGGAACTATGTAATTTTTGTCAAGAACAAAAAATATATTTAGCGTATTATTTTCCATCAATTTTTAATGAATTTGCATCGTTAAAATGTAAAAACTATACTGTTCCGGATGGATTTTAAAGTCTTGTATAGGATCGTTTAGCAAATTCTATAGCTAAGAAATTTCATATAATCAGACGTTTTTATCTCGGTTTTGGAGCAGCTAACAATTAAATTTAAGGTTTTTATAATATATAGAACTTAGCATCTGTAAGTATAAATATCAATTAATATCTTCAGGAAATTTTACGCATTTAAAATCTTTTCCAAAAATCTGTAAAAATAGTTTTCCTTGCCGATTTGGAGTAATAGCTGTTTTTATAATTATAGCCATATCCATATTTGGCTTTCTGTATGCCATTAAAGATAATATGGACGTTAAACAGCTGTTTTTTCTCAACCAGTTCTTTAATAAATCCTAATTCTGTTTTTTCGGTGTATCCTTGTTTAATGATGTACAAAGTAATATCTGTTAAACGGGATAGGATAAGTGCATCTGGAACCAGGTGAACAGACGGACTGTCTATAATGATGTCATCGTAACTGTTTTGAAGTGCATTAACCAAATCTTTTAAACGTCCACTTTCCAATAATTCCGATGGGTTGCTTACTGCCGCCCCACTGCCAATAATATGAAGATTTGGATTCTGGTCAGAAGGGTTTACAATCTCCTCTAAACTAGCCTTACTGTTTAAATACTCTGAAATACCGGGACCATTATTCACATTGAAAGCATCTTCTGCGTTAGATTGGCGCAACACCATTTTAAGCAACACCGTTTTTCTGCCAATGAGAGACAGGGTAAGGCCCAGGTTAGTGCTGATAAAACTTTTGCCTTCTTCAGGAACACTAGACGTTACCAAAGTAACTCTTCCTCGCGTTTTATTACCATAAAGATAATAGAGATTGGTGCGTAAAGTCCGCAATTGCTCACTAACCAGACTGGTTTCGGTGCTGTTTACAGAAATTGGATCTTGTGATTTTTCAAGTGATATTTCACCTATAATTGGCGTTTCAAGCACCTCCTTAATTTCATGCACATCAATGATAGTGTCATTTAAATTGTTTCTGAGGAAAATAATCCCGAAAGGTAAACCCAGTCCCAAAAAAATTGCAATGGTTAAAGCAATTGCCTTTTTATCCTTTGGTTCGCTGGCATAAGCATGGTCAACCACGCTGGAGGCAGTTGAAATATCGGCATAATTGGCCGCTATTTCTTCTCTTTTTTGTAACAGATAAGTGTACAGACCTTCTTTAACTGCTTGTTGCCTTGTGATACTTGCCAATTCTCGTTCCTGTTTAGGAATTTTTTTAATTGAAGACTCTAAGCCAGCTCTAAAAGACATTAGTTTAGAACGGGTGTTTAGTAAGGAAGATTTAATGCTTGCCACATTTTCTTCAATAGCGGCTTTTGTTGTGGCAATTTGCCTATTAATAGGATCAAAATCGGGGTTGGTCTCTGGCGATATGGCCAAGAGACTTGATCTTTGTAGTTTTAATCTCGATAGGTTTTCTATTAAACTATTTAGTGCCGGATCGGTAATTCCTATGGTTGCCGGAACTTCACCCGATTTAGAGGAGTTGACGTAATTTTCAATGCCATTAATCACGCTCAGTTTTATATTTACCTCATTCAAACTCCTATCCACATCCTGAATATTCTCCAAGTTTATTTTTGATTCGGTACTGATATCAGTAAGTCCTCGGCTACTTTTATATCCTTCAATACCTGCTTCGGCTATACTCAGTTCGTCATGTAATGAATCTATGCGTTTGTCCAGAAAGGCAAGTGTAGATTTGGCTTTCAGTTCATTTTCATCTGTACCAAAGCGGTTATAATCTGCGATGAGTTGGTTCAAAATGTCTTTTCCACGCTGGGCAACTTGGTCTTCGAGTGTTAAAGAAATTGCCGTGGCTAACTTGTTTGGGATGGTAATATCAATTGCCTTTTGATACTGGAGCGTGAGTTGGTCAGAGTCTAAGATTGCAATTTTTATAGTTGCTCCCCTATATTCTGGTAAAAAATCGGTGGGTTCTAGTTTCCAAGTGCCAAAACCATTAGTTACAGGTTTATCAAAAGCATACTCAATTAATTGTTTACTTCCTTTTTTAAGAAAAAAGCTGTTTTTATCCTTTATAATGATGGTAATGTCTTTTTCGTCAGATTTACTGGATAGCGCTTGGCCAGACCCTGCAGGTTTTAAGACAATCAATTTTACTGGTCCGGATTTGTAGAGATCAGTCACCTTTAACCCGTCTTTCTTTTGATAGACTATCCCGAGTTCTAACTCTTTTACTACCTCACTAATTAAACGGTTAGATTTTAAAACTTCTATTTCATTTTCAATGAGTTTGGAAGAGTTTACCAGATCAATCTCACTAAGTGCAGACTGTTGCTCTGGTGCTTTTTTATTGTCTTTGATGATTAGTGTCGCATTAATTTCATAAACAGGCTTTGCAAACTGAATATAAACAATTGCTACCGCTACAGTAACGAACAACACGGTCACAAAAAGAGGCCAATGATAGAGATAGCTAGCTATCAGCCCCTTCAGGTTCATAGGTTTCTTACGCTCTTGAGGAATAATAAGCGTGGTGATATGTGGTTGTTGCGTAGCCATAATCCGCTTTACCGATGCAAAGTTGAAAAGGTTATAGCGATAATTGAAAGACCTGATAATAAGAGTGTAGCAATACGGTACCCGCGATCCACAGCTGCGTATTTTGTACGGTCTGGAGTTACATAAATTTCATCATTGTTTTTTAAATAATAATACGGCGATTCAAATATCTTTTTTGAAGTTAAGTCTATTGGTATAAAATTCCTTACCCCATTAATTTCTCTAACAAGGATGATGTTTTTTCGCTTGGCCGTGATGCTAAGATCGCCCGCCAAACTAAGCGCTTGGGTAATCGTAGTTCTCTCATTCTGCAGGGTATAAAGATCTGGTTTTTGCACATCGCCATAAACTGCTACTTTAAAGTTAATGATTCGCACACTTACTGTGGGATCCTTGTAATAGGTAAGTAATAGCTTGCCCAATTTTTCTCTTAATGCTGAAGTGCTAAGCCCTGCAACTTTAATTACACCAAGTAAGGGCAGTTCAATTTCTCCTTTTTCATCAACCAAATATCCTGTTACGGGGTTGTCAGATGAGTTGTCGAAGTTATTTCCGTTGATACGGTTTAAATTATAATTAAAGGTGGCTGAAGATTCAGGGTTTCTACTGTTTACATTAATTCCTAAAATATCTGCCGGCTGTATGGTAAGAGGCACATAATTAGTTGCCGGTTCTTGTGTGGGTTTGTTATGATTAAGATCCTGATAGTATGGAATATTCTTATAAGAACCACAAGAACTGGCAAGGATTACAAACAACAGAAAGAGAAAAGCATTAATTTTACTCATATAATTAATCATTGCCACTAAGATAATCAATTATGTGAAATAGGAAGAACCAAAACCGTTTCTGTCATTATTGTAATCCTGAAATTTGTAAATATTTTAAAGGTTATATTTTTCCTGAAAAACATTAACGCTAATAATTTGATTTCTATTCGTTTTACGAACTTTATCTCATTTTTGTTACCTGATTAATTGATTAATGCTTGTAATTTTAAAAATCAATATTCTTCCTGATCGTAAATTATTTGTAGCTCCAATAAAATAAAAAACACCAATCCTAATAATGCTTCCCACCACCATCTATATTCTACTCATTGTTTTTGTTGCCACTTTAGTACGCTCTACTTTTGGTTTTGGCGAATCTTTGGTAGCGGTTCCTTTACTTTTAATTTTTATACCCATTGAAACGGCAGTTCCGCTTTGCGTGTTGCTTTCTATTTTTATTGCGATGGTTTTGTTGCTGAAAGACAGAAAGCAAGTACAATTTGAAAGCGCTAAATGGCTGATTATTTTTGCCGTTTTGGGTGTCCCAATAGGCTTGCTCGCTTTAATTTATTTAGATGAGATGGTTGTAAAAGTAGCTTTGGGTTTGTTAATCATTGCTTACTCTGTTTATTCATTAATTTCTACCAGTGTTTTTAAGCTAAAATCAGATGATATGTTTTGGCTGTTTATCTGCGGGTTTTTCTCCGGTATTTTTGGAGGCGCTTACGGATTAAACGGTCCGCCAATTGTAATTTACGGCGATATGCGAAGCTGGACCCCAGCGCATTTTAGGGCCACTTTGCAAGCTTATTTTTTGCCCTTGAGTATAATTGGCTTATTGGGATATTGGTTTCACGGGATTTTGGGTAAGGATGTTTTTAAATATTTTTTATTGAGCATCCCCGTGGCTTTGCCTGCAATTTACTTTGGAAATTACCTGCACAGTAAAATTAAAGAAGGAGCGTTTTTAAAATACGTTCATATCGCTTTAATTGCAATTGCTCTATTGTTGCTGGCTAATGCTTTTAAAATAGTCTAAAATCCGGACGCTTCTTATAAAGTAGTGTCTGTCTTAGACGATCCTAATGTAGGGTTCTTTGCCGTCCGCTTTCAGTTTCGGTCTTTTGCTTTCTGCTTTCCGTCCTTCTAAACGCTGTCCTTTTTCTTCCTAAAAAAACTGTTCAGTTTGTTTTTAATTTCACTTTGTATTTTTTGTTCGGTTTGTTTTTTCAGCGTGTCTGTTTTCTGCTGAACTTTTTCTTTCGCCTGGTTGGTTAAACTGTTCACCGCCTCTTGTGCTTTGTTCTGCAATTCTGCTTTTTTATCCGCAATAAGCTGGTTGACTACACTTTGCGCTTCATTTTTTAAACTACCTGCCAAGTCGAGTTTTAGTGTGGGTTTGGTGATGGTTCCGCCAAGTAAAGCATTAATTTTTACCATGTCGCTCACTGCTACATTACTACCAATTTTTTGGTTTAAACTCGCCAATAAGCTGTTTGCGGTTTCATTTGCTTTGCCCAGCATCGCCCTTGGCAAATTAATTCCTAAAACATAATCTAAGCTTTGGTCTAAACCGTTTGAACCCTGTATATTCATCGAAACATCACCTTTTTTGATATTGAACGGCGCTACGTTCAGCCTGCCATCAGTAATGTTAAACTTGGTCAATAAATCTTTTATTTCCAGTTTTTTTAGGTTTCCGTTACTTAAACCTGCCGCCAATTTGTTTAAAGGTTCAAATCCATCAATAACAGCTTCAATAATATTTGCCAAACCAGAGGCATTAATGCTGGAATAAACAGGCATCATATTTTGTTGTAGCAAGGAGTTAAATTTAAGCTTGGTGCTAAATTCTCCGTTGGTATATTTTGCTATCGGTGCTAAAAGTTTGATGGTATTGAAAGCAGAAAATGCCTTTTGGATGCTCATTTTCTGAATCCCGAAATCAATATCCACCGCCGGCTTTTTGGGGTCTTTGGTGGTGTACATCCCGTTCATACTTACCGTACCGCCCAACATCTGTAAAGCCATATCTTTAAAATAAACGCTTTCGTCTTTCACCAACAAAGCGCCTTTTGCATTGCTGATGTTGTAATTATCATACAAAACCTGTTTGGCATTTACACTCGCTAAAAAGTTGATGTTTGCTGGTACTTTTATCAAAGTCAGTTTTGCGGTGTCCGTTTTAGCAGTTGCGATATTTTCTGGGCCCATCAGTTCGTTGATGTCCATTAAGTTAGAGTTTAAGTTGAATGTCCCGCCTAAAGCCTGGTTTTTGTTGAAAATATAACCCAAATAATTGGTGATACTTCCGTTTGCCGCGAAGTCGCTTTTTCCAACCTTCGCATTTAAATTACTGAGCGTGATGTTCCGCGGATTAAACATCATTTTTGCGGAGCTGATACTCACCGGTTTTGCGACCGCAGCACCTGTATAAATAAAGTTACTGGCCAGCACTTGTCCGGATGCATTAAAATTTTGGTACTGCTGTTTATCAATGGCAGATTTATTTCCTTTTGCTTGAACATCCGCATCTAAAATACCGCTTAGCGTGATGTCCTTCATCGGGAAAATAGTGGTCAGTTGTTTTAAATCCAATTTTCCTTTGAGCGCCATATCCACATAAGGATCGCTAGTGGGCGTTTTTACCAATAATCTTCCGTCAATCGGCGCTTTGTCAAACGCCAAGTGAAAAGCCGGAATATTCACTTCAGTATGGTCAATCACACCGTCGGGATTGGTGATTTTTGCATTTACCTGGATGTCGTTCACTGCTGCCGGTAAGCCTGCGTACTTCATTTTTCCGTCCTTAATACTCAGGTTCACCTCAAAAGCAGGTAAGGAATTATCGTTATAAGTCCCTTTTGCAAAACCGTTGAAAGCAAATTTGCCACTGGCATCCATATCCTTGAAATTACTGGCGTAAATCGCTGGAATCAGGGATAAAAAGTTTTTAAGATCTGACTGTTGCGCATCAAACTTAAAATCAATGAGCATGTCTTTATCGTTCGGTATGGCCAAACTCCCGGTAACGGCCAACAATAATTCATTCAGTTTAATTTTATTATCGCCGAAACTAAACTTCATGTTTTTCATATCGATGTCTATCGGCAATTCCGCGTTTAATTTCACATCATTCAAATAAGGAATCCCAGCATATTTCACGGTGAGGTGCTCTATGTCCGATTCGGTTTTTAGCTGAAACAAATCCTGTGTAAAATCTCCCTTTCCGCTATGGTTGACATCTTTAATGTGCATGTAAAAACCGCGTAAGGCATCATCATAAATGATATTCCCTTTTTCAATGCTGTATTTTTGTAAGCTGGCTTTAAACTTGGTTTTGGCCGTATCGGTAGCTGATGTTTGGGACGAATCTTTTTTCATAATGTCCCAATTTGCTTTTCCGCTTTTTAAAACCTTAGCGTAAATATTTGGCTCCAGCAAGTTAACCGAGTTGATTTGGTAGGTCTCGCCTTTAAGTACGCTCATGAGGTTAAGGTTGAGTTCCAAAGTTTTGATGTTAGCCAAAGTATCATTGGCGAAACTATCTACCCCGATAACCACCAAATTATTCAGCTGGATGCCTAAATTGGGAAAGGTGCTAAGGATGCTTAGATCAACATCTTTAAAATTGACGTTTGCATTTATGTTTTTATTGATGGCAGTTTTTACACCCGCTACTATTTTATCTTTAAAAAGCAGAGGTATGCTTGCAAGTGCAATAACAATTACCACTAAGAAAGCTACAACACCAATAATTATCTTTTTATACATTGTAAATCGTTTTTTAATTTTGAATTGAGATAAGCAAATTTGCGATTTTTTTGTCAAGGACCCACTTTATCCGATTTTTAATCTGGAAGGTCTGTTTGAATTAACGTTTTTTAAAGCCATCAAATATTTTTTTTCTAAAATACTTATCAGAAAGGTTGCAACAACGATCCGCAAATTCATTTCCGAGGTTTGCCGACTTTGGGCGGATGTTTCAGAATAATTCGTGATTTCTTCGAGACCGATTTGAGAAAACAGGGGGTATTTCCCGAGGGAGTGTGAGAGAAGGGTTGGAATGAGATCACTTAAATTCTTTTATAATTAGTCACTAATTAAATCTTCACATTATTAAAGCAATATTCAAAAAGAACAGCAATTTCGGTAAATAAAAACCTAATCGCACAAGGAAAAAGCAGGTAGTTTTGCATTTATTTAATCATCTTTATACCATTAATTTTATCGTCTGTTGATGATTCCGTATGGATTCAAATAGGCCTATGATTGTACCTTTTATTAAATTTAAATATTGTCATACATGTTCAAATCGTTTCCAGCTCATTCCGTTAATTTAAAGTCTAAGTTTACTCATCCTTTCGCGAAAATTGAGATTTACCTCCTGTTTGTTTTTTGCTTTTTATTTTCCGGTTTTGCATCTGCACAAATTAGAACTGAAATGGAACTGACCACTTGGAAATTTCAGAAAGGGGCAAATGCAAATGCAGCGCAAAAGGAATTTAACGATAAAAAATGGGAAACAGTAACCGTTCCGCATGATTGGGCAATATATGGTCCTTTTGATAAGGAAATTGACAAGCAGGAGGTTGCAATCACCCAAAACGGGGAGAAAGTAGCGACAGAAAAAACAGGAAGAACCGGTGCCTTGCCCTATATAGGCGAGGGCTGGTACCGTAATACTTTTACCTTGCCACAGTATAAAACCGGCGAAAAGGTCTTGGTAATATTTGAAGGGGCCATGAGCGAGCCAAAAGTATATCTGAACGGTATAAAACTGGGAGAGTGGAATTACGGCTACAATTATTTTTATATTGATATCACCAAGCAAATATTAGCCGGTGCGCCAAACGTTCTTGCGGTGCATTTACAAAATGAGGGAGAATCTTCTCGTTGGTATCCTGGTGCCGGTCTGTATCGTAAAGTACGGGTGGTGGTTAAAAATCAGCAAAGCATTGACCAATGGGGCACATTTGTAACCACGCCTTATGTTTCTGCCGATTTGGCCAAAGTAAATATCAAGACAAAAATTTCCGGGAATAACCTGCGTTTGCAAACCTTTATTTTGGATGCCAAAGGCGATACCGTTGCTAGTGATAAAACAAAAGCCATTTTCGGGAAAGAATTTGAACAGAACATAGCCGTTAAAAATCCTAAGTTATGGAGTCCAGAAACTCCTTATTTATATACCGCAGTCAGTAAATTGTTTGAAAACGATGTGTTAAAAGACGAGACCAGTACGCGTTTCGGAATCCGTACCATTAGTTACCTGCCCAATATGGGCTTCAGCTTAAACGGCAAAGTTCGCAAGTTTAAAGGTGTATGTCTTCACCATGATTTAGGGCCGCTAGGTTCGGCCATTAATGTTGCGGCCTTGCGCAGACAGTTGGTAATTTTAAAGGATATGGGTGTGGATGCCATCCGCAGTTCTCACAATATGCCATCTATTGAGCAATTGGAATTGTGTGATGAGATGGGTTTTATGTTTTTAGCCGAAACTTTTGATGAATGGGCAAAACCGAAAGTTAAGAATGGTTATAACCGTTTCTTTACTACTGATGCAGAAAAAGATGTGGTGAATTTGGTTCAAGCCACACGTAACCATCCCTGTATCGTAATGTGGAGCGCAGGAAATGAAGTCCCGGATCAGTTTGGTTCCGAAGGGGTAAAGCGGGCAAAATGGTTGCAAAGTATTTTCCATCGCGAGGATCCAACAAGACCCGTAACCGTGGGAATGGATCAGGTGAAAGCAACCATGGCCTCTGGTTTTGGTGCGGTACTGGATGTGCCGGGCTTAAATTACAGAACACATTTATATGAAGAGGCTTTTAAAGCTTTTCCTCAAGGTTTTATTTTAGGATCAGAGACCGCCTCAACGGTAAGCTCCAGAGGGATTTATGAATTTCCGGTAGTGAAAGGTTCCGATATCCAGCATCCCGACCATCAATCTTCTTCCTATGATATGGAATATTGTAGCTGGTCCAACCTTCCGGAAGAGGATTTTATTTTAGAAGATACCAAACCTTGGGTAATTGGGCAGTTTGTGTGGACAGGCTTTGATTATTTAGGAGAGCCAACACCTTATGATGGTGCATGGCCCGCCCGCAGTTCTTATTTTGGGATAAATGATTTAGCCGGTTTGCCTAAAGACAGGTTCTACCTGTACCGCAGTAAGTGGAACAAGGACGCCAAAACTTTGCATATTTTGCCACATTGGAATTGGGAAGGAAGGGAAGGACAAGTTACTCCGGTATTTGTTTACACCAATTATGATAGCGCCGAGCTTTTTGTGAATGGCAAAAGCATGGGGATACAAAAGAAAAACGACGCCACCTCACAAACTAAATACCGCTTAATGTGGATGGATGTAAAATATGAGCCAGGAACTTTAAAAGTGGTGGCTTTTGACAAAGATGGAAAGCCAGCGGCAGAAGAAACGGTAGTGACTGCCGGAAAGCCATACAAAATTGTGTTGGATCCAGATCGTAAAGAAATAAAAGCTAATGGAAGAGACATTTCTTTTGTGACGGTTTCTGTAGTGGATAAAGACGGAAATCCTTGCCCTACTGCAACCAATCAATTGAAATTTAGTGTAAAAGGCGAAGGTGTTTTTAAAGCTGTTTGCAACGGAGACGCAACTTCTTTAGCATCTTTTCAGGCACCCACCATGAAATTGTTTAGCGGTAAATTGGTGGTTCTGGTTCAGTCTGGAACTAAGGCAGGAGAAATTAAACTTTCTGTGACTGGGAAAGGTTTAGAAACAGGTGAAGTTGGTTTGAAATCAAACTAACTCTGGCAGTTTCTAACTACAAAGGCGCTGAGGTTAATCACACAGGATATGTTAAATAATTCAACCGCGGAGAATGCTGAGTACACAGAGCCGGGTGGTGAACTGATTTAGAGATAGATCAGCTTATCCGATAACTAAGACTCAGTAATCTTTGGCTCTCTGTGGTTAAACAAAGCTTCCACTTCCTTCGTGGTTACAAACAAACACACCCAGCCTCACACAAACCTCCGTGGTTAAAAAACCTCTTAAATCAAAAAAGCCACCGCTTTTTGAGCGATGGCTTGATGACTTTAAATGTGATTATATTAAGACACCTGCTTAAGCAAGTTTAACATTCACTGCATTTAATCCTTTTTTTCCGTCTTGTAGGTCAAAAGTAACTTCGTCATTTTCTCTGATTTCATCAACCAGACCCGAAACGTGTACAAAGTATTCTTTGTTTGTTCCGTCTTCTTTAATAAAACCAAATCCTTTGGTTGAATTAAAGAACTTTACTGTTCCATTATTCATTGTATTCTAATTATTATTTAGACAAATGTAAATAATTAAAATTTAATAATTCGTTTTATTTTAATTTTTTGATAATCAATAAATTATTAAAGCAAAAAAAAGCTAATCTTTTTAACGGATTAGCTTTTTTGATTGGATATTGGAATTTGTTTCTTTAGAAAGAAAAATCGTCGTCTGCTTTTTCTGCTATGTGGTCTGGATTAAACTCGTATCTTTTTTCAATCACTTCTTGGTGAGATTTGATATAGTCAACAGTATCGGTTAAGCCTTCTGCAAATTTTTCAAAATCTTCTTTATAAAGGAAAATCTTGTGCTTAATAAACACACCATCTTCTAAACGCTTTTTACTTTCCGTAATGGTAATATAATAGTCATTAGACCGTGTTGCTTTTACATCAAAAAAGTAAGTTCTTTTTCCCGCCCTAACCTTTTTAGAATAGACTTCTTCTCTTTCTTTATTATCGTAATCTCCCATTGATGTGTTGTTGTTAAAAATTTGATGGGTTAAATAAAGAAAGAAAATATTAAAGTTCCAAATAATAGCGCCATTCTTTAAGATAATTGTTGTTCTTCTAGCAATTGTTTCTCGTAAAGCTCAAAATACAAGCCTTTTTTATCTATTAGTTCAGTATGATTGCCATGTTCGGCAATTACACCGTCCTCTAAAACTAAAATTTTATTTGCATTTTTAATCGTGGAAACACGGTGGGCAATTAATATACTTGTTTTGCCTTTCATCACCTTGCCTAAGTTGTTTAAAATCTCTTCTTCCGTTTTTGTATCAACCGCAGACAGGCAATCATCAAAAATTAAAATCTCCGGTTCTTTAATAATTGCCCTTGCAATAGAAACTCTCTGTTTTTGCCCGCCAGATAAGGTGATGCCGCGTTCGCCGATAAAAGTCTCAAACTTTTTGTCAAAGTCCATGATGTTTTTATAAACCGCAGCGTTCTTGGCCGCCTGCTCAACACGGTCCATATCCATTTCATCTAAACCAAAAGCAATATTCCTGGCAATGGTATCCGAAAAAAGAAAAACTTCCTGCGGTACAAAGCCTGTTTTGCTTCTGTATGATTCTAAATTGATGTGTTGGATATTTTGATTGTCAATTTTGATTGCGCCTTTGTCCACGTCGTACATCCGCATAATTAAATTGGCAATGGTTGATTTGCCAGAACCCGTACGCCCAATAATTGCCAGCAGTTCTCCTTTGTCAATCTCAAAAGAGACGTTCTTTAAAGCCTGAATCCCAGTATCTGGATAAGTGAAACTTACATTCTCAAACTTGATGTTTCCTTTTACCCACAGCGGATTTGGGTTTGGATTGATGATTTCGGGCGTGGTTTTTAAAAATTCGTTGATTCGCTTTTGCGATGCCGCCGCTCTTTGAATGAGCGAAGTTACCCATCCTAAAGAAGTCACCGGAAAAGTAAGTTGTGTAACGTAAACTATAAATTCGGCAATGTTTCCGGAAGTAATTTTACCCGCCATTACCTGTAAGCCACCAATGTAAACGGTAATAATGGTACTTAAACCCACCATTAAAAGCATAATGGGATAAAAATAAGCCTGTACTTTTACTAAGGATAAAGACTCCTGCTTATACTGTTCGCTTTGTACATCAAAACCTTGACGCACAAAGTCTTCTTTAACATAAGATTTTACCACCCTAATTCCCGAAAAGGTTTCCTGTACAAAAGAGGAGAGTGTACTCAGTCTTTTTTGGATCTGTTCACTTTTTTGGTGGATGATGCTATTTACATAATAAATGGTAATTGCTAAAAGAGGTAAAGGAACCAAGCTATAAATTGCCAATTTAAGGTTCACGTTTACCATGGCGGTAATAATCAACAGAAACAAAACCGTTGTGTTGATGGTGTACATAATCGCCGGACCAATGTACATCCTAACCCTGCTTACATCTTCTGTAACGCGGTTCATTAAATCACCAGTATTGTTTCTTCTGTAAAAGGCCAGCGAAAGTTCTTGGTAATGTTTGTAAATCTCATTTTTGAGGTCAAACTCAATATGCCGAGAAGTAAGGATGATGGTTTGCCTCATAAAAAACAAAAACAGCCCTCTGATGATAGCCATCACAATTACCAAAGCTCCAAAAAATAAGAGACTGCTGGCAAAAATATCGTAAATCAGACCTTGCTGGTTAAATCCATCAAAAAGTCGATAAACGGCAATGTTTTCTTTCACTAAATCAAATGCAATTCTGATGATTTGAGCAGGTAAAACCGCGAAAAAATTGGATATAATTACAAAAAATACACCAGGCAAAAGTTGCCATTTGTACTTTAAAAAGAATTTATTGAGGTACGCTAGTTCTTTCATCTATCCGTACAAAGGTATGATTTTGTTTTTCCTCTAGCTTATTTTAGCAATAAGTTTAAGCCATAGAAACATCAATTTTTTAGAACCTTAGCTTCATTAACAGATAAATTGATTTTGCAACATGTGTTTGCGTTTGCTTGAGTTTTAGTTTTATAAGTATTTGTTTCCGCTAAGCTTTGCTAATCTTTTACAGTGCGTAGGCATCGTAATTAAAAAAAAACAGCTACTTTTGCGACAAAATGTAACCATAACATTTAAGCAGAATATGTCATCAATTCAGTTAGAAGAAAATTCAATATTTAATCAACTTGGTGCTTTTGGTCATCAGAAGGTGGTTTTTTGTAAAGATGATGATACTGGCCTTAGGGCAATTATTGCAATTCACGATACAACTTTGGGTCCGGCGATGGGCGGTACACGGATGTGGTCTTATACTACAGAAGCAGAAGCTTTATACGATGTTTTACGTTTATCGCAGGCTATGACTTATAAAGCTGCCATTACCGGTTTAAATTTAGGCGGTGGAAAAGCTGTAATTATTGGTGACAGCAGAACAGATAAATCCGAAGCTTTAATGCGCAGATTTGGTCGGTTTATTGAGAATTTAAACGGTTCTTTTATTACAGCTGAAGAAGTAGGTACTGGACCAAAGGATATGGAATATATCCGTATGGAAACTAAATATGTTACCGGTGTTCCAGAATCTATCGGAGGTAGCGGCGATCCATCTCCAGTAACTGCAAAAGGTGTTTTTATGGGGATAAAAGCATCAGTAAAAGAACTTTTTGGCACAGATAATTTAGCGGGCAGAACCGTTGCCGTACAAGGAACTGGACACGTGGGCGAACATTTGGTGAGCTTGTTAAGGCAAGAAAATGCTAAGGTTTATGTGAGCGATATCAACGAAGAGGGTTTACGCAAAGTGGCTAAAATGTACGGTGCAGAAGTGGTGAACAACAATAATCTTTTTGATTTGGATTTTGATGTGTATGCGCCATGCGCTTTGGGTGCCACCGTAAATTCAGAAACCATTGCCAAAATGAAATGTGGAATCATCGCCGGCTCGGCAAATAACCAGTTAGCTGATGAAAAGGCCGACGGAAAGTTGCTTTTGGAAAAAGGTATTTTATATGCTCCGGATTATTTGATTAATGCTGGAGGTTTAATCAATTGTTACTCTGAAATGGCTGGTTATAGTAAAAAAAGAACCATGCAATTGGCAGAGAATATTTACGAAGCAACGCGTGGGGTATTAAAAAAATCAAAAACAGATAATATCCCTACAAATGTTGCGGCAAACATTATTGCGGAAAAAAGAATTGCAGATATTAAAAAGATAAAAGGAAGTTTTTAGTTTTGAAGTCGGCAGTTATAGGTCGGCAGTCGGCGGTCCGAAGTCCGAAGACTGGGTAGATAAACAGATTGGGAAATATAACGGACCAAAAATTCGGACTTTAAAATAAAACAAAACCGAGCA
>NZ_CAMLIG010000045.1 GCF_946480185.1 uncultured Pedobacter sp. | reverse complement strand
CCCTTCGACTTCGCTCAGGATGACATTCCCTTCGAATCCCTCTTCGACTCCGCTCAGAGTGACAATTCTCAGGGAGACATTCCCTTCGACTCCGCTACCATTGACGTTTTTATTAATTTTTTGCTATCAAGCAGAGCCGTTTGTCTTGCTGAGTCCTTCAACAAGTTCAGGGAAGCATAACGCTCCCCTTCGACTTCGCTCAGGATGACATTCCCTTCGAATCCCTCTTCGACTCCGCTCAGAGTGACAATTCTACCATTGACGTTTTTTATCTCCACACCGTCATGTCGAGGATACGAGACATCTCACTTGCTTTGTTGCCTACGATCCGAATACTTTTATGATGAGATGTTTCTCCGCCAGCCGGCGGATCAACATGACGAAATTTTTATTTCCATCCATATTGGCCTCAGGGTGAAATCCCTTTCTTATATTCTAACATTTAAATTTATCGTCATTCCATATTGATTTATATAAAAATATATTATCTCGAGTGAGGACTCTACATCCGCTTCCATAAAAACTCCCCCAAATCACCCTTAATCTATGGACACCAAAATCTCGCCTAAAAATACGCTCCGCGACTGGCTTTCCCTGTCTGGCGCTACAAAAGCCAAATAAACGAGAACGGTTTTTCCGATAAAATTAGGTGGCAATATCAATTCATCATGTCCAATTTCCCGAAACGCTCCATGAGTTTCATAAACGGCCTGCTCTTCGGCTAAACAATAGGCCAATAGCATTGCCTGTTCACGGGCTTGTGGCGAACGAGCATTACAAGGTTCCCAGAAACAATGTAGCTTATGATCCTGATCAATGGAAACCTGAACTTCGGTAGCTTCGGCCAACACGCCGTAACTCAGCAATGCCTTCTCAGGATTTACCCTAAAAGCACCTTCTTCCAGCTCGACCGCATTTTTTAAAAGGTAAGACTTGGCCGCCACAAATCCTTCCAATCTTTCTTGGTAGCCCTTAAAACCTACTCTTAAAAAAGGGGTCAGGGGTTTTAACCATAACTGTGCGATTTTAAATTTTTCGCGATTTGCCTGCTCCGCCGGGGAAATCTTGGTTGTCCGTTTTTTGGGCAAACTGCGCATATACGGAATACCTTTCCATGTGCAACCCACTACTGTCCCTAATTTACCACTGAAAGGACCGTTAATTCCAAACTGATATTTAGCCATAGTATAATTTCTTAGTTAAATTTAATAATTATTTAAAATAAGTACAAATAAAATTAATGATAAATAGGAATTTAGCTAGGACTCTACAGAAAAAGAAGCTGTGTTATATTCTTATAAGCTCCGTGTAAGGTCTCTATAAAGTACGTGTAATTATACATATTAACACTCATAAGGACTAGAAGGATAATGAAGAATTATTACACGGGGTTAGTATAAAAGCATTCAGAATAAAAGAAGACGGATAGGAATCCAGCCTTCAAATTCGCTCAAAGCTGAGGCTGACAAAATATTTCGTTGTTAGCACTCCCTAAGCTGTTCTTTTTATTGAAAAGATTTAATGGTGTTTTTTAAGCCAGCTCTGGCAGTAATGGGAAGCGCTTTACCCAGGGCTTTCTTGATTTTCTGGTTGGAGACCACATAGTTTTCAGTGAGCTTATGGAGACGCTCGGTATTCAATGGCAATTTCAGTTGATCTCCTATTTTAGCCAATGATGTAATTAAAGGGGCAGGAATTTCCCAAAGGCGGGGCTTTAGTTTCAGGGTGTTAGCAATTTCGGTCACCAACTCATTGGTAGATAAACTTTCATCATCTGCTAAATGATAGGTCCCGCTGGGGATATCATTTTCTAGGATCTCCTTAATGACGAAACACAAATTTTCTACGCTCAAGAAAGACCTTTTGTTTTCAAACGAAGCTAGAGGATATGGAATTCCTTTTTTAACAAATTGGTATAAGAGATTAAGGTTCCCCTTATTCCCCGGGCCATGAATCATGCAAGGGCGAAGGATATAAAAAGATTTTCCTTCTGGTAAAGGTTGAGACCTGATGTATTCCTCGGCCATGAGTTTGGATTTTCCGTAATGGGTTTGGGGGTTTGGAATCTGTTCTTCTGTTAAAACACCGCCCACTGAATCTGCTGCTGCTTTAACCGAGCTGATGAAAATGAATTTCTTGGCATCTGATTTCAAAAAAGTATCATAAAGCTGTTTGGTGAGTTCATAATTGGCGTTATAATAATCCTGGGGTTGGGATACCTTTTTTAAATCATGGGCTTTCCCGGCTAAATGAACAACTGCCTCTGTTTGGCTTAAAACAATCTGCTGATTTGCTTGAAACCTTAAGGAAAGCTTTTTAATCTCGAAAGCTTTAAGGTAGTTGATAAGGTTAGTTCCGGCGAAGCCGGAGGAGCCGGTTAGTGTGAGCATAATTTTTTCTATAAAATCTTTGACCTTAAAAATCTGATCATCTTCGGTTCAATTTTTTTGGTATAAGCAACAGAAATAATAATAAATATTAAAATCAAAAATACGGGTAGTACAATTTTAATACTTAAATCAAAACTAGGATACATTTTTATTATAAATAAACCTATTTGTTCATGAATGAGATAAAGAAAATATGAAGAAACACCTATTTCAGTTACTAATTTATTTTCCAATAAATTTATTCGTCAGAATAATAAACAAAAGACCAAAACAGAATAATCATCGCCAAACTAATTATTCTTTCTTCAATCGTCGTACCAAGAAGAATTTGTAAAATAATAAACAAAATAGATGAAGCTTTAACGAAATATGAGGTTCGTAACTTATGTCGATTGTTTTTGAATAATAAGTAAAACATACAACCTGATGCAAAATAAACTATGTAATTACTTAAATTAAAAACTTCAATAAACCAATATCTATAGATAATGTAGTATTTTTCGGGCAGACGCATAATGGGCTCTAGCATTTGAGACGAAACAATTTTTAATGAGATAAGACAAAAACAGCATATTACAAAATTTACGACAAACTTTTTTCTACTACAAAAGTACAGAACACTGGCCAATGCATAAAACTGAATCTCTGGCCATAATGACCAGTATGAGCCATTTAAATAAGATAGTTTTGGATTGGAAAATATTACTCTAAAAATCTCAGGAGTAACAAATGTTAAACTAAGGATAAAATTTTTAAAACTATGGCCATTTGGGTATAAGGAATTAGTGTCAAATATAATAAAAAACCAAAGTGTTATTGAAGAGGCTATCAACATCGCAGGAAATAATCTTATAAATCTTTTTTTCCAAAATATTATAAAGTCATCAGTATTTTCTAAAGTGAAAAATATTACGAACCCACTAATCATAAAAAAGAATTGTACCCCCAAATATCCATATGAGAATGGATTCTGCAACCCTCCGCCCCCCTTCCCAAACGTCGAATAAAAATGAAATAACAGCACTGAGATAATTGCGACTGCCCTAAACCCATCTAAAATATTTATCCTATTTTTCATTGATTTTAGTCTAGCGATCTTGATACTCATAAATAATTGTCATTCATTTTAAATCAGTACTAAATTCAGCCTTGATACAACCTCGTCTTTTACTATTTAGTAAGGTTTTTAACTCAATGTTAGTTTGATTTTTAATTAATATAATAATATAAAAAACATTTAATTTTTTGAACTTAAAACAACTCTTAATTAGTAAATTCATTAGCCACTTTTGGTGCTATTATTTCTTGATTATAAGCTAAAACTGATTGAAAAGCCCGTTTAGACATTCGCAATTTATCATTAGGATTTAGAAATAGATATTTGATACTATTAGCTATATCCGTAATTGATCCGGGTTTAACTGTTAAACCAGAAATATTGTTGTCGATAAAATCTGTAGGCCCGGGGATGTCTGAACAAATGGAAACGCATCCCGCTGAAGCAGACTCCAGGTAAGTATAACCCAAACCCTCGTGATAGGATGGGACACAAAGGATATCTGAAGACAAATAATAATCAATGACATTTTCAATATAGCCTAACGCAATGATATTGTTGGATAGTTCAATACCGTTTTTTATTAAATCATTTTCTTCTGGTCCAACTAGTAAGAGTAAATGTGTAGCACTATATTCAAGTGATTTCCAAGCCTCGATCACATCAAAAACGCCTTTTCTTTTAACGAACCGACCGACATAAATAGCGATATTTGTATTGGAATCAAACCCTAATCGGAATTTTGCATCAGCCCGAAATTTAATTAGGTCATTAAAATCCTTTGTTATTAAGTTTATTCCGCAGGCAGATCCAGGTTGTATTAAACAAGGTAAAGTGTTTGGCTCTATTCGCATCAATGCTTCCCTCATAGAAGCACTAATTGTATATATTTTGTCTGCTAAAACCATGTTTATTTTTTCAGCATACTCTAGTACAAACTTTGTGAAACCTTTATAGCCCAATGACGGCACTCCGTGATTAAAATAAATGCGCCTTGCAGAAGAAAAAATCTTAGCTATTAAAATTGGAAAAGTTGTATCCAATGTTGTATGAAAAATAATTGTATCATACTTTCCGTTTTTTAACATTCCTATATACTTGACATAGGATTTAATTAGGCCAAACTCTAGTTTTCTTAGTCTAATATTCAATGATATAATTTTAAATTTTACGTCATAATAATAGCTAGAATTATAGTTTTTATCCAATTTTGATGAGTAAAAAGTTTTTGTAGTTATTATAGTCACGTCTGCCCCCAATTTATTTTGTTCAAGACAAATTGGTTTTACAAAATTAATTGCAAAATTCAAATCTGGGGTTATGTGTAATATTTTCTTCATAGAATTGGCTAACGTTCTTTAAATGTCTAATTTTAGACGTACAGCAATAAATCAAATGTTTGTGCCCAACTATATGTATAAGGTTCTTCTGATTCTACATCATCTACTTTTTTCAAAAATGAATTATCTCCTTTCATTAACGATTTCATTAATGATTCCAACTCACCCACATTATTTGGGTTAAAAAAAGCAACGCTATTACTGCCTTTAGCAGTGGATCTAGCATAGGGTAAATCGGCAAGTAACATTGGCTTATTTGTTTTTGCAAACTCCGAAATAGGCAAACCCCAAGTTTCTATTTTTGATGGAAAAATAAAGCAATCCGATCTTTGATACATACTAACTAAATCATCCTTTTTCAAAAAGCCGATGAATGAAATTGATTTCACGTTTGAAAATTTTTTATAAAGCCACCTCTCGTATTTGTTTCCCGTGGGGTTTATTGTTAAATAAACTTCAAAGTCAGTGATTCCACTTTCTTCAATATTTTTTGAAGCTTGGCAAATTAAGTGAAAATTTTTATGTGTAGATGCGGATGAAGCGAAGAAAAATTTAAAAGGCTTAGTCAAATTTTCCCTACCTAAAGAATCACTTGTAAAAACTTCGACCCTGTCTATGCTTTTATCTGGATAGGCAATTAGTAATTTCTTACGCTCCAAGCCGAATATATTAATAAACTCGTCTTTTAGCCATTGTTGTTGGATTATAACGAAATCATTTTTTTTAATATTGAAATAATAAGCCCATTTTGAAAACATAGCAAACAGAACAATTTTATAATTAAAAAAAATATCCATAAAGCCCCAATTATAAAAAGGAAAAGAATTATGACAATATACAGCCCTCCTTTGAGCAAGCACATTTGGTGAGGTGTCATGCAGAGACAACCAAAGATAAACAGGAGAAAGAGTTTTAGAAATATTTTTAAAGGTGTAATATTCACACCAAAGCCTATATATCCAGTTTTTTTTAGCCCAGGGAATCTCTATATATTCAATATTGGGATATGAAGCTAATTCTTTTTTATGTACTACCGCGACGATTTTATACTCATCAATCGGCAATGATGAGAGATAAGATAAACAATCTCTTAATATTGTCAATGTCCCGCCCACGACTAGATTGACACCGGAAACCACAATTGTTTTTCTCGATTTTACCATATTTAATTGAAAATTGTTTTATACGGAGTAAGCTCTTCGGCATACGGACCATCTAATACTTGCCACATCCTAAGAGCTGCATAGATACAGAAAATAAAGAATAATATTGCTCGCGACCTTTTGTCGGTGAAATACTGTAAAAAATATGGCACAAGAACAATCTGTAGCATGTCAAAGGCATAGGATAGCCTTACAAAAACAACCGATATTGATATTACGCAAAAGTAAACTACTGCACCGAACCAATAAAGATTCAAATAACCTTTGAATTTATCAATCTTGTAGGATGCTTTATGGAGAATATAAAATCCAATGCCCAAAATAAGGAATTTATTTGCGAAGCCTCTAATTATGATCTTCACAAGACTTAGTTCTTCATTAGCTTCTTTATTATAATCTTTATCTAAATAAAATGACAACTTTGCTTGCAGAATACCTCCCATACTTCCGCTTAAAAGTTGTAAGATATTCATTATTGCGGCTGAAGCAAGAATTGATAGTAGTAGTATAATTAATTTGGTTTTTATAGACCAATTGTTTTTGTATACCCACCAAGCAAGAATAAAAAAGAAACTTGTCCTATGAAATAAGCAAGCTAGTAATACAAAGAATACAAAGTAAACAAACCGGTTCCTTTCTATATATTTTATACTAAAAAACAAAATAGCAATTGCGATCCACTGTCGCACAAAAAGAATATTTGCAAACTGGGTTGACCATAGAAAAAGTAGAGAAATTAAAGGGTAGGGGCTCATCCTCTTTATTGCAAAACTTTGAAAACTAAAAAGGATAGCTCCTAAAACGAATAAAAGGATGCTATATTCATTTGTAAAGTAACTAACCCATTTATTTATTAATCCAAATCCAAATTCGAAGGAATCTGTTGCTAGATCAACGCTACCTATATTTTTAAAAAAGTTATAATAATTATCCCAATCTGTCCCAACTTCAAATCTTATAAACGACATTACAAAAAAAACCAGACAAAAAACCCCGTAAAAGAGATGGGTGAGTTTTTTATTGGAATTGATTATTTCAAAAAAAGAAAAGAATGCCAGCAAAAAAAATATGGCGAAATACAACTGCATTTTTTATAAAAATTCTATTTCTGATAGTTTCTCTTTAAACATTTCTTTAATAAATTCTGGTTTGACTATCTCCCGGATTTTATTAAAATCAATATCCTTAAATTTAGATGGACACGCAGATAATTTATTAATTACATCAACCATTTGTTCAATAGTATCTACCAATATTCCAAAACCTCCTAATTTACTGAAGAGATATTCAAAATAGTCATTTCTTAACGCAATTACGGGAATACTGTTTTTTATACAATCCATTATTGCTCCACTGGCAATTAATCTATAAGAGTCACTTGGATAAACAAATATTATATAATCTAATTTTTTTATCCTTTCATCAAAAGCAGATCTACTTAAAGAAGCTCCATTGTTAGACGGAAGATCAATGCCCAAGCTTGTTAACAAATGATTTTCAATAGTAACTTTGCCTGTTACAGATATTTTTAAATCGCTCCTCCCTTTTAAATTAAGTCTTTCAGACAATAAAATTAAATTATCCAAACCCTTTAACTTATTAAGTAAGCCTACCGTTCCAAAATTTAAAATTCCACTTTTTTTAACTGGGTAAGCATTTTGTTCAAAAATATATGGGTGATCAACCGAAATAAATTGTTTCAAGCATTCTCTATTTATTAAATTCGTAAGGTTGCTTTTTATTTTTTCGCCCATTACTACAAAATAAATTTGTTTATTAAATTTAATATCCTTGTTTTTAAAAAAGCTGTTGCAAAGGAAACTTAAAATTCTATGTAAAATTCCGACTTCAACTTGAGTAGGGATTAAAAGCTCAAGTTCTCCATGACAAAAGATTAAAATTTTCCTATTTAAAATTTTATTTATAGCATTAATTATTCTAACGGAGAAAAGATTGTTGTAATTATAAATAAGAAGATCCTTTTTAGAAGAAAAACATAGGATAATAATATTACTTAAACACGAAATTAAATACCTTAACAACAATCTTGTTTTCTGCTCCCCCTCAATCACTCCTATTTTTTTATATCGAATGTTTTCTATATTCTTTTCCTTTAATAATTTATAAACCTCATTTTTAGAACTCTCTCCTGCTAAATATTCTACATCGTTGCTAATTAAGGAAAGCATTACTAGCAAGCTGGCATTAAATTGCTCGTGTAAAGATTTTACACTAAATGTATCTACTAGTCTAATCCGCATAGGTTTCGAATTTTAAAATAAACACTTTTTAAAATAAAATTAATTTCTTCACTAATCTTAAAATACCACATATAACCAAAAAAAATCCCTGTAGACAACGAAGACTTTAATAAAAAAGATAAAAAGTTGGACTCCACCAAACTATTAATTAAAAGATTAACTACTAATATAATCGGAAATATGAATAACAATCTTAGAAAATTTGAATTGTATGGCGTCACTCCTATTTTCCATCTTACGATAATTAATTGATAAATGACGGATAACACTATGCAAAAGGAAATTGCGGAAGCGGAGCCATAAATTCCGAATGATTTGGTTAAATAGTAACCTAAAATCACACTAACGATAGATATAATGACTGATGAGTATAAGGTGAAGACGTAACTTTTAGAGACCGTTAGCAACTGCCCTATAGATCCAATGGAAATGTCTGCCAGACGGCCAATTCCGAGAATTAAGAAAACATATTTACCAGCGCTATAAGCGTTGCCATTGGGAATTAAAACGTAAATAAAATCAATATTGATCCAAACCATTAAAAAAACGTATAGAGCCAACGAAAACCCATAAATCGAATTTGTAACTACTAACTTTTTCAAAACATCTATCTCCTTATTAAAGTATGATTTTGCAATACTTGGAAAGGATATATTTAGTACTGCTGAATAGGGCACTAATAATAGAGTCACAAAATAGGTGGCAGTTGCATAAAACGCTAGTTGAGAAAGATCTGTATATTTCCCTACAAAAAAGATGTCGATTTTTGAGACTAAGAAAACAGTTATATTGCTAAAAACAAGATAACTCATAAATCTCCAGAAATCTACTTTTAAATTATTTGCTCTTAGAAAAAGAAAACTAGGCCTTAAATCGATTTTAAACTTCTTTAAATAAAGAACCTTAAACAGAACTGCGGTAACACTTACAACCGCTCCAACTGAAACAATATATAGGGAAACAGCAAAGTTTTTTGTTAAGATATAACATAAAATAGATACAATGTTAAATATTTTTAGAACGATATTCTTAAAAATATTCACAAAAACAATATCGCCTAAAACTGCGGAATAAGCTTCTAAAATCAGAAAGTAGGCAAAACTAAAAATTAGGGGAAACAAAAAGAAAATATACTTGTACAATAAATTAGCGTCTTCCTTGGAGGCAATAAGAGTAACTATAGCTTTTCTATTAAAGAAAGCAATTAGCCCAAATGATATCAGCATAATTGCAGGTACAAAAAACACAAAAAAATCAAACCCTTTTGAGGTACTGTTTTCTTTAAAAATCTGAAAGTAATATTTATTGATTATTGTAGGTATGCCAAAATGAAAATATATTGCAACTATTGAAGAATACTCTAACAATAACCTATATAAGCCGTTGAAATCAGTAGTTAAATATTTAGGTGTGAGGTATAAGGTAAAGAAAGCTCCTAATAAAATACCTATATAATTTATAAAGGAGGTCTTTAAACTTTGTTTAATTATTGACATAAAGCTGTTTATTATCTGCTCTAACTTCCAAATAATTAGGATTGACAATTCCTGTACGAAAAAACTCGAAGTTTTCCATTAAAAACATGGGGAAAGCAAATTTTGAAGGCTGGATTTTGAAATAAAAATTATCCTTTGCGTTTCTGTAGTTTTCATTAATCTGACCTGGACTTATCAGCGATATATTATTATCAAAACAAAAGTCTAGTGATTTTTCGTTTAAGTCTGTTACATGAGCAAAAGTTGACAGCTTTTTAACTATAGCATCTTTAGAAAAACAAAATGTAAACTCGAAGATTAAGGGCTTTTCGGTCGTAATAATATTTCTATTACTAGGTTTAGGATGCCTTATCTCATGAAGATCTTCAATAGTGCTAACATCCTTAACTTTAATGATAGGACTAAATCTGAGTCTATTTGTATAATTGTCAAAGTCATAACAGAAAATTTCTCTTTTTAAGTAAAAGGGGGTGCTATTATCACTTATGATTTTTAAAAACTCTGTTTTTTTATCTTTATTTAAATCAAAAATTTCATCTGTATCACATGTTAATACAATATCCTCTGCAGAGTATTTTGATTTTATATAATTAACACAAGCACCTCTCTGATTAATTTCAGCATTAAAAGATGCTAGTTCGGCGTAACTAACTAACTCATATTGCTTTTTTAAAGCTGAAATTAAGCTTCTCTTTATTCGTCGTTTAATTATGTCCTTTAGTTTCGGTTCAAACTCGAAATTATAGTTTTTTTCTACGACAATATAATGTACTTTCTCTTTAAACCTTTTGAATCTAGGCTGACTTAAGATATCCTCCAAATAAAGTGATTTGGATTTGCCCTGAAACGTATATGTAGATTCAGTAATTATCCATTCATTAACAAATGCATCTTCCACATTAAACTTTAACCATAATAAATCTTGTTCATGTGGTTCGCTGAACATAAACGTTGACACTATTTTTTTCTCCATGGTGCGAATTCTCTTAAAATAGCCTTTCTATATGCTGGGTTTTTCATTTTTCTGATTAGGTTTATATTGAGAGCCCCATAGACTCTTCCCCAAAGACTTTTGGAAAAACCTTTAATTAACACTCCAATTCCGATCTGTAAGTTTGACGGCTTTAACGATTTCTCGCTGTATAAAACATCTCGATAAATGAAATCTTCACCAAACGTCATCCACCAGAAACCATATTTGTAGGTATTTACCTTAGGTTTCGGCGCTAAACCAAAATCATCGATTAATTGATAAACCTCAGATTCTGTACTTGGTAAATAAGCGACATCTAAATTATCAAAAAATGACATACCTAATAAAATAGATGGCTTATTAAAATATGTTGCTTCGATTCCTATTGTAGATCCAAAAGTTATGACCTTGTCTGAAATTTCTATTAGCGCATAGCTTGATATTGGAGAAAGTGCTTCAATTATAATAAGATTATCAAGGCTATATAAGCTCTGAAGTTTTAAAATCTGACTGTTTTTTAGAAATTTTAAATTTGGATGAATTCTCAGTATAAATTGCTTTTTTTTGTCATGTGCAAAATGCTTGCAAATCTTACAAATCGCAGAAGACTCGTCCTCAAACACATAAATATAATTCTCCCAACCTGGTACCGACGCAAATTCGTCGATCGAGGAGTTGAAAAAAGTTATAAGCTCTTTATCTTCATCAAAAGTTGGAATAAGATTTTGCTTTTGATAGCTTATAAAATTATCCTCCATTAAGGACTTACCCTTTTTTTGACTATCGTAGAAGTCGCAGGCTATCTTAATTTTTAAATTCTCGTCGTTCTCCGAGCTCCAAACACCCATCATTTCACGCTCTCTGTAAGATATATCGTGTGGAATAGCTTTATTTAAGACATGGTATTTGTCTAATCTTGATGTAAATTCAAAAACATTATATTGGATTTGATTTGTTTTACAAAAATCTATGATTGGCGAATAAGTAGCCATTCTACCGTTAAAAACATATACTAATTCGGGGCCTATCTGATTTTTAATATTGATAAACGTCTCGACAATATTTGTTGCATTTCGTAATTCACGATCAATCTCCTTTTTAAAAAGATTAGTATCCAATTCATGATCTCTTATCAACGATATGAGAGAAGATGCGACTCCCATACCTATTTGGACATCCTTGTACCGGAGCTTTTTAAGATCACTTATATTTGGTATACCATAGTTGGTTTTGTGGTTTGTGCTATTACTGTAACTAAGCTCGAAAATAGTTCCTTCCTTTTTTAAAATAGCTACGGTTTTTTCGTAAAGTTTATGGTAATGATATACCATAAAATCAGGGGTAATATAGTTTGTTTGACTTTTAACTAACTCGTCACTAGCCTTTAAGACATAAACCTCGTTTCCGGCTTTTATCAAATCTAAAAGAATATCTAATTGTATTTGACCAATTAAATTAAGTCTTGGATGAGCGGTGTGACAAAAAACAACTTTTTTTTCCATAATTTAAATGATACTCCAGCCCCCATCAACTACTAAATTATGTCCTGTAATATATGATGTTTCATCCGTTAACAGATAATAGACTGCTGAAACAATGTCTTGTGTTGTACCCATTTTTCTCATAGGTACTTTTTTATTATAATTATCTACAAAAGTTTGTGTTTGATTATCAAAGATACCGCCTGGAGAAACCGTATTGACTCTTACCTGATATGGACCATAATAAGCAGCCAAATATCTAGTCAAATTATTTAATCCCCCTTTAATTGCTGAGTAAGCCGCTGGCATTGTCATTTCTGTACCTTCATAAATGGTGAAGTCAGGTGCTACCAACCCATAAATTGATGACATATTTATTAGTGATCCAAAACCCTGTTTCTTCATTTGTTCCAATACTTCTTTACAGCACATGAAATAACCGTTCAAATGCATGTCTACATTTTGCTTCCAAGACTCTACTGGGATTTCTTCAAACTTATTCCCCCAGTCTTTGGTGCGAGGATAGGCATTGTTTACCCATCCGTCAATTCTACCATATTTAGCAGTGAGTTGCGAAACTGTTGTTGAAATAGATTGTTCACACGTGATGTCTAAAAAAATATCTATTTCTGAGTCTGCGCTTAAGTCTGCGGAGATGGCAATAGCTCCTTCTTTACGTAAGTTAGAAACAATACTCTTTCCTAAAAGTCCATTTCCGCCAGTAACTACTATGACTTTATCTTTAACAGAGAACATCTTTTTAATTGTATTTACGAAAAACTGGTTTAATCACTGGAGAATTTAGATATTTATCTACGCCGTCTTTCAAAGCACTTTTTACCACTTCCAATGCGTTTTCAACGGCTATCAATGTCTTAGATAACTCTTCTTCCTTGTGTGCAAATGAAATCGCGATATAAGGCATTATCACACCGTTCTTGATCATTTCCTGTGCAAACAGTGTTCGAAGTGACAAGGATGATTCTCCCTGAGTATTTTTTGTAATGTAACTAGGTGAGCAAGGGTAGCCTTCTACATAAAATTCATTTTCAATTCCTTTTTCCTTGGCTATTTGATTCATCCCATCCATTAATTTCTGACCGTAAGACCAAAAATGAGCTATAACGTTATCTCTTTTTAAAATCTCAACAGTTTTTATGAAAGCACCCAAAGCACTCATCTCTGCGCCATGTGTAGTTGAGACTAAAAATAGCCTTTCATTTCCCTCTTCTAATATACCCCCTAACTGCATGATTTCCTTTTTTCCGCCAAGGGCGGCAACTGCAAATCCGTTTGCCATCGCTTTCCCAAAAGTGCATAAATCAGGCTCCACACCAAAATAGGTTTGTGCACCCTGTAAATGCCATCTAAATCCAGTTATCATTTCATCTAAAATAAAAACTGCTCCGTTTTTATTACATAACTCCTTAACCTGATGAAGAAAATTATTTTCTGGACCCACGGAGGTTGCCGGTTCTGTAATAATCCCAGCAATTTGATTAGGGTATTTTTCAAATAGCGTCGCTAAAGATTCGATATCATTATAGCTGAACTTTACCGTCAATGAGCTTGTTTCTTTCGGAACACCTCGTTGCATTATGGTTGACCCTATAAACCAATCGTCAAAAGAGTAAAAAGGATGCTCCACAGGAATAGCAATTAGCTTTCTGCCGGTATAAGCTCTAGCTAACTTAATAGCCGCAGTTGTTACGGTTGAGCCATGTTTTGCAAACTTTACCATATCTACGGATGGAATTAGGTCAACCAAAAGTTCCGCCGCTTTTAATTCAGTCAGTGATGCTCTAGTAAGATTATTTCCTTTTAAAATTTCAGCATAACACGCTTCAGCAACTTCTTTATTCCCATAACCTATGTTAACAGACCTTAAACCCATACCATAATCCAAATACTTATTACCCTCTATATCATAACAATAGGCTCCTTCACCTCGTTCTAAGATTGATGGTGCGTTTGAGGGAAATTGATCATCTCCTCTAGAATAGGTGTGTGCTCCCCCAGGTATTACTTTGTGTAAACGGTTCTTATATTGCTGATTCATTTTTTTTTGCATTAATTATAAATTCTGCCCAAGTCCAATCAATTGGCTCGTCAATTTCTAGTGCCGAAATGTCATCTAATAAGTAGCTTAAGGTGAGAGATGTATAAAAAGATTTATCGGCTAACATAGATTCCCACTTTTTAATATAAAATCCACCAGAAGGAGTGATTTCTTCTTTAAAATGTTGGCGTCCTAAATTTGTTGTCTTTTCAAGATTTTTTGCCAATGATGCTAGGAACTCTGAATTTTCTTGAATAAAAACAGTTGAAGGACGGCTCGCTTTCACAGCAACAATTCCAGTGGCTGATTTATGGCTATCAAGTCTTTCTATTGCCCGATCCATATCATTAATATTTACAAACGGAGATGTAGGCTCCAAAAGTGCGATATACTCATAGCTAAGACCGCCTTGCTCCGCATGATTCATAGCATGTAATACTACATCAATAGAAGAAGAATTATCGCCTGCCAAAGCAGATGGTCTTATAAATGGTACAATTGCTCCAACCTTCTCTGCAGTTTCTGCGTACAAATTGGAATCGGTACTTATCCAAACATCCCCAGACAACTCAGAAGCTAAAGCTGCTTTTATTCTATAAGCCAATAAGGGTAAACCATCTAATAGTTTAATGTTTTTATCTTTTATAGACTTGGACCCTGATCTGGCCACAACTAGCCACAATACCTTTTTTTTCAATTTTTAAAACTTTATATAATTTATATCTTCCTGTGCCTTTTTGTAATCGTCATGCTTACCAATATCCAGCCAATATCCTCTTAAAGGATACGATTTTACTTTGTAATTATTGTTAATCAGGTGGTCTAATAAATCTGTAGCATTATAATACGTTTTCTTAGGGATTATATCGCATACAGCCTTTTTCATCAAATAAATCCCCGCATTTGCAAAATAGGTGTACGTCGGCTTTTCTTTAAAACTTTGGATTAGATTATCGGTGGTTTCCAAGATAGCATAAGGTATATTTACATTGTAGGGAATTGTGGCAACAGAGAAATCTGCATCAGATTTCACAAAGTCTAAGAAAAACTGTTCGTAATCTAAGTTAGTGAGGATATCCGAATTAGTAAGCAAAATATGATCGTGTTCAAAATGTGGGATCAATGACATGGCACCGATTGTACCTAATGTGACATTTTCCTCTACATAGCTAATATTCACGGAATTATCTTTTCCGTCGCCGACACTCTCCCTGATTTTATCACCTAAATACTTAACGGAAATCCAAAAGTCGTCAATTCCAAAACTAATAAGTCTATCCAAATTATGCTTTATAATAGCTTTATCTCCAACCTTTAGTAAAGGTTTGGGTATGTGATCAGTTAATGGGCGTAACCGTTCTCCTCTACCTCCAGCCATTATCACAGCATCTAGTGGCAAATAAGATTTTAGAAACCTGAAGTTGATTACATTAACTACAACTTTATCCTGATCTAATACAGGAAGAACTTTAAACCCTTTCTCCCTGTAATGAATTATATCCTCAATAGCATAATTTCCTCGCTGTACAAACTTTGGATCTGGTTGAATAAATTCTTCAATACATGTGTCGAGGTTTAAATCTTGTAAAAAACCTCTCCTTACATCACCATCTGTTAAAGAACCCAAAAGCTTACCTCTTTCATCAACAACAAATAGAATAGCGTCGGCACCTAACTGATCTAGTTTTGAAAGCCCGACCTTTATAAGTTGCTTTGACGAAATGAGATGTTTACTATAATCGTAATTCATAATTTTGGTAGTAATTTAAGAAGCGCCTTAAAACTTAAAGGTCATAGAAAATTTTATTTTTTTTGCTTTGGTTATTTCTCAATTTTAGGACGTCGATAATTCTCTGAGAAGTATTCCCATCACCGTATGGGCTGCCTATAGCTCTGTTTACAACTACGCATTTAACTTTAGAGAAAGCTTCCAAAATTTCATCCATTTTAGCAATAACATTAAAAGTATAACTTCCTTGTATTCTGCCCTTCTGCCTATCGCCGATATTAATTACCGGTTTATGAAAAGAAGGAGCTTCGATGATCCCGCTAGAACTATTTCCTACTACCGCAGTACAATGCTTCATGGTAGATAAATAACGCAACTGACCCATTGATGTGAAGGCGACCGAACTCTCCGGATGAGTGGAAACATAATTGTCAATCATTTTATTAATTGTGCGTCCGTTTGTATCTGCGTTCGCTTTGGTAAAAATAAAAAGACTCTCTTTTTGTTGATCTAGTGCACTTAACAACTGAACGAATTGATCAGCAACGGGTATATCCTCCAATGTTTCCGGATGGAAGGTAATTAAATAATTATATTTTAGAAATTGAAAATCCAATTGTTTTTCTAACTCTTCGCGGTTTAACAAAGGTAATGATTTGATATTATCCAACCCTATCGCTCCAACGTTGTAAACATTTTCAGGCTGTTCTCCTAATTGAATGACTCTTTTTCTATACTCTTCTGTTGAGGTAAAGTGCAAATTACTCATTTTGGTAATTGCATGTCGGATTGCATCGTCATAAGCACCTTCCGTAAGCTCGCCACCGTGAAGGTGTGCTATTGGTATTTTAAATATTAATGCCACAGAAGCTATTGCCAACATTTCGTACCTATCTCCAAGTATAATTAAAAGGTCGGGGTTTAAGCGCTCAAAAACATCCGCATAACCTATCATTCCTAATCCCATTGATTTTACGATACCCGTAGCAGTATCAGAAGAAATTAGCATTTCCACTTTTTCTAAGTAGTAATAGTCGTCAGCTTTAATCAATTCATAGGTTAGCCCAAACTCAGGAGATAAATGTGCACCAGTAACCAGTAGCTGTAATTCAAATCCTTGATCGGCTTTGATTTTATCAATTAAAGGTTTTAACAAACCGTATTCTGCCCGGGTTCCTGTTGCGATACAAACTTTCATTTACAATCTAATTAAATCATCTGTATCAAAATCTTGTTTCGCTGTTTCCCCAACTACCTGTTCCCATTGCATTGGAGAAATACCAGTACCTGGTCTTTTAGCCGTAAGGTTCTCTTCATTAAAAACAGCGCCTTTTTTGATCGGTTGGCTGGCGACTATACTTTTACGGGCGACTGTGATGTTCTTTTTTTCTGAGGAAGTGGGCTGTTTAGTGCCATCTCCAGAAACCGCTTTTTCAATGTTCCTAATTGCTTTGACCATTGCTGTCAGCTCATGGGGTTCTAAAGAAGCCTTGTGGTCTGGTCCGTCCATGGATTTATCCAATGTAAAGTGTTTTTCTATTACACAAGCACCTAAAGCCACTGCAGCCACAGGGACTTCGATACCTTCGGTATGATCAGAGTATCCTATTGCAACATCAAAGCGTTCGGATATTGTTTTCATTGCTTTTAGATTCACCTCCTCCATTGGGGTGGGATATTCTGTTGTACAATGCAATACAATAATATCTTTTAAATTAATCCCCTGCGAAGTAAAAACTTCGATTGCATCTCCAACCTCGGACAGTGTAGCCATTCCTGTAGAAATAATTACTTTCTTGAATAAGCGAGCTGCTTTTCTTAAATAAGGCAGGTTAGTGATTTCCCCAGAGGGTATCTTAACTAAATCTAAGCCTAGATCAGCAAGGTATTTTAAGGAATCTAAATCGAACGCAGTAGAGAAAAATGAAACTTTTTTTTCTTTACAGTATGCTAATAATATATGATGTTGTTCTTCCGAAAGCTCCAATTTCTTCAGCATCTCCAATTGCGATTCTTCTTTGTTATTGGTATTTGCAATTTGATAGTCTGCCTTTTGTGCTTGTTTGGAAACCAATTTTTCAGCATTGAAAGTTTGAAATTTAACATAATCAACGCCGGCGGAAGCAGCTACATCTATTAGTTGTTTAGCTAAAGAAATAGAGCCATTATGGTTAACACCCGCCTCCGCGATAATTATAGTTTTGCTCATGTTATAATTTTTTGAGTGGGTTACCTGCAAATAAACCCGCGGCGTTAATATTATTATAAACCACTGATCCAGCTCCTACAGCTACGTTCGCTAAAACAGAAATCCCATTACTAATAGTACTTCCGCTTCCAATAAATGTTTCATCTCCTATATTGCAATTTCCATTAATTACAGCATAAGTAGAAATATGACAGTGCTTACCAATTACTACATCATGTTCTATATTACTGCCGGTATTGACAATACAATTGACTCCAATCAAAGCATCTACATTAATATTTGCCGCATGCATAACAATAGTCCCTTCGCCTATAATAGCATGTTTGGAAACATTTGCCGTAGGAGATATGACAGTAGCTAACTTTGCATTTTCTGCCTTCAGTTTTGTGTAAATATTTTTTCTAATAGTGGCGCTTTTTATTTGCCCTAAGGTGATAAGGAAAGAGTATCCTTTTTCTGCTAATTTAGAAATATCATCATCGGTACCAATTATTGGGTATCCCAAAATCAAATCACCTTCCTTTTCTTTAATATCTAAGACGCCTACGATATTAAAAACTCCTTCGCACTCAATTACGTCTATACATGCCTTACAATGACCGCCTCCGCCAATTAATATCAAATCTTTCATCCTCATGCTCTATAACCTCACACTACTTGGAATATTCACTAACCGATCTGCGATATATTCACTGTTGCTTAAATCCGCTTTCTGTGCATTCTTAAACATGGACAATCGGTGCATGAGCTCCCAAACTGGTCTGGACATTATCCCATTTGAATTTGCAAAAGCTAAAAAAGCTTCCCGTTCTTCCACATTTTTTAATAAAATGGCATTCAGCCAGTAATTTGATTTAGCCTCTACAATCTCTGAAACAAATCTCACTCCTTGAGTTTCGAAGTAGCGATGGTAAGAAAATGCAAGCTCTCGTTTGTTAGCGATAAACTTATCTAACTGTTCCAGTTGAGCGCAGGCTAGAGCGGCATTCAAATTAGGCATTCTGTAGTTATAGCCAATTTCATCGTGAACAAAAGCCCATGAATGTGCCACCTTCGCTTGGGTAGTTAGGTGCTTTGCTCTTTTAGCGATGGCATCATCATCTGTAATGATAGCACCGCCACCCCCGCAAGTAACTGTTTTATTTCCGTTAAAACTGAAGGTTCCCATAAGTCCGAAGACGCCTGTATGTTTTCCTTTGTAATAGCTGCCTAACGATTCAGCCGCATCTTCAATCACAGTTATATTCCATTTTTCACAAATAGCTACAATCTCGTCAATTCTGCAAGGTAAGCCAAAAGTATGCATAGGTACACAGGCTTTAATTCTTCTGTTAGTTTTTTTATTATATGTAAATCCATTCACTCTACGTTCCGCATCGGCTTCTAAAAAATTGTTTAAAGCCTCGGGAGATAACCCTAAAGTGTCTTTATCAACGTCGATAAAAACAGGGCTAGCACCAATATAGCTAATGGCGTTGCAGGTTGCTATGAATGTAAGGCTTTGTGAGAGTACTTCATCATCAGATTTAACCCCTGCTAAAAGCAAGGCCATGTGTAATGCGTTAGTTCCGTTTACAATAGCGATACAATGTTTAGCGCCTGTAATTTCACACATCATTGCTTCAAAACGGTTGACATAAGCACCCACCGAAGAAACAAAGGTAGAATCAATTGCATCTATCAAGTATTTTTTCTCATTCCCTATAAAAAGTGGCGCATGCAAAGGAATAAAATCTTGATTTGGAAATTGAGATTTCACAAAGTCTATGATGGGTTGGAAGGTAGCTGACATAAAATTAAATTGGGAATTACATTTTAGCGTCTAAATATTTACCGGTCTCTTTATGTCCGAAATCTGGAATCATAAAATGGAACAGAGACACGATATCTTCCTTAGTCCATTTTTTGCGGGCTTTGTAAGTTTGAATGGTGTTTTTAAAATGATCCAACTTTGAGGCATCGAAACCTGCATCGTTCTTTATGATACCTAAATTTTCGAATCTATCCATATCTAGAGTCTCATCGTCCGTAAAAAACTCCTCAAAGTCTTTTTCTCCGGTGGTGTCACTTACGGTAAATAGACAAGGCCACTTTTTTTTAGCAATCAACTCATGTGCTTTGGATCTTGCCTCTTGCTCGCTCTCACACAGATAAGGCTGGTATCCTAAATTTGTTAGGTATCGCATCGCAATGTCTGCAAAGGTAATCAAATGTAAATGCTCGCTCAGTTTTGGAAAAAAAACGTCTCTGTTCTCGCCAAAAATGCAAGACATCAAGCATAGCTCTCCAGATTCCTTAGAGATTACGAAATATCTTTTGATATCATTTGGCGCAACAATAGGTTGTTTCTTTTGAATACGCTGATTAAAGCCATGTAGTAGTGAGCCATCAGAAAAAGCAACATTTGCAAAACGGGCGGTAGAAATAGAGATTTTTTCACTGTATTTCATTAGAAACATCTCCATGATCCGCTTGGAAGCCCCCATCATATTTACCGGATTGGCCGCTTTATCTGTAGAAACGCAAAAATATTTTTTCACCCCTTTTTCAATAGCTTGCCGGATGGTTTTTTCTGTATTGAAGATATTCACTTCGATCATCCGCATCAAGGTAAAAGGGTCTTTCTCACTCCTTACGTGTTTTAATGCAGAAAGGTTTAAAATGTAGTCGTAATCTCCATCTTCTTCGAAAAAAGCGTCATATTCTACAGAGCCGATATCCAAGGCAAAAGTTTGAAAATCTCCGTCGATATAGCCAAATGAACTACGGATATCACGAACCAGTTCAACCATGTTATTTTCACTGATATCGACTATATGGAGTTTTAATGGATTGCGTTTAAAGATCTCTTTGGTAACTGCCTGTCCGATTGACCCAGCTCCTCCAATTACTAAAAATTTCGAATGATTAACTATTTCCTTTAAATGAGCTTCATGATTAGAAATATCTGTACTAAACAATTCTTCGTTTCTACCTATTAGATCAAGCATTTCCATCTTTAATTATTCTGCTACTATTTGATTAAAAACTCTTCTAAGAATCAAATATAAACAAATCAAAAATCCAAAAATAATTCCGCCTAGTATAATTCCCACTGCTTTCCCTAATCTGTCTTTCTTTAAAGGAAACACAGGTTGATCAATCACCTGAATTAATGGTTTATCATTTCTTAACGAAATTTTTGCCATTTCTAAATTCTTCACTATTTCTTGGTAAATAGCACCGTTAGCTTGCACATCAATTTGTTTACTTTGAGAACCCACCCTTAAGCTTTGAAAAGCTGGATTTAGATTTGGATTGGCATCAATAGAAGCCGCAACTCCTCCTATGTTTGCATTTAAAACTCGCCTAACACTATCCGCTTGATGTTGCAAAATGTGTAGGTTTTCAGATGACTTTTTTGTCTTTGTATTTATATAAAATGAGTTTACTTTACTTACGATATTTTCTGTAAAGGATTTTGCAAATAGTTCATCTTCTGATTTTACTGAAACAGCGATAATAGATAGCTTCTTATCGGGTTTATCGACCTTT
>NZ_CAMLIG010000044.1 GCF_946480185.1 uncultured Pedobacter sp. | reverse complement strand
TTGACTGCGGTCAGCGGACTAAAAACTTCCGACTTCTATCCAACCTGCGGACCGCGGACTCAAAACCGCCGACTTCCTTCCATCCAACTAACTCCGCTCTCCAATCTGTTGCCTCCACATGGCATAATACAAACCTTTTTCGTTCACCAATTCTGCGTGTTTTCCTTGTTCTACAATATCACCTTTTTCCAGCACAAAAATTTTATCGGCATGTAAAATAGTGGACAGTCTATGTGCTATTAAAATAGTGATTCTATCTGATTGTTCAGATACATTTCTAATCGTTTCTGTTATTTCTTCCTCTGTAATAGAATCCAGTGCTGATGTCGCCTCATCAAAAACTAAAATATTGGGTTTGCGCAGTAGTGATCTTGCAATGGATAAACGCTGTTTTTCTCCGCCGGAGACTTTTACGCCACCTTCACCAATAACCGTATCTAATCCATGTGTTGCTCTGGCTAATAAACTGTCGCAGGCCGCTCGTCGCAATACTTCTAAACATTCCTCATCCGTAGCAGATGGCCGAACAAAAAGTAAATTTTCCCGGATGGTACCCGAAAAGAGCTGGGTGTCTTGAGTTACAAAACCAATTCGCTCCCGTAAATCATCCAAATCAATAGCTAAGCTATCTATCCCGTTATAATTCACATGGCCGAACATTGGGGCATATAAACCTACCAAAAGTTTCACTAAAGTGGTTTTTCCCGAACCGGAAGGACCAACAAACGCGATGGTTTCGCCGTGTTTCACCTTAAAATTAACATTCGTTAAAGCATTTCTGCTAGCTGTTAAATGCTTAAAAATGACATCTTTAAACTCCAGTTCTTTGATGGGTCCTGTTGCTATTGGGTTTTCTGGCTTAACTTCAATGGGTGTACTCAATATATTGTCGAAGTTATTGAGCGATGCCTCTGCCTCCCGATAGGTTAAAATAATATTGCCAAACTCTTGTAGTGGTCCAAACAGGAAAAAAGAATAAAAAAGGAAAGTGAAATATTCTCCCGCGGTGATGTCGTTTTTAAAAATCAGCAAAAGCAAAATCACCACCATACTGCTTCTTACAAAGTTTACTGTTGTACCCTGTAAAAAGCTCATGCTTCGAACATATTTAACCTTTTTCACCTCTAAATCTAAAATTTTATAGGTGGTATTATTGAGCCTTTTTATTTCTTGGGATGCCAAACCTAAGCTTTTGATGAGTTCGATATTTCTTAGGGATTCTGTAGTTGAACCCGCCAAAGCGGTGGTTTCGGCAACAATTTTCTTTTGTATGATTTTGATTTTTTTACTGAGGTACCAGCTTACCAAAAATATAAGCGGAATAGAAACAAAGTAAACCAAAGTTACTTTATAGCTTATGGTTAAGGAGTAAACGGTTACAAATATCATCCCCACCAAACTGGTGAAAATGATGTTTATAAAGGCAAGAATAAATTTTTCTGAATCCAAACGCACTTTTTGAAGAATACCTAAGGTTTCGCCACTACGTTGGTCTTCAAAAGTTTGATAAGGTAGTTTTAAAGAATGTTCCAACCCATCGGCATACATTTGTGCGCCTAGCTTTTGAGTGGTAATGCTGGCATAATAATCCTGAAAATTTTTAGCAATTCTAGAAACCATGGCGGCTCCGATAGCAAGCCCAATTAATTTGAACACACCGAAAGTAAATTCATGCTCGGTAAGTTGGTCTTTTTTCTCAATAAACTCATCCACAATACGCCCGGTAATGTGCGGATCAACCAAAGAAAAGCATTGGTTAATAGCTGCAAAAAGTAGTGCAAGGGCAATAAGGCCTTTATAATTTTTTAAATACGCTTTTAAAATCTTCATATTTGAATAAGGTGCAAAAAACACAAAAGGGAATAAGCCTAAAACACCTATTCCCTTGGTTATGTTTCAAATACCTTTTTAAATGGTCATTACATCTTTTTCTTTAATTTCCGCCAGTTGGTCAATTTTTACGATGAAAGCATCAGTCAGCTTTTGTACTTCTGCTTCGCCCACTTTAATTTCATCCTCGGAAGCGCCGTCATTTTTTAATTTTTTGATGCCTTCATTGGTGTTTTTTCTGATATTTCTGATGGCGATGCGTCCAAATTCTGCCTCTTCCTTAACACGTTTCACTAAATCTCTTCTGCGCTCTTCTGTTAAAGGCGGAACATTTAAACGAATAACTATTCCATCATTCTGAGGGTTCAAACCAATGTTTGCCTCCATAATTCCTTTTTCAATTGGGCCAATCATAGATTTTTCCCAAGGCTGTACTACAATGGTACGGGCGTCCGGAGTATTTATGTTTGCTACTTGAGTTAAAGGAGTAGGCGCACCGTAATAATCAACTACAATTCCGTCTAACATGGCCGGACTAGCTTTTCCAGCTCTGATTTTAAGAAACTCGGCATCGGTGTGTAGCACCGCTTTTTCCATTGATGTCTTTGCGTCATCAAGCTCCATTTTTATAAATTCGTTCATGTTTTTTAAAATTTATACAACGTTCTTACATTTAGCATATTAGCCTTCAGCTCCATGCGTTTTGCTTTTAGCCTTTTTATTATTTAACCAAGGTACCTATTGTTTCTCCCTGCATTAGCTTCATGAGGTTGCCTTCTTTGTTCATATCAAAAACAATAATAGGGAGGTTATTTTCATCGCACAACGTAAAGGCCGTCATGTCCATTACGTTCAAATCTCTATCGTAAACTTCATTAAAACTTAAGGTATCAAACTTAGTGGCTTTAGGGTCTTTTTCTGGATCGGCGGTGTAAATACCATCTACTCTTGTACCTTTTAAAACTACATCTGCTTTAATTTCAATTGCCCTTAAAGCTGCGGCAGAATCTGTGGTAAAATATGGATTTCCGGTTCCTGCACCAAAAATAACCACACGTCCTTTTTCTAAATGGCGCATAGCTCTACGGCGAACATAAGGCTCGCAAATTTGTTCCATTTTAATAGCGGATAACAATCGGGTGTAAACCCCTAAAGTTTCCAAAGCATTTTGTAAGGCCATAGAGTTGATTACGGTTGCCAACATGCCCATATAATCAGCTTGTGCCCTATCCATACCGGATTTTTCGGCACTTAATCCTCTAAAAATATTTCCACCACCCACTACAATTGCCACCTCTACTCCTAATAATTGTATGGCTTTGATCTGTTGTGCATATTCTAAAACGCGAGCGTTGTCAATCCCGTAAGATTGTTCGCCCATTAACGATTCGCCACTTAATTTTAAAAGGATTCTCTTATACTTCATGTTTTTAGCTAAAATTTTTTGGATGGAATGAAATATTTAGGCGTAGTCTCATGTTGTTTATGATGTTAATGCTTTTACATTTCATTTTCGGAAAGTTTGCCAAAAATATGAAAATTATTGTTTGTTGCTAAATGAATATGAACTTTAGATTTGATTGTTTATTTCCAGTAAATAAAACCCGAAAATTATAATATTTAACGGAATCAGCGAAAGTCGAAGAGGTTAACCACAAAGCGCACAGAGTTTATACGTCTTGTTTTAACCGCAGAGGGCGCAGAGTTGTTATATGTATAAAAACTTATCCGATACAGGCAGGTATTAATAAAGGCGAAAAGCAAAATGAACAAGCTAAAAATCTATAATTAAGGATATTACCCTGCTCCGTTAGGAGCTAACGCTTTGTAACTTCAGAACTATATAAGTACTGTGCTCCGTAGGAGCTACCCTCTTTGCGGCCCTATACCGATAAATAGGGAAGATAAACCGGGCTGGCCGTTTTGGGTAGCTCCTACGGAGCACTCCTGTCCTGTGTTTTTTTACAAAGCGGTAGCCCCTACTGGGGCTTTAAATTAGGTTCCAACATGATGAACCGCTTAAATAATGACATTGTGCAACGGAGAAACTTATTTCTTTACCACCTCAATCTGGAACATTTTATCCCATTTTTTGCCGGTTACAAATAAGCGTTTCCCAACTTTATCATAAGCGATGCCGTTTAAAACGTCTTGTTGTGGGTCATCAACTTCGCCATGAGGCAAACCCATCATATTAATATAGGCTTCAACAGCACCGGTTTGTGGATTGATGATGGCAATTAATTCCGAAGTGTAAATGTTGGCATAAAGTTTTCCGTTAATCCATTCCAGTTCGTTCAACTGCGTAACAGGACCTTTATCGTCATAAACTTCGATGCTCCCTTTTGGCAGATAGGTGTTTTTATCTAGTTTGTAAATGATGTTACTGCCATCGGTATTGTAAATGGTTTCGCCATCGAAAGTTAATCCCCAACCTTCGGCAGTGTGGTTGTAAGGAAAGGTTTTTAGCAATTTAAACGTTGCTTTTTCATACTCGAAACCCACTTTTTCTTTATAAGTGAGTTGGATAATTTTATCGCCGATAACGGTAATTCCCTCTCCAAAATATTGTTTGTTAAGGTTTTGTTGCTGTACTACTTTTCCGTCAATACTCACTTTTCTTAAGCTGGAGTGGCCGTAATCTCCAGCGCTTTCGTAAAAATATCCATCATGAAACTCCAGACCTTCCACGTAAGAAGAAGTAGAATGTGGGTATGTTTTAATGATTTTATAGCCGTACTCCGCAGGTTTTATGGCACTTGTTAAAACCACATTGCTGGTTACTTCTTCGGCAACACCGTTTCTGTATATTTTTGCGGTAATTAACCGACTGCCCAAGGGAAGACCTGTTGTGCTAAGGTTGAATTGGGCAGTATCTTTTTTAACGCCCACTTTTGTGGTATCAATAAGGTATTGGACAGAATCAACATCGCCTTCTGCGTATTTTAATTTTAAGTTGACCGGGTCTCCGGATTTAACGACTGTGCCAGTTTCGGGATTTACGAAATAAGAAGAACCGCTAGCTTGAGGTTTATCCTGATGGCAGGAAAACAAAAATAGACTAGATAAAAGAGCGAACAGCGATAATTTTTTGAAGGCCATTTGTTGTGATAATAATGATAAAGGCTAAATTAAAACAAATTTTAATATCAATTAACTGAAAAAGAGGTGGGTTTATTATTCCTCGCACAAACGATAAATGTCAATTAAATTACGGCCTAAACCATCGTAGTCTAAACCGTAGCCTACCACAAATTCATTTGCTATTTCAAACCCCACGTAATCAATTTCGCCTAAATCTACTTCTAGCGCATCGGGTTTGAGCAGTAATGAGGCAATTTTAATACTGGCTGGCTCTAGCGCTTTAAGCTGTTTGAGCAGGTAAGCCAAAGTTTTGCCGCTATCAATAATATCTTCCACAATAATTACATCGCGGTTTTTTAAATCCATAGCAATACTAATACTGAGTTCTTCTGTTATATTTCCCGAACTTTTTGTGCCACCGTGGTACGACGCCAGTTTAACAAAAGTTGTTTCGCAAGGGATATGAATTTCTTTCAGCAAATCTGCCATAAACATAAAAGAGCCGTTAAGAACTCCCAAAAAAACAGGGATGCGGTTTTCGTACTCCACATTAATCTCGATACCAATTAAGCGGGTACGTTTTTCAATCATGGAGTACTCGATTAAGGTCTCAAAATCTTTGTCTTTTAGGGTGATATTCATTGTGTTTTAATTAGTTTCTTCGGGGTGGTAAAGCAATAAGCTTAAATTGTCCTTATCCAAAATATTGTTTGCAATAGCTAAAAGTTCTTCGGCGCTAACAGCATTAATTTTATCGTAAACTTGTTTAAGCGAGTCTATTTTTCCGTAGTCTAACAAGCTTTTTGCCATGGATATCAAAACGCCCATTCTGTTTTCCTCGCCTAATGCAATTTGTCCAATAAACCTTTTCTTCGCTTGCGAAAGCTGAATTTTACCCAGCTTATTTTCCCGTGTTTTTTGGAGTTCTTTATAAATGAGGCTTAAAGCTTTATCAACTTTTTCTGCATCGGTACCAAAATAAATAGAAAACAGGCCGGTATCCGTTAAAGGCGAATAGCTGGATTCTATGGTATAAGCAATGCCATATTTCTCGCGGATTTCTAAGTTGAGTTTTGAGCTCATTCCGGTCCCACCTAGCAAATTATTGAGTAACAATAAACCCGGTTTATGTGGGTGATGCAAGTTGTAAGCAGTTGAACCTAGCATGCAATGTGCTTGGTTAATAGGTTTAGCCACTTTTTTAGTCTCTGGCTTATTTGGTTTTGGGGCAGTTCTTATTTTAAAGGCTTTGTTTTCGGGGATAATCTCGAAATATTTTTCGGCTAGTTTCTCTATTTTAGCAATGCTGTACGCACCGGAAACGGCAAAAATAATTTCGTGGGTATTGTAATTTTTAGCGATGAAATTTACGAGGTGTTTTTTTTGAAAACTTTTAACGGATGTTGGTGTACCAAGGATATTTTCGCCCAAGGTGTGCCCCTTAAAAAGCAGGGATTCAAAATCGTCGTTAATGGCTTCTTCTGGCTGGTCTTCGTAGCTTAAAATTTCATCCAAAATCACTTCTTTTTCTTTTTCCATTTCCGTTTCCGGAAAGGTCGAAAAAAAAGCGATATCCTGTAAAAGCTCCATTGCCCGCTCTAAATGTGGCTTTAAAAAGGATGCTTGTAGGCAAGTATATTCTTTGGTGGTATAGGCGTTTAAATCGCCTCCAACAATTTCTAAGCGGTTTAAAATTTGGCTGGTATTCCTTTTTGCAGTTTCTTTAAACAGTAAATGTTCTATAAAATGCGCCAATCCAGGTGCTCCAATTTCTTCGTCACGCGAGCCGGCATTGATGATTAAGCAACAGTGCGAAATCTGTGATTTTACTGGTTTAAGTAAAATACGGATGCCGTTTTTAAGGGTGATAATTTGATGATCTCTCATTTGTATGTGCAAAGATAGGATTTTAAGACGCTATATAAACTGTGGGCTCATTCGTAAAAGGAGTTCATTAGTATTTGCAGAGTTTTAAGAGTTCATTAGTCACTAAGAGGGTTCATTGATTTATTTTGCGATTTACCAGCGGAGTCGAAGGCTAACCGCGGAGCACACAGAGTTCACAGAGCTAAGAGCGCCAGATTTGGCTTTCTTAGTAAAAAAGTTCATTAGTCATTAATTCATTCCGAAATCCTTTTAGTCCATTAGTCATTCGCGTTGGGAGGTAGCCCCCTCTCCTTCGGAGAGGGCTGGGGTGAGGCAATGGCGTAATTTTTGCGCACAAATCAATCATAATCAGTAATTTTATATCTTCAATAACATAAATTTAAAAACCATGAATTTAAAATTTAGTTCTCCATTTTTGTTTTCGGGCTTAATTGCTTTGGCAAGCTTAAGCGCATGTAACCAAAACGGAAAGAAAACCGCCGATGCCCAAGACAGCGTTGTACATGCCGCAATGAGCATTGAGCCTTTAACCGAGGCAGAAGAATTCCCTAATGCAAAATTGACCATCACAGATGTTAAAACGGAAAAGGTGGGTGCAGATTCGGTAAAGCTGATGTACACGTTTAATGTTGCCAATTACGAGCTATCAAAGCAGACAATGGACAACCATTCTGGCGAGTGTGCCAATTCCGACAAAGGTCAACACATCCATTTTATCATGGATAACAAACCTTACCAAGCTTTATACAAGCCAGAAAACACCATTACTTTGCCTATAAATTCTGAACATTATTTATTGAGTTTCTTATCCCGATCTTACCATTTGTCCGTAAAATCTCCGGATGCTTCCGTTTTAGTACATTTTAAAATAGATAAGGACGGAAAGTATTTGGCATTGGACAGCGTAAAAGAACCCATGTTGTTTTATAGCAGACCAAAAGGCGAGTATGCCGGCAAAGACACCCAAAATGTATTGTTAGATTTTTATGTTAAGAATGCCAAACTGGCCGCAGATGCTTATAAAGTAAAAGTTAATGTTGGCGATACTACTTTCACCGTTGATAAATGGCAACCCTATTTCATAAAAAACGCACCAATGGGCGATTTAAAACTTAAAATAACTTTATTGGATGCAGCCGGAAAAGAATTAACCGGAGACAATACTTCTATTGAAAGAAGCATTACATTGAAACAATAACATTTAGTTTATTAGCAGTCTGTTCATATTGTATAAAATTAGCAGATAAAAAAGTCATTGTAGGGGATAACTACAATGACTTTTTTATTAAGCTTTAGTCCAGGGACATTTTTTAAACACATAGCATAGACGTTCGATTTTATAAAAAAGACCTTTAAGACACACAAAATAGCTGAAACATTGTTTCGGCAAAACTATTTTACCTTTTTAACGGCTAAAATCTATGTGGTTCCATTTTTTGTCATGCACTTATAAAATAACCACTCCCTTTGCTTCAAACAAAACCACTTCTTTAAAGCCCTTTATTGATGAGCTTTGTTTTGGAGCGATTTCATTTTCAATAGCAAAACTCTTTTGCTGCTCTACAGATAGGGTTTCTAATTTAGCCTGTCCGTCTAAAACAACCTCTTTGCCTGTCATCGACTGCGGAAAAAAGATAGCCTTATCACCAAAGTTTACCAGAATCTCTTTTTTATTGTTAGCCGTCATTTGCAACCAATTTCCCTTTTTGCTCACTTTTTTTACCACACCCCGCAATTTAACTTTTGTGGTATTATCTGGTACAATTATAGCAAGTACGCTTTCAGAATCTTTGATGTTGTTGTCTAAAACAGAATCGCCAATAAGTACGCCTTTTATAGCTTGCGGGGCTCTTAACTTTATTTTGTTTCCATTTTGGCAACCGAAAGCCATTATTAAGGGCAACAAAAAATATATAAGCAATTTTTTCATTTTAAATTTAAAGCCCAAAAGTGATGTTTTTCATTAAAACAACCTGTATTAATAATGTTGATCGTAATTATTTTACCAAATCATTACATTTTTTTCAGGGTAGGATAAAGGTTGATTTTTAGGAGAAATACATTTTAAGTTAAGCAACTGTGAATTTTAAATGATGTTTTTGCTTAGGCTTAGCAAGTGCGCAACAAATTGTTAAATTTGAGATCCTTAAATTCCGCAAAATGAAAATCTTAAAAATAGCAGTCCTTTTTACAGTTCTTCTTCCCCTATATTCATCGGCACAAAAGCCAAAAACGCCTGTGTTGGTCAATCAGTTGAGGGATATGCCCGCCCGCCCAAAATTAGTAGTTGGAATAGTGGTTGATCAAATGCGCTGGGATTACCTTTACCGTTTTGCCAACAGATATGGTGCCGGTGGTTTTAACCGCTTGCTAAACGAAGGTTTTACCTGCGAGAATACGCAGATTCCATATATCCCAACAGTTACCGCTGCAGGACACAGCGGAATTTATACCGGTTCTGTACCGGCATTAAACGGCATTGCGGCCAATGATTTCATCATTCAAGCAACCGGGAAATCTTTATACTGTACTGAAGACAGCACCGTGAAGACAGTAGGCAGTAATTCAACGGCGGGCGAAATGTCCCCAGCTAATTTATTGACCACAACGATAACCGATGAACTTAGGCTTGCTACAAATTTTCAGTCCAAAGTTATTGGTGTCGCCTTAAAAGACCGCGGTGGAATTTTACCTGCCGGCCATACTGCAAACGCTGCTTATTGGTTTGATGATGCCAGTGGAAACTGGATTACCAGCACTTATTATATGACGGCTTTACCAACTTGGGTAAATAACTTCAACAGTCAAAAACTTGCAGAAAAGTATATTAAACAAGACTGGAATACCATTTACCCTATTAATACCTACCTGCAAAGCACTGCTGATGATAATTTATACGAAGGTAAAATGGACGGAGAACAGGCGCCTGTTTTCCCGCATCTTACTTCCAAAATGTTTAATGGAAATTACGGAATAATAAGAACTACACCTTACGGAAACCAGCTAACGCTTGATTTTGCCAAAGAGATTTTAAAAAACGAGCGGATGGGAAAAGGTACAAATACAGATTTTTTGGCAATCAGCTTTTCTTCGACAGATTATGTGGGGCATAAGTACGGAGTAAATGCAATAGAAACTGAAGATACCTATTTACGGTTGGATAAAAACATAGAAGACCTGCTTAACACTTTAGACGCCACCATTGGAAAAGGACAATATACCGTTTTTCTTTCGGCAGATCATGGCGCGGCGCATAATCCGTTGTTTTTAACAGATCATAAAATTCCGGCAGGCTTATGGCCAACCGCGGCTATTTTAAAAGGCTTAAATGCTTCTTTAGAAAAAGAGTTTAAGCAACCAAAACTTGTTTTAAGTTTAATGAATTACCAAGTAAATTTTAACAACCAGTTGATCGTTAAATCTGACCTTGATCTTGAAAAAATTAAAGTTTCGACTATCCGGTTTTTAGAAAAACAGGAAGGCGTAGCTTATGCCATTGATATGGAAAAAGCAGCAACAGCAAGTGTTCCGGAGGCGCTTAAAAGTCGGGTTATTAACGGTTACAATGCAGAAAGAAGCGGTGCAATTCAAATTTTGTTAAAGCCGGGCGTGTTTTCTGGTTATGGCACTACCGGTACAACCCATGGCACTTGGAATCCTTATGACACACATATTCCTTTGGTTTTTATGGGCTGGGGAATTAATCACGGCTCATTAAATCGTCAAACAAGTATGGCAGATATTGCGCCAACTTTAGCTGCTTTGTTGCACATACAAGAGCCAAACGGAAACATCGGCTTGCCTATTGAGGAAGTTTTAAAGAAATAGCTTTTTGGGTTTTAATTAGGCGGAAAGCTTGATACGAAAGGCTTAAAACTAAAAACGGAATAATAAAATCGAATGAAAAAGTATATATCCAAACTGCATTACCTTACACAAGATTTACCAAACCTTAGCCATATACAACAGGTACAAATGGCTTGTGAGGCTGGTGCAAATTGGATCCAGTACCGCTGCTTTAGCAAAAGCGATAAAGAAATGTTGGAAGAACTGCATCCTATAGCCACCATTTGCGATGATTGGGGAGCAACTTTAATTGTTACCAACCATAGCCATTTGGTGCATTTGGCAGATATCCAAGGAGTACATATAGAAGATACGGAAGCAGATATTACCTTGGTCCGCGAACAGATTGGCGAAGCAAAAACTTTAGGAGTTTCTGCAATAAATTTAGATCAAATAAGAAAACACATTAATAATAGCGCAGATTATATTGGTTGCGGACCATTTGCACATACGGATACAAAACCCAATAATTTCCAGCTGTGGGGTTTAAATGGTTACAAAAAAGCTGTTGAAACTTTAAAAAGCGAAGGGCTAACTTTTCCTTTGATTGCTGTTGGAGGAATAAAGATGGGGGATGTTGTGGCGTTAATGGAAACTGGTGTGGCGGGCATTGCAGTTTCTGTGGCAATCAATCTTTCAGAAAATATCGTGGAAGCCTATAGCGAAATGCATCAATTGGTTTATTAGCCATTGATGCGTTTTATAGTTAACCCAACCGCTCCACCAACTCTTCAACACCAATTTTTACCTGTTCGCCAGTAGCCATGTTTTTTAAACTTAATTGGCCACTCTGCATTTCATCACCACCAATTACCAATACATAAGGGATATTTTTGTCATTGGCGTATTGCATCTGCTTTTTCATTTTTGCTCCGAAAGGAAAAAGCTCTGCATTGATATCCGCTTGACGCAGTTGATTTAAAATGGGTAAGCTAAAAGTTTCTTCTTCCTCGCCAAATACGCAAATTAAAATTTTGGTACTTTCATTTGCTGTGGACGGGAAAAGATTGAGCTCTTCTAAAACATCATAAATTCTATCGGCACCAAAAGAAATGCCAACGCCGGTTAATCCCTCTTTTCCAAACATGCCAGTGAGGTCATCATAACGTCCGCCGCCACCAATTGAACCCATTGTGGCTTCGTTGGTTTTTACTTCAAATATGCAACCGGTATAATAGTTTAAACCACGGGCTAAAGTTAAATCTAACTCTACTTTTGCTGTTTTTAAATTGAAAGAACTGAGGTAATTCAGTACTTTTTCAATTTCGCCAATACCATTTTTCCCAACGGTAGAATCTGCTAAAATATGAGAAAGAGAGGCTAGTTTTTCTTGGTTTGAACCTGAAAGCAGGATGACCGGTTTTAAAATAGCAAGGTCTTCTGCTGTAAATCCTTTTTCTAAAAGCTCTTTTTCAACGCCGTCCAATCCAATTTTATCCAATTTATCAATAGCAACGGTTAAATCAACAATTTGTGCTGGCTTGCCAATCAACTCGGCAATACCCGATAAAATTTTGCGGTTGTTGACTTTGATGGTGAAATCCTTCAGCCCTAAATTACTTAAAGCTTCATCGTAAATACAGATAAATTCAGCTTCGTTCAGTAAAGAATCAGAACCTACCACGTCGGCATCACACTGGTAAAACTCACGGTAACGTCCTTTTTGCGGCCTGTCTGCCCGCCAAACCGGCTGTATTTGAAAGCGCTTGAAAGGCGAAGTAATCTCATGCTGATGCATCACCACGTAACGGGCAAAAGGAACGGTTAAATCATAACGAAGGGCTTTTTCAGAAATAATTGGCAATAGTTTCTTTGAACTGAATTCTTCGCCTTTTTGCTTTAAGCCTTCTGCTTTTAGCATGTAATCGCCAGAATTTAAAATCTTAAAAATCAGCTGATCTCCTTCATCGCCATATTTGCCGGTAAGCGTATCCAAATTCTCCATGGTTGGAGTTTGAATTTCTTGATAACCGTACTTTTTGAATACTTTTTTTATCGTATCAAAAATGTAGTTCCGCTTAATCATTACTTGCGGACCAAAATCTCTAGTCCCTTTTGGAATCGCTGCTTTCACATTTGCCATAGCGCAAAAGTAAACAATAGAATATTAATTTGCTTGGGCTTAAAAGAAGAAATGAGTTGACGCAAAAATTAGCATCTGCCACGTTGGGAACTAATATATTTCATATAAATCAATATGAAAAGAAGTTAAACGCATTTTCATTTTTTAAAAAGTCAAGACTCTTTGAATAAAAAAGGAGAGCATCTGCTCTCCTTTTAACGTGGCCTCGACGAGAATCGAACTCATATCTAAAGTTTAGGAAACTTCTATTCTATCCGTTGAACTACGAGGCCGATTTTTCTACCTCACCACACTTCCGACACCAAACTCCTCTTTAGGAGCGACAAAAGTAAGTTTTCCTTCTGAATTTTCGGCCATTAAAATCATCCCTTGTGAAAGAATTCCTTTAATTTCTCTGGGTTCAAGATTAATTAATATACTTACCTGCTGACCAACAATATTTTCCGGTTCAAAAAACTCTGCAATACCAGAAACAACCGTTCTTTGATCTAAACCCGTGTCTACCGTAAGTTTCAATAACTTTTTAGTTTTGGCAACTTTTTCCGCCGCTAAAATTTTTCCGGTTCTAATATCCATGGCAGCAAAAGAATCAAAATTAATATTCTCTTTTGCCGGTAAAACTACTTGTGGAACCAAAGCTCCTGCCTCTTCTTTTTTAGCAACTAATTTTGTCAATTGTTTTTGCACTTGTTCGTCTTCCACTTTTTCAAACAACAAACTGGCAGGATTTAACTGATGCCCGTCTGTAAAAGTAACGACTTCGCTATAACCTTTATCATCAGCAGAAATGTTAAGCATGGCCGCTATTTTCTTGCTGGTATGCGGTAAAAATGCTTGCGAAAGTGTAGCTAAATGCGCAATGATATGCAAACAATTCTGCAAAACTTCTCTGGTCTCCTCTGGCTTTTCCTTAAAAGTTTTCCAAGGTTCTTTTTCGGTTAAATATTTATTGCCTAACCTCGCTACATCCATCAAAGAAGAAACCGCATTTCTAAATTTAAAGTCGGTAATGTGTTTGTTAATATCCGCATAAGCAATCTTAATTTGCTCGTCAACAAATGCATCTTTCAGATTTTCTGCACCCAAAGTTTTTCCTTCGAAATACTTGTGCATCAAAATCATCACACGGTTAATAAAATTCCCCAAAATGGCTACCAACTCATTGTTTACACGGGCTTGGTAATCTTTCCAAGTAAACTCACTGTCGCTGGTTTCGGGCATAATAGATGTTAATACATAACGTAATTCATCTTGTTTTCCTGGGAATTCTTCCAAATATTCATGCAGCCAAACTGCATGATTTCTTGATGTCGAAAGTTTATCGCCTTCTAAATTTAAAAACTCATTTGCAGGCACATGTTCTGGCAAAATATAATCACCGTGAGCGTTCAATATAGACGGAAAGGTAATGCAATGGAAAACAATATTGTCTTTGCCTATAAAGTGAATCAAACATGAATTATCTTCTTCGTTTTCCTGCTTTTTCCAATACAATTGCCAGTCTTTGTTATGATCAATTGCCCATTGTTTAGTTGCGGAAATATAGCCGATTGGCGCATCCAACCAAACGTAAAGTTTTTTGCCTTCTGCCTCCATCAAAGGAACGTCAATTCCCCAATCTAAATCTCGGGTCATGGATCGTGGTTGTAAACCTTGTTTTAACCACGAACTGCATTGTCCGTAAACGTTGGTTTTCCAGCTATCTTTTTTTCCTTCCAACAACCACTCTTCTAACCAAGGCTGGTACTTATCCAAAGGCAAATACCAATGTTTTGTTGGTTTTAAAATTGGCGCATTACCACTTAAAGTAGATCGAGGGTTAATTAACTCTGTTGGACTGAGCGATGTTCCACATTTTTCGCACTGGTCGCCATAAGCATTGTCGTTTCCGCAATTGGGGCAGGTACCAATAATGTATCTATCGGCCAAAAACTGCTGAAATTCTTCATCAAAATACTGATCAGAATATTTCTCTATAAATTCTCCTTTTTCATAAAGATTCAGAAAAAATTCCTTTGATAAATCGTGATGTATAGGTGCGGAAGTACGGTGATAAATATCAAAAGCAATTCCAAAATCTTCAAAGCTTTTTTTAATCTGATAATGATATTGATCTATAATTGCTTGCGGCGTAGTGCCTTCTTTTTTTGCTTTTATCGTTATTGCAGCGCCATGCTCATCAGATCCGCAAACATAAACTACATCTTTTTTCTGTAAGCGCAAATGCCTCACAAAAATATCCGCCGGCAAGTAAGCGCCAGCCAAATGTCCAATGTGTAAAGGTCCGTTTGCATAAGGCAAGGCGGATGTGATGGTATATCTTTTATGATTTTTAGTAGTCAAAACTAAATGTTTGGGTTGTTTTATTAATTTGCAAAGATAATTGATAATGCTTAAAATCAGTAGTTATAGCAAAAGATAAATAATATGTGCGTTTTAACACGCTATCCACTATATCTTTTTATTTGCCAGCCTTCGACTCCGCTCAGGATGACAAACAAAAAGGATGTCGTTGCTATCGTTAACGCCTTATAAAGTTCAATAAATTTAAAATGATGATCAATCCACCCTATTTAAAAAAAGGAGACAAAATAGCCATCACTTGTCCGGCTAAAAGTTTGAAAGCTCCAATGAAAGATGCTATCTCACTTTTAGAGTCTTGGGGATTGGAAGTAGTTTTGGGCGATACCATTACTGCATCGCATTTTCAATTTGCCGGAACGGATGAACTGAGAGCGAGCGATATGCAAAAGTTTATTGACGACACCAGCATAAAAGCAATTATTGCGGCCAGAGGCGGTTACGGATGTATCCGGATTGTGGACGATATAGATTGGACTTCATTAGTCCGAAACCCAAAGTGGATCATTGGCTTTAGCGATATCACCGTATTTCACTTACAATTGCAAAGCATGGCTTTACAAAGCTTACATGCACAAATGCCCTCCACCATTTCCGAAAGCTCCAAAGAAGGTTTAGCAAGTTTACGAAGAGCGCTTTTTGGCGAAGAAATAACTTATACATTTCCGAGTAGTACGGAAAATAGACTTGGAATTTGCGAGGGTGAGCTTGTTGGTGGAAATTTAACCTTATTGGTTGCCTGTATAAATTCTAAAAATGATATAGATTATAACGATAAGATTCTTTTTATTGAAGATGTTGGGGAATATGCTTATGCAATTGACCGCATGATCCACACTTTAGACCGGGCCGGAAAACTGAAAAACCTAAAAGGATTAATAGTTGGCGGTTTTACCAACATTAAGCAGGACGAGCCGCCTTTTGGATATTCTGTAAATGAAATTATTGATTCAGTTGTATCTAAATATGGTTTTCCGGTTGGCTTTAACTTTCCGGCAGGGCATTTGCCAGATAATAGAGCTTTAATTTTAGGAAGAAAAGTGAGATTAGAAATCAGGAAAAAGCATTCAACCCTTTCCTTTATAGATCAATAGCAATCACTTCTTTCTTTTTCTTGCTCTTCATTCGCTTTGGAATGCTGTTTAAAATCTCCGCTTCCAATGCTTCAATCATCCGCTTTTTGATGAAATTCTTATGGGTAACAATGCTTATTTCCCGACTTGGCTCCGGGCTTTTAAAATAGCGAACCCTGTCCATCTGTTTTAGCGAAAAATCTTGTAGAGACAGCTCTGGCAAAATGGTAATCCCATCATTCACATCCACCATTTTAATTAAAGTTTCAATACTTCCCGTATTATAATTTAGCTTATGGTGGTTTGATTTGGCATGCTGACATATATTTAAAACCTGGTTTCGCATGCAGTGTCCCTCGTTTAATAACCAAAGATTATCTACATCTAAATCATTAGTGGTCAATGCTTTTTTCTTGAACATTGGGCTGTTTTTAGTCAGATAGCTTACAAAGTTCTCGTAATAAACTGGTCGTTCGGTTAAAAAGTCCTCATCTAATGGGGTTGCCAATATGCCACAGTCTAGTAAACCTACTTTTAACTGTTGTATTATATTTTCAGTAGTAAGCTCTGAGACAGAAAGCCTTATTTTAGGATATTTCTCTAAAAAGCCTCCTATTACTTTTGGAATCAGATATGGCGCAACTGTGGGGATTACTCCAATTTTAAACTCACCACCTATTTCGCCTTTCCGCTCTTCTATAATATCTTTTATTTTAAAACTTTCCTGCAAAAGTATTCTAGCTTGCTCAATTACTTCAACTCCTATTTCTGTGGGCGTAATGGGTTGTCTGGATCTGTCAAATAATTTCACGCCCAAATGTTCTTCCAATTTTTGGATTTGCATACTTAGCGTAGGTTGGGTTACAAAGCACTTTTCTGCAGCTAAAACAAAACTTCTATAAGTATCTACGGCAACGGCGTATTCAAGTTGGGTAATTGTCATGATGTAAAATAGACAAATTCTATCAAAACAAAAATGATTATAACAAAAAAGGAGGCAAAAAGCCTCCTTTTAATATTATTCAATCTATTAAACTATTCTACCGTTACAGATTTTGCCAAGTTACGTGGCTGATCTACATTACAGCCCCTTAAAACTGCAATATGGTATGATAATAATTGCAAAGGGATAGTAGCCAGAAGTGGTAAAAATGCTTCATCACTTGCAGGTATTTCTATCGCATAATCTGCCATTTTAACTACCTCAGTATCACCTTCCGTTACGATAGCAACCACAATACCTTTTCTAGCTTTTACTTCCTGTATGTTAGATATCACCTTTTCGTATGACGAATTTTGGGTGGCAATTACAATAACTGGCATTTCTTCGTCAATTAAAGCAATTGGACCGTGTTTCATTTCTGCTGCTGGGTAACCTTCTGCATGAATGTAAGAAATCTCTTTCAGCTTTAACGCTCCTTCTAAAGCTACCGGGAAACCGCTTCCTCTTCCTAAGAAAAGTGCATTTCTTGAGTCTTTGAATTTTTCAGCAATCTTTAAAATCAACTTATCAGATTCCAAGGCTCTCTGTACCATGCTAGGTATTCTTTCCAACTCACTCAACAAAGCAATTAATTTGGTTTGCGATAAGGTTCCTTTCCTTTCGGCCATATAAAAGGCCATTAAAGTTAAAGCGGTTACTTGAGCGGTAAAAGCTTTTGTTGACGCAACACCTATCTCTGGGCCCGCATGCGTATAAATTCCCGCATCAGACAAACGAGGGATAGAAGCACCGACAACATTGCAAATCCCAAAAATTGTAGCCCCTTTTGATTTCGCCATTTCAATGGCGGCCATGGTGTCGGCAGTTTCCCCAGATTGCGATATAGCAATTACAATATCCTTTTCTGTTATTATTGGATTACGGTACCTAAATTCAGAAGCGTATTCAACTTCAACCGGTATTCTTGCGTATTCTTCAATTAAATACTCTCCTACTAAACCCGCATGCCATGAAGTACCGCAGGCCACAATAATAATTCTGTTTGCATTCTTAAATTTTTTGGTATAATCTTTAATACCTCCCAACTTAATTTTACCCTCTAATGGATAGATACGTCCACGCATACAGTCATTTATAGAGCGTGGTTGCTCATAAATTTCCTTTAACATGAAATGCTCATAACCTCCTTTTTCAAGCATTTCGAGTTTTATCTCCAACTGCTGCACATACGGCGTTCTGATTTCATTATCAATTGACCTAATAACAAGCTCATCTGTTTTTAGATAAGCAATTTCGTTATCATCTAAATAGATAACGTTTTTTGTATATTCTACAATTGGGGTTGCATCTGAAGCAATAAAGTATTCGTTTATCCCTACACCAATCACCATTGGGCTTCCTTTACGAGCGGCAATAAGCATCTCGGGATCGTCTTTGCTCATAATCACAATGGCATACGCACCAATAACTTGCTTTAAAGCTTCGCGTACTGCTTCCTGTAAATCAATTTTTGCTTCTTTTCTAATATCCTCTATCAGGTGAATCAATACCTCGGTATCGGTATCGCTGATGAAAACGTGGCCTCTGCTGATCAGCTCTTCTTTTAACGGGCCATAATTTTCTATAATTCCGTTATGTATAATCGCTAATCTTTCGTCGCCCGATTGGTGGGGGTGCGAATTTCTATCACTTGGCGCACCGTGGGTAGCCCAACGCGTATGCCCCATACCAATTGAGCCGGTATGATTTTTTCCTTCAATAAAACTCTCTAAATCGGCAACTTTACCTGCTTTTTTATAAATATTTACATTGGATGAATGGTCTAATAACGCTACTCCGGCACTGTCATAGCCTCGGTACTCTAAACGTTGTAAACCCTTAATAATAATGGGATAGGCTTCTCTAAAGCCGATATAACCAACAATTCCACACATAAAAAAAACTATATTTTGAAGACGCTGCTAAGCTACAAAATATAGTTTCATTTATAAAGCAACAAGAAATTTACTTTTGGTCTGTATAAAAGATGCGCAGTTTAACTTTGTAATTGGCACTGCCTCCGCCACCTACAACAGTTCTGCCTAAAATATTTAACCCGTTTGTTGCGGTGGTAAAATCTGACGGGGTAATAAAAGTGCCGTAATCTTTTAGTCTGCCTCTTAACAAATCCTGAACGTAACCGGTAACATTAAAAACATACGATTTTGTGACACTGTTAAAATAACCACCATTAAATCCAGGGCCTAAATATCTTGGGTCACTAGGAGATTCATCTGGAAGTGGTTGTGGCCTGTTGGCGATATCCCAACGGTAAGTACGCAAACGACTTATTGGCTGATATGTTCCGTAAGCTGGATTGTTATCTGTGTAAAAAACCAACTCGGCTCTATTAATAGCAACGTTACTTCCAAGAGCCTTTAATTTATCTAAATAAGGAAATTCAACCTTAACTTGAGTACCAGCCAAACCTTTTAAAAATAAGGTATTACTATTCTTAGCGGTACTTTCTAACTCGGCTTTAACTGGCGTTCCGGTGATGTCCCATGTTAATTCGGTGGCCGCACTTCCACTAGCTCCATTAATACCAAAACTATTTACCAAAGTATCAATTGTTCCGCTGGTATTAGTTGTTTTATAAAAAACATCTAATTTAGCAGCTCCGCTAGTATAAGTATCTAAGGAGAACAAACCTCCAGCACCGGTTGAAGCGCCTTTGTTAACAGATAGAAATAAGCCTTTGATGTAATTGTTGAACGCAATGTTTGAAACTTTGTTCACAGAATCAACATTAAAAATTTTGTTTTTAACAAAATCAGAATTGGGGTCTAACTTAATCCTCAGCTGTCTTCGAACTTTAATAAGACTATCAGGCTGGCCTGTAATAATAGCCTGTATGTAGATGCTATCTTTGAGGTTGGTAGTAATTATTTTGGTTCCAATTACAGTAGAGTTGGTTAACCATTTTTTGTTGGAATAATAACTTTTACTAGATTCGTTATACAAAACCTCGTTAAGTTGCCTTACTTCGGCGGTAAAAGTTGAGTTTATACTATCACCATAAAAACCAATGAAAGGGATAACCAAAACGGCCGAATCTAAAGTTGGGTTTGTTCCAAAACTATAATTAACGGATGGCATGGTTAAGCCCATTGCAATGTTTGCAGTGGTTTTACCAAAAGTTGCATCGTTAAAATAGCCTAAAACACTTTGGGCGGTGTAATTTGCCAAAACGCTATCTTGTTTTTGAAGCTTCGTAATTACGGTACTTGTATCTACAATATTACTCTGTAAAGCAGCATCCGGGTTAACATCTAAACCAATACCTGTAGGGTTTTTACAGCTTCCTAAAATAAAAAGACTTACTAACAGGGTTAATAAGTCTAATTTGAAAAATCTCATATAATTCGTTAAGTATTTTTAAGCTACAGATACTAATTCATCAGTGGCAATTTCTTGGTAAAAATTGTAATAATTTTCCATATCTGATGTAGAAGAATACTCTAAAACCGGTTTTTCCGATTTTTTAACAAAGTTTAACACTTCTTCGTCCACGCTTTCGTCACCAAAAACTATCGCATCTGAATATTGTATTGCCGCCTTAATTATTCCGTTATGACTTGCGTCCGCATATCCTGCAATATCTTTTTCGTCCATGCCTTTCATCAAAGCTTTTTTAGCGAAAGAATCTCCTAAAGATCCAGCAAAAGCGTTTTCATATAAAGAATAAACAACTTTGGCATCCTTAAAAGTAGGATCGTCTTTGTAATTAGTTTTTAAATAAGCAGGAACAAGCGCACTCATCCAGCCATGGCAATGAACAATATCTGGCGCCCAGCCTAATTTTTTAACCGTTTCTAAAGCACCTTTGCAAAAGAAAACTGTTCTTTCGTCATTATCTGCATAGAATTTACCCTTTGCATCGTTGAAAACATATTTTCTATGGAAATAATCTTCGTTATCCAAGAAATAAACTTGCATTCGGGCAGAAGGTATTGATGCTACTTTTATAATTAAAGGATTATCGTTCTCATCAATAATGATATTCATCCCCGAAAGGCGGATAACTTCATGAAGCCGATTTCTTCTCTCATTGATATTACCGAAACGAGGCATTAATATTCTTATCTCAAATCCTTTCTCCTGCATGGCCTGAGGTAAGGTTCTTGTGATCTTTGAAATAGCTGTCAAATCCAAAAAGGGTGACATTTCATGTGTTATAAACAAAAGCTTGGTTTTTCCCATCTCGTAATCTGTGATAAGTTTTTGTTAAGAAGTTCTAATTTGAACTGCAAATGTAATAAATTTCTTGCGGATTTACAATGTTTTACGTAAATGCCCTTTGTTAATCCAGAACAATTTAGCCACATTTGCCGATTAAAATTTCATCGTTTTTGAAAACTTTTACTACTAAAGAACAGCTTACCAACTACTTAAACTCTGTAAAAAGAAGTAAAGTAAAAATTGGACTTGTACCCACTATGGGCGCTCTGCATGGGGGACACTTGTCTTTAATTGCCGCCTCAAAGAGAAAGTGCGATTTAACGGTTGCTACAATTTTTGTCAATCCAACGCAGTTTAACAATGCAGATGACCTTTTAAAATATCCGAAACCCATAGAAAACGATAAAATTCTTTTAGTAAATGCAGGATGCGATGTGCTTTTTAACCCCGAAATTGAGGAGATGTATGAGCCCAACGAAAAATGGGATTATAAGGTTGGCGATTTAAACCGGGTTTTAGAAGGCAAATTTAGGCCGGGGCATTATGAAGGTGTTACCCAGATAGTTTATAAACTATTTAAACTGGTAAAGCCAGATTTCGCCTTTTTTGGACAAAAAGATTACCAGCAATTTTTAGTGATTACTAAAATGGCTAAAGATTTTGGTTTAGAAATTGAATTGGAAGCCTGCCCGATTGTTCGCGAAAAAGACGGTTTGGCAATGAGCTCCAGAAATATCCGTTTAAATGCAGATGAACGGAAAAAATCATTACAGCTTTACAAATCCTTGAGTTTTATAAAAGAAAACTATGGGCAAACACCTAATAATGAACTGTTAAAACAAGCAAAAGATTTTTATAATGACGATTTGCTGCATTTAGAATATTTAGAAATTGTAGATCTTAAAAACTTACAGCCCTTAACTAACCAGAGAAATGCAATAGCATTGGTAGCTTGTTCGGTTGGAAATACCCGGCTGATAGATAATATGATGTTGCCTTAACTTTTTTATAGAATCTATTTTTTATTTTTGCATAATGGTAATTGAAGTTTTAAAATCTAAAATCCATAGGGTTAAGATTACAGAGTCTGAGTTGAATTATGTTGGTAGCATTACTATTGATGAGGACTTGCTCGACGCCGCCAATATGATTCCAAACGAAAAAGTGCAGGTGGTTAACAATAATAATGGCGCCAGATTTGAAACTTACATTATTAAAGGCGAAAGAGGAACTGGAAAAGTATGTTTAAATGGATCTTGCGCCAGGTTAGCCCAAATTGGTGATATTGTAATTATTGTTTCTTATGCCCACATGGAGTTTGAGGAAGCTAAAAAATACCAGCCAATTTTAGTTTTCCCGGATGATAACAACAAACTAATCCAATAGATTATTGAAAAAAGCTACGACTTTTACTGTTGTTAAATACATTCTATTTTTAACAGCGGGCGTAGCAATAATTTATTACCTTTTTAATTCCTATTATACCGCATCTTTTGGCGACGAGTTTAA
>NZ_CAMLIG010000043.1 GCF_946480185.1 uncultured Pedobacter sp. | reverse complement strand
ATGTCTTCCACTACCATTATATTCGTGTTGGAAGAATTGGGCAGAAAAGCATCGGCACAACAATCCGGTAAAAATATTTTAAGTTTCGCATTTGGTCCGGGATTAACATTTGAAAGTATGATTTTAAAATATGCCTGATTTTAGCCACAGAAGTACAGAGGAAGAAATTATGGACAATTTTGCGTTGCCTGCTTTGGAAATTGACCCGGTTTTAAAAGAATTGGAAACCATCAATAAACTGTTGGGTGGTTTTTCTGTTTTTTACGATGCTTTTAAACAAATCGGCATAAGGAACGGGGATGTGATTTGCGATTGGGGCTGTGGCGGTGGCGATAGCCTTAAAGTATTGGATAAATATTTTAGAGACCAAAATTTGAAACTCAACTTTGTGGGTGTGGATGCCACCGAATCTGCGATAGCGTATGCCGTTCGGGCAAGTAAAAATTATCCAGGTTTAAGTTTCCGTTTGGCGGATGTTTTAACAGAAGATTTCCAGGAAAACGAGTTTGATGTGGTCATCAGTTCCCTTTTTACGCATCATTTTGACAATGAAGCCTGGGTTAAGTTGGTTCAAAAAATGCTCCACGCCTCAAAAAAAGCAGTAATTATCAATGATTTGCACCGCCATCCGCTGGCTTATCATGCTATTGGCTGGTTAACGCAATTGTTTTCCAAATCGCCCATGGTAAAGCATGACAGTAAATTATCCGTTCTACGGAGTTTTAAACGCCACGAGCTGGAAACACTGTTAGAAAAAGTAGGCGCAAAAGATTACAGCATTAAATGGATGTGGGCTTTTAGGTGGCAGGTGGTTATCCGTAAAAGGGTTTAAGGTAAAAGGTGTGAGGCTTAAGGTTGAAGGCGCAGAGCTACGTAGATAAAAATAAACTTATAAATGACTTCAATCATTGTTATCGGTGGCGGATTGGCTGGTTTAACCAGTTCCATTCCACTCGCAAAAAACGGTTTTGAAGTTACGCTCATCGAACGTAAAAAATATCCTTTCAACCGGGTTTGTGGCGAATATGTAAGTAACGAAGTTTTACCTTTTCTGCAAAGCATCGGCTTTAAGCCTGATGATTATGATGCTTCACAAATCTCCAAATTAATAGTCACCTCGCCGAAAGGAAATGCACTAAAAGCTGATTTAGATTTAGGTGCTTTTGGGATTAGCCGTTTTACTCTGGACAATGCGCTGTTTGAAATTGCCCAAAAAGCAGGAGTTCAATTTATATTAGAGACCAAAGTTAACGACGTCCGTTTTAACGATGAAAATTTTGCAGTTGAAACAAGCTTGAAAACGCTAACCGCAGATTTAGTCATTGGTGCTTTTGGCAAACGCTCCAACCTCGACCAAAAACTAAACCGCAGATTTTTTTACGAACGCAGTCCCTACGTTGGTGTAAAATATCATATCAAAACAGATTTCCCTAAAGACACTATTCAGCTGGATAATTTTAAAGGCGGTTATTGTGGTATCAATAAAATAGAAGGTGATTTATACTGCCTGTGCTATCTGGCAGAAAACAAATACCTGAAAAAATTTGGCAACATCCCAGAAATGGAAGAAAATATCCTGTACCAAAATCCGCATTTGAAAAGATTTTTCAGCAATTCTGAGTTTATATGGCCACATCCCGAAACCATTAACGAGATTTCGTTCCGTAAAAAATCATTGGTAGAAAAACATATTTTAATGTGTGGCGATACCGCCGGAATGATTGCGCCACTTTGCGGTAACGGAATGGCTATCGCTATTCATTCGGGTAAAATTTTAGCTGAACAGATTATTGCCAATTGCTCCAACGGTTTAAATCCACAAAACCGGTTAAATCTGGAAAGAACTTATACCGAAACTTGGAACAAAGAATTTGCCTTACGATTGAAAATTGGCAGAGGAATCCAACAACTTTTCGGGAATAATTTTTTAACAGAATTGGCTGTTTCCTCTTTAAAAAGCTTTCCTTCAATTACCAAAAGAGTTGTTGCCCAAACTCACGGAAAATCTTTTTGAGTTATGCGAATTCCGCAGAAACACCCACGATTTCTATTCATCATCACTACCGCCGCCGGCACCACGTCTTACCACTGGCATTCCTAAAATCTTATACACATCGTCTATTTGGTTGATGCTTCCGTTCACCAAATTGCTTAAAATTACAATGGTAATGTCGCGTTTCATATCTCGTAGATAAATATGACGGAAACCATGCCACCAGCCAGTATGGTAAATCACCTGTTCTTTTCTGGCAGAATCTACATACATTCTCCAGCCCAATCCGTAGCCAAAATAGTTGCTCTGTAATTTGCTATGTGGCGTATAAGCCGAATCTAAAGTGCGCTGACTTAATAAACGACCGTCACGTAAAGCCCTGTCAAACAAGAACAAATCTTTAACCGTTGAGTAAACGCCTTTATCCCCAGTAGGTCCATCCAAAAAATTCTGACGAACGGAAAAACGCCAAACGCGATCATGACCAACTACATCAACCGGTATTTTTTGATATTTAGTGGTGGAATAAATAGCCGTGTTTTTCATATTACAAGGCTTAAAAATATTCTGTTGCATAAAATCTTCAAACTGCATCCCGCTAACTTTGGCAACAATAGCAGATAGCAACATAAAATTGGTGTTGTTATAATGGAACTGCCTGTTTGGTGGAAAATAAGGCGCAGGTTTATATTGCGCATACAAGTTAATCACATCCAAATTGCTCATTCCTTTATTTTTATCTTTCCAGATACCATCGGTAAAATAAACATAGTTATTTAAGCCAGAGCGGTGCGAAAGCAACATTTCAATGGTGATGCCTTTGTACGGAAACTGAGGAAAAAACTCATCTACCGTTTGCGATAGCTTCAATTTTCCTCGCTCCATCAACATCAGCACAGCAGTACCGGTCATGGTTTTAGAAATGGAAGCCAGCTGAAATTTAGAATCTATTTTCAAGGAATCGCGGTGCAGGTAATCGGCCCAGCCAAAAGTACCCTCGTAAATAATTTTTCCTTTTTTGGCAATTAATACGTTACCGTTATAATTGCGCTTACGGTGGATATCGTTAAAATACGCATCTAGCTTTTTATCATTATTTTTTTGATCAAAAATTATCGATAGGCTATCGGCTTTTGAATGATCAACGATTTTCTCTTTGTCTTTTTGCTCTTTTGAGCCAGATGAAGAACAGGCACCTAAAATAAAAATGGGAATCAGCAATAAATGTGAAGGAAATCTCTTAATCATTATCAAATTTTAAACATTTTAAACGAGCCGGGAAATTAGAAATTATATCTGTATAAAAACAAAGAGAGTTTTGCACATTAATAGGCTAATTATTGGGCTTTCCCTTTCAAAAACACTAATTTTGCAGCCATAACAAAAAGCAAACAAATGGAATACAGAATAGAACATGATACCATGGGCGAGGTTAAAGTTCCGGCAGAAAAATACTGGGGAGCACAAACTGAGCGTTCACGTAATAATTTTAAAATTGGTCCGGAGGCTTCCATGCCTGTTGAGATTATACATGCTTTTGCCTATTTAAAAAAGGCGGCCGCAATGGCCAATGCCGATTTAGGTGTTTTATCCGCAGAAAAAAGAGATTTGATTGCAAAAGCTTGCGATGAAATTTTAACCGGAAGCTTGGATCATGAATTTCCTTTGGTGATTTGGCAAACAGGTTCGGGCACACAATCAAACATGAACGCTAATGAGGTTATCGCTAACAGAGCACATGTAATTAACGGCGGATCTTTAGCTGATGATAAAAAAGTTTTGCACCCAAATGATGATGTAAACAAATCACAGTCAAGCAACGACACCTTTCCAACGGCTATGCACATTGCTACTTACAAGCAGGTGGTAGAAGTTACTTTGCCGGGCTTAACACTTTTACGCGATACGCTGACTAAAAAATCACAGGAATTTGCCGAGATTACCAAAACTGGCCGTACCCATTTTATGGATGCTACGCCGCTTACTTTGGGACAGGAATTTTCTGGTTATGCACAACAAATCACCAACTCTATAAGAGCCATCAATAATGCTTTGGAAGCTGTTAAAGAATTAGCATTAGGCGGTACAGCCGTTGGTACAGGCTTAAATACACCAAAAGGTTACGACGTTTTGGTGGCAAAACACATTGCAACTTTAACAGGCTTGCCTTTTGTTACTGCGCCAAATAAATTTGAAGCTTTAGCCGCACATGATGCCATGGTTGAAATGTCTGGCGCATTAAAAAGAACAGCAGTTTCTTTAATGAAAGTAGCTAATGATATCAGAATGTTGAGTTCTGGCCCGCGTTGTGGCATTGGCGAGATCATTATTCCGGATAACGAACCGGGTTCTTCTATTATGCCGGGCAAAGTAAATCCAACCCAGCCAGAAGCCTTAACTATGGTTTGTGCGCAGGTAATGGGTAATGATGTTGCCGTTTCTATCGGTGGCGCAACCGGCCATTTCGAGCTGAATGTTTTTAAACCGGTGATTGCCTCAAACGTATTACAGTCTGCCCGTTTAATTGGCGATGCCTGTGTTTCTTTCACCAACAATTGCGCAGTTGGAATTCAGCCTAACCTGCCCGAAATCAAAAAGCATTTAGAAAATTCTTTGATGTTGGTAACTGCTTTAAACCCACACATCGGTTACGAAAACGCTGCTAAAATTGCCAAAAAAGCACATAAAGAAAACAAAACTTTGCGTGAAGCAGCTGTTGAATCCGGCTTATTAAATCATGAACAATTTACCGAGTGGGTAAAACCTGAGGACATGGTGGGTTCTTTAAAATAAAAATTAAAAACCACGAAGCTATATTCTGCTTCGTGGTTTTTTATATATACGCTCAAATTATGTAGGCGTTTTAACAGTCTGCCAGCAGGCAGATATATCTTTTTTGTCACCCTGAGCCGAGTCGAAGGGCAAACAAAAAAGGATGCCGTTTCAATCCTTAACCGCAACCTTTCAAACGTCAAAATGGAATTTAAAAAAACATTTCTTAGTGCTTCAGTTATAGCTATTTTATTTTTTTTGGCTGCCTGCAAATTTAATAAAGTAGAAAAATCAACCGGCGAGGCATTTCTACAAGGAAAATGGATTGAAGATTCTTTAGAAAATGAAAGTCAATTGATCTCCTACCAACGCTTTAACTTCACATTCACCTGCGATTCATTTTACGTAATCATCAGTAATTTCTCTAAAGCAGATTTGCAAGGCGGGCCCTGTTATGATAAAGGGCAATGGAAAGAATATGCCAAAGGCTATTATAAAGTTGCTGGCGACACCCTAAAATTCAACGGTAATTTTGTGGATTTTGAGTTTAAATACAAAACCCAAGGCAGTTGCTACCGTAGTGGAAAGTTCACCGATAACTTTATAATCACCGATAAAAAAGATAGCCTAATCACTTTAAAAAGTTTAGAATCTGGAACTTTTCATCGATTAATCCTTAAGAAAAAGCTAACTTGTAAATAGTTTAGGGGAAAGCTACAAGTGAGGTATAAACTCGAACGGTTGAAAACTAACTGACAAACAACTTATTTACAAACAATGAATGTGGTGCAGAAACCAAATTAATATCGAACTTTAAAGAAGGTTCAATCCTTGAACTTGCATTGTGAATTCTAAAAGAAATTTGCCAGCCTTCACTTAATGTTACTAATAAAGTAGTTTTTGAATTATCTTGATAGACAACTTCTATCAATCTGTTTGGTAATTTTAGGCGTTGAATTTTAAATTTAGGTTTTATACTTTCAAAAGGTAAATTAAGCGTTCTTACAAAACAAAAAAAATGAAACGTAATTATATCGTCTCCAATCTAACTATTTTAATTAATTCCTTTTCATCCAACTCAATTTCATTCTCCTCAACAAAAAAATGTATTTGTTCATCAATTCTTTGAGCCTTATCTGAAATATATTCACTTCCATTTATCATTAAGGCATCGTTTAAATTTGTTGTTGAAACCAAGATGTAACCTAAATCTGGCAATTTTATTTCTCTTACCCTAAATTGCTTATTTAAAAATGTAATATTATTCATAAAAAAAGAAATTAGTCAGTTCAGTACAGGCTATAAATTCAAAGCAAAACGGGTCATAAATTATCCAAGAACTTTAAAAAAGTAAAATAGCAATTTTAATACAAATTTCCCAAAAAAAATAAGCCCAACAGATTTCTCTACCGGGCTATCTATTCTTTTATTTATTATCCTAAAAAACGTAGTGGACAATCGCAAACATAGCGGCCGCTAAAGTGGCAGAAACCGGGATGGTTAAAATCCAGGCCCAAATTAAGCTGTAGGTAACTCCCCAGCGCACCGCAGAAACTCTTTTAGTTAAACCAACACCAATGATAGATCCGGTGATGGTATGTGTGGTAGAAACCGGAATACCAAAGTGTTCTGTAATTCCTAAAGTTACTGCACCGGCAGCCTCGGCACTTACGCCTTCTAAAGAAGTTACTTTAGTGATTTTGCTTCCCATCGTCTTAACAATTTTCCAACCGCCGCTCATGGTTCCTAATGCAATTGCTGCGTAACAGGTAATAGGTATCCATTCTGGCATGGGAGAACCCGGCGCAACTACATTGTTAGCTATTAAAGCTGCAAATATAATTCCCATTACTTTCTGCGCATCATTACCGCCATGGGTAAAACTTAGCGCAGCAGAGGAAACCAATTGCAATCTTTTAAACCACTTCTCTGCTGTTGCCGGTCGGGCATTTTTAGAAATATTAATGATGATAAGGTTGATAATCACTGCTATCACCATCCCTATAATAGGCGCCAAAACAATAAAGGCAACCACTTTTATAATGGGCGCAAAGTTTACTGCATTTAAAGCATTTTCTCCCAAAGAAAGTGCTTTAGCCATACCGGCACCGGCAAAACCTCCAATTAACGTATGCGAAGAACTGGACGGAATACCATAATACCAAGTCAATAAGTTCCACATTATAGCGGCAATCAATCCTGCCAAAACCACCTCTAGCGTGATGTACTGTGCAAATACTGTTTTGGCAACGGTATCAGCAACTTTATGATCTGTAAAATAGAAATAGGCCGCAAAGTTGAACAACGCCGCCCAAAGCACAGCCTGGAAAGGGGTTAAAACTTTTGTAGAAACAATGGTAGCTATAGAATTGGCCGCATCATGAAAACCATTGATAAAATCAAAACCGATAGCTAAAATGATGACAATAATAAGAAGTGTAGTAATCATTATATGCTTTTTACGGATTTGGAATTAAGCGTTTTTAACCAAAATGGTCTCCAACACGTTGGCAACATCCTCACATCTGTCTGTTGCTGTTTCTAATCCATTAAGTACCTCTTTGTATTTCATAATCACTTTGGCATCATCCTCAAAATCAAACAAATCTCCAATGGCTTTATCAAAAACGTAATCTGCTTGGTTTTCAATGCTGTTGATTCTCACACAAGAATCAGCAATTATTCTAATATTTTTTAGATTTTTTAGCTCTTTAATCGCTTTATCAACATCAGCGCAAGCTTGTCCAACCAATTCTGCCAACTTTTTCATTGGCTCGGTAGATTCATTTACGTTGTACAGTAAAATACGATTAGAACTTCCGTGGATATAATCTGCAACATCGTCTAAAGCAGTTGCTAAAGTATGTATGTCTTCTCTATCAAACGGGGTAATAAAAGTCTTGCTAAGCTCTATATAAATCTGGTGTGTAAGTTCATCTCCACGATGTTCCAAATCCTCAATTTCTTTATGGATAGGTTCTCTTGCTTTAAGATCGTCAGTATTAATCAATTTTTTAATCAATACAGACATGGCAACAAGATTTGAGCTTGCGCTCTCGAAAAGAGGAAAAAACTTTTTATCTTTTGGGATGAAATAAGAAAATATATTATTCATATTAAGCTTAATATTAAAGTTACAAAAATAATACCCCAATGTTAAGATAATGTTAAGTTTTCTTTAAACGTCGGCAGTAATCATAGGAATGCTTATTAAAGCATCTTTTGATTTTTGCAAAGTAAAACCAAATGTTGACCCTAATTTTTGCGTACTCCTAACGTTAATAGTTTGGTTATGCGCCTCAACAATATGCTTTACAATGGCTAAACCTAAGCCAGAACCACCAATCTGTCTTGATCGACTCGTGTCTGTCCGGTAAAAACGTTCGAACAAACGAGGCAGGTGCTCTTCGCTTATTCCCATTCCGTTATCGGTAATTTCTACCAGGTATTGATCATGCAGTCCAAAGATTGTAATGGCTGTATAACCATTTTCTTTTCCGTATTTAAAGGAATTATCTATAAGATTCACTAAAACCTGTCTTATTTTTTCACGGTCTGCTTTTACCCAAGTAGGCACATCGTACTTTTCTTTAAAAACAAGCTTGATTTTATATTTATCTGCTTTAAGCTCCAAAGACTCCATTACTTCTTTTATCAAAGCAGTCAACTCAAATTTTTGATAATTGATGGGGATTTCGCCACTCTCCAGTTTCGATATCTCGTTTAAATCTGTAATCAAAACACTTAACCGGTCCACATTTGATTGCACCTTGTTTAAAAAGTTCTGCGCCAGTTTGGGGTCTTCTAAAGCACCATCTTGCAATGCTTCCACGTAACCTTCGATAGCGAAAATTGGCGTTTTAAACTCGTGTGAAATGTTAGATAAAAATTCGCGACGGAATTTTTCTTGCTTCTTTAAGTCTTCAATCTCCAATTTCTTATCTCTTGCCCATTCTTTCACTTCCTGCTCTACGTCGTTAATCGGGTCTGGACTTACATATTCGCCTAAAGCATCCTTTAAATCTTTCCCCAGTTTTAAACTGTGGATCATTTTATAGATGACTTTTATTTTTGAGTAAACATATTTCTCGATTAAAAAATAGAACACAAAATAGCTGACAAGGGTAGCCGTAAGTAGCGAGACAGCAAAATAAAACCATTTGTGCTGAAAATAAAGATTTACTCCTCCGATAGAAACCCCTACTGCTAAGGCATTCAAAAAAACAAGCGTCCGTAACTTCATAAGTCTAAGATAGCTAATAATTCAGAATGATTTGCAACACCTTTGTACCAGTATTTTTTTAGCGAGGGGACAAAGATTTTATGAAGAAGGAACCGCTGAATCAAACATAAATTAAAACGGTAAGGGATTCACTCCCAGACGGAAACAAAAAATCGGCATGTTAAATTCAACATGCCGACCCAAGTACTTATTGTGTTATAAATTTGGTAAAGGGATTAGGCCTTCATCATTCCGATATGATCGCCGTTCCAGTCTGGAAACAATACCGTGTCTTTATGAATTCCTAAATGCTTGTCCGCAACTTCACTAAACACACTCCGGAAATCAGTGGTTACCGGCAAATCTCTCCCGTCTTCCAAGTTTTCTACGGCTAGCTCGCCCATTTTTCCGTGGACTTTTCCGCCAAAAACATCATTGCCCAAAATAAAATTACATGATCCTCTGCCGTGGTCAGTTCCGCCGGTGCCATTTTGTTTTACCGTTCTACCAAACTCGGTCATCGTCATCACAGTTACATCATCCTGCAAAGTGCCCATATCTGTCCAAAAAGCCATTATACTATCACTCAAATCGTTTACGTTTCTGGCAAAAATACCGGTATCAGAACCTTGGTTAAAATGCGTATCCCAACCTCCAGATTCTGCGAAAGCAACTTCTAAACCTACATCCATTTTAATGAGCTGTGCAATCTGCTTCATAGAATTACCTAAAGCAGAGGATGGATACTGCGCATTATTTGCAGGTTTATAATTTTTGGTGTCCATCTTTTTCAGCATGTTCATTGCCTCAAAACTATCTTTACCCGTTTCCTTTAACAGGCCCTGCGTAGTTTGGTCATACAAATCCTCGAAACTTTTAGAAACCCGATCTGCCCCGCTAGGATTTCCTTTAAGTTGGATGTTAAAATCCTGCAAATTGCTGATAGCTACAGAAGGATTATCTCCGTAAAAAGACCGTGGCAAGGACGAAGTAAGACTTACAGCCTGAAAAGGGGTTGCCGTATCGTGACCTAACAAACCCACTGCCCTATTTAACCAGCCACTTGCTGTTCCTTTATTAAAAGGAGTTCCAGACTCCATATAATCCTGCGCATCAAAATGCGACCGTGTGTTATTTGGCGAACCTATGCCATGCACAATGCCTAACCGTCCATCTTTAAAAACAGATTCGAAACTAGCCATTGAAGGGTGCAGACCAAATTTACCGTCTAAATCTATCAAAGATTTGCCGGGAGTTCCTTTTGCCGCTGATATAAAAAGGTTAGGTCTGGCAGCTTTCAGATACTCATCCGTAAAAGGCGTTACAGCCATTAAGCCATCCATTGCACCTCGCTGAAAAATACAGACCAAAGTTTTTCTCCTTTTAAACAGGCCGGGCTGCTTAATTTGTGCCGCTGCCTGGGTTACAAAAGTTGGTAAACCGCCTAATCCAATTCCAAATACAGCTAAACCGCCTGCTTTTAAAAATCCTCTTCTTGATGTCATGATCAATAATTTTAAAATTGTTACCTTTTTTGAAATTCTGGCGCACCGATAATTACGCCTACTACTTGCGCCAACATTGCGTTATTTGCAAAGGCGGGCTTTTTAGTTTGATAGGGTTGTTTTTTCTTCACCACAGGATTCGCTTCCGCCATCATCATATCCTCATCCGTATGTTCCATGGTGCTTGTAGGTTTAGTTTTGTTTGCCGCCTGATCCACTTTTTGCACCAAGTTTGGATCGGTTAAAAAAGGCGTTAACCGGTCAATCGTTTTACTTAAGTCACGCTCGGGCAAAATAATTTTACCGTAAGTTTTTAAAGCCGCTTCGCTACTTTCAGGCTCGTGGTTATTGTTTAGTGCTGCTAAGTTTACTTTTACACCTTTAATTCTTTGTCCGGCAAGGGCCAATCCAAAATTCATCCGATTTAATAAAGCGCCTGTATTGATCCAGTACTGTCCCCTATCCGGGAAACCGGTTGGCGCTTGATAGTAATAAATCTTTTGTCCCATTTTATTGATCCAGCTGTAAAGTTGGTAAGGCTGTATAACATCTGCATCCAAAGCCCTAACAGAACTTATAGCCAGCTCAAACGGCGATTTTGTTTTTTCGCCCAAAGCATTTTTCGCCCAGAACTCAGGAGAAGTAACCATTGTAATCAGTACCGCTTTAATGTCGCCGTCTTTAGCTAAAAAGGTTTTCGACATTTTATCTATTATGCTCTGAGGCGGATTATCATTGATGAAACGCACCGCCAGTTTTTTACAGATAAATTTAGCGGTGGATGGGTGATGCGCCAACATGTTTAACAAATCAACCCCTTCTTGGTAGCCGTCTGTGCCGATAAATTTATGCCCTAACACTATTTTGTTGCTGGTATCATGTCTGTTCGGACTGAACAAGAAATCGCCATCACGTACAAAACCACGCTTTTCAAGCGCTTCTTCACTCACCTTGTTCAATTTGTTCATCATATCGCCACCGTAAGCAGCAACGGTTGGGTTAATACTCCATCCGGTTAAAATGCCTGCGGCTTGCGTAACATCAGTTTGGGTATAGCCACCGTCAACGCCAAGAGTATGCAATTCCATTACCTCGCGAGCATAGTTTTCGTTTAATCCCTTTGCTTTTCTGTTTTTCTTAAGCTTTTCCAGATTGGCTTTGATATTGGGGTTTTTCGAATTTTTAGCGACCCTTTCCATCGCATTCATGCTGGCTTCATTATTACCCACGCTACTGAAATTATCCAGATAATAAAGCATGGCCGGTGATTTTGCGGTAGCCAACAATAAGGTACTAAATTTGCCAAAAACGTTTGGACGGATGACATCACGCTCGTAAGCCGGGATATAGCTGGCACAGTCGTTTTTAATCAAGGAAACATTGAAATGGTTAAACCAAAAATCGGTTAAAACTTCCTGCAATTGGTTTTCTGAGTAGGTGGCTCTTAATATTTTTTGACCTATAAACTGTCTGAATAATTCTTGTAGAGGTCTGTAACCCTTTTTATCCATATAGCCTTTCAACTGTTCGCGGTACTGTTTTTTATCCCCTTTATTCACCGAATCTTTATCAATATAACCGTCTTTAATGGCCATGCGCAAAATCTTAGGTTGCCTTGGAAAAGTTTCTTCAACTTGGGTATTGCTCAAATTAATGGCATCGTAATCTGCCAAACGGGCGTTTAAATCTTTATCCTCAAATTTGGCCTGCAACTGTTGGTTAAACCATTTATCAGCACCTACTTTCAAAAGCTCATCAATATCGTTGGGTTTGGGACCAAACGTGAACCTGCTCAACAAATGTAGCGCAGCTTCCCTATCGGTTAAACCTGCCTTTTTATATGCTTTTGTAATTCCGTCGGCCCTATCATTAAAAAAGGAAGAAAGCACCAAAATGGCACTTAACAAAATAAAAGGAACATAAAAAAATTTTAAAATAGTTTTCATGCTAATTGGGGTTTATGCTGGTATGACTGATTATTAACGCTAAGGATTAAGCGTTTAACTTTTTTTTTAGATATTTTTTATCAAGACACAAAAAAGTCCAGCAGTTAGGGTACTAGACTTAAAATTATAAGATTAAGAATTTACACTTAAGTTTGTATCTTTTCTTTATTAGAATCTTGCCTAAAACTACATTAAATGGCAATTTTAGCCTGCCCGCACAGCCTTTCCTGCCCTCATGCCGGGCAAAGGGCAGTTACTTTTTTACAGAAAAAAGTAACCAAAAACTGTCGCCTGCGCCGGTTGCTACAAAGGTAGTGCTATTATTTCTTCATCATTTCCGCAACCGCCAAGGGCGAAAGGAAGCTCAATTATGGTCAGTGATTCGGCCGCATAATGTCAGATAGACCCAAAACTCACATTATTTTACCCTTAAATTTTTTAGCGTAATATGTGAAAGTGTACTTAATTTATCTTCCTCAAACAGTTTATAATAATCCTTTAAGGCAGTTTTTTCATTGCTTTTATTTTCCAAATTAATATAGTTTTGAAGGTATAAACCCTTAGCGTTAATTAAACCATCAATTGCCCGAAAGCGATTTCCACCTTTACTGTAAGCAAAATAATCCATGCTATAATCAGTTGCGTCAAACCAAAAATAAAAAACGTCATCGTGGCTGCTTCCTCCATTTTCAGCTTTAAAACTTACCTCAATTTCGTGATAAGCTTTCCCTTTAACCTGCACCGTTCTTAATGTTTTTGCCTGCACTGCATCATCTTTGAGTTTAAGTGGCAAAAAAGCAAAATAAACCACCGAGTTTAAAGATTCGGCATATTTTGTAGAATCTTTTTTTGACAAGGGAACTACTAAACCATTCCGCTCTCTCGCAAAACCATGATTGCTCAATTGATCTTTTATCAGTCCCAGACTATCTTTAAAAGTACTTTCATAAAAGAAATCACCTTTATTAAATTTCACGGTAAAATGCTTTTCTCTAAAATCAAAGTCAATGGTTTTCCCGTCAAGTTTATCCATTCCATAAAAAGCGATGGATTTTCTAATAATGTTATTGGCACTTTTTCCGTTGGTACAGCCTGCTAAAAATAATATGCTTACTGCCGCCAAGAAGATTGAAAATTTCTTTTCCATACGCACTAAGTTAGGAAAAGCTTTTCAAACGCGTTGCTTTCACCAAAGCGGTTCGGTTCTAAAGATGAAACTACATCGGTAAATAGTGGCATTTACAACAAGGGGAACGCAATGGTGTATCTTTATAAAAAGTTCCTCCAAGGCTTCGTCTATAAATTCTATGTCTCTATGTGCTTATAAAAAATTGCTAAATTGCTTCCTCATTTTACAAAGCTATTTCTCTTATGAAATTTAAGTTATTAGGTCTGCTTTTCCTTTTCATCACCTCTTTATCCATTGCGCAAACATCGCCACAGCTCAACTCCTCCGAGCTACTTTTAGCGATGAAAAAACTGGGCGTTACCGGCAGTGTTTTATACATTGCGGCACATCCGGATGACGAAAACACCCGTTTGTTGGCTTACTTAGCAAAAGAAAAACTATATAAAACCGGCTATTTAGCGTTAACACGAGGCGATGGCGGGCAAAATTTAATTGGCAATGAACAAGCAGAAGATTTAGGGCTGATTAGAACGCAAGAACTTTTAGCCGCCCGCAGAAACGACTGCGCCATGCAGTTCTTTACCCGGGCAAATGATTTTGGTTTCTCAAAAACTCCGGAAGAAACTTTTAAAATTTGGAACAAGGATTCCATTTTATCAGATGTGGTTTACATCATCAGAAAATTTAGGCCGGATGTAATCATTACCCGTTTTCCGTCTGATGCCAGAGCCGGACACGGACATCATGCCGCCTCTTCCATTTTAGCACAGGAAGCTTTTACCAAGGCCGCAGATCCCAAATTTTTCCCAGAGCAATTAAAAGAAGTTTCGGTTTGGCAGGCCAAACGAATTTTATGGAACAATTATAATTTTGGAGGAAACGATAATACATCCAACGACCAGTTAAAAATTGATGTGGGTGTTTACAATAAATTACTCGGCAAAAGCTATGGCGAAATTGCGGCAGACAGTCGCTCCATGCATAAAAGCCAAGGTTTTGGAAGTGCAAAACAACGTGGAAGTAGCTTAGAATATTTTAGCGCTTGGCAAGGCGTATTGCCCAAAACGGGTTTAATGGAAGGCATCAGCACCAACTGGAGCCAAATTAAAGGCGCAGCTAAAGTTGACGGATTAGTTGCTGCTGTAGTGAGTAGCTTTAACCCACAAGAGCCAGAAAAAAGTATCCCACAACTGCTCAATTTGTATCATGTGCTATCAAAATTGCCCAAGACTGATTTGGTGACCAACAAAATAAACGAACTTAAAAACATCATTTTAGCAAGTAGCGGAACTTGGTTCGAGGCTTATTCTAACGCTCCGTTTAACGCCGTAAATACTGCCTATAAGGTAAAAGTTGATTTGATTTCCCAAATTCCAGACGTAAAAATCAGCATCAAAAACTGGAATAAAAGCTTGGTGCTAAAACCTAACCAATTGGCATCGCTCGACGGCGAGAAAACTTCGGCGAATATGAGTCAGCCTTATTGGTTAGCGAAAGCGCATGAAATTGGCAGGTACCATATCGCAGCTCAAAGCTTGTTGAACAATCCGGAAGGAAAGCCGGCAGATTCGCTCAATTTTTCTGTAAACATCAACGGCACTGATTTAGATTTTCAGCGCCCAATTGTTTATAAATATACAGACGCTGTACGTGGCGAAGTTTACCAACCTTTGGCGATAACGCCACCGGTTACCGCAAATATCAATACCAAAGCTTTTATTTTTAATGATGAAAACCCTAAAAGCATTACCATAAAATTAAAAGCGTTTAAAGACAACGCAAATGGCATTCTTACCTTACAAGCACCAAAAGGCTGGAAAGTTTCGCCACAAAAGGTAGATTTCAGCTTTAAAAATAAGGACGAAGAGCAGAGTTTGGTTTTTTCAATCTTGCCTTTAACAAATGCAGCAGACGGATCACTTAAAGCCGAGGTTTTAATAGATGGAAAAAAATATAACGATGGCATTAAAACCATCAGTTATGAGCATATCCCAAGCATCACCTATTTCCCTCCGGCAACAGCCAAATTGGTAAAATTGGATTTAAAAAGCACTGCAAAAAACATCGGCTATATTGTGGGTGCCGGTGATTTGGTTCCAGAAGCTTTACGCGAAATAGGTTTAAACGTCACCTTGCTTTCTGAGAATGATTTATCAAACGGCGACATCAGCAAATATGATGCAATTATAGCCGGCGTAAGAACCTACAACGTAAATGAACGGATGAAGTTTGTGCAAGCAAAACTGATGGATTACGTGGCAAACGGTGGCGTTTATTTGGTGCAATACAACGTAAACCGGCCATTGCTAGTTGATGAAATTGGACCTTATCCATTTACCATCACCAGAGACCGTGTAACAGAAGAAAATGCAAAAGTTAACTTTGTAAATCCGGAAAGCAAGACCTTAAACTATCCAAATAAAATTACTGCAAGCGATTTTGAGAATTGGATACAGGAACGCGGAATTTATTTTGTGAGCAATGCCAGCAAAGAATATGAAAAACCTTTAAGCATGAAAGACACCGGCGAGAAGGAAAGCGACGGTTCATTACTGATTGCCCACTACGGAAAAGGCAAATTTGTTTATACCGGCTTGGTGTTTTTTAGGGAATTGCCGGCCGGCGTACCCGGAGCTTATAGGTTATTTATGAATTTATTGGCAAAATAATTATAGTCCACTTAAATACATGACAGAAAAATGAAACCACATAGAGACAAAAGATTGCATTTTTTGCTGAAGCATGGCTTCAGCTACTTTTGTGTGGCTAAAAAGACCTTCTTATAAAATTGAATGGCTATGTGCCTATGTGGTTAAAAAAAATGTCTTGTATTAAAATCGCCCACATATTATTAGCGTTTTTAAGCCAAAACGTCAATTCAAAAAACTCAAATGTTAAAAAAACTTAAATCATATAGCCAATAAGCTGAAAAGCCTTAAATAAAATCCTATTTTTACCGCCCAACTTGCCATTATGACGTAAATATTGCAGATGGCTTAGTTGTTGATTTTATTTTAAATATCCAAAAAAAGAAGATGTTAAGTTTTATAAATAAGTTATTCGGTAGCAAATCCGATAGAGATGTTAAGGCCGCAAGACCGCTGGTTGAAAAAATTAAAGCCGAATATGAAAAATTAGGAAGCCTTAGCCATGATGAATTAAGGGCTAAAACCTTGGATTTTAAACAACGTATCAAAACTTCTTTAGCAGAGATAGATGCTAGAATTGAAGAAATAAAGACCAATGTGCTGGACAATCCAGATATGGCTTTAACCGAAAAAACAGCATTTTACGATGAAATTGACCGTTTAGGTAAAGACAGAAACAAAAAATTAGAGGAAACTTTATTGGAGCTATTGCCCGAAGCTTTCGCGGTGATGAAAGACACGGCCCGCCGTTTCACAGAAAACGAAACCATTGAAGTTACCGCAACAGATTTTGACAGGGAATTAGCTGCCCGCAAGCCTAACGTATTAATTAAAGGCGATAAAGCCATTCACCACAACAGCTGGTTAGCCGCCGGAACAGAGGTAAAATGGAACATGGTACATTACGATGTGCAGCTGATTGGCGGTATTGTTTTACACGAAGGTAAAATTGCCGAGATGGCAACTGGTGAGGGTAAAACGTTGGTGGGTACTTTGCCTATTTATTTAAACGCACTTTCTGGCCAAGGTATTCACGTGGTTACGGTGAATGATTATTTGGCCCGTCGTGATAGCGAGTGGAACGGCCCGGTTTTCGAATTTCACGGTTTAGCGGTTGATTGTATTGATAAACACCAGCCCAACTCGCCACAAAGAAGAAAAGCCTACCAAGCAGACGTGGTTTACGGAACCAATAACGAGTTCGGTTTTGATTACTTACGTGACAATATGACACGCTCACCGGAAGAACTGGTGCAGGGCAAATTACATTATGCAATTGTGGATGAGGTGGATTCGGTTTTAATTGATGATGCCCGTACACCTTTAATTATCTCTGGACCAATCCCTCGCGGAGACGAGCATGAGTTTTACGATTTAAAACCACGTATTGAGCGTTTGGTAAATGCACAAAAAAACTATGTAACCAGTGCCTTAAATGAAGCAAAAAAACTAATAGCCGACGGAAAAACTGGCCCAGAAGAAGGCGAAGGCGGTTTGGCTTTATTTAGAGCTTACCGTGGTTTACCTAAAAATAAAGCATTGATTAAGTTTTTGAGCGAGCCTGGAATGAAAGGCATCCTAAACAAAACCGAAAACTATTACATGCAAGATCAAAACAAAGAAATGCCAAAAGCCGATGCAGAGCTTTTCTTTGTAATTGATGAAAAAAACAACCAAGTAGAGCTTTCAGAAAAAGGAATTGAGTTAATTACGGCTTCTGGTGAAGATGCGCACTTTTTTGTCATGCCTGATGTAGGCTCAGAGATTGCCGATATCGAAAAATCAAACCTAAGCAACGAGGAGAAAGCAACCAAAAAAGACGAGCTGATTAGAGATTTCTCGATTAAATCAGAACGTATCCATTCTGTAAACCAGCTTTTAAAAGCTTATACTTTATTTGAAAAAGATACCGAATACATCATTGACGAAGGAAAAGTGAAGATTGTTGATGAGCAAACTGGCCGTATCATGGATGGCCGTCGTTATTCAGATGGTTTACACCAAGCTATTGAAGCCAAAGAAAATGTAAAAGTGGAGGATGCGACACAAACTTACGCAACCATTACTTTACAGAACTATTTTAGAATGTACCACAAGTTAGCCGGTATGACGGGTACTGCGGTTACAGAAGCCGGTGAGCTTTGGGAAATCTACAAATTGGATGTGGTTGAAATTCCAACCAACCGCCCAATCATTCGTGACGATAGACAGGATAAAGTTTACCGAACCATGCGAGAAAAATACAATGCCGTTGCAGAAGAAATTGTTGAATTAACGCAAGCCGGACGCCCTGTTTTAGTAGGTACAACATCGGTAGAAATTTCTGAATTATTAAGCCGTATGCTTAAAATGAAAGGAATTAAACACAACGTATTAAACGCAAAACTCCACCAAAGAGAGGCTGATATTGTTGCAGAAGCAGGTAAGCCTGGTCAAGTAACCATTGCAACCAACATGGCCGGTCGTGGTACGGATATTAAATTGGGCGAAGGCGTAAAAGCCTCTGGCGGTTTGGCTATCGTAGGTACAGAACGTCACGAATCTCGCCGTGTAGATAGGCAGTTAAGAGGTAGAGCTGGTCGTCAAGGAGACCCAGGTTCATCTCAGTTCTTCGTGTCGTTAGAAGACAATTTAATGCGTCTTTTCGGCTCAGAGCGTATCGCAGGATTAATGGTGCGTATGGGAATTGAAGAAGGCGAAGTGATTCAGCATTCCATGATTACCAACTCTATTGAAAGAGCGCAAAAGAAAGTAGAAGAAAACAACTTCGGTATCCGTAAGCGATTGTTGGAGTATGATGATGTGATGAACTCGCAACGTACCGTAATTTACACCAAACGTAAAAATGCCCTATTTGGCGAGCGTTTGGATGTAGATATCGAAAACATGATTTTAGATGTTGTTGACGATGTGGTAATTGATTATAAAGAAAGTGGCAACTACGAAGGCTTCAAACTGGAAGTGCTAAGAATTTTCGCTTTCGACAGTCAGGTTACAGAAGAAGAATTCACCAATACAAACATTGATAAACTTGCTGATAAGGTTTTTGCAGAAGCGTTAAAGTTCTACAAACACAAATCAGAAGAGGTTGCAAACCAAGCTTATCCGGTACTAAAAGATGTATTTGATAATCGTGGGGAAAGCATCGAAAGTATTGTAGTTCCGTTTACTGATGGAAGTCACGGCATACAAGTTGCAGCACCATTAAAAAAATCAGTAGAAAATAAAGGAAAAGAAGTGGTAAAAGCTTTTGAAAAAACCATTACGCTTTCGCTGATTGATGATACCTGGAAAGAGCATTTACGTGAGATGGATGATCTGAAACAATCTGTACAAAATGCAGTTTACGAGCAGAAAGATCCATTGGTAGTTTACAAAGTTGAGGCATTTGATTTATTTAAAGGCATGCTTGGCGTAGTCAATAAAGAAGTGGTAAGTTTCTTGTTTAAGGGTGTTATCCCAATACAAGGAAATGCTCCGTTAAGAGAAGCCGCTCCACAGCCAAAAACTGATATGAGCAGGTTAAAAACCTCAAAATCAGATACCGTGTTGGAAAACAATGGCGTACCTATTGAGGATACCAGAGAATTACAAAAACCACAGCCAGTGAAGGCTGAAGTTAAAATAGGCAGAAACGACCCTTGCCCTTGCGGTAGCGGTAAAAAATACAAAAGCTGCCACGGACAGTCTTAAATGAATATCAAAAGGAACATAGTTACAGTTTTAATCAGTCTTTTCGCCACCGGTGCATTTGCACAAGAAGCCGGAAAAGTAACTGTTGTAAAAGATCCTTTAATAGATAGTTTAATAGCCCGAAGAATTGCACTCAACAAAGGCGTTACCAAAGACGGTACGCCTATTGTTGTTTATGGCTACCGGGTACAGGTTTTTTTCGGCAACGACAGAAAAGAAGCCTATAGCGAACAAGCCCGTTTTAATGCGCTGTATCCAGAATATTCCACTTACATTTCTTATACACAACCTAATTATCGGGTAAAAGTTGGCGACTTTAGAACCAAAGCCGAAGCACAAAAGTTAATTACCGAACTGCGGCCACAATTTCCAACACTTTTTATTTTTAATGAGCGCATCAATCCGCTTAAAGCTGATGAATACCATGTTGATAGATAAGATAAAAAAACTGGCAGAAGAAATTCATGCCGATGTGATCAAAAATAGAAGACATTTACACGCCAACCCCGAGCTTTCTTTTGAAGAGTATAAAACTTCGGCTTTTGTTAAAGCAGAGTTGGATAAATTGGGCATTCCTTATCATGAATTAGCCGGAACCGGTGTGGTGGGGATTTTAAAGGGCGCAAAACCATCTGATAAAGTAATTGCCCTTAGAGGCGACATGGACGCACTACCTATTACAGAAACCAACGATGTAGATTACAAATCAAAGAATGTTGGCGTAATGCATGCCTGCGGACATGATGTACATACTTCTTCGTTATTGGGTACGGCCCGTATATTATCTCAGTTAAAAAATGATTTTGGGGGCAGCATTAAGTTTATCTTTCAACCCGGCGAAGAGAAATTACCCGGTGGCGCAAACCTGATGATCAAAGAAGGCGTTTTGGAAAACCCGAAACCCTCTGCTGTTTTGGGCCAACATGTAATGCCTATGATTGATGCCGGCAAAATTGGCATCAGGTCTGGTAAATATATGGCTTCCGCCGATGAACTTTACGTAACTATAAAAGGAAAAGGTGGCCACGCGGCACAACCTCAACAAAACATAGACCCGGTGGTGATTATGGCGCACATCATTACCGCCTTGCAAACAATTGTAAGCCGCCATGCCGATCCACGTTCTCCCTCTGTTTTATCTTTTGGAAAGGTAATTGCCAATGGCGCTACCAATGTTATCCCAAATGAAGTTTACCTAGAAGGCACTTTTAGAACCTTGAACGAAAAATGGCGAGCAGAAGCGCATGTGAAAATGAAAAAAATGGCAGAAAGTATTGCCGAAGGAATGGGCGGAACTTGCGATTTCGACATCCATAAAGGTTATCCATTTTTAGTAAACGAAGAAAAATTAGCTGCTAGAGCTAAAACAGCCGCAATTGATTATTTGGGCGAAGAAAACGTTTTGGACATAGATATATGGATGGCGGCAGAAGATTTTGCTTATTTCTCGCAAGCCAGCGACGCCTGTTTCTACCGTTTAGGAACGCGTAACGAAGCTAAAGGAATTACTTCATCTGTACATACCCCAAATTTCGACATTGAAGAAAGTTCCTTAGCCTTAAGCACTGGCTTAATGGCTTATTTAGCAGTTAAGGAGTTAGGGAATTAATTTGAGAGACTTATGAAGCCTCAAAAATTTCGTAAGTCTGAAATTATTTTGTTTATCTTAGAATTCATAAAACATGATATCATGAAAACATTGATCAATTTATTATCCGCCAGCATTTTTTTAGTTGTTGCCTGCAACCAGAATAAGCCAAAAGAAAATACCGAAGCCAGTACAGCTGACACCGCCAAAACTGCAAAGCAGTGCTACGAGGCAAACGTAAAAACAGATTCCGCTTCTCTATCTTATGAGATTATCGACGGAAAAGTTACCGGAAAACTCGCTTTCAACTTTGCAGAAAAAGACGATGCCAAGGGTGATATCGCCGGCTATTTTAAGGGCGATACTTTATTTGTGGATTATGTTTTTAATGCCGAAGGAAAAGTTTCAAAAAACCCCTTGGTATTTCTTAAATCAGGAAACGATTTGAAACAAGGCTATGGCGAAATTGTAACCTATTTAGGCAAAACTTATTTCAAAGACCATTCTCAATTGAAATTTGAAGACGGTTTTTTGTTTAAGCCGGTGGATTGTAAATAGTCGATACTTCTCTCTCACGTCGATCCTCCAGTTGGAGGAGAGACATCTCACATGCAAGTTTAACATTCCAATTAATACCGACACAATCATTTTAGCCTATTACATAGGCATCTGATTTCTTTGCACCGCCCCCCTTCAACCCGTCATCATGAGGTCTAATATATTTCATACAAATCAATATGAAATGGCGTTAAAATTCATGATTTATCAACAATATAAGGGGTGTCATCCTGAGCGGAATCGAAGGGGAGCGATGGCTACGAAAGATTCTCACCCGCAAACCGTTGCTTCGTCTCCGCATGATAAAAAGGCTCTGCTTTTAATAGTCTAATTATGAAAAACGTCAATGGTAGGAAGGCGGAATTTGTCTGTTTACAATGTTTTGTGCGTTTAGCTTATTTTGGGGATCATACTATTACAGATATGATGTAGGCTTGCCAAGCGACAGGGAGCGGTGGGCCGGTAAAACGCCGAGCCGGGTGCTGGCCTTGTGCGGATGAAGGATCGTTTTACCTTGCCTTTTTGAATACTTTTTTGGCTAAGAAAAAAGTATTGAGCCCCGCGGTGGCGAGCGGGAAGATTATGGTTAATAGAATAATTTCAACTATCCAAGAGAACGCAAAAGTTAGGTGGCTCCCGTCCAAGAACTATCGTGTGGACACATTTCTAGCTAACTCCCATCCCTTGAGGGCAGCATTAAAGTATTTTATTCCAATCCAGATGGTTGTAATCCCGGGATGTCTTTTACTTTCATAGCCCTCCCATTCTTGCTATTGCCCACACATACCGCTTTAGGTCTTTTTCAATGAAAGGATTTTTCTGTTTTGCCTTCTAAGGTTTACAATATTTTGTACGTTTAACTTGTTTTGTGGGCGCTCCTGTTTTTGCATTGCCTTCCCATCCTGCCCGTCATCACGAGGAGGGCAACGACGTGGTGATCTCTTTGTTTCTCGCACTATCATGTCTGTTATGTTCCCTTTTTATTTTGTCTTGAATTTTATGATTTCTCTTCTTTGGAACGGGTTCCCGGCTCATTGCCGCCGGAAAGGCTGGTTCTTTTTTCGAGTTATTGTTTGATTTTTTTCGGCTCTCAAGATTGCTAGTGCAATTTCCTTTAGCTGAAAAGGAACCAAAAAGCCACCGTTGCCTGCCCGCCCCCCGGCTGGCGGAATTTGTCTATTTACAAAGTTTTGTGCGTTTAGCTTACTTTGTGGGCGCTCCTGTTTTTGCATTGCCTTCCCATCCAGCCCGTCATCACGAGGAGGGTAACGACGTGGTGATCTCTTT
>NZ_CAMLIG010000042.1 GCF_946480185.1 uncultured Pedobacter sp. | reverse complement strand
TTTAACATCTGCATAATGAGCTTGGGGCTGGGTAAAAGATACTTCAAAAGTTATATTTATCGGATTTTTTGCTTCGGAACTGGTACTCATAAAAATTAAAAAAGGAATAAAAATAAAGCAGCGTAATTTTATAAACATATTTTGCCTTTAAGGGTTATAGTTTCATACGTTTTTAAAGCTAAACTATATAAATTATTTAATTAATCATTGCATTGTAATATAGTTGATACCTACAACTAACTATACAACAAATAATTATTTTTGATAGATGTTAGCTACAGATACAATAGAAAAGCCTATCATCCACCATTTATTATTGATTACCAAAAAGTACTTAAGTTGCTTTGCGGATTTTACGCATGATATTGAATTAGAAAGATACCATTATGTTCTGCTCTACATTTACCAAAATAAGGAAAGTTTAACACAGAAAGACCTTGCAGATTATTTTAAGGTTGATAAGTCTTTTGTGGTAAATATGATTGATTATTTATCTAAAAATGATTTGGTTTATCGGCAAACGGCGGATGAAGACCGAAGAAAGCATTTTATTAAATTAACAGAGAAAGCCCATCAATTTATTCCTAAAATTAACGATGCTTTTATCAAAACAAATCAACTTGCTCTTGATGGCATCAACGAAAGCGATAAAGAAACTTTTTTAGCTGTAATTAAACAATTAGAAATTAACCTTAACATTAGTAGCGAGCATATTGTAACGCTTAACTTCCTAAAATCGAAAATTTAAACCATGAAAGTAAAATATATTGTTTATGTCCTTATTGCCTTGTTATTGGGTTACCTTATTTACCACCGTGTTGCAAGCAACAAAAAAATGAATGGTAATGCTGGATCATCTAAAGCAGGTGCAGACAATACAATTGTTGTAACTGGAGTAATAGCCAAAACAGAACCTTTTTCTGATGAAGTAAATGTATCTGGAAGTATAGAGGCGAATGAACAGATTGAAGTGCATAGCGAAGTTTCGGGAGTGATTAAAAGTATCAATTTTAAAGAAGGAACGTTTGTAAATAAAGGCAGTTTGCTATTGAAAATTGATGACAGCGAATTACAGGCTCAATATGCACAGGCGCTTACCAAACAAAAATTATCAAAGGAAGTTGCCGATAGAGCAAGAAAACTCTTGAAATCTGAAGCGATCAGTCAAGAAGAATATGATAATGCCGAAGCTGATTTGAAATCATTACAGGCGCAAACCCAACTTGTAAAGGCGCAGTTGGCAAAGACAGAAATCAGGGCTCCTTTTTCTGGAACAATCGGTCTGCGAAGTGTGTCTAATGGCGCTTATGTTACGCCAACTCAAACCATTGCAAATTTGGTAAGTGTAAATCCGGTAAAAATATCTTTTTCGGTACCAGAGAAGTACAGTAAAATGGTGAGTAACGGTTCAAAAATAAATTTCACAGTTGCAGGCACTTCTAAACTTTTTGAGGCTACGGTTTATGCAAAAGAACCTGCGGTTGATGTAAACACACGAACGCTTGTGATTAGAGCTTTAGCTGATAACAGTGACAATTACCTTATTCCAGGAACTTTCGCAAACGTAAATATTGCGTTAAAATCCATTAAAGATGCCATTTTGATTCCTTCTGTGGCGGTTACGCCTATCTTAAACGGAAAACAGGTTTATGTAGTAAAAAATGGAAAAGCGCAACCTGTAACTATCATATCAGACGTTAGAACTGCAGACAAACTCTTAGTAACTAGCGGTATTAGTAAAGGCGATACGGTAATTACAAGTGGAATTATGGCATTAAAACCCGGATTGGCTGTTAAAGTGATGTTAAACAAAGATAGCAATTAAGTAGCATGAGCATATCTACCACCAGTATTAAAAGACCTGTTTTAGCCATTGTTATCAACCTTTTGTTGTTAATTTTTGGTGCAATTGGTTTTATGTTTTTGGGTGTACGGGAATATCCTTCGATTGATCCGCCTGTGGTTTCGGTAAAAACGAGCTATCCGGGTGCAAACTCAGACATTATTGAATCGCAAATTACCGAACCTTTAGAAAAATACATCAACCAGATTGATGGGATAAAAAACATTTCGTCATCTAGTAATCAAGGCTCAAGTTCAATAACAATTGAGTTTAATTTGAGCAAAAACCTTGAGGAAGCGGCAAATGATGTAAGGGACAAAGTATCGCAGGCATCCAGAGCGTTGCCGAAAGACATTGATGGTTTGCCGGTTGTTTCAAAGGCTGATGCCAATTCAAGTTCTATTATATCTATGACTATCCAAAGTAATAAGCGTAATATTATGGAACTGAGCGATTATGCTGAAAATGTAATTGGACAGCGCTTACAAACCATTCCCGGTGTTGCCTCAGTACAAATTTGGGGGCAAAAGAAATATTCCATGCGTATTTGGCTTGATCCAGATAAATTGGCCTCCTACGCGTTAACGCCACTTGATGTTAAAAACGCTTTGGACCAACAAAATGTTGAACTTCCGTCTGGAAAAATCACCGGCGAAAACACGGAATTAACAGTTAAAACAGTTGGTAACCTAGCAAATCCAGATCAGTTTAATAACCTTATCGTCAAAAACGACGGCTTAAATATCATTAGGTTAAAAGATGTTGGTTATGCAGAATTAGGTCCCGAAAATCTAGAGACTAGTTTGCGTTCTAACGTTACGCCAATGGTTGCAACAGCTATTGTCCCTCAGCCGGGCGCAAATTATATTGATATTGCAAACGAGTTTTACAAACGTTATGATGAGCTAAAAAAAGAATTACCACCTGATTTCAAATTAAATATTGCGTTAGATGATACTACTTTTATAAAAAGATCTGTACTTGAAGTGGCAGAAACTTTGGGGATAGCTATTTTATTGGTAATCATAATCATATACCTTTTCTTTAGAGACTGGAGCATTGCGTTTAGGCCGTTAATTGATATTCCGGTTTCTTTAGTTGCAACGTTTTTTATCATGTATTTGTGTGGTTTTTCCATCAATGTACTCACCTTGCTAGCTATAGTGCTGGCCACCGGACTTGTTGTGGATGATGGAATTGTAGTAACCGAAAACATCTATAAAAAAGTGGAAGAAGGAATGTCGCCATTTGAGGCTGCGATTAAAGGTTCTAACGAGATATTTTTTGCGGTAATTTCTATTTCAATAACCCTTGCTGCTGTATTTTTACCCGTTATATTTTTAGAAGGCTTTGTAGGGCGCTTGTTTAGGGAGTTTGGAATTGTAATTGGTGCGGCAGTACTTATTTCGGCTTTTGTTTCTTTAACGCTTACGCCGATGCTAAATGCTTACCTAATCAAGGGAACAAAAAAATCTAAATTCTACATTAAAACCGAACCGTTTTTTGAGAAAATGAACAGCAGTTATCATGAAAAGCTGGAGAAATTTTTAAATAAAAGATGGCTGGCTTTTCCTATTGTGATTATTTGTGTGGGTTTGATTGTTTTATTCTGGAAAATACTGCCTAAAGAAACCTCGCCCTTAGATGATAGAAGCGCCCTTACTGTAAACATTACAGCTCCAGAAGGTTCATCCTTTGAATATACGGATGCTTACATGAACCAAGTAAATAAACTTATTCAGGATTCTATCCCAGAAAAATCTGCTGAGATATCACTTACCGCTCCAGGCTATTCAGGCTCGGGTGCATCAAATACAGGGTTCTTTAGAATTAAATTAAAAGATCCAGACCAGCGTAATAGATCACAGAATGAAATAGCAACTAAGCTAACAAAGGATTTGAAAAAATTAAATGGTGCCAAAGCCTTTGTTTTGCAGCAACCAACCATATCTGTTGGCAGATCAAGAGGGCTTCCTATCCAATTTGTAATACAAGCACCAAATTTTGAAAAACTGCGAGAAAAGTTGCCCTTGTTTATGGACGAAATTGGCAAAAACCCAATATTCACCAATACAGATGTAAACCTAAAATTCAACAAGCCCGAACTTTATGTTTCTATTGACAGAAACAAAGCACAAGATTTAGGTGTTTCTGTTTTAGATGTTGCACAAACTTTACAGCTTTCTTTAAGCGGACAAAGGTTTGCTTACTTTACAATGGACGGCAAGCAATACCAAGTAATTGGCCAGTTTTATATTAACAAGCGTAATGATCCTTATGATTTAAGTTCTATTTACGTAAGAAATAACGCTGGCAAACTAATACAGTTAGATAACCTTGTAAAAGTAGAAGAGAAAAGCAGTCCGCCACAACTTTTCAGAAATAACAGGTTTGTTTCTGCAACGGTTTCAGCAGCAGTTGTATCAGGAAAATCAATTGGCGATGGTATTGACGCCATGAAAGCTGCACAAGCTAAAATATTGGACGACAGTTTTTCTGCGGATTTAGCCGGAGAATCCAGAGATTTTGCAGAAAGTAGCTCTAACACATCTTTTGCCTTCGGCTTGGCCTTATTGCTTGTTTACTTAATTTTGGCTGCGCAGTTTGAAAGCTTTATTGATCCGGTTATTATCATTTTAACTGTGCCAATGGCTGTTGCGGGTGCTTTCTTCTCCTTATGGCTATTTGGCCAATCATGGAATATATTTAGCCAAATTGGAACCATTATGTTAATTGGTTTGGTAACTAAAAATGGTATTTTAATTGTTGAATTTGCCAACCAACTAAAAGAAAAAGGCATACCAGTTGCCCAAGCTATAAGAGAGTCTGCTGTATCGAGATTACGTCCGATTTTAATGACCAGTTTGGCAATTGCTTTGGGTGCATTACCTATTGCAATGGCTTTGGGCGCAGCTGCAAAAAGCAGAATGAGTATGGGAACGGTAATTATTGGAGGAACATTATTTTCCTTATTACTAACCTTATTTGTAATTCCAGCAATTTACTCCTATTGGTCTAAAGAACACAAAGAAACCAGAGCAGAAAAAGCCGACAGAGAAATTAAATTAGCCGAAAAAGATGCTTAAAATGAAACAAAAAATTCTGATTTATACTTTAGCCGTCTTCTGTTTACCTTTTGGAGAGGTAAGCGCACAGCAAAAATTAGATCTTAAAGAAGCTATAACTATTGCTTTACAGAATAATTACAGCATTAAACTCAGCAATAATGATAACCAAATTTCAAAAAATGATTTAAGTTACGGCAACGCTGGTTTTTTACCAAGTCTTAGCGGAAACCTAAACGATATAAATAATATTCAAACATCAAAAGTTGATTTAGCTAACGGAGAAACCAGAGAAGCCAACAATGCCAAAACCACTAATTTGAATTATGGTGTAAGCTTAAATTGGAAGGTTTTTGACGGTTTTCAAATGTTTGCCAATTACAATAGACTAAAAGAATTGGAGAAATTGGGTGATTTAAATGCAAAGCTCACTGTGCAAACCACCATTGCCAATGTTATTAGCGCTTATTATAACCTTGTATCGCAAAAAAAACAACTAATGGCCACGCAAACCGCTTTAGAGGTTTCAGAAGTGAGGTTAAAAAATGCCAAGTCAAGTTATACCTTAGGTAAAGGTTCTAAATTAGAGGTGTTGGCCGCAAAAGTGGATTTAAACACCGATACTACACAGTTATTAATGCAACAGGACTTAATTAAAACAGGTAAAATAAAATTAAATCAGTTGCTAGCCCGTGATTTAAAAACCGATTTTGAAATTGACGACGAGATTTTAATTGATAAGAGTTTAATTTATGAAACCTTAAAAACAGCCGCAGACAGCCAAAACCCTGATGTAAAAACAGCTGAGATCAATAAAACCATTTCAGAACTTTATGTAAAGCAGGTAAAAGCAAACCGTTTTCCGGTGATTTCATTAAACTCGGGCTATAACTTCACTAACACTACTTCTCCGCCAACCGGTTTCTCCATTCGGTCAGATAATAGGGGGCTTAACTATGGCCTCACCGCTTCCATCAATATATTCAATGGTTTTCAACAAAGCCGTTCCGAAAAAAACGCGAAGCTTTCCTTAGATAACGCAAAACTAAGTTTTGAGCAAATTAAACAGGATGTTGATGCACAACTGTTAACCAGTTACCAAAGCTACCAAACTAGTTTGCAACTCATCTCTTTAGAAGAAAAAAATGTGGAAGTAGCAGCAGAAAACTTAAAAATCACTTTAGAGAAGTATAGATTAGGAAGTATTGTTCCCTTAGAACTTAGGGAAGCTCAAAGAAATTATATGGATTCAAATGCAAGATATGCGAATGCGCTTTACCAGGCAAAAATTAGTGAGATTACGTTAAAAGAAATAACAGGCAACATTTCATTATAAAAATAGATTCACAATAAAAAGTTTGATGTTTACTTTTTATATATTTGCAATATAAACTTTTATCTATGCCAGTTTACAAGTACAATAAAGCTTTGTTGATAGACGATAATTTCATCGATAACATGATCAATGAAAAAATCCTGAGAACTTGTGACTTTGCCGAAGAAATCATCATTAAACAGTCTTGCGAGTCGGCCATTAATTATCTGAACGATTTAGATAAAAACAACCAAAATTTACCAGAGGTTATCTTTTTAGATATCAGAATGCCGATAAAAACCGGTTTCGATTTTTTAGTTGAATTTCAAGAAATACAATCACCTAACAAACAAGCTGTTAAAATAGTGATGTTATCATCCTCTTTAGACCCTAACGATCATAAAAAAGTAATCGAATTCAATAACGTGACTGATTTTTTAGGAAAACCGTTAACTACAGAATTGCTAAAAAACATTTAAAATGCTCCTTGTTGCAGATGGCGGTTCTTCAAAAACCGATTGGATTTTACAATCGCAAGATACATCCATAGAAAAACATACCACCAACGGTTTAAATCCTTTTTTTTGGTCGGAAAAAGAAATCATCAGAAGTTTAAACAACTATAAGCCTTTCGGCAAAATTGCAGATAAAGTAACCGAAGTTCATTTCTTTGGAGCTGGCTGTAGCAGTCCAGACAGGCGGGAACTGGTTTCTAATGCTTTAAGTAATAAATTTAAAAATGCCTTTATTGCCGTTGAAAGTGATTCTTTAGGTTCGGCAATAGCTTGTTGTAAAGATAAACCGGGGATTTGTTCAACCTTAGGCACCGAAGCCAATATTTCCTTTTATAACGGCAAAGAGAATTTTCCAAGTAAATTAGGCCTAGGATACGTTTTGGGAGAGGAAGGATCGGGAACATACTTTGGGAAAATTTTAATTACAGATTTTCTTTATCAAAAAGCACCCCCAGAAATACTAAAAGCATTTGACAAAGAATACAAGCTAAACAAAGAAACAGTTATCAAAAACATGTATCAAAAGGCGTTTCCAAACTATTTTTTAGCGTCTTTTGCCGAATTTATGAGTATCTGTTATGAGCATCCTTATATCCAAAACCTGCTGTTTACCGGTTTTGATGAGTTTGTAAAAACACATATCCTCACCTATCCGGATTATGAAAATTACGAATGCCATTTTGTAGGTTCTATTGCCTTCCATTTTCAGGAAGTTTTAAAAGAAGTTACAGATAGGTACCGCGTTAACTTTGGTAAAGTGCTGGAAAAACCAATTGACGAACTATTTTCTTGGATTAAAGAAAAAGAAGGTTTTTAACAACAATTAAAAATCTGTTAAATAAATAGATCCGTACGTATTATGATTTAAAATAAAAATCAGTAACTTTTATCTATTAAAAAATAGTCACTCGTTAAAAAATATGCTCAAAAAAATAATCTTTTTTTTAATGCTTTCGTCATTGAGTCAGATTATTTTGGCACAAATCCCCCAAACTTTAGTCACTAAAAAACAAAGTGAGCAATTAGAGCAATTATCTATCGACTTTTCTGTCAAAAGAAAAAACAATAGAGAAAAAGCCTTTCTAATGGCTAAAGAAAACAATTGGCCTATTTTTAAAACTCAAAAAGACGGCTCAGTAATTTCTCTGCAAGGGGTTGATGATCTTGGCTTTCCTTTATATCTTAAAACTTTTGACAATATTATCGCAGCCGGAACAACAAGAACACCCAGCTTGTATAGTGGTGGCAGTTTAGGTATAAACCTTAACGGTTCTAGCAACAGTTTAATTGGCAAAGTTGGAATTTGGGACGGTGGCGGAATTTTATTAACCCATCAAGAATTCGCATCTGGCCGTGTTGAGCAAAAAGATAAACCCGCTGCTATAAACCTACACTCTACCCATGTAGCAGGGACAATGATGGCAAAAGGTGTTTATCCAATAGCAAGAGGAATGGCTTGGGGCTTACAGAAACTGTACGCCTGGGATTTCGATAACGACGCTTCTGAAATGACCACGGCTGCCACATCAGGTATGTTAATCTCAAACCATTCTTACGGTTATATTGCAGGTTGGGATTATAATACAGACACCAATCCTCCACGTTGGGACTATTACGGTGTACCCGGCAGCACAGAAGATTATAAATTTGGTTTTTACGATTCAAGCGCAAGAGACTGGGATATAATTTGCTATAACGCACCTTATTATTTACCTGTAGTTTCAGCCGGCAATAGCCGAAATTCAAACGGACCAGCCGTTGGTCAAGAATATTTTGGCTATCAAAGCGCAACTAGTTCTACATTTGTGAGCAAGGGAAACAGACCTGAGGGAATTAGTTCTAACGATGGTTATGATATTATTGCAACAACAGCAAATGCAAAAAATATTTTAACTGTTGGCGCTGTATCTGGGCTAGCCTACGGTGCAAATAGTCCCTCGGATATTAGCATTTCCAGTTTTAGCAGTTGGGGACCAACAGACGATGGAAGAATAAAACCTGATTTAGTTGCCGACGGAATTGCCGTAACCTCCACCAGTAGCGACAATAATAAAGCTTATGCTACTTTAAGCGGTACTTCAATGGCATCGCCAAATGTGAGCGGTTCATTAGTACTTTTACAGGAATACTATGCATCTTTAAACGGAGGGGCTTTTATGCGCTCTGCAACATTAAAAGGTTTAGCCATAAACACCACAGACGATGCCGGAACAGCTATTGGTCCTGATTATATTTTTGGATGGGGTTTATTAAACATGGAAAGTGCCGGAACACTTATCAAACTTAATGGCTCAAAAAGTATCATCAGCGAGCGGAGCTTAGCGCAAGGAGAAATTTATAATTTACAGATTACCTCATCGGGTTATGGACCGCTTAAAGCAACAATTTGCTGGACAGACCCGGAGGGTGCAGTAAAGCCAGACGGAACCATTAATGACAGAACGCCAAAGCTGGTCAACGATTTGGATTTAAGATTAATTAAAGGCGCTACAACATATTTTCCTTTTAAGTTAGATCCGTTAAATCCCGCAAACCCTGCGACAGCTGCAGACAACATCGTTGACAATGTAGAACAAGTTTACATACCAAATGCTACACCAGGACAAACTTATACTTTGAGGGTATCGCATAAAGGCACAATAACCCGAGGCCCTCAAAAATATTCGATTATTGTTTCTGGTGTAGGCGGACAGGCTTATTGTAGCTCTGCCGCTACTTCCAGCAACGATGGTATTATAGAGAAAGTGCAAATTGGAAGCATAAACAACACCATACCACTTAGTTGTAGAACTTATAGTGATTTCACCTCCTTAACTACAGATTTGGAACAAGGTAAAACATATCCTTTTAATATTAACGTAGGCACTTGTGGTGCAAACGCAGATAAAATTGCTGGCGTTTTTGTGGATTGGAACGGCGATGGTGATTTTGATGATGTCAATGAGGTTGTTGCTAAATCTAGCGTATTTAGTGCCAACGGAACATTTACTGGAAATATTAATGTGCCTACTGGAGTAATTGCAGGAAATTACAGTATTTTAAGAATTGTACTGAACCAAACCAGCGATGCTACCAATGTTTTGCCTTGTGGAAGTTATGAAAAAGGAGAAACCCAAGATTATAAAATCCATTTTATTAAATCTTCTACCGATGTAGGTGTAACAGCCATCAATGATTCACTGAATAATTTATGCTCGGCAACTACTCTTAATTTTTCGGTTAAAATCAAAAATTTTGGTAGTGCTACACTTAGCAATATTCCGGTAACGCTTACATTATCAAGTGGAAACACCGTATTAAAAACAGTAACCGAAAACTTTACAGGTTCATTAGCTCCTAACGCCGAGGCTGATTTTACTTTAGCTACCGGTTTTGATATTCAGCAAAACTCTACATATACGCTTGATGCGAAAACAGCTTATCCTACAGATGTAATTATACAGAACAACGGAGTAAGCAAAACTTTTAGCACAACCAGCCCTCAAAACCCTACTGGCTTAACTGCTTCTGCCTGCGATAATGCAGCTGGTTATTATCAGCTAAACGGAATTGGTGATGGCACTTTATATTGGTACACTGCTTCAAACGCGAGCCTGCCTTTTCAGTTTGGAAACAACACCTATACTAATCAAGCACCGGTTGCAAATACTTTTTATGTTGGATTAAACGATTTTAAAAGCTATTTCGGAGCAAAAAACAAAAAGGTATATTCAGGTGGAAATTATTCAGGAAACTTTGGACCCAAACCCATCATCACGGTTGCGGCACCAATGGTATTGGATAGTGCGCTATTATATATTAGTCAAAGTGGTGAATTAACTTTTACTGTTGAAACACCGGATGGTGTAATTTTAAGTTCAAAAACAATTAGCGTTCAGCGTACAAAAACCACTCCCGATGTACAATCTGCGCCAAATTTGATTGACGATGACGTTAACGATCCAGGGAAAATGTTCAAGTTAGGGTTAGAGTTTCCGGCTGCAGGTACCTATTATATTGGTATCGATTTTAACGGAGCAACTATCTTCAGAAGTAATGTAGGTGTTAACAACATCCCAATAAGTTTGGGAAATGATCTTATAAAGCTCACAGGTGCTTATTCAGATACAAACGGAATCATCACTTCCTCCTATTACTATTTCTACAACATGCTTTTTAAATCTCTAGGATGTTCTAATTTTAATAGGGTTTCGGTAATTATAGGAAAACCGACAATCTCGCAAAATGGCACTACTTTAAGTTCTACTTTGGCAAATTCTTATCAGTGGTATTTAAATAATGTGGCAATTACTGGCGCTACCAACCAAACTTATAATCCAACAGTTTCCGGTGTGTACCAAGTTGACGCAGTTAGCCAATCGGGCTGTGCTTCCAGATCCACAAATTTTAATTATGTATTTTCCAGCGTTAAACCTGCAAGCCCCGAAGAGATAAGTTTAAAAGTGTTTCCAATACCCGCTTCAGAAACGCTCAACTATAGTTTCGAACTTTTGAAAAGAGAAAATATTGTTATCTCTATCACTAACACCGTTGGTCAAAAAGTTTATGAGCATAAGGAAAATAACTTTTTAGGAAAATTAGCTAAAGGAATTAACATTAAGGGTTATCCAGCCGGGAATTACGTTTTCACGATAAAAACAGGAAATAAAGTTTATTCGCAAAAAATCAGTATTATTCATTAATACCGATTGTGATTTTAGGTTAAGAATAACCCAGATATAAACATGAAAAAAGGCTCCAAAACCGAAGATTTGGAGCCAAATATAAAATTATCTAGACCAGAGTTAAACGATAGCCTGTCTAACCCTAATCAATTTTTCCAACAAACCTTCCAACAAATCCAACTGCAACATATTGGCAGCATCAGATTTTGCATTTGCTAAATCTGGATGAGTTTCTATAAACAAACCATCAGCACCAACGGCAATAGCCGCTTTAGCAATGGTTTCAATTAAGGCAGGTTTTCCTCCGGTAACTCCCGAAGCTTGATTTGGCTGTTGTAAAGAATGCGTACAATCCATAATCACAGGAACGTTGAAAGCCCTCATTTCTGGAATCCCCCTAAAATCCACGATTAAATCTTGGTATCCAAAAGTGTTTCCTCTATCGGTTAATAATACATTTGGATTTCCATTTTCAGTTATTTTATCAACTGCGTACTTCATGGAACCAGCTGACAAAAACTGGCCTTTTTTTACGTTAACTACTTTACCGGTTTTTGCTGCAGCAATCAATAAATCTGTTTGACGGCATAAAAAAGCAGGGATTTGCAAAACATCTACATAAGCAGCGGCCATTGCAGCCTCTCCACTTTCATGGATATCTGTAACCGTAGGAACGCCAAACTCCTTCCCAATTTTCTCTAATATTTTTAATGCTTTTTCATCGCCGATTCCTGTGAAAGAATCTAACCTTGAGCGGTTGGCTTTACGATATGATCCTTTAAAAATATATGGAATAGAAAGTTTATCAGTGATTTTTACAATTTTTTCGGCTATTCTAAAAGCGATTTCTTCACCTTCTATCGCACAAGGACCAGCCATTAAAAAGAAATTATTTGAATCGGTATTTTTTAGTTTTGGAATGTTAAGCATGAATTTTGAAGGATTGAATGTTGTTTAAGTGGTATATTGATGATTGAATATTCTAATGAGTGAATGAGGTGTTATAATAATATTTAAATCTTATGCTTTTGAATGGCAAGATTTTTTTCTAAGAAATCGTCTAAATTTTAGCTAATAATTTCACTAGAGTTTTCGTCATGTCAAGGCAACGAGACATCTTATCTTATAGCTGTTCAGCGAGCAGAACAATCCTGCTTATGAGATGCTTCCTGTCGTCAGCATGACGTGATGGGCAAAGTATCAAAACAAAAAGTTGCACATCAGCTTTAAGCCTATATTAATTCCCCAACTCCGACATAAACTTAATCCGCATCAGTTGAATTTCTTCCCAATTATAGTCGTCGGTTCCTAATTCTTCTAAAGCTTTATCAATTGAATCTACGTCAGCAGTTCTAAAATAATCGAAAACTTCGTCTTGCCTATCGTCATCAATCACTTCATCAATAAAATAATTAAGATTTAGCTTAGTTCCGGAGCTTACTATAGATTCTACTTCTTTTAAAATATCCTCATAAGAAATACCTTTTGAAGCCGCTATATCTTCCAAAGAAATCTGACGGTCAATATTTTGGATGATAGAAACTTTTAAAGCTGACTTATTTGCTGTAGTTTTTACCACAAAATCAATCGGACGATCGATGTCGTTATCTTCTACGTATTTCTTAATCAGCTCGATAAAACTTGAACCAAATTTAGCAGCTTTTCCGTTCCCAACTCCCGAAATATGTTTTAGTTCATCCATATTTATTGGATAATGCGTACACATTTCCTCTAATGAAGGATCTTGAAAAACAACAAACGGAGGCAGGTTTTTCTGTTTGGCAATTTTTTTACGTAAATCTTTTAAAAGCTGCAAAAGTTGTGCATCCACTGCGCCACCGCCCTGTTGGCCATGGTCATCATCATCGTCTTTTATGGCTTCCATTTCTCTGTTTAAGATAAAACGAAGCGCATGTGGGTTTTTCAAATAATTCTCACCAGACTTCGCAAGCCTTAACAAGCCAAAATTATCTACATCTTTGGCAATAAAATTATCTAATAAAGCTTGGCGCAAAACAGATTTCCAGAGCAACAAACCCTGCTCTTTACCTGCACCAAAATATTTAGACTGATGATGTTTGTAAGATTGTATCTGTGCAGTTTCTAAGCCCATTAACACGTTAATGATGTAATGATCGTCAAACTTTTCTCCAAAGTCTTTGATGATTCTCAAAACCGTTGTTAAAGGTTCATCTGCACTAAAATATTGCTTTTGTGCCCTGCAGTTATCGCACATATTGTTACAGCCAACTTCATTAAAGTTTTCGCCGAAATAATGTAAAATCTGTTTTCTTCTGCAAACTGCTGATTCTGAATAATCTATAACTTCTTTTAGAATCTGCGTACCAATTTCTCTTTCAGAAACTGGCTTGTCTTTCATGAATTTAGCCAGTTTATCAATATCTTTCTCCGAGTAAAACGCAATGCAAACACCTTCTCCGCCGTCGCGTCCGGCCCTACCAGTTTCCTGATAATAACCTTCCATACTCTTAGGAATATCATGGTGAATCACATAACGGACATCCGGCTTGTCAATTCCCATACCGAAAGCGATTGTGGCAACAATTACGTCCACATCCTCCATCAAAAACTTATCCTGTGTATCGGCCCGCACTTTTGGATCTAACCCTGCATGATAAGGCAAGGATTTTATTCCATTTATTTCCAGTGCATTGCTCACTTCCTCTACCTTTTTACGGCTTAAGCAATAAACAATTCCTGATTTTCCGGGATGGTTTTTAATGTATTTTACAATTTCTTTGATGACGTTGTTTTTCGGACGGACATCATAATAAAGATTTGGTCTGTTAAAAGAAGATTTAAACAGATTTGCATTTGTCATCTGCAAATTCTTCTGGATATCATACTGCACTTTAGGCGTTGCAGTGGCGGTTAAAGCGATTAAAGAAATACCTTCATCGATATTATTAATCACCTGACGAATTTTTCGGTACTCCGGTCTAAAATCATGACCCCATTCTGAAATACAGTGCGCCTCATCAATAGCAACAAAAGAAACTTTTAACAGTTTTAAAAAATCGATATTATCTTGTTTAGTTAAAGACTCAGGCGCAACATATAAAAGTTTGGTCTCGCCGGCAAGTACATCCTGCTTTACTTTGACAATTTCGGTTTTGTTTAAAGATGAGTTTAAGAAATGTGCAATACTCTCTCTCCCACCAAATGCCCTTAGCTGATCCACCTGATTTTTCATCAAGGCTATCAGTGGGGAAATTACCAACGCAGTACCTTCGCTCATTAAAGCTGGCAACTGATAACAGATGGATTTACCACCGCCGGTTGGCATGATTACAAACGTATCATTACCTTCTAAAATACTATCAATAATGGCTTCTTGATCTCCCTTAAAGTTATCAAAGCCAAAAAACGTCTGTAAATTGTCTATTAAAGATTTTTTAATCTGCATTTTTATTGTCAAAAAAAACAGCCCATGCTGATTTTAGACTTCAAAATAACATATTTTTGTGAAATAAATATATTTAATTATAAAATTTACAATATTGAAGTCATCTAAAGAAATTTTAGAGATTGCACAACGCACAATTTCCATTGAAACAGAGGCTCTTAAAAGACTGTCGACTCAATTATCTACTGATTTTGAAAAACTGGTTAAAAAAATATTAATATTAAAAGGAAGAGTGATTGTTACGGGTGTTGGCAAAAGTGCCATCATTGCTCAAAAACTTGTTGCTACTTTTAATTCTACCGGTACTCCCGCTATTTTTATGCATGCAGCCGATGCTGTCCACGGCGATTTAGGAATTATCCAAAAAGATGACCTGGTACTTTGCCTATCAAAAAGTGGAAATACAGCAGAAATAAAAGTACTGATTCCACTATTGAAACAGGGCGACAACCCATTAGCATGTATTGTTGGCGAGAAAGAATCTTATCTGGCGCAACAGTCTGATTTTGTTTTAGATGCAAGTATTGATAAAGAAGCTTGTCCAAACAATTTAGCTCCAACCACTAGCACAACTGTACAATTAGTTTTAGGCGATGCCTTGGCGGTTTGCTTAATAGAATGTAGAACCTTTTCCCAAGAAGATTTCGCTAAATACCATCCCGGCGGTGCTTTAGGGAAAAAATTATATTTAAAGGTTTCTGATTTAAGCTCACTTAATGAAAAACCACAACTAAATATTAATGCATCAATTAAGGATGCCATTTTAGAAATCACTAAAAAAAGATTAGGAGTTGTGGCTATAGTAGAAAATCTTGAACTTAGGGGCGTTATTACGGACGGCGATTTACGGAGAATGATGGAAAAGCATCAGTCTTTTGAAAATTTGAAAGCCGTTGATATTATGAACCAAAATCCTAAAACTATTGATGAAGGAGAAATGGCGGTTGTTGCGCTCAATAAAATGAAACAGTTTAACATTACGCAGCTCATCGTCACAAAAAACAACAAATACGAAGGCGTTGTACATTTACACGATTTATTACGCGAAGGAATTATATAATACAAAAACCTCATGAACGAAAATAATTATGCCTTAATAATGGCAGGTGGTATTGGAAGCAGATTTTGGCCGGTGAGCAGAACCACTTATCCTAAACAGTTTTTAGATGTTTTAGGAACAGGAAAAAGCTTGATCCAAAACACTTTTGAACGGTTTAAAAAAATATTGCCGGTTGAAAACATATACATTTTAACCAACGAAAATTATTTTGATTTAGTAAAGGAGCAACTGCCGGAGCTAACTGACAACCAAATTATTGGAGAGCCGATTATGCGAAATACGGCCCCGTGTATTGCTTACGGTTGTTATAAAATAAAACAGTTAAACCCTAATGCTCAGATTGTTGTTGCACCATCAGACCATTTAATTTTAGAAACCGACCGTTTTATTGAAACTATAAATAAAGCTTTAGAAGCTAGTAAAACCCATAACTGTTTAATTACATTGGGCATAAAACCTTCTCGCCCTGATACTGGTTATGGCTATATCCAATACTCAGAAAACACCATCGAAGAAAACTTGCACAAGGTTAAAACCTTTACCGAAAAACCTACTTTAGAAATTGCACAGACTTTTTTAGCTAGTGGAGATTTTCTTTGGAATTCGGGAATATTTATTTGGAGCGTTTCCTCAATAATTGAAGCTTTTGACAAGCATTTAGCCGATATAAGTGAGATTTTCAGAAGTGGGAAGAACCATTATAATTCTGGCTCAGAGAAAGATTTTATACAATCTGCTTTTCAGCGGTGCACCAATATTTCTATTGATTATGGAATCATGGAAAAAGCAAACAATGTATTTGTTATGCCATCAGAATTTGGCTGGTCTGATTTAGGAACTTGGGCATCAGTTTATGAACTGGCAGATAAAGATTATGTAGGCAATGCGGTAATTAACCAAGAAGGTGTGATGATGTACAATTCATCAAACTGTATGGTTAACGTTCCAAAAGACAAATTGGTTATCTTACAAGATTTGCATGATTTTATCGTGGTAGAATCAAACAACACTTTAATGATTTGTCCGCGAGATAAAGAGCAACACGTAAAACAGGTTGTTGCGGATGTGAAGCAGAAGTTTGGCAATAAATACATTTAATAAAACGATTATTTTCAAATGCCCACTCCTATCTGGGCATTTGATTTTTACATTAAAAGTGATATTTGGTTCTGATGATTAGCAGGCTAAACAAAAAGTTTCAAAAATTTCTTATAGGATTACTAGATAGCTTCTACCCGCTTTTTAAAAAGCTGATGCCTTTACAAACCTACCGCTATGCAGTTTGCGGAGGCGGAAACGCGGTATTGAATTTCTTGATTTTTGCAATAACAGAAAACTTTATCGTTAAAAAGCAAGTTGTTCATATTGTACCAAATATTGCCCTCAGTTCGCATATTTTCTCTTTTTTAGCCGCTTTCAGTATTAGTTTTCCTATCGGATTTTACCTAAATACTTATGTGGTTTTTGGCGGTTCGTACTTGTTAAAAAGGGTGCAGTTGTTCAGGTATTTATCTGTTGTTTTAGTTTGTATTTTATTGAATTACGTTTTCATGAAGCTTTTTGTGGATTTCATGCACTGGTACCCCACACCATCTTACATGTTAACTTTTGCAGTGGTAACGCTATTTAGTTACTTTTCACAAAGAAACTTCTCCTTTAAAAAGAAAGTTTAACCACGGCGGAAAGGTTTTAGCAATTCTTCCAATCCGTTGATTTTGATTTCGTAAATAGTGGCCAACTGATGTCCTAATTTACCGGGTGGCCAGCCTTTTGATGCAAACCATTCCAAGTAAGAAACGGGCAAATCGCACAGTAAACGACCTTTATATTTACCAAAATGCATTCGCTCTTTCACTAAATCCAATAAAATTTGTTTGTCCATTTATGCGATTGTTGACTTGAGTTTTCTTATTTTCTATAATAAAGCTTCGCCAAATGTAAGTAAGTTGGAGTCAGGATCTAACAATGAGAACTCTTTTTGTCCCCAAGGTTGGGTTTTTAGTTTTCCATTTGGATGGATGTCGATATTTTTACCCAATAAATCGGTGTATAAATTTTCAATAGCATTGGTTCTGATATAAACCTGTCCGTAATTCTCTTTTGGATTAAGTTTTTGAAACTCGAAAAAGTGAATTTCTATTTCATCCTTTTGCATCAACAGATAATTTCCATAATCACCTAAAACTGCAAAACCGAGCTGTTGATAATAAATCAAGGTAGTTTTTTTATTGCGCATAGGCAATTTAGGGCAGATACTTTTGAGCATTTTTTATCTTTTAAATAGTGGTAAAATATAACCTTTATAGGATTTCAAATTAAAGCATGAAGTTAATAAGATAATCAGCTTTATTTTCCTATTTCTTCAATAAATTTTTCAAAAAAGCTTTCCACAATATGTTCTTGAAAGTAGATTTTTCCTATCTTGAAAACTTAATCAAAAAGACGGGTATTCACGTCGTCATTCCGAACGAGGTACGAGGAGGAATCTCCAGGCGATGGAAGCTGAACCCTTTTTTGAACCACAAAAGGTAAATTTGGGTTAAGTTTGGGTAGTGCAAGAGAACTCAGAGATCTTTCCTATCGTTGAGATGAACTGCTGAACTAAACATTTAAAATAGCGATAAACAACAAATGCAAACCTACAATGATATTCACCAGCAATTTGCTTCTTTTTTCAAAAGCGAAACGCTAAAACCTTTAGCTTATTTAGTTTCTAAAAAGCTGGCTGAAGGGCATATTTGTTTAGATTTATCAGCTATTGATGTGGCAGAAGATGAACTTCCCCCCTATTATTTGAGTTTGGATGAGGCCATAAAAAATCTCCCTAAAAACAAATTGGTCAGTCGCATTTCTAAAGAAAAGCAACCTTTTATTCTACACCAAAACCGTTTGTACTTACAGCGTTATTTTAATTACGAAAGTAAAATATTGAACCGAATCCAAACTTTTGTAGAAAGTGAAAAAACAAACGAGGCAAAAAGGATTGATGAACTTAAACAGAACAGAGATTTCGTCACCGCATTATTTGCAGGAAATACCGGAAAAACAAACTGGCAACTGGCGGCAGCGGTTAACAGTTATATCAACAATTTTAGCATCATCACCGGCGGACCGGGAACCGGAAAAACCACAACGGTTGCGAAAATTTTAGCTATCTTATTTCATTTAAACCCAGACCTAAAAGTGGGTTTAGCGGCACCAACTGGTAAAGCTTCTGCCCGAATGGCGGAGTCTTTGAAAAGTGCGCGGTTAAACGTTTCGGAAAATATAAAAAACAAATTTCAAGAGATTCAGCCGGCAACCCTGCATCGCTTGTTGGGCTTTGTTAAAGATTCTCCTTATTTTAAACATCACGCCGAAAATCCCCTAAATTTTGATGTGGTTATTGTAGATGAATCTTCGATGATTGATGTGGCGCTTTTCTCGAAATTGCTTGATGCAATTGGAATGCAAACCAGGTTAATTTTGTTGGGCGATAAAAACCAGCTGGCATCGGTAGAAGTCGGAAGTTTATTTGGCGATTTATGTATGGCACAAAATGAACTCAACCTGTTTAGCGCAGAACGGCAATCATTGATTAATTATTTTATTACCGAAGCAACATCCCAAATCCAAACAGCTTCTGCTTTATCAGAACATCCACTTTTTCAGCATATTGTGGAGTTACAACATAGCCATCGCTTTAACAGCGAAGAAGGAATTGGCAAATTTAGTACTGCCATTATTTTAAATGATAAGTCCAAAATAAACGAGTTTATCCGTCAAAATACAGATGAACAGGTATTGATTGATACGGAATTTGAGAAAACTGTTTTCGAAAGTTTTGTTTCGGGCTATCAAGAATATATTGGAGAAGCTGATATCCAAAAAGCTTTAAAAAAGTTTAACCAATTACGCGTTTTATGTGCGATTAGAGAAGGCGAACAAGGGTTGTATATCACCAATAAAAAAATTGAGCAATATCTTGCTAAGCATTCGCTATTAAAAACAGATACTGAATTCTATGAACATCGTCCCGTTATTATGAACAGCAACAATTACGAACTTGGTTTGTTTAATGGCGATATTGGAATCATCAGAAAAGATGAGCAGGGAATTTTAAAAGCGTATTTTGAAGACAGTGAAGGCAATTTAAAACAAGTTTTGCCCGGTTTGCTTGCTGGTGTAGAAACGGTTTTTGCTATGACCATACATAAAAGTCAGGGTTCTGAGTTTGACCAAGTTCTTATCCTATTACCAAAAACAGAGGGCATCAATATTTTAACTCGCGAACTGCTTTACACAGGCGTTACCCGGGCAAAAAAGAGAGTGGTGCTTCAGGCAACAGCGAAATCAATTTTAGATGCTTCCGAAGCACAGGTCAAAAGAGCATCAGGCATTAGCCAAAGATTTTTAAATTATTAACTCCATTTTAATCAATTGTAATATAAATATGTTTAGAATAATACAAGTTACGGCTGTTTTTCGTTCGATCCAGCCTAAGTACCGGCCAATGTTAGCTTTTTTTTCGACATCAGAACTTTGCGGTACAGATGAAGGGAATAAAAGCACTTCCTTTCTTAGCAAAGGGCGTAGTCGAGAGTTTTTGGATACTTTTTTCGGTAAAAAAGTTTCTGCCATTGCCCGGCATGAGGGCAGGCAAGGTTGTGCTGAAAAGGCATAAAAGGTGAGATTCACATTTATTAAGATTCAAGACTCACGATTAAATTATTAACTCCATTTTATGGCATTGCGTTTACAGGTTTCCAACTCCCTATCCATATTGGCCAAATATTTTTGCAACGATTTACAAGCGCAGGATATTTCGGTTTTTCAGCCCTATTATTTGGTTACGCAAACCGAAGGGATGAACAATTGGCTCCGCTTACAGCTGGCAGAAAATTTAGGAATTGCTGCAAATTATAAGTTTTTAAAACCCAATGATTTAGTTAATCAAATTTATGCGGCTTTGGGCGGAGAGTTTAGCAAACCGCTTACGGCAGAAAACCAAACTTGGCTGATTTTTAAGATTTTAGGCGAGCGGGAATTCATCAACCGTTTTAAAGATATTGCTTCTTACTACAATGCAGACACGCCCGACAAAGATTTAAAGCGCATTGCTTTAGCAGAAAAAGTTGCCGATTTGTTTGACCAATACCAGATTTACAGATCAGAACTTATACAAGAGTGGAACAACACCGACCTGACCGAACTTACCAAAGACGATTGGCAAAAGTACCTTTGGATAAAGGCGAACCATCTCACCGAAAATAAAATCCCTGATAAAACCCGCGTTGGAAAATACATTATCGAAGCTTTAAAAGACCCAACAAAACAGCAACTCTTAAAAAATAAAATTCCTTCGGTTTTCTTGTTTGGCTTATCGGTTACTACGGATTTTCACCTCCAAATTTTTCATGCAGTTGGGCAGGTGATAGATTTTTCTTACTACTTAATTAATCCGGCGCCAGGCGTTTACTGGTTCGAAGATTTAAGCGAAAAACAAGCTTACCGTTTACAACGAAAAGGTTTAATAGAAAACAACGCTTCTAACGTTGGCAACAATTTGTTGACAAGCTGGGGTAAAGTAATTCAAAATACTTTTTGGATGCTTTTTAAAAGCGAAGAGTTGGTGAACAATTATGAGGAAGTGGGGCTATTGCAACCACAAACCGATAGTTTGCTACATAAAATTCAGTATGAAATTGCCTATAATTTAAGTGATGCGGAAAGAGAAGATTTGACCTTGGCTGACATTAGCGATGGTTCTTTGAGCATTCACTCCTGTTATACGCCCGCCAGAGAAGTGGAAGCGCTTTACAATTTTTTGGTTGCCTTAGTTGACAAGAAAAAGGAAAAACTTTCGCCAAGAGACATTGTGGTAATGGTAAGCGATATAGACAGCTACGCTCCTTATATAAAAGCTGTTTTTAAAAATGCTCCGCACCACTTTTATTTTTCCATTGCCGATGAAAGTTTTAGCTCTAACGATACCATTGCAGCCGCTTTAATTGCTTTGATGGAAATGAACGTCCAAAATTTAAAAGCCGAGGAAGTTTTACAATTGCTGGATTACGGTTACATCAGAAAACGTTTCGGCATTACTGAGTTGGCGCTGATTAGAAAAGTGGTAAATAAAGCCAATATTAGGTTTGGTGCAGATGGAGAAATGGATGATGACAGCGTTTATGTAAGTTGGAATTACGGCCTGCAACGCATTATTTATGGCATCTGCATAAGTGGCGAGGAGGAATATTTTACCGAAACCGGTAGTTTGTACCCTTTAGATATGGTAGAGGGTGCCGCATCTAACGAAATCATCAGATTTGTGCATTTTGTTCAGGTTTTGATTTCTTCGCTCAATGAAAGAGAAAAAAACCGGAGCATCAGCGATTGGGTGAAATATATGGAAGGTTTGCTAATTAATTTGATTTTTGACCCTGGAGAAAATGCCGATGAGGATTATGCTGTTTTATTGAATCAACTGGAGAAATATAACGCAGTAAATGAACTGGTTACGGATGAAATTTCTTATCCGCTTTTTAGCCATAGCTTTTTAGGGACAGTAAGCGCAACCATTCGTACTGGCTCTTTTGCAGGTGGCGGAATTACCTTTTGTTCCCTAATTCCCATGCGGAGTATTCCTTTTAAAGTGGTGGCTTTATTGGGTTTAAATTTTGATAAATTTCCTCGTAAAGAGCATCAAGTGAATTTTAATTTGATGATTCAACATCCCCGTAAGGGCGATAGAAACGTTAAAGAAAACGATAAGCATCTGTTTTTGGAGACCTTGCTTTCTGCGCAGGATTATTTGTACATCAGTTATATTGGCCAAAGTTCTAAGGATAACAGCACCATTCCGCCATCGGCTTTGGTGGATGAACTGATTGATTACCTGCAAGCTAAATTCCCGGAAAGCGATGAGCTGGGCAAAAAACTCATACAAAAACATGCGCTACATAATTTTAGCCCAAAAAATAACGAAGGCGATAAAACCAATTATTTAGAAATAAGCAATGAGGAAAAACGCACCTTTTTATTAACGCACCCAAAAGAAGAATTGAGTTTTAGCCATATCAGTATTCCTGATTTTATCAATTTCTTTAAAAACCCATTTAAATCATACTTCAATAAGGTTTTAGCCATTTATTATGGCAACGAAGAATCGCTTTTGGCGGAGACTGAACTGTTTGGGATAAACAGTTTACAAAGCTGGAATTTAAAACAGCAATTGCTTTCCGCAGATGAAGAACAACAAATTGAGCTCAAACAACGGATGTTAAAAACGGGGAATTTACCACTTAAAAATATGGCAAATGTGGTTTTTGAGGATACAGAAACGGCCGTTACGGCAATAAGAGAACTGTATAAAGATTGTATTGGAGGTTTTCATGAACAAACAGAGGAAATCGATTTAAATATTGAAGAAGCCAGCATCAGATTTACAGGTAAAATCGGCGGTATTTATGGCGATAAACTGGTATTTGTTTCTTGGTCAAAATCAGAAACCAAATATCTTTTAGAAGCTTATCTAAAATACCTAATTGTGCAGGCATACGGCTTAAACTTAGAATTGCACTTCATCAGCGCAAGCAAAGAAAAGATTTTTAAAGCAACAGCAATCCATCAAAACGAGGCAAAGCTTAAGCTAGTTGAACTCTGTGATTTGTACATCACTGGTCATAATGAAATACTTGCCTTTTATCCCGATTTTAAGATTTCGCCTAAAGATATAGAGAGTTTGAACTTCTATAAATTTAAAAAAGCAGTGGATGAAAAGCTGAACAGTTACCAATTTCCTTGTAACGACCCATACATTTTACAGAAGTACAAAGACGGCTTTTTCGATAACAAATTAGCGTATGAGGAGCAAGATGAAAACGAAGTGTTAATCAATTTTAAAATAAATTTCGAGAAAATAATTAGTCCGTTAGAAGAGCTTTTTCCTAAATATTTTGGCTAGACATGAGATTTGATTGTTAGATGTGAGACTATAATTATGGTATTTAACAAAAGCATTCTATCATTCAAAATTCAATCCTTCAATCATTTTAAAAGTATTCTATCATTCAAAATTCACTCATTCAATCATTTGAAAAGCATTCTATCATTCAAAATTCAATCCTTCAATCATTAAAAAAAATGACAACAAACTTTAACGCAAGCACCGTAAAACTGGAAGGCAGCAACTTGATTGAAGCAAGTGCCGGAACCGGAAAAACATATTCTATTGCTATTTTGGTTTTGCGCTTATTGCTGGAGAAAAACATCGCCATCAAAGAAATTTTGATGGTGACTTTTACCAAAGCAGCGGTTGCCGAACTGGAAGAACGTATCAGGTTGTTTGTTCGTTTGGCATATAAAGTAGCTCAAGGCCAAACCATAAAAGACAGCACCATCACCAATTTGGTGAAAAACGCTTCAGATAAGAGCGAAGAAGAAATTAAAGCGCTTTTAAAAGAAGCGGTTTTGTTTTTAGATGAAACATCGGTATTAACGATCCACAGTTTTTGCCAGCAGACATTAAATGAATTTGCCTTTGAAACCGACCAATTATTTGGGATTGATTTGATGCAGGATGCTTCGGCGATTTTGGAAGATGAAACCAACAAATTCTGGCGAAAATTCGTTACCACCATTCCCACAGAAATTTTGGGTTTATTAAACAATAACGGGCTCACCAAAAACGGAATCAAAAAACGAGTAAGCAGTCATCTTTCCGGTCAGAAATATTACTTCTACGATTTCGGAAAAAGTTATTTAATGAGCGATGAAGATTATCATGCGGTTGCAAAGGAACTAAAATTAAAACAGCAAGCCATTGATGACCAATACAATACGCTATTTGTATTTATAGCGCAAAACAAATCGGACATTATTTCGGCTTGTGAAAAAAATGCCTACGTTAAAAAAAACATATTGCCTTTAATTGATGAGGCCGAAAGTTTTATTGAAAGTATTATAGATAAAAAGGATAAAGCAAACGTAATCAAAACTTTACCTGAGATTTTGGAATACCTTGCTGTTTTAGAACAATTAGAAACAGAAAAGGCGGATGTGCTAAAAGACGTAATCACCAAAATTACCTGCAATGGCATCCAACAGATTTCTGAAGGCGTTAATTATTACAAAAACCGTTACAATCAAATCAGTTTTGATGATTTAATTGAAAAACTACACCATGCTTTACTGGAACGCCCGAGCGAAAGATTGGTCAATTGCCTGCAACAAAAGTATATGGCAGTTTTTATTGATGAATTTCAGGATACGGACCGTTTGCAGTATAAAATTTTCGAAAAAGCTTTCGGCGAAAACACTATTCTTTTTTATATCGGCGACCCAAAACAGTCTATTTACGCTTGGCGAAAGGCAGACATTTACACCTATTTTGAAGCTAAAAGTAAAGTTGATGAGGAATATGGGATGAACCATAATTTCCGTTCATCGGCAAACTTAATTGATGCGATGAACATCTTTTTTAAACCTACCGCAGATTTTGATACCTTTCATTTTGGCAATGCCCCAGATGAACAACGTATCAACTATTTAGAAGTAGAATCACCAGCCAAAAACACAAAAGGAAATTTACTATATCAAAATATCGCAACACCACCCATAGAAATCACGGAATGTGCCAAAAAAGACGAGATTTATCAGGCATTATGCACTCAAATTATCCATCTTTTTAACGATAAGGAATTCAAAATTGAAATCAACAGCGAAACAAGAAACGTTTTACCAAAAGACATCGGAATACTCATCCGCAATAAAAAAGCGGGTATCGAAATTAAAAAACAATTGACCAAATACGGTATTCCAGCAATCACGATAGATGATGGAAAGGTCTTGCAATCGGCAGAAGCCAGTTACTTACTTTATGTTTTGCAGGCAATTACAGATATCACTCGGGCAAATATCAATAAGGCTTTGCTTTCCCCTTTCACAGGATTTAAAGACGATAATATCTTGGCTCTGGATACTGATTTAATTGTTGAGCTCTTTAGAAATTATAAAGTAGTTTGGGATAAAGACGGAATTTATACAGCATTGAAAACCTGGATAAAAGATTTTTCAATCGAAAGCAAACTCCTGAATACCGAAAACAGCGATGGTGAAAGAATCATCACCAATTTATACCAGCTCATTGAATTGTTGCACCGGACACAAAGCCGTAAAAGCTTAAACAATTTAGAGCTTATCAGTTGGCTTAAACGTGGCATTGAGGGAATGGAAACCGAAGGCGATGAGTTTGAGCAACGTATAGAAAACGATGAAGATGCCATTAAAATAGTAACCATCCATAAAAGTAAAGGTCTGGAATACAAAATTGTTTTTGCCCCAAGTTTAGATTTATCAACAGACACCAAACACCTAGACTGTAGTTTTAGAAACCAAAATGGGGATTATATTTCTGCCGAGAAAAAAGATTTAAGACCAGAAGAATTGGCGGAAGTAGCCAAACAGGCAGAACAGGAAAACCGAAGATTGATTTATGTGGCAATTACTCGGGCAGTTTCAAAATGCTACGTTTACAAAAGCAATTACTACAAAAACTCTTCGCTAAGCTATTTTACGGATGCTTTAAAACCGATTGAAACAGATTTAATTAGGTTTAAATCAAGTGATGATTTGGCAGTTCCACCCAATTATAAATATGTAAATATTGCTCATCAGGCGATAAAAAAAGAGAAAAAGCCAGTACATTTTGAACTTTTGCAAGCCAACTGGCGCAAAATGAGTTATTCCATGTTGCGAGCCGACCATGCCCTGAGCTTAAAACTGAAAACAGGAAAAGCTATAGAAGATTATGATGATTTCATTTTCAATCAGCTAAGAAAAGGTGCCAAAACCGGAAATATGTTGCACTATATTTTCGAAAACATTCATTTCCATGATGATGCAAAATGGCAAAAAGTAATTGACGAAGCTATCAAAATATTTGTGCCACAGCAGGAGGATTTGTACAGGCCTATGTTAATGCAGTTATTAACCAACGTATTAACCGCAAAAATTCAGGTAGATGAAGAAATTTTTCAGCTTAACGAAGTCAACTCTTTTAAGTGCATTCATGAATTAGAGTTTGATTTCAATGTAGAAAACTTTATTTCGGGAAATTTAGCGCAGTTAAGTTCTGATGAAGTTTTTATAGATGCCAAACCCTTCCCTATTTTAGAAGGGGTGATGAACGGAAAAATAGATTTGTTTTTTGAGCATAAAAGAAAATATTATGTGCTAGACTGGAAATCAAACTTTTTAGGCGATAGCATTGCTGATTACGAAAAAAACAATTTACAATTGGCCATGAACGAGAATAATTATCATTTGCAATACTTGATTTATTCTTTGGCTGTCAAAAAATATTTAGAAAGCCGTTTGCCTAATTTCAATTATAAATATCAGTTTGGTGGCGTTATTTATTTGTTTGTTAGAGGAATGCGAGCTGATTTGCAAACAGGAATTTTTACCGCAAAACCAGATATCTCAACCATAGGAAATTTGAATGCAAGGTTTACGGCTCATTAATTTTTTCAGAAAACATATTTAATACTTTTCTTCTGGTAAACCTGATTTTTTACGCAATTAAGAGTGATACCGGTCATTTATATTTGGGTAATCTTCCGATAAATTTGGTTTAATTATTAAACCTTAAAAGCCCTCGAAATGAAAGATCTGCAAATCAAGGAAATCCTTACCTTATTAAACGAGAAACATATTGGTCATTTAGCTTTTATCTCCGAAAATAAACCTTACACGGTTCCGATAACTTACTACTATGACCAAAAAGATTCAATTTTGGCTTATTCCAAAGAGGGCTATAAAATTGAAGCGATGCGGAAAAACCCAAATGTATCACTCCAAGTTGAACACATTGATGACGTTGAAAATTGGTATTCTGCTTTAGTCCACGGGCTATTTGAAGAAGTGGTTGGCGCAGAAGCCAAATATATATTACGCGAGTTTGCCGACGGGGTAAAAAGCGTAAATAACGTGAGTTCGGTTTAAGCGGCTAAGAATAGTTGTTTATTATTTTCTTC
>NZ_CAMLIG010000041.1 GCF_946480185.1 uncultured Pedobacter sp. | reverse complement strand
GAACTTTGCGATTTCCAGTATTGAGTAGTGCGTATTGGGTATTGAGAACTTTGCGATTTCCAGTATTGAGTAGTGCGTATTGGGTATTGAGAACTTTGCGTTTTGGAGAGGCAAGAAGCAAGAAGCAAGTATCAAGATGCCTGTTTGGTGGCTCTGGTATGGATAAAAATTGTGAGCATAAGATAAGCCCTTTTCCGCGAGCAAAATCTCAGTACTTACCAATCACCAATCACTACTGTAGGCTAATTTTCTTTTTTACGATAATTTCCCTTTCAGCCTGCAATTCTAATTCAAAAAAAACAGAAACCAAGCAGCAGTACACCTGCGCAATGCATCCACAGATTATTGAAGATGAACCAGGGAATTGCCCTATTTGTGGAATGGAGTTAACGCCCATTCGCAGTCAGCACCACCATGGGAAGCATTCGGTGGATAGCGCTTTAACTGCAACTGATAGTTTAGCGCCCAGTACCAAGACTATGATTGTGAAAGATACAGTTTACAGCCCGGAAATCAGTTTGGATGGTATGGTCACCTATAATACCAATCAAATGAAAAGTATTTCTGCAAGAGTGAGTGGACGCATTGAAAAAAGTTTTGTAAAGTATAATTTCGAACCCGTTAAAAAAGGACAATTATTAGTTCAAGTTTACAGCCCGGAATTAGTGGCTATACAGCAGGAATTATTGTTCTTAAAATCACAAAATGATCAAGAACTGCTCCATAAAACAAAAACAAAATTGAGCTTGCTTGGTGTCAGCAATCAGCAAATCAACCATATCCTAAAAGCAGGAAAAGCTGACTATAGCATTAACATCTATAGCAATTACACTGGTTACCTTTTAAATCCAAATCAAAACACAGGAGACGAATTACAGACGGCTAACACACGCTTAAACATAACTCAAGGACAGTACATCAACAGTGGCGATTTATTATTTAAAGTTTTTGATAATAGCAATTTATGGGCTGAATTTTATACAAACACTTCAGGAAGTGAATGGCTAAAAACCGGCACTGCATTAAACCTGAAAATCAACGGAAAAACCATTAAAAGTAAAATTGATTTTGTACAGCCTTTTTTTAAAAACAATCAGAATTATAAATTGATAAGAGTAGTACTCAGCAATCAAAATCACCAATACAAAACAGGCGAATTGGCAAAGGCTACCGCAAAAGCATCTCCAATTTCAGGAGTTTGGATTCCTGAGCAGGCTGTTTATCACTCAGGAGAAAAAAACTTGGTTTACATCAAAACAAAAAACGATATGAAACCAGTTGAAGTCCAAATATCAGCGAAAGCGAACAAAATGGTTTTGGTAAAGAAAGGCTTAGCCAGTGATGATGAAATTGCCACAAATGCCAGTTATTTAAACGACAGTGAAAGCTTTATTTCTAAAAAATGAGAAACATCATCGGCACATTTATAATTATTAGTGCAGTTCTTTTATTCTCCTGTAATAGGAATGTTAAAGAAAAAAGCGCAGCGGAAAAGGTAAAATACACCTGCTCCATGCACCCACAAATTGTAGAAGATCATCCCGGAACCTGCCCTATTTGCGGAATGGACTTGGTAAAAGTGCAAGACACCAACACGGATGAAATTATTTTAGATGAAAATCAAATCAGATTGGCAAACATCCAAACGCAGAGAGTTTCATCCAGTGTTTATGAAAATAGCACCCTGTTAAATGCCAGAGTGGCAAATAACCCAGAAAGCACTTTTGTAATTTCCAGTCGGTTTAAAGGCCGGATAGATAAACTTTACCAACAGGAAATCGGCGCAAGCATAAAAAAAGGTGCACCATTGTATCAAATTTACAGCGAAGAATTATTGGCTTTACAGAAAGAATACCTGCTGAACAAAAAGCTACAAAGTGAATTTCCGTCAGAAAGCATCTACAAAAAATTAGCAGAAGCCAGTAAAAACAAACTGGCTTTATACGGTTTAAGCAATAGTGATATCAACAAACTAAAAGACAACACGCAACAGGCGGATATTACGGTTTATGCGCAACAAAGTGGCGTAATCACAAATATCTCTATAGCAGAAGGACAATACTTGAGCGAAGGAATGCCCGTATTTACTTTAGAGAATTTAGAGAAAGTTTGGATAGAAGCCGATTTATACCCGCAAGAAGCAAGAACCGTTAAAATTGGCGATGCTATAACAGTAGAAATTAATGGAAATCAGCAAGTCGCAAAAGTGGAGTTTTTAAGTCCGCAACTGAACAGCAACAGTCAAATCATCACCTTACGGACAAGTATTGCCAACCCCAATCGGCAATATTTTCCAGGAATGAAGGCAAGTGTGTTATTAAATAGCAATACTCATAAAGATGCGCTAACTTTGCCAGTTAATGCGGTTATCCGTAGCGGAAACGGCTCTTATATTTGGGTTAAGAAAGATCACGGATTTATACGTAAAGCGATAAACATTGCTTCGGAAAACGAAAATGAGGTTTTGCTAAAAGAAAGTTTGGACAGTAATGAAGAGCTGGTGACCAGTGGCACCTATCTTTTAGAAAGTGAATATAAATTAAGAACAGGAAAAAATTAACAACAGTTTTAAACAAATATTATGAAAAATTACATCTTAGGTTTAGCCCTTACCGGAATGATTTACAGTGCTTATGCCTGCACCAATCCCTCTGCAACTAACACAAGTTCAGAAAATACGGAAAACGCAACTGAACAAGCATCAGCCAACCCTAAATTTGCTGACGCAAAAGTAAACGAAGTGTACCAGCACTATATCCACCTAAAAACTGCTTTAGTTAATGATGACAATAAAGAGGCCACATCTGGCGCTAATATGCTTGCCAAAGCCTTAAAAGATGCCAACATCAGCGCTAAAAACATCAATGCTATGGTAGCTGCTAAGGATATCAAAGCCAAAAGAGCAAAATTGAGCGATTTGTCTAATGAGTTAGCCGAAACTTTCCGTAAATCTAAATTGGAAAGTGGTGTGGTTTATAAACAATACTGCCCAATGGCAAATGACGGTAACGGTGGCTACTGGTTAGCCAGCGAAAAGAAAATCAGCAATCCTTTTTATGGAAGCAAAATGATAAGTTGCGGAAGTGTGGAAGAGGAGATTAAATAAGATGTGAGATTTGAGTAGTGAGTAGTGAGTATTGAGATATAAGTAGTGAGTATACAGATTGGATTAACCTATTAATTTAAATTAAAGCCACCTCGGTTGAGTCGCTCAATTGAAGTTGTTTTTTACATGACCGCTAGCCCTTAAACCTTTCAAAGCGATGTTCCAAAAAGACCTATACGGCACCATATTAAAAGATTTCTACAACGGAAAAACCGAAATGCAGGTACTGCTTCATAACCATTATGGCGAAGCGGAGGACTATCCTATTCACATGTTTTTTCGGGAAGAAAAAGATATGCCCGAAGCAGAAACCATTGCTTTGAATCTTTGTAAAGGTAAAATTTTGGATTTAGGCGCCGGAAGTGGGAATCATGCTTTGGCTTTGCAAGAAAAAGGTTTTGATGTTGTAGCGATTGATATTTCCGAAGGTGCCTGTGAAGTGATGACCTTACGTGGCGTAAAAAAAGTAGTCTGTGCCGATGTGATGCAATACAGTGAAGAAACTTTCGACACGCTATTACTGATGATGAATGGCATTGGATTTTGTGGTTATATTGATGACCTCAGAATTTTCTTGAAACACGCAGAAGTATTATTGAATCCGGGCGGACAAATTTTGTTCGATTCCTCTGATGTTGCATATCTATATGAGGATTTAGACCGCAACGCAGAACCCTATTACGGCGAAACCGACTATCAATACGAATATAAAGGAGAAAAAGGAGAATGGTTTTCTTGGCTTTATATTGACGAATGGACCATGCGAAAAGTCGCTAAAGAATGTGGATGGGAATTACAGGTGGTTTACCAGAATTTAGACGACAATTATTTAGGAAGGCTAGTTAAAGCTTTTTAATTATTTGATAGCACAAAAATCTCAAAACAATTCAGCACCATTTGCATTGCTTCGTCTAAACGCCAAAGTAAAAACAGGAAGCCTGTTCTATACCGTTTACATAATATGTCGCTTTTTTATGTTCAGTTTGTATCGCTCCCTAATAAAGACAAGGATTATTTCATAGGTTAGCCTCTTGAATTATATTTTTATCCTGTTTATTTTAAAGATGGAGTACTTAAAGCCTGTTTAAAGGTGTGAAGAAATAACATTTTGCTGTTAAAAATTGTAAATACAAGACAAAGCGATCTATACAGTTCTTAACGAAAAAATATCAGAAAGTACTTTCAAGATGCCCTGACTGCCTTCCGTTCCAGTCAAAATATCGCAATCTTTGAATTGCGACTTGTTTAAAAAGCCAATTTTTGATTTTAAACCAATTCTTTCAGGATGCGTTTTACCAAACCCGGACCTTCGTAAATAAACCCGGTATAAATTTGCACTAAAGAAGCTCCAGCTTCCAATTTTTCTTTCGCATCTTTCCCACTGTGAATCCCTCCTACTCCGATAATTGGAAATGATTGATTTGATTTTTGCGATAAATACCTGATCACTTCTGTTGAACGTTTGGTCAGCGGCTTTCCGCTAAGTCCACCTGCTTCATTTCTGATATTTTCTGGCGAGTGCAGGTTATCCCTCGATATAGTGGTATTACTGGCAATTACACCTGCAATTTTTGTTTCCTGCACAATTTCAACAATATCATCCAATTGGTCATTAGTTAAATCTGGAGCAATTTTTAAGAGTATCGGACGAGAAATATCATTCTTTTTATTACGCTGCTGTAACGTATGAAGGATGTTTTTTAGCGGTTCTTTTTCCTGCAAGGCTCTTAAACCTGGCGTATTTGGAGAACTTACATTTACCACAAAATAATCAACCACATCAAAAAGTGCATCAAAACATTTGATATAATCACTTACTGCATCTTCATTCGGTGTATTTTTGTTTTTGCCTATGTTTCCTCCAATAATCAGTCCGTCTCTTTTTACAGATTGTAATTTACGGGCTAAAACCTCAACACCTTTATTATTAAAGCCCATCCGGTTAATTAAAGCTTCGTCTGCTGGTAAGCGGAACATTCGTGGTTTATCATTACCGGGTTGTGGTAAAGGCGTTACCGTTCCAACTTCAATAAAACCAAAACCAAAATTTGCCAGTTCTTCTATAAACTCGCCATTTTTGTCAAAACCGGCGGCTAAACCTACCGGATTTTTAAAATCTAATCCGAAAACGTTACGTTCCAGCCTTTTATCGTTAATAACAAAAAGACTTTTTAACACACGAGGCAATCCCCAAATTTTTTGAGCAAACTTTAGCGAATCTGTAACGGTATAATGTATTTTTTCTGGATCAAACTGAAAAAACAGTGGCTTAATAATTTTATACATGGCGCAAATTTAGTATAAAGTTTAGAGTTGACAGTGGAAAGTTGTAAGTAGTGGGTGACAAGTAGTGAATAGTGAGTGGTAAGTGGTGAGTAGCGAATGGAAAAACAGATCAAAAAAAATCCTCGGAGTTGGTCTCCAAGGATTCTGATTTATGATGAATAATCTGATTGATTTAAAAACCGCCCAGCATATTCTTTTTCTGAAATTTAACCTTTTAAATGGCCGATTAGCAAATTAGCCAATTCAACACCAATTCTTTCTTGTGCTTCATTAGTGGCAGCGCCAATATGCGGGGTTAAAGATACTTTAGGATGTTGTAACAATTCTACCAAAGGAGTTGGCTCGTTATCAAAAACATCTAAACCGGCAAAAGAAACTTTACCGCTATCCAAAGCTTCAATTAAAGCTTTTTCATCAATAGTTCCACCTCTTGAGCAGTTTACAATACCTACTCCTGGTTTAACTTTTTCAAATTCTTCTTTACCTAAAACTGGTTTTTCTGTAAACGGAATGTGAAGAGAAATAAAATCAGCTTCAGCCAAAAGCGTATCTAAACTAACTTTTGTAACTGGTACATCCACTTTTACACCGCCAGAAAGCTCTAATTGCAAAGTTGATGGAATATCGTACAAATCAAAAGCTAAAACATCCATACCTGTGCCTAAAGCAAGTTTTGCAGTTTCTTTGCCAATACGTCCGAAACCAATAATACCTAATTTTTTGCCTTTTAACTCCACACCTTTTGCGTAAGCTTTTTTAAGTGCATTAAATTTGGTAGCGCCTTCAACAGGCATTTTACGGTTAGCATCGTAAACAAAACGAACACCGTTAAACAAATGCGTAAAAACTAACTCAGCAACAGATTGTGAAGAAGCTGCGGGCGTGTTTTCCACAGCAATTCCCTTACTTTTTGCGTAGGCAACATCAATATTATCCATACCCACACCACCACGGCCAATCACTTTCAAATTTGGGCAGGCGTCAATTAAATCCTGTCTAACCTTGGTAGCACTTCTAACTGTAATACCATCATAAGCGTTCAGCTTCGCCGCCAACTCTTCCTGTGGAATATTATTTGTATCAACTTCAATTCCGGCGTCTTCTAATAGTTTTTTCCCTATTGGATCTATTCCGTCGTTTGCTAAAATTTTCATTAATTATCTATTTTTTGGTTTGGTTTTTAAACGTTTTTTTCTGCAAATTCTTGCATTGCTTCCACTAAAACATGAACGCTGGTAATTGGCAAAGCATTGTATAATGAAGCTCTAAAACCACCAACACTTCTGTGGCCTTTAATTCCAACACATCCTTTTTCTTCTGCAAATTTCAAGAACGGTTTTTCTAATTCTGCGTTCTCCATTACAAAACAAACACTCATGTTTGAACGGTCTTCAACAGCTGCAGTTCCTTTAAATAACGGATTTCTGTCAATTTCGGCATATAAAGCTTTTGCTTTCGCGATATTTTCCTGCTCAATTACAGCAACGCCACCTTTTGCTTTTAACCATCTTAAGTTCAACATAGAAACATATACAGAAAACACTGGAGGTGTATTGTACATAGATTCCGCATCAATCTGTTTTTGGTAATCTAACATCGAAGGTATGTTACGACCTGATTTTCCTAAAATATCGTTTTTCACGATGACTACAGTTGCACCAGCCGGACCAATATTTTTTTGAGCGCCAGCGTAAATCAAATCAAAATCTGCAACGTTAATTACTTTGCTAAAAATGTCAGAAGACATATCACTCACTATGCCTACAGAAGTTTTCGGGAAACTATGCAATTGTGTACCGTAAATGGTATTGTTTGAGGTACAGTGAAAATATGCACTATCAGCAGGAATGGTATAATCTTTAGGTATGTAGCTGTAGTTTTTATCTTTTGATGAAGCAACAACTTCTGCATCGCCAATTATTTTAGCTTCGGCAAAAGCCTTTTTGGCCCAAACACCGGTTTCTAAAAACGCTGCTTTTTTTCCTTCTGGCAATAAATTAAAGGCTGTCATCGCAAATTGCAAACTTGCGCCACCTTGCAAAAATATAACTGAATAACCTTCTGGAACGTTTAAAAGTTCTTTTACTAAACTAATAGCCTCATCCATAACTGCTACAAATTCAGTAGCTCTGTGCGAGATTTCTAGAATAGATAAACCAGTATCATTAAAATTTAAAACTCCTTGTGAAGCTTGTTTAAATACTTCTTGTGGTAAAATGCAGGGTCCTGCACCAAAATTGTGTTTCATTTATTTAAAGTTTGGTATAAATTATTATGGAAAAATAGGTCGCACAAGACCTTATACTTAGAGCGTATAATTTCTTCTGTGCGATGCTGGGCGTCATTCTTTATAGAATTAAGGTGCAAATTTATGATAAACATTGGTGATGTCCTATTTTATTTTAAAATTTCGTAATCAATCTTACATTCAGTTGCCTTGATGTTAAATAATTAGGAATAGCATACTTCTGATTATTAACGTCTGTAACCCATAAATATGACACCGTATTATTGATATTGAGCAAGTTAAATACTTCTGCGTAGATAATAAATGATTTAAAATATCTCGCTAAAAACGCCGGTTTGTGCAAACTTTCCGGATCCAAAATATCTTTTGAGAAACCAATATCCACCCTTTTATAAGCCGGTATTTTATAGGTTTGCTGGTAACGTGGCGATGCCGGAGGACCGGTTGGCAATTTAGAACCGTAAAGCAAGTTCATGTGGACTTTATAAGTCGGGCTGTTAAACAACTTATCCTGAAAAAATGCAGAGAAATTTATTCTTTGATCTGTTGGCCTGCTGATATAACCTGGCTCAATGGGTTTTGTGCTTCCGCTAGGGTTTGATTTAATGTAAGAATCGCCTTCAATATCTTCTGCGGTTTTCATAACCGACAACCTAAATGAAGATTCCAGATCTTTTACAAACTCGCCACTTATTCTAAAATCTGCACCGGCAGCGTAGCCTTTTGCTTTTTGGTCTGCATAATACCTTATTCTTAAATTCTCGATGTCATAAGGCGTTAAATTATACAGGTTTTTATAATAAACTTCTGCCAAAAAATTGAGTTTTGTACCCAATCCGTTAAACTTACTATCAGAAGAAAGTACGAAATGTAATGATTTTTGTGATTTTGTATTTGGATTTAAAGTACCGTCAAAATTACGGGTTTCCCTATAAAATGGCGGTTGCGCATACAAACCGGTAGCAAAACGGTAAACCATTTGCTGATGATTTTTTGGCGTATAGGCAAAAACAATCCGTGGGCTTGGAATAAATTCTTTGGTGTAAGTATTGTAATTGAACCTTAAACCACCAGTAAAAGAAAGTTGAGGGTTAATATCTGTTGTGTTTTGTACATAACCGGTGTATCTAAGTGTATTTACACTATTCACTGCGTCAACCGATTGGGTAAGTACAAAATTGTTGTAATTGTTTGGGATTGCATAACCAGCCGAGTCAACCATTTCAAACTCTTTTAAATTATCGGCAATTTTATCATACTGAAACCTTAAACCTGTTTCCCAGAAAGACTTTTTTGCACCAAAATTCAATTTCAGTTCAGAGGCATAAACGTCTGCCCTCAGTTCATTCCTTCCATAATTTTGGTACGCCCCTATCCCTCTGTTGGCTTTTACCTGTCCAAAAGTTCCGGTACCAAAATCGTTTTCAATCTCATCAAAAATATAGCTTCCTAAAATATCAAAGTTTTCTTTCTCGGTGATTAAAAACATGGAATTGATCCATCTTAAATTTACCTTTTTACTAATCTGGCTATTAAAAGTTAATGCGCTAACCACATCTGTATATTGGTCCTGCTCCTGTCCTTCGTAATCAACATTTAATCTTAACAATTGGTTTAAAGTACCAAATTGCGTACTACGCGATTCGGGAACTAAACCAAATTTACTGCTGTTATAAGCGCCAAAAAAGCTGATGCTGTTTTTCTTGTTAATTTGATAGTTGAGCAAACCCTGCAAATCATGAAATTGCGGATTGTAGGCACCCACAACGGGTTGGGCATTTAAAATAAACTTGTTCTGTTTGTTTCGGTAAGCAATTGCCCCGTTTAATTTTCCGGTTTTAAAAAAACCTGTGGCAGAAACGCCGTTTGTACCTACTCCAACCGTGTATTTTACAGAATCAGCAGTTTTGTAAGTTACATCCAAAACAGAAGAAAGTTTATCGCCATAACGAGGTGTAAAACCACCGGCAGAAAACTTTACGTTTGAAACCAAATCTGGATTAATCAAACTCAAACCTTCTTGCTGACCACTACGCACCAAATAAGGTTTATAAATCTCTATATCGTTGATATATATTAGATTTTCATCAAAATTACCCCCTCTAACAGAATATTGCGAACTTAATTCGTTGTTAGTGGAAACGCCGGGCAATTGCTTTAAAATAGATTCAAAACTTTGTGAGATGTTTGGATTAGAGGTAGCGAGTTTTGAATCTATTTTAATCATCCCAATATTACGAACCGATTGATCATTTACAGTAACCTGTTTTAAGCTCTGTAAATCTTGGGTTAAAACAATGCTAATATTTTTATTTGATTGTGGAGCTACCCTTAAACCAATAGTTTGCGATTGGTAACCTAAATAAGTAATTGATATTTGATAAATCCCGCTTTTTAGACTGAACTGAAATAAACCTTGGTTATTTGTGCTGGTAGAAATTTGCGTTCCTTTTACAGATAAATGGACTCCTGCTAATTGTTCGCCTTCTGTATTGCTAATTGTACCTGTTATCTTATTTAGGTTTTGGGCATTTAAAAACAAAGGAAAAAGTAACAATAAAAAGAAAGTCTTAACCATGTAATTACGCAAATCAGACGGTTAACATATCTGGAGAAATATTTCTTAGTTCGGCAATGGTGTGTTTAGGATTTGTGGAGCTAAAAACAGCATTTCCAGCAACAAGCACATTTGCGCCAGCTTTTAAAAGTGCCAGAGAATTGTGGGTACTTACGCCACCATCAACCTCAATCATCAAGCCCGGATTTAAATCATCGGCCATAGCTTTTAATTCGCGGATTTTTTGGTAACTGTGTTCAATAAACGTTTGTCCACCAAAGCCGGGGTTCACGGTCATAATCAAAACCAGATCCAAATCAACAATAGTATCTTTTAGCAAAAAAACAGGCGTATGTGGGTTTAAAGCCACACCTGCTTTACAGCCCAACTCTTTAATAGTTTGTACCGTACGATGAAGATGCGTACAAGCTTCGTAATGTACCGTAATAATATCTGCTCCGTATTGCTTAAACTCTTTCAAATACCTATCCGGATTAACAATCATTAAATGCACATCCAAAGGTTTAGTGGCGTAGTTTTTAACCGCAGCCATTACCGGAAAACCAAAAGAGATATTAGGTACAAATTGTCCGTCCATTATATCTACGTGAATCAGTCCTGCTTCACTTTCGTTGAGCATGATGATGTCGTCTTCTAGGTTTGCAAAGTTTGCCGAAAGAATGGAAGGAGAAATTATTGGCTTCATGCACCAAAGATAATAAATAAGCTTTCTTTTAAAAATTATATCCAAACACCGTTTAAACCCAATATTTTAGATATATTTAAATCATTATCAGATATGCGTTACCTAACCCTACTTTTTTTCATCTTTAGTAGCTTCGCCTTAAAAGCTCAAGTTTATACAGCTTCAGAAATGTATGTGCATTTTTTTTCCCCTGCACCCATTGCAGATATTGAAGCCGTAAGCAATGCCGCAAAAGCTAAATTAAATATCGCCAAGAAAGAGCTGGAAATTGAAATTTTGGTCAATAGTTTCACTTTTAAAAAAGCGTTAATGCAAACTCATTTTAACGAAAAATATATCGAAAGTGATAAATACCCACACGCCACCTTTAAAGGAAAATTCAAAGAAAATATAGATTTAACCGTTGACGGAGTGTACCATGTTAATTTTGAGGGAAGATTTAGTATTCACGGAGTAGAACGAGCGAAAAACGTTGCCTGTACCTTTACCGTAAAACAGCACAAAGTAATTTTTGACACAAAGTTCATTTTGCTTAGTGCCGATTATAAAATTACCGCACCTGATGTTATTTATCGGAAAGTGGGTCAGGAAGTAACTGTTGATGCTACTGGCATACTTGTGAAAGATTAACCTCCAGTTTTACCGAAAACAATATTTTATTTTTCCCCCGTTTTATCCTAAAATAAAAAAATACTCGCGTTTAAATACTTACCTTGATAAAAAAGACGGTTTAGCTATTTAATTTCGTTTCTTTTTACATCACGCTTAAATCTTGCAAAAACAATTGTAGGATTCAATGATCACATTTTCAATTTCATTTTAAATTTCAAGCAATCATGAGTAAAGACAAAGGCGGTAAAAACGATAAAAAAGCCCCAAGCACAGAAAGTAACAAGCACAAATCAGATTACCAATCTGACAAAGGAAAAAGAGCAACAGAAGTTCCGAATCCGCTTAATAAAAAGAAAAAGTAGTTTTTTAAGTCCGCAGTTTTTGAGTCCATTGTCCGCAGGTTGGGCTGTGAAGTCCGCGGTTTTGGGTCAAAGGTCAGCAGTTAAATCCGGCTACAGTAAACGCAAAAGCGCCTTGATTCTTAACGAACCAAGGCGCTTTATTAATCCATTCAGCCTTCGGTCATTAGTCTGCCGACTTAAAACCTCCTCCGACTTCGAACTTAAAAACTAAGCGTCAGCTTTTGGAGCTTCTTCTTTTGGTGGGCGTGGCAATAAAGCTTTACGAGAAAGTTTTAGTTTTCCTTGTTTGTCCACATCCAATAATTTAACTTTTACTTCGTCACCTACTTGGAAAATACCGTCCATAGTTTCGTAACGTTTCCAGTCAATCTCAGAAATGTGCAATAAACCATCTTTACCCGGCATAATTTCCACAAATGCACCAAAAGGCATAATAGATTTCACTTTACCTTCGTAGGTTTCGCCAACTTCTGGCTTAGCCACGATGTTTTTGATACGTGTGGTTGCTTGGTCGATCGCTGCTTTGTTATCGGCAAAAATCTGAATGTAACCGCGGTTATCTTTCTCTTCAATAGAGATGGTAGCGCCAGTTTCGCGTTGCATTTCTTGGATAATTTTACCGCCCGGACCTATAATTGCACCAATAAATTCTTTATCAATCACCATAGAAACAATACGCGGAGCATGAGGTTTAAAGTCCTCGCGTGGCGCAGACATGGTTTTTTCGATTTCACCTAAAATATGTAAACGGCCTTCTTTTGCTTGATCTAAAGCTTTTGATAAAACCTCGTAGCTCAAACCGTTCACTTTTAAGTCCATCTGGCAAGCAGTAATACCTTTTCTGGTACCAGTTACTTTAAAATCCATATCTCCCAAGTGATCTTCATCACCCAAAATATCAGAAAGGATGGCATATTTTCCAGTAGCTTCATCAGAGATTAAACCCATTGCAATACCAGAAACCGGTGCTTTCAACTGAATACCAGCATCCATTAAAGCCAATGTACCCGCACAAACGGTGGCCATAGACGATGAACCGTTAGATTCTAAAATATCAGAAACTACACGGATGGTGTAAGGGTTTTCAGCATCAGAAGGCAATACTTTTTTAATTGCTCTCATGGCTAAATTACCATGACCAATTTCACGACGACCAACTCCCCTATTTGGGCGGGCTTCGCCAGTGGAGAAAGCAGGGAAATTATAGTGCAATAAAAATTTATTGTAACCATTGATGAACGCACCATCAATCATTTGCTCATCAGATTTGGCACCTAGCGTAACAGAAGTTAATGATTGTGTTTCGCCACGGGTGAAAACTGCAGAACCGTGAGCAGAAGGCAAATAACCTACTTCGCTCCAAATTGGGCGAATTTCAGTGGTTTTTCTTCCGTCTAAACGGATGCCTTCGTTCAATAACAATGCTCTTACGGCATCATACTGTACATCATGGAAATATTTTTTAGCTAAAAACTTAGTGCTTTCAGTTGCATCCTCGCCTAAAGCATTTAAAACTTCTGTTTGGATAGCTTTAAATTGCGCAGCTCTATCATCTTTACCTAAGTTTGATTTAGCAACCGCATAAACTTTATCGTAGGTATCAGCAGTAATTTTTGCTTTTAATTCTAAATCGCTGTTTTCGTGAGAATAAGTTCTTTTTTCTGTTTTACCCACCAAACGACCTAACTCCACCTGCGCAGCAACTTGTTTTTTAATGGCTTCGTGAGCAAACTGAATGGCTTCAACCAGTTCAGCTTCAGCAATTTCATCAGCTTCGCCTTCCACCATGTTGATGTCTTTTGCAGAACCGGCAACAATAAATTCTAAAGTAGCTCTTTCTAATTCTGTACGGCTTGGGTTAATTACCAACTTACCGTCGATTTTTGCCACACGTACTTCAGATATTGGGCCGTTAAACGGGATATCCGAAACAGCAATAGCTGCCGAAGCCGCCAAACCTGCCAATGCATCAGGCATAATGTCTTTGTCTGATGAAATTAAAGAAATCATCACCTGCGTATCAGCATGATAATCCTCTGGGAATAAAGGACGTAAAGCCCTATCAACAATTCTCGAAATTAAAATTTCGTAATCAGATAATCTGGCTTCTCTCCTCAAAAAACCTCCAGGGATACGGCCAGCTGCCGCATATTTCTCCTGGTAATCAACGGATAATGGAAGGAAGTCGACACCTTCTTTTGCATCTTTGTTACTAACAACAGTAGCCAATAGCATGGTATCACCTTGTTTCACAACCACCGCTCCATCAGCTTGTTTAGCCAATTTTCCAGTTTCGATCTCAATGATACGGCCATCGCCTAAATCAATCGACTGTTTAAACACATTTAAACTCATATTTATTATTTTTATCGCCGCAAAAATACGGTTTTATATCTGTTTTTCAGACGGGTTAAAAAAAATGTTTGTTTTTTGTTCCCACATTCATTGCGAAGTCTGGACTTTAGAATTGTGCATTGGCGGGCTGTGGCAATCTCCGTGTTCTTCCGCACTCAATTGACAGAAAGCCCAAAAGAATCCATGTCCGACTGAGCGAAGCCGAAATCTGAAAAGGTGCTGTTGTGCAAATTAACCCCAGACAGTCTGGCTTTGCGCTCATACTCCACAGGCCTTAGACACTTATGCCGGTATCCGCTTCAATCCAGTTTATCTAAGGTGGGGTTGGTCGGTGTTAAAGAGTCGGAGACTCTGTTTTATTTGTGAATCCGTAGAGACGCTTCGCTTAACTATACGGATAGTGGCATAGGTATAATGTATATTAGCCTTATCACAATTTGTATAAAAATTATTACTTTTTAAAAATAAAATAAACAGCAAGGATTAAAAAACTAAATCCGATTAAATGATTCGTTTTTAAGGGTTCGTTTTTAAAAAAGATAAGCGTAAATACAGTAAATACAATTAAAGTAATTACTTCTTGTATTACTTTGAGTTGCCACAAGTTGAATGGACCTCCGTTTTCTGTGAATCCAATTCTGTTTGCCGGTACTTGAAACGAATATTCAAAAAGAGCGATTCCCCAACTGATGAAAATTAGGCTTACTAATCCTAATTATTAAACCAATTCATTTGTTTAAGCCTGAGGTGCCCGTACCAGGCAAAAGTCATAAACGCATTTGATATAAATAAAAGTCCGATTGTAAGAAATGCTTTTTTCATTTAAAGTTTGTTTTATTAGCCTAGAAAACTCACAATTAGCAATGCTAAGGAACACTGGAACTGACACTCCGCCAACTAGCGAACCGCAATGACGGGGTGAAAACTAGTCAGCTAAAAAAGCCTAACCAACTAAAAACCTAACTACCTAACTAAAAAAAACTACCCAACCTCAATATAATAATCCGTTTCAAAAACGTGGCCTTTTTTTAGTTTCTGGATTCCTTCTTTTTTAGAAATATCTTTTGCTTCGCCAGCAGTATCAGAAACGCCTAGCCAAGGTTCAATGCAAATGAACGGCGCATCGCCTTTTGTCCAAATGCCTAAGAAATCAAAATTAGGGTAGCTAACTTTTACCTGTTTATCGCTTTTAGTACTCTTTAATGTTACCGCTTTGGATTTGATATTCTTAAATATCAATGCATCATTTACAAAAAGATCTCGGCTTAATTCAAGTCGGTTCTGTTGCGTTTCCACCAAGTTTGTTTTTCCACTTAACAATCCATCAGCGCCAGACTGGTGCGTAATTAAATCTTCTGCTTCGGCAAATTCCAAATAATAATCTTCAAATTTTTCTCCTTCAGTTAAAGGCACATTAAAAGCCGGATGCGCTCCAACAGAATAGTAAATAGTGTCTTCATCCATATTAATAACTTTAAAAGACACTCTTAAACGCTTATCTTCTAAATGATAAATTACCTGAAACTCAAATTTGTAAGGATAAACTTTTAGTGTTTCCTCGTCATAACGATATTCAAAAATGGCCTGCAAAGGTGCCGACTCAATCCTTCTGAACGTTACATGGCGGGCAAAACCGTGTCGGCCTAAAGTGTATTGTTTACCGTCAACGTTTAAAGTATTGTCTTTTAGTCCGCCAACTACCGGGAATAAATTTGGAGCATGAAAAGCCCAAACATCCGGATTGGCTTGCCAAATATATTCTGTACCGTTTGCCTTATTTATTAGGGAGTGAATCTCTGCTCCTTTACTGCTGATTTTAGCTTTTAAAAAATCGTTCTCGAGAATTACCATTACTTATATCTTTTTAAATTTATTGGCTAATAGCTGCAACATATCTTCATTTGCTGGTGCATTAGGTTTTTCTTTCTTTACTTCATTTGTTGAATGTGGCTTAGGCGCCGATGCCGGTTTTATTGCTTCTTTAGGCTTTTGGTTTTGCCTTACTTCGTTTTTTTGAGAACGGTGTTCTTTCCAGAATTTTTCTAAGCGATTTTTGGTGTAAAGCGGAAAGTCTCCGTTCATCATCCACGCATAATAACTTGGCTCTTCTTCAAAAACCTGTGTAACTGGCTTTCCTTTATGTTTTCCAAAATTAAAACAAGCAACGTCATCATCATTATAAACCATGCGACCGGCAAAATCAACAGGTTTATTTAAGTTGGTAAAAAGGTGTAAACCTTCAACATCATTTACTACCGGTTTGCTGATGTTTCCTTTTTTATCTTCAAACTCTTTACCTTCATACTTTGAAAGCTGTGCCAACAGAACTTCATAAGTTGCCCTAATATCTGCTTCTGCAGAGTGCGCATTTATAATATCTTTACCACAATAAAACTTATACGCCGCTTTTAAGGTACGTTGTTCCATTTGGTGAAAGATATTTTGTACATCAACAAATTTCCTGTTATCGATATCGAAATTTATCCCTACTCTTAAAAACTCTTCCATCAGCATTGGGATGTCGAATTTATTAGAATTGTAGCCTGCCAAATCTGCATCGCCAATAAAATCAATAATCTCCTGGGCTACTTCTTTGAAAGTTGGCGCATCTTTTACATCCTCATCATAAATTCCATGAATTAACGATGATTCTAAAGGAATAGGAATTGGTGGTTTAATTTTTAAAGTTTTAACATCTTCGTCTCCATTCGGCAATGCCTTTAAGATGGAAATTTCCACGATTCTGTCTGATGAGACATTGACACCAGTTGATTCTAAATCGAAGAAAGCTAACGGACGTTTTAAATTGAGTTTCATTTTTTTGAATGTTTTTAGGGTTTGATGCTAAGTTACGTTAGCTAAATATGATAATTCCTAAAGCTATACCTACAATCATAATCACGTAAAGCAGAATTTCTGTGCCGGCAAAATGCTTGTATTTGCTCCAAAAAGCGTACTCGGAATTATCTTTAGACATGTTTTGTTTGACTGGATATAAAAAAATGAAGTTCGTTATTTTTTATAGAGTATAAAAGTGCAATCTTTAATTATTTAATTTTGGAGGAGCGAAGATTCAGTTTAGAAAAACTAATAACAGAAGCAGTGTCCGTTTAACGTCTTGGTTCTTTGCTCTTTATTCTTTCTTATTTACTTCTTAATCGCTCTTCCCGGTAGGTATGATTTTTGAAACACGAATATGATGAAAAGCTTTTTTCGAATACTTAATCAGCTAAACAAGTTGATTTTACCCAGCTTATATAAAAAAGACGTCACTCAGTTAACTAAAACCGATAAATTAATAACCGGTTATAGGTATTGGGTATTGCTGAATTGTTTGGATTAATTTAGTTTCTCTGTTTACAAAGGATTTAAACGGTCACCGATAACTGTTACCACTTTTCCTGCTAAATGCTCATCTACTTTTATTTGGCAGGCAAATTCTTCTATTTTTTCTTCCATTGGCGTTAGCCCTGCTTTTATAGCCACCAAACACGTTACACATCGCCCAACTCCGCCACATTCGCCAAAAAAATCCAAATCGAGCTTCGACATGATCAATGTCCGTAAATCCGAGCATTCATTTTCTAAAGACCTAACAATCAATTCTTTTTCGTGATAGCTTAAGACAAACTGGATTTCCTTTTTTGCGTTCAATGTTTACAATTTAATAGGTGTGAGCAAATATACATCGTAGTGCTGTGTATCAGAAAACCACAAAATATTTTCTCTACAAACCAGATGAATCTTTTACGGGAAGTAAAGTCTCTACTCCTATCAGGACAAACATTTATGGCAGTTACAAAATAGATTTAAGTGGCAACAACACACAGAACATGCTTTTAGTGCCTTCAGTTGTTTATCACAATCAAGCCAAAGCTACATCTATGAGTGCCGGAATGCAGTTAAAATACAATGGCGTAAATGCTGCAGGCTATGGTACAGCATTGGTGGCGATTATAAAGCCGATGCAGTAGTGTTTTATTTTCGGTATCTTCACCAACCACAGCAAAAACCAAAAAATGCGGTTAAACTGAATTATGTCAATACAAGCGGAACATCAGAAGCGAGCATCGGTTTTGAAACGGCGAAAGCCAAGAACAGGAATTTGGTGCTGGAAATTGCTATGAATTTTACTAGACACTGTTTCCTGAAATTTTTTATGGATTAAGTTAAAGTAAAACTGTTTAGTGCTATTTATAGACAATTTAATCCATTTAAATTAATGATAGAATATTTAGCTTTGCATCGCAAAAACAAAAAACCTGCAGAAGAAAATTTGATTCAGATTACATCTAGTTATACCAAAAATCCTTACAGAACAATCTTTTCTACCCTGCTGGTATTAACGGTATTATTTCTGAGCTTACATCAAAGCTATATTCTTTTTCACACCCTTATCGAACTATTATCTATCGTAGTGGCTTTCACGGTTTTCATTGTAACATGGAATGCAAAAAAAGTATTAGAAAACCCATATCTATATTTTGTAGGGATAGCATACCTGTTCATTGGTTCTTTAGACCTTTTACACACGCTCACTTTTCCAGGACTTAATTTAGTAAAAGTAGATGCGTTTTATACCAATCAATTTTGGGTAGCAACGCGATGTTTAGAGGCGCTTACCCTGACAATAGGTTTTTACTTTTTAAAAAGTAAAAAGAAACTCAATAGCGATTTGCTTTTCTTGGTTTATCTGTTCATCAGTACAACAATTACCTTGTCAATTATGTACTGGCATAATTTCCCGGTATGCTTTATTCAAGGAAAAGGGCTCACGCCATTTAAAATCATTGCCGAATATGTAATTATCGGCATTTTGGGTATTGCAGGCTACTTACTTTTCAAACGTAAAAGTTATTTTGACCCCATAGCTTATAAACTATTAGCTTATTCTATATTTTTTACCGCGGTCAGTGAGTTCTGTTTCACACTCTACTCCACTAACGATGGAATAATTGCCGCGGTAGGCCATCTTTTTAAACTGGTTTCCTTTTATTTAATCTACAAAGCAAACGTAGAAACCGGCTTTACAAAACCAACTACACAACTTTTTAACGAAATTAAGGATAGTGAATTTCGTTACCGTACACTTGCAAACAACCTTCCGGTATTGATTTTTCGTTTTGACAAACACTTTAAATGTACTTACACAAATTCCAATGAAAGAAGTACAAACAAAGAAATATTGAAACCGCTTTTAGCAGAGGTAGACATTTTATTAGCAAAAATAAAAGCTTCAACAGAAACCTCATTAATGAGCGAAATAAAACTGGAAGCAACAGACGAAATAAAAGTTTATTGTTTGGATATAATTTTAGAAAATCAAAAAACGGAGGCTGGACAAGAAACATATCTGGTGTTATGTCAAGACATCACTAAACTGAAATTAGCAGAGGAGCAGTTAACCGAATTGAACGCTACTAAAGACAAGTTTTTCTCCATTATTGCGCATGATTTAAAAAATCCTTTTACAACCATTTTAGCTTCTAGCGAGTTGATTTACAAAAGCGCACCAAAGTTGGGTATCGAAAAAACACAAAATCTGGCATCAAGAAGTCACGAAGCTGCAAAAAGTGCCTACGCCCTGCTTGAAAATCTTTTGAGTTGGTCGATGATACAGACTGGCGTTCTAAAGCCAAATCCAGATCGAATTGAGATTGACCATTTACTGGAAAGTGTAGTTAAAGTAATGCTTCATTCTGCATCTTCAAAAAACATTCAAATTATAACTCCTCAGGCTAGTTCTTTGTATTGCTACGCCGATGCAAATATGGTGGATACAGTTTTAAGGAATCTGATTTCAAACGCTATTAAATTCAGCTTTGCCAATACATTGATAACTATTAACGTACAAGAGGACGGCAACTTGGTCAAATTTTCCGTAAGCGATCAAGGCATAGGGATAGATGCGGCTAGTGTAAAGGATTTATTAGAAAACAAACTGGCGGTGAGTAAAGATGGTACCGACAAAGAAAAAGGTACTGGATTAGGTCTTCAACTCTGCAAAGATTTCATTCAATTAAACCAAGGCAGATTTAACGTTGTTAGCGAAGCTGGCGAAGGAGCAACATTTGAGTTTTGGTTGCCAAAGGACAAGAACTAAGGTATAACTCAATCACCTTTAAAATCGGTTCACTAATTTTTTCTATGTCTCTTCGCTATGATGTCTTGCCCGTCCAGGCTCATAATTTAAACCTGGCGACAACCAATAAAGAAGAGCCATCCTAGAATAGCGATAGTTCATCGGAGAAAAAGCAAGAACGCCCACAGCAATCAACAAAAGGTAATGCCATAAATAATCATATTCAGCAGGTAAGCCTTGAATATAAGCAACTACCCCTATCGTAACAATCTCTGCCACACTAAAGGCATAACTAGCAAACATGGCTACATAAAAATAGCCGGGTTCACGCTCAAATTTCAGTTTACAGACAGGGCAAATCTCATTCATTTTTTTTGTGTTTAATGCATAAGTAGCTCCGTTAAAAACTTGACCCTGCCTGCAACGCGGACATTTTGCCTGCAAAAAACCTTTCCATTCTGAAATAGGAATTTGCGCCTTTTTATAATCGGTGTTTTCCATTCTAAATAATTTTTTTCCTAAATTTTTCTGGCGTTTCAAGTTCGTGTTTTTTAAAAAAACGGACAAAATAAGATGCGTCTTTAAAGCCTAGATCAACTGCAATTTGTTGTACGGTTAATTCTGCATTTACCAGCCATCTTTTGGCTTCCAACAAAATTCTATTTCTAATAAGTTGGCCTGCCGAAATACCCAACTGATCTTTACAAAGAGCATTTAGGTGGTTGGGCCTTACATAAAGTAAGTTGGCGTAATCTTTTGGATATTGATACTCTTTGTAATGCTTTTCCAACAGTTTTTTGAAATTGTTCAACAATAGGCGGTTGTAATTTAAAGGTTGCTCTATATTTTGTGTGCAAGACTTACCCACCAAAATAAAGAGCTCTAAAATAAGCAGCCTCAATAGATCATCGCAAAAAGGATGTTGTGGTGTTGCCTTAACTTTAATAGCCGCTTCAAAAATTCGTTTTGTTTCGTCCTCGTCATCTTTGGCTAGCGTAAATAAGTTTTTATTGAAAGCACTGTTAAAAAAGCTGAATTTTTGAAGGTAATTTGGATCAGCTAAAAAAGAGTGAAAGAAATTTGGTTCAAAATTTAAAATATAACCATCTGGAGGAGTTTCAAACATCCAATTATGTACTTGTCCAGGACTCATGAAGTAGATTACCCCTGGGTTAATGGGATGCTTTTCAAAATCTATTAGCTGGCTACCTGTTCCCCTTGTAAAGTAAACCAAATGATAAAAGGAGTGCCTGTGGGTGGTAAAAAGATGGTGATTACGTTTTAGGTAAGCTGAGAAACGGTCAATCATCACATCAGCACTTTTAACACCGTCTATTTCATGCAATTCAAAAATCGGAATACTCATTTTCATCTGACAAAAGTAGCCACAAAACCGATGATAACAGCGGTGTTATTAAGTCGATTTATGGTACTTTTTACTGATTATGTAATGATACCACCTGTTTGAAACACGTACGTAAACGATTCAGGAAACGTGGAGGTTAAAATTCAAATCGTTTTGTTGACATCAAAAAAACAATTTAATAGTCTTCTAATAGATTAATGAGACGAAAAGCAAAAAATAATTTATTTCCCGATGCAAAACTTAGAAAAAATATTTTCCAACAAATCATCAGTAGTTACTACACCTACAATCTCACCCAAATAGTGCAGAGCTTGTTTAATATCCATCGCTAAAAAGTCGGAAGTTACTGGGTTATCAATTCCGTCCATTACGCGATTTAACGCCTCTTCTGTCTTTTGCAAGGCTTCCAAATGGCGGATGTTGCTTACAATCACTTCGTCGGAATTGAGCAGATTTAAGTTTACAGCATTCAGTAAAGCTTCCTCCAAAACATTCAGGTTGTCTTTTTCTTTGGCAGAAATCTGTAAAATGCTTTCGTTGCTATTGCTTAAAGGATGAATATCTACTTTGTTAGCAATCACAATCAGCGTACTGTTATTTTGGTTAATTACTGCTTTTAAATCTACTAAAATCTGTGCTAATTCTATTTCATTTGTTTCTTGAGGATCAAATAGGTAAAGAACTATTGCAGAGGATTTAATTTTCTCAAAAGTACGCTCTACACCTTTCGCTTCAATAATATCTTGAGTTTCCCTAATTCCGGCGGTATCAATAAACCTAAACGTAATTCCTTTGATGTTGATTTCGTCTTCCACGGTATCTCTGGTAGTACCTGCAATCTCAGAAACAATGGCTCTTTCTTCATTGAGCAAAGCATTCAATAAAGTCGATTTACCAACATTTGGTTTTCCAGCAATCACCACCGGAACACCGTTTTTGATTACGTTACCCAAATCGAAAGAACGGATAAGGTGTGATATGTTGGTATGAAGCTTATCAATCAACCTGCGTAAATCATCACGGTTAGCAAATTCTACATCTTCTTCACCAAAATCTAACTCCAATTCTATCATCGATGCAAAATGAATCAGTTGTTCTCTAAGCACTTTCAATTCATTAGAAAAACCGCCACGCATCTGTTGCATTGCCAATTGGTGCGAAGCTTTTGAATTGGAAGCAATTAAATCTGCAACTGCTTCTGCCTGAGATAAATCAAGACCTCCATTTAAAAAAGCTCTTAAAGTAAATTCGCCAGCTTTCGCCAATCTTGCACCTTGTTTAATAAGTAGTTTGATAATTGCATCAATAATATATTTAGAACCGTGACAACTGATTTCCACTACGTTTTCTTTGGTGTATGATTTAGGCGCAACAAACAACGAAACCAAAACTTCATCCACAATCCTTTCTCCGTCTCTAATGGTGCCAAAATGAATGGTATGGCTATCCTGCTGTTCTAAATCTTTTCCTTTAAAAACTGAATTGATAATCTTGATAGCTTCCGGACCTGATAATCTGATCACACCGATTGCCCCAATCCCGTTTGGCGTTGCTAACGCTACAATAGTTTCTTCCTGATATAAACTCATAAGCTCCAAAGTTAACAATTTGTTTAGCTTGATTTAGGCTGAAACAAAACATAAAACGATTGGTTATATTTGGTGAATAAACGGTTGAAATATCAAAAAAAGTAATAACGTTTGAGTTGAAACAAGTATTAACTATAAAGAAAATAAAATTTTAAAAGATTATAAATCAGTATAAATATAAAAATCATATAAATTAAAACTTCATGAGTAAAATAACTTTTATTGGTTTAGGAAACATGGGCTTGCCAATGGCCCAAAACTTAATTAATGCCGGACACAAGCTCAATGTTTATAATCGATCTATCGAAAAAGCAAACAGCTTAAATGGAGATTTCAATATTTGTAAAACTTTAGAAGAAGCCTGCGTTGGACAAGATATCATCATCACAATGTTGTCTGCAGACCATACGCTTTATCAAATTTGCAACGGCGAAGATGGTCTTTTGAACAACATGGAAAAAGGTTCTATACATATCAGTATGAGCACCATTTCTCCGGACACATCACGAGACTTATTTGAAAAACACCAACAGCAAAAACAGCACTATCTCTCCTCCCCTGTTTTCGGGAGACCAAATGCCGCAGCAGATGCCAAACTTTTCATCTGCACTTCGGGGGAAGAAACGATCAAGCAAAAAGTAAAACCAATATTAGAGATTTTGGGGCAATCTGTTTACGACTTTGGGACCGACGCCGGTGCCGCCAACGTAGTTAAACTTGCAGGTAATTTTATGATTATGGCCAGCATGGAAACCATGGCAGAGGCTTTTACCTTAGCAGAGAAACAAGGCTTGGACAGAGAACAAGTCGCTAATTTCTTTGGAGAAACAGTTTTTAACGCACCCATCTACAAAAACTATGGAAGCCTAATTGCAAAGAAGCAATACCAGCCTGTAGGTTTCAAAGCCAGCCTTGGCTTTAAAGACGCCCGCTTAGCTAGCAAAATGGCTTTGGATGCCGAAATGCCTGCTCCGCTTTTAAACCTGGTTTATAACCGTTTATTAAGCGCTTTAGCAAATGGCAAGCAAGACAGTGATTGGGTAGAAGGAATTGCTGGTGGGGTTTCTAATGATGCGGGGCTTTAGTGATGTTGATATATATTGGATTAGCCTTTGCACTATTAGCTTTTATGTTCATCAGTTTTTTAAACAAAGCAGTTTTTGGCGTACAGCCTGATGTTTCCAAATTTGAGAACCTGCCAAACTTTAAAGTCGGAAGTTTCCAAAATCAATCTCCTACCCCTATGATGACCGAAGACGGAAGTTATTGGAAGATTATAAAGGAAATGCTCAATAAGCCGAAAGACGTTAATCCTTCGGCAACATTACCGGTTATAAAAACAGATCTTAAAAATTTAGATCTCCACACAAATAGTATTGTTTGGTTTGGGCATTCCTCATATTTACTTATTGTAGATGGAAAACGTATTTTAGTAGATCCAGTTTTATACAAGGCTTCACCGATAAATTTATTTGGGAAACCTTATAAGATGAGCTATAGGTACAAGCCCGAAGATTTTCCAGAAATAGACATTTTAGTAATTACACATGACCATTATGACCACCTCGATTATAAAGCGGTTCGCAAACTAAGTCCGAAAGTAAAAAATGTAATTACATCAAAGGGAGTTGATGAGCACTTAAAATTATGGAGATATAAACAGCAACAGCTGATTGCTTTAAACTGGAATGACAAAGCCATCATTGAAGGTTTTGAATTCACTTGTTTACCTGCCCGTCATTTTTCTGGCAGAAAATTCAAACGTGGTGAAACGTTGTGGAGTTCTTTCGCTCTTAAAACACCTCATTCCAACATTTATTTAGGTGGAGATTCTGGCTACGATACGCATTTTAAGGAGATTGGAGAAAAACACGGTCCATTTAATTTAGCCATTTTAGAATGTGGGCAGTACGGCAAATACTGGCCTTTAATCCACATGTTGCCAGAAGAAACTTTGCAGGCAAGTAAAGATTTAAAAGCTTCGGCACTTTTACCTGTACACTGGGGGAAATTCAGTTTATCAACTCACTCCTGGACGGCGCCCATCGAGAGATTAACAACAGCAAATGCTGATGAAGCCCAAAATATTTTCACCCCTCAAATTGGTGCGGTTTTAAAATTTGAAGCGGAAAATAAAACAGAAAAATGGTGGAGGAACTAAACTTTTTTATGTTGGTACGAATTCAATGTCGTTAAGTTAAGTTAAGTCAGTCATGTCAGTCCGCCGGCTGGCGGAGAAACATCTCACAAATAGGCATTATGTTTACTGTACGATAACTTTGCATGTGAGATCTATTTCCAATGAACTTCGTTTCTCGTACCTCGAAATGACGAAACGAAAAAAAAGCCCTGATCTTATCAATCAGGGCTTTTTCTATTATTTAAGTTTTGAAGATTACTCAGCAGCGTCGTCAGCTTTTTTAGCTGTTTTCTTTGCTGGTGCTTTTTTCTCAGTTTCTTCAGCTTTCGCTTCAACTGCTGGTTCAGCTTTCGCTTCTGCAACAACTTCTTTTTTAACTGCTACTTTTTTTACAGCTTCTTTTTTTGCCGCTGGTTTAGCAGCTACTGCTTTTGTTGCTGGTTTATCTTCCAAAACAACCGGTGCAGAAAAATCAAAAGGAACTACAGATACATAAGATTTGTTATCCGCTTTCTTTCTGAATAGTACTTTACCATCAACCAATGCGTGAAGTGTATGGTCTTTACCCATTCCAACATTTTTATCGGGATGGTGTTTGGTACCACGTTGACGAACAATAATGTTTCCTGCAATTGCAGCCTGTCCACCAAAAATTTTGATACCTAAACGCTTGCTGTGTGATTCTCTACCGTTGTTCGAGCTACCGGCTCCTTTTTTGTGTGCCATAGTTTTTTATATCTATTTAGCTTTTTAGAAAAGCTATCAAATGTTTAAAATTAAATTGAGATACTATCGATCTGGATTTTGGTAAAAGATTGACGGTGACCGTTTTTCTTTTTGTAACCTTTTCTTCTTTTCTTGTGAAAAACAATTACTTTATCGCCTTTTAAATGAGACACGATCTTAGCAGAAACTTTAGCTCCTTTAACCGCAGGCGTACCTACTGTAAATTTGCCGTCATTTGATACCAATAAAACATTGTCAAATTCAATACTAGCGCCCTCATCTCCTTGTAACCTGTGTACAAAAAGCTGCTGGTCTTTCGCAACTTTGAATTGCTGCCCTGCTATATTTACTATTGCGTACATTATAAATTAAATTATGTGATTTTAAATGAGGTGCAAATATAGAAATTATATTTTCTTAAACAAACAACGAATCCGAATAAAAAAATGCTACAAATACCTAATATTATAATGCCGAGCACCATCTCTCAAATACTCAATACCCTATACTAATATTCGGGTCTTCTTAAAATCACATCGTAAATAAAGGCCTGCCTCAAATTAAAATTGGTGGCAACATGCTTTTGCTTGTGATGAGGAAAGTTAACCGAATGCTTATGAGCTTGATGTGTCCGCCTATTCTGCACTACTTCCTCTGCCGGAATTTCGGGATTGTAACCATCCAAAACAGGAGTTTTTTTGTTTGATTTCATGTCTCTCAGTTCTTTTTTTACCTCCTGTTCTTTGTAATAATCTTGTCTATTGCTATCAAATACAGGTTCTGCTTGTTCTTCCTTTATCGATTCTTTATCATAAATACTTTCATAAAAAGGCTGTCCTATCGGCTTATTATATTTATTTCGACCTTGATTTTCTAGTGCTTTGGCTTTTTCAGAAGCTTTTTGAATCTGTTCTGCATCCTTCGCTCTTTGCATTGCTTCTTCCGACTCCTTTTGAAAGTTCTTATATGCTTTATAAATAAAGCCGATGATGATAAACGCTATGATTAGTCCCTGCATTGTCTTTTCCGCTTTTTATCCAAATATAAAAGAATAAAGCCTAAACCGTGTCATTAATTTGCGCTTTACTTTAAAACCATTTTTACAATGATTAAGTTTGCATATCATGAGCATTGAAAAAACAGCCATCCAAAATCTCCGTCAGGATTACCGTTCAGCATCGCTAAACGAAGAAGATGTAGATCAAAATCCCTATCAACAGTTTGAGAAATGGTTTCAGGAAGCATTGAATGCAAAAGTTGTGGAACCTAATGCCATGACTTTAGCTACTTCGCAAGCTAACGGAATTCCATCTGCCCGCATTGTGCTTTTAAAAGAATTTACGGAAGAAGGCTTTGTATTTTACACCAACTACAAAAGCAAAAAAGGCCAAGAAATTGCGCAAAGCCCTTATGCGGCATTGGTGTTTTTTTGGGCCGATTTAGAAAGACAAGTAAGAATTGAAGGTGTGGTGGAACGTGTAAGCGATGATGAATCTACCGCTTATTTTAAATCGCGACCAAGAGGAAGTCAGCTTGGCGCTTTAAGTTCGCCACAAAGCGAAATTATCCCTAACCGAAAGTTTTTGGAAGAAAAACTGGAGGGGTTAACCAAAAAATACGAAGAGAAAGAAATTGAAAAACCAGACCACTGGGGTGGCTATAGAGTAATTCCAAATAGAATTGAATTTTGGCAAGGCCGATCAAACCGATTGCATGACCGTATTTTATACATTCAGGATAAATCACAAAGCTGGAAATTTGAACGTTTAGCACCATGATTTTTGATACCGTAAAACAATTGCTGATTGAGAAGTTTGGCGAAGAAGTGATTATTGCCGAGGAAGCCAATCAAAAGCAACCTGCC
>NZ_CAMLIG010000040.1 GCF_946480185.1 uncultured Pedobacter sp. | reverse complement strand
CATGCCCTTTGCTCTCTTTTTTACACTATTTCTTATCCCGAACTCACGTTATTTAACAAAACAGAGCACAAAACACCGCAATTCATCAGCGATTTCACCAGCGATGTTTATGCAACCGGAATTACAGTAGTTTACCGCATTAAAATTTCAAAAATGACAGGAAAGAAAATGGCAGAAAAAGACCAGAACTTGGATTTGCCATAAACAAAAAAGACGACGCTTAAAAGCGTCGTCTTCTGATATAATTTATAATTATGAATTACGCTTTACTCAATTCTGCAAAATACTTATAAAACAAAGGAATGGTTTCTATTCCTTTATAATAATTGTAAACATCATACTTTTCATTTGGCGAATGTAGATTATCGCTGTCTAAGCCAAAACCCATTAAAACAGTTTTTATTCCCAATTCTTGTTCAAACAGTGCAACAATTGGAATACTTCCTCCGCCTCTTGTGGGTACAGGCTCTTTACCAAAAGAATCTTCTATGGCTTTATAAGCTGCTTTAAAAGCGATAGAATCCACTGGAGTAACATAAGGAGCGCCACCATGATGGGCAACTACATTTACTTTAACAGATTTTGGCGCAATGCTTTCAAAATGCGACTTAAATAAATCAGATATTTTTTTCCAGTCCTGACCGGGAACCAGACGCATGGAAATTTTTGCATTTGCTTTTGCCGGTAAAACAGTTTTAGCACCCGGTCCGGTGTAACCGCCCCAAATTCCGTTAACTTCTAATGTTGGCCTAATTCCGGTTCTTTCAATGGTAGAATAACCTTCCTCGCCCCAAACTTCATTAACAGACAAATCTTTTTTATATTCCTCCAAATCAAAAGGGGCATCGTTCAACGCTTTCCTTTCCTCTTCAGAAAGTACAATTACATCATCGTAAAAACCGGGAATAGTGATATGGTTATTTTCGTCATGCAATGATGCAATCATTTGGCATAAAATAGTTGCAGGATTTGCAACTGCTCCACCGTAAACTCCAGAATGTAAATCTCTGTTTGGGCCTTGCACTTCCACTTCTAGGTAAGCCAATCCGCGTAAACCAGTTTCTAAGGAAGGGTTTTCCATACTAATCATGGAAGTATCAGATATCAGCACAACATCTGCTTTTAACCTTTCGGTGTTTTGCGCAACAAATTTACCCAGATTATCAGAACCAACTTCCTCCTCCCCTTCAATCATAAATTTGATGTTGCAAGGTAATATATCAGTTTGCATCATTAGCTCAAAAGCTTTTACATGCATATAAAACTGACCTTTATCGTCACAAGCACCACGAGCATAAATTTTGCCATCACGCAAAGTCGGCTCAAAAGGTGGAGTATGCCAAAGCTCCAGTGGATCTGGTGGCTGCACATCGTAATGCCCGTACACCAAAACCGTAGGTAAAGAAGGATTTATTATTTTTTCGCCGTAAACTATCGGGTAGCCTTCGGTTATGCAGACCTCAACTTGGTCAGCACCTGCCTCTTTAAGTTTTTTAGCTACAAAATCTGCTGTTTTAAGCACATCTCCTTTATATTGGGGATCTGCGCTTACCGATGGAAATCTTAATAAATCAAACAATTCGTCGAGCAAACGCTGACGGTTTTGCTCGACATAATTTTTTATTACTTGCATAAAATATTGTTTACGCAAATATATGATTTTATACTTTAGCAGATTTGTAACTAAACTGTAGAAGGGATTATTTTATTCCCAAGCTCCCGTATCTTTAAGATTATTATTTGGCATTCCATTTACTTTTAAGGTTTTTACAGGTACTGATTCTGCGTCTTTTTTGCATGATGTTGCGCCAACTGCGCCAACTACTAATAATGCTACTAATATTTTTTTCATGTTTTTGTAACTTTTAATGATGAATACAGTACAAAAGTTGTGGTAAATTTATTTTAAACGAAATATTAGAATCAAAAAAAACAATATCATGTTTCAATTAAAAATTTATTGCTTTTCAATTAAATTTTACGGTTATTTTATGAAAATAGTTAGAAATTAAAGTTTTATAAATACCTTTAAATTCAACTGAAACGTTAAAATTCATGCGCTATCCAATACTTTTAATTCTCATCTTTTTTACATTCTGCGCAAAAGGATTTCAGCAACAAACTATAAAACACAATGAGCAAACGGTAAAAGCTTTAAATAAAAAAGCTTATGATGACCGCTTAACAAATCCTAAACAGACGATAGCGATTGGAAAACAGGCACACAAAATAGCCACTAAGTTAAACCTCATTAAAGAAATTGCCGAAGCTAACCGGATGATTGGTATAGGTTTTTATTATATAACCGAAAAAGACTCCGCGCTAAACCATTACCTGCTTGCCATAAAACAGTTTCAGCAGGCTAATGACGAACTGGGAGAAGCTAAAGTACTGAACAGTATAGGTAACTTATGGACAGAAATAGACTATCATGTTACATTAGGTTACTATCAGAAAGTTTTAAAAATTGCTAAAAAATATGATAAAAAAGATTTAATAGCAGGTAGTTACATGAATATTGGCAATACTTATTACCGTAAAAAACAGTATAACACCGCTTTAAAATATTACAAATTAAGCAACAGCCTTTTTACAGAAATCAATAACTCGACCGGTATCACCCAAAGTTTACAGAATATAGGCGTCATTTACTATCATTTAGATAGTTTAGAGCAGTCAGAAAAATTGTTACTTGATGCCCATGAAAAAGCAGAAAACCATAAATTATATAATGTTATAGCCGGGATGAATATGACTCTGACTTCAATTTATATGAAGAAAAACGACTTTAAAAAAGCAGAAGAGTATATTAAAGAAGGAATTGCGTATGCGAACTTAACCGATGATAAAAAGATAGCCTACGATTTAACTTTTATCAACTATAAACTGGAAGAAAAGCGAAAAAATTATAAAAAAGCACTAAGATATCTAAGAGAAATTAATATCCTTGATAGTGCAAACTACAAAACAACAATCAATTCCAACATCAACCTCATCCAAAAAACCCTAAATTTAGAGCAAACCCAAAAAGAAAACGAACTCACCATCCAAGCCCAAAGAAATGCCAACAAACTATCCATAGCAATTGGGATTGTAGCTATACTCTGTTTCTGCGTTATATTCTTACTGGTAAAAAGCAATCGAAAATCTAAATTATCTAACCAAAAACTTACGGCACTTAACGAGGAAGTACTAAAACAAAAAAACAATGTAGATCGCATCAACCAGCAATTGGAAGAACTCATTGCCGAACGGACAAAAGACTTAATTATTAAAAATCAAAAATTATCAGAGTATTCATCTCACCTATCACACCAAATTAGAGGACCAGTAGCAACTTTAAAAGGTTTAATGATGCTTGTAGAAGACAAACTGGTAACCAGCGATGAGGTTGCGCCACAAATTAAAAAATGTGTGGATGATATTGATGATAAAATTATGGGAATTAATGAGGCCTTACATGATTCTAGCAAAAAAGGTTTGAGCTAACAAACTGTGTTAAAAACTTAAAATGAGGCGGAACTAAAATCTCCGCCTCATTTTTTTTACTTTTGGATTTCTTAAAAACAGGATACAATTTGGATTATTTAGCAGGATTAAACCCAACCCAACGACAGGCAGTAGAACAAACCGAAGGCCCGGTAATGATTGTTGCCGGTGCCGGATCAGGAAAAACAAGAGTAATTACTTACCGTGTTGCGCACCTTATTCAAAAAAAAGTTGATCCTTTCCATATATTGGTTTTAACTTTCACCAACAAAGCCGCCAAAGAAATGCGTAACCGTATTACTACGGTAATTGGCGCCGAGGCTAAAAACATTTGGATGGGCACTTTCCACTCCGTTTTTGCAAAAATATTACGAGTAGAAGCCCATCATATCGGTTATCCAAACAACTTTACCATTTACGATACCGACGACAGCAAGAGCTTGGTAAAAACCATTTTAAAAGAAATGAGTTTGGATGACAAACTCTATCATCCTAATTATGTTTATGGCCGTATTTCAATGGCTAAAAACAATTTAATTTCTGTAGCTGAGTATCAAAAAAACGAACAGATACAGGCTGATGATTTTACTTCTGGAAGAGCATTTTTAGGGAAAATTTACGAAACTTATGTTAACCGCTGTTTTAAAGCCGGAGCTATGGATTTCGACGATTTATTGTTTAAAACCAACGTTTTACTAAAAGAACATCCTGCGGTATTAAATAAGTATCAGCAAAAATTCAAATACCTGATGGTGGATGAGTACCAGGATACTAACTTTTCCCAGTATTTAATTGTTAAAAAACTGGCTGCCGTTAGAGAAAATTTGTGTGTGGTTGGTGATGATGCACAAAGTATTTACGCTTTTAGGGGTGCAAACATCCAAAATATCCTCAACTTCCAAAAAGATTACCCAGATGTAAAGGTTTTTAAATTAGAACAGAATTACCGTTCTACCCAAAATATTGTAAACATTGCCAACAGCATCATCGCTAACAATAAAAATCAGTTAGAAAAAAACGTTTTTTCTGATAACGAAGTTGGTGACAAAATTAAAATCAGCCGCTCCTTTTCTGATAACGAAGAAGGCAAACAAGTTGCAGAATCTATCGCTCAGGAAAGAGCCGACAAAAACCTGAACTGGGTTGATTTTGCAATTCTTTACAGAACAAATGCGCAATCCCGTTCCATGGAGGAAGCCTTACGAAAACTTGGCGTACCTTATAAAATTTATGGTGGAACATCCTTTTATCAGCGTAAGGAAATCAAAGATTTAATCGCTTATTTCAGGTTAACTTTTAATCCGGCAGATGAGGAAGCTTTTAAAAGAGTCATCAATTACCCGGCTCGTGGCATAGGAAAAACTACACTGGATAAAATCATTTTAGCGGCCGACCAAGAAAACAAAACTCTGTTTGAGATCATCTGCGATGCACCCAAATATTTAGAAAACAGGGCAGCGCTTGCGGTAAGTAATTTTGCAACCGCGATTCAGAGCTTTGCAGTAACAGCCAAAAGCAATACTGCTTATGATACCGCATTGCATATTGCGCAACAATCTGGTTTATTAAAGGATTTGTACGATGATAAATCTGTAGAAGGTGTAAGTAGGTACGAGAACATTCAGGAATTATTAAACGGAATTAAGGAATTTTCTGAACGTGAAGATATTGAAGACCGGGGTTTGGATATTTTTATGCAGGATGTTGCGCTGTTGACCAATGATGACAATGATAAAGGCGATAATAAAGACACAGTTTCTTTGATGACCATTCACTCCTCAAAAGGATTAGAGTTTCCGCAGGTTTATATTGTTGGATTGGAGGAAAACTTATTTCCGTCACAAATGGCGCTAAATTCGCGGGCAGATTTAGAAGAAGAACGACGCTTATTTTATGTTGCCGTAACCCGGGCAGAAAAAAAACTGCACATCAGTTACGCCACATCGCGTTTTAAATTTGGCACTTTAATCAATTGCGAACCTTCTCGCTTTTTGGATGAAATTGATCCGCGATATTTGGAAATTGAAATCGCGAAAAGACCTTCAGTAGCAAATAGTGGCGGATTTGATGATGAACGATCAGAGTGGAAAAGCAAAACAACTTATACGCCAGCTCAAGGCGACGTTTACTCGAAACCAAAACCTGCCACAAAACCGTTAAAAACTACATCATTATTAGCTAAAGCCCATGTTCCGAGCGAAGGCTTTGCTCCTAGCGACACTTCCAACCTACAAGTTGGGCATGAAGTTGAACATGAAAGGTTTGGTTATGGTAAAGTTTTAACTTTAGAAGGGAGCAAACAAGATATTAAGGCTACCATCTTTTTTAAAGAAATTGGTCAAAAACAGCTATTGTTAAAATTTGCAAAGCTAAGGATTATTTAGTTTCAGTAGTGAGTAGTGAGAGCCTTGCAGCGCCCCATAACTAACCACCCAGACTATGGACCGCCGACAATGGACAATAGACTATGGACAATAGACTTATCTTATTGACGTTAAATTTTGTTAATTATCCCTTTAGCAGACAAAAATATTTTAGTTTAGCGTTTGATTAATTTTAAAGTATTATTTATTAACCTATCTTTGCAGCATGTTTAAAAACAAGAGCTTAGCTATATTAAGCTTAATTATATTATTTACCGTTGTTTTTACGAGTTGTAAAAGCAGATTTGAGAAACTTAAAGCAAGTACTGATGTTGCAAAAAAATATCAGGAAGCTATCCGTTTATACAACAATAAAGATTATTCAAAAGCTTTAGTTTTATTTGATGATTTGGTACAAAGGTACAGAGGAAGAGCCGAATCAGAAGATTTATATTATTACTACGCCTATACAAATTACAAGCTAAAAGATTATTTATCAGCCAGATACCACTTTAAAACTTTTGCTGATACTTATCCAAGTAGCCCAAAAGCAGAAGAATGCAGGTTTTTAGCCGCTTATTGCTTTTACTTAGACTCTCCTAATTATTCTTTAGATCAGGAAAATACTTACAAAGCTATCGAGTCGCTACAACTGTTCATTAACCTGTACCCAAAAAGTACCCGTGTTGCCGAAGCAAGTAAGTTGATTTTAGATTTGAGAGACAAGTTAGAGCGTAAATCTTTTGAAAACGCAAAACTTTTCTTAGATATCGGCGATTATCAAGCAGCAGTAATTGCGTTTAAAAATTCTTCAAAAGATTTCCCAGATACTAAATATGCAGAAGAAATGGAATATTTAACCATTCAAGCTCAATATCTGTACGCAAAAAATAGTTTAGAAACCAAACAAGAAGAAAGATATAATGAAGCTATTGAAGAATACAATAGATTTATAGAAAGATATCCAAAAAGTACTTACGCAAAGGAAGCCGAAGAGTTAAAAACAGCTTCTTTAAAAGGTATAGAACAAACAAAAGAAATTTTAGCGGCCTACGGCTATAAAACCAAGCAAACAGATGAACAATAAAGATGTAAATAAGCCAACTGTTGCAAGTACAACAGTAACCAGAGATTTAAGACAATTTGACGTTGAGACGCAAAATATTTATGAGTCTTTAGTGATCATTAGCAAAAGAGCAAATCAAATTTCTGCTAATGTCAAAGAAGAATTGCACAGCAAATTAGCTGAATTTGCAAGCTCAAATGATAATTTAGAAGAGATTTTTGAAAACAGAGAGCAAATTGAAATTTCTAAGCATTACGAAAGAATGCCAAAACCTTCTTTAGTTGCTATTGATGAATTTTTACACGGTAAAGTTTATCACAGAAATCCAGCTAAAGAACAAAAGTAATTGTTCTATATTTGAGCATGGCCACAATGCTTAAAGACAAAAATATACTCCTTGGCGTTTGCGGCAGCATTGCAAGTTATAAATCAGCAGAAATTGTTAGGTTATTTGTAAAAGCTGGTGCAAACGTAAAGGTGGTAATGACAAAAGATGCTACATCTTTTATCACTCCACTCACCCTTTCCACATTATCAAAAAATCAGGTTTACAGTACTTATTCCGATACGGAAAAAGGTACTTGGAATAACCATGTGGAGCTTGCCTTATGGGCTGATTTCATACTTATAGCACCCGCTACCGCAAATTCGATAGCTAAATTTGCAAACGGAATTTGCGATAATTTACTTTCTGCTGTTTACCTTTCTGCTAAATGTCCTGTGTATATCGCTCCGGCCATGGATTTAGACATGTGGAAACACAGCAGCACACAAAACAATGTGGCAAAGCTTAAACATTACTCCAATATTATTATCGAACCTGGTAATGGTGAACTGGCAAGCGGTTTACATGGCGAAGGACGATTAGCAGAGCCGCAGGATATCTTTAATTTCATTAGTCAACATCTGAGCACAAAACTGTCGCTTAAAAACAAAAAAGCATTAGTTACCGCCGGACCTACTTATGAAGCAATAGATCCAGTAAGGTTTATAGGCAACCACTCATCAGGTAAAATGGGTTACGCTATTGCAGAGGAACTGGAAAGATTGGGGGCTGAGGTAACCTTAATCAGCGGCCCAACAAGCTTAAATGTACCCGAAGGTGTTAAATTTAAAAGCATTACTTCCGCATTAGAAATGCTGGAAGCTTGCCAGTTGGAATTTAGCCATACAGATATTTGCGTAATGAGCGCTGCAGTCGCCGATTATACGCCACAAGAAATTTCATTACAAAAAATAAAAAAGCATACAGACCAATTTGAAATTAACCTAAAAAAAACCGCAGATATTCTTTTTACCTTAGGGAAAGCAAAAAAAAATCAGATTTTGGTGGGATTTGCCTTAGAAACTAATAATGAAGAAGAAAATGCGATCAAAAAGTTAACAAAGAAAAATCTCGACTTCATTGTTCTCAATTCTTTAAACGATAACGGTGCAGGTTTTAAAAGCAACACCAATAAAATCACTATTATTGATAAGAATTTGGATAAAACCGAGTTTAGTTTAAAATCCAAAGAAGAAGTTGCTAAAGACATCTGCAACAAAATTGTATCGTTAATATGAAGAGATTAGTTATCATAGCACTTTGTTTTTTATCATTGCACACTTTTGCGCAAGACCTCAATTGCAGGGTGCAAATTTTGTCTCCACAAATTCAGAACACCAATAAAAAGGCTTTAGATGATTTACAAATTGCGATAAGCGAATTTATGAATAACAGAAAATGGGCAGATTTTGAACTAAAGGCACAGGAAAGAATTGATTGCAACCTGGTTATTACATTAAAAAATTGGGACGGCGGAAGCAATTTCCAAGGCGAAGCGCAAATTTTAAGTAGCAGACCGGTTTTTGGCAGCACCTACAATACTACTTTACTAAGCATTAACGATAAAAATTTTGACTTTAGTTATACACAAGGACAACCATTAGATTATACGGACCAAAGCTTTCAGAGCAACCTCAGCTCAATTTTGGCTTTTTACGCCTATGTTATTGTAGGGTTTGATGCCGATTCGTTTTCAAAACTTGCCGGAACGCCTTATTACACCAAAGCACAAACAGTGGTAAACAATGCTCAAAACGCTGGTTTTGCCGGATGGAAAGCTTTCGAAGGTTTAAAAAACAGGTATTGGTTAGCAGAAAACCTAAACAACAAAAGCTTTTTGCCCATCAGAAATATCATATACAATTACCATAGGCTAGGTTTGGATGTGATGAGTGAGGACATTGCAAAAGGACGAAAAGCCATTGTAGATGTATTGCCTCAACTCGCTGATTTGGACAAACAAAAACAAGGTTCAATGCTGAATCAAGTTTTTTTCTCTGCAAAAGCAACAGAAATAATTGATATTGTGAGTAAGGGAAGCCCAATGGAACGCGTAAAAATTTATAATGTAATGGTTGATGCCGACCCTGCAAACTCCTCAAAATACGAGGAATTGAAGAAAATAAAATAGCAGTTTTTCTTTATATTTTTACTTTAAACTTTTCACTTTACATTAAATGCTAAGCAGATTACTGATAAAAAACTATGCTTTAATAGATAACCTCGACATCTCTTTTGATAAGGATTTAAATGTGATTACCGGAGAAACCGGAGCAGGGAAATCCATCGTTTTGGGTGCTTTAGGATTAATTTTAGGACAAAGAGCCGAAAGTAAATACTTTTTTAATCAACAGAAAAAATGTGTAGTTGAAGGTTTTTTTAATATCAAAAACTACAGTTTTCAGGATTTTTTTACGGAGAACGATTTAGATTATGATGATGAAACTGTTTTGCGTAGGGAAATTGCACTCGACGGAAAATCAAGAGCTTTTATAAATGACACACCGGTTAATCTAACTACCTTAAAGGCTTTAGGTCAACAATTGATTGATGTCCATTCGCAACATGCCACTTTAGAAATAAACGATGTAGCTTTCCAGCTTTTGGTATTGGACGTAGTTGCCGAACATCAAAATTTGGTTAGTGACTATAAAAAGAACTATCAAGACTATAAAAAAACACAAAAGAAACACGCTACGTTAGTAGAGGAAAGTGATAAGGCAAAAGCAGACCAAGATTATTTTCAGTTTTTATTTGATGAGCTAGAAGCATCAAACCTAGCAATAGGTGAACAGGAAACTTTGGAACATGAGCTCAACAGCCTTACTCATGCCGAAGAAATCAAGAAAAACCTATACGCATCCGGTTATTTAATCAATGGTTTTGAACAGGCTATTTTGCCAAAACTTAAAGAAACCATTGCTCAGTTAAATGCAATTGAAAGTTACGAATCAGCGGTTAGCCCACTTTTAGAACGTTTAACAATTTGTAATATCGAGATTAAAGACATTGCAAACGAGTTAGAAAGCTTAGAACAACACACCGTTTTTGATGAATCAAGAACAGAAGAAATTAACGAACGTTTGAGTCAGCTTTACGCTTTACAGAAGAAACACCGTGTAAACAGCAATGCAGAACTTTTAACCATAAAAGATGATTTATCGAATAAACTAAATGACATTTTATTTGCCGATGAAGATTTACTTAAGCTGGAAAAAGAACTACAAACAGCTCAAAAGGAATTGCTAAAACAGGCAACCGAAATCAGCGAAAGCAGGAAAAAAGTAATCCCAAATATAGAGCAACACATTATAAAAACACTTGCAGAGGTAGGAATGCCCACTGCGCAAATTAAAATTGAACAAACCCTCCTAGCCGGTCAAAAATTCGACATTCATGGAATTGACCAGGTAAGGTTTTTGTTTAACGCCAATAAAGGACATCAGTTAAACGAGTTAAACAAAGTAGCCTCTGGTGGTGAATTATCGCGATTAATGCTAAGTATAAAATCTTTAATCGCACAAAAAACTGCATTGCCCACCATTATTTTTGATGAGATTGATACCGGAGTTTCTGGTGAAGTGGCAAACAGAGTAGGTTTAATTATGCAGGAACTGTCAAAATCTATGCAGGTAATTACAATTACTCACCTTCCGCAAATGGCAAGTAAAGGCAATGCACATTATTTTGTTCATAAAATAACCAAAGACGAATTAACCTACACCCAAATTAAACGATTGACATACGAAGACAGAGTGTTAGAAATTGCCAAAATGCTAAGCGGGGAAAATCCAAAGGAATCTGCTTTACAGAATGCAAGAGAATTATTGCAAAATTAGTTGTTGGTTATTTTTTTTTTTGTTAAAACACTTTATTTATGACTACTTTAACGATAGAAATCGAAGAAAAGGAGAAAGAATTTCTAAAGAAGGTTTTAAAGAGAATGAACGTTAAAATCTTAGCCGAAACAAACGCTACTCCAAACAAACTAACTCAAAAAACAATTAATGATGCAAAATTGGGAAAAGGACTTTCTCAGCCAATTAGCAATGTTAAAGAGTTTATGAAATCTATCTAATGTTTACGCTGGTTCCCACTAATCAATTTAAAAAAGATTTAAAAAAAATTAAGAAACAATCTGGGGTAAGTTTCTCAGCAATTTCTGACTTTCTTGAAGATCTACAGCTTAAAGGTGCATTAGGAAGGACTCAACAAAAAATATAAAGCCCATAAATAAATTACAAAGATAATTGGGAAGCACACATCAAACCGGATTTATTGATTATCTGGTTCGAAATCAATGATAAAAAAGAAATAATTTTATTAAGAACCGGTTCACATTCGGAATTGTTTTAAAATAACTGAGATACCAAAACACATGGCATACAATTTATTAAAAGGAAAAAGAGGCATCATTAGCGGTGCATTAGATGAAAATTCAATCGCTTGGAAAGTTGCAGAAAAAGCACACGAAGAAGGCGCAACTTTTGTATTGACAAATGCTCCAATAGCAATGCGCATGGGAGAAATTAACAACTTGGCCCAAAAAACCGGCTCTCAAATTATCCCGGCAGATGCAACGAGTATTGAAGATTTGGAAAATTTATTCAGCAAATCTCAGGAAGTTTTAGGCGGTAAAATTGATTTCGTTTTACATTCCATTGGTATGAGCGTGAACATCCGTAAAAAAATTCCTTATAACGGAGTCAAACTATGATTATTTCGCCAAAGGAATTGATGTTTCTGCAATGTCTTTACATAAAATGTTGGCAGTTGCCAAAAAATTAGATGCAATTAATGAATGGGGAAGTGTAGTTGCGTTAACTTACATGGCCGCACAGCGCACTTACCCTTTTTATACTGACATGGCCGACATTAAAGCGATGTTAGAGTCAATTGCCCGTAGTTTTGGCTACCACTATGGTTTAGAGAAGAAAGTCCGCATCAATACCGTTTCTCAATCTCCAACACGTACCACAGCCGGTTCCGGAATTAAAGGCTTCGATAATTTCTTCGATTTTGCAGATAAAATTGCGCCGCTTGGAAACGCAAGTGCAGAGTCTTGTGCTGATTATTGCATCAGCTTATTTTCTGACTTAACACGTATGGTAACCATGCAGAATCTTTTCCATGATGGAGGTTATTCTTCTACAGGGGTAAGTATGGAGGTAATGAACGCAATGGGTGGCGGAGAATGATTTTCTATTGCGCTCGTTTGCACAACGAGCGCTTAGCATGGTTTAGCAATTCCATCGCGTGGATTTGCTAATTTATACTCGATAAAATCGAATACCCAGATTAAGCGCTCGTTGCAAACGAGCGCAATTAAATCCAGCGTCATGTCGAGGATACGAGACATCTCACAAGCGAGGTAACTATATTGCTTTTCCTATCTGTTGTGAGATGTCTCTCTGTCGTTCGACATGACGGCTGGCTTATAATTTTTTACTTTTATATTTTCTAAAATTATTAACCTACATCCGTTCTGGCATTTCTATTCCTAAAATAGCCATAGCTTTGTTCAAAGTTTTAGCCGTATGTAATGAAAGTTGCAACCTAAAGGCTTTCAATAAATCGTCCTCCACTTTTAAAATCGACTCCGTTTGGTAAAACTTATTGTAAATTTTAGCTAAATCATACGCAAAGTTTGCAATTGCTGCAGGGTTATAATCTTTAGCTGCTTGGCTAATTGTTTCCGGATATTTGCTTAAACACTGTAAAAGTTCCACTTCTGTTTCGCCCAATTGCGTTGGATACTCAATACTGCCATCCGTAAAATCGGCTTTCTTTAAAACAGATTTAATACGGGCATGGGTATATTGAATAAACGGACCAGTATTTCCTTGAAAATCAATAGACTCGTTAGGATCAAAAAGCAAGCGTTTTTTAGGTTCAACTTTTAATAAGAAATACTTTAGAGCGCCCATGCCAATCATTTGATACAAAGCGTCTTTCTCTGCTTCCTCAAAATTATCAACTTTGCCTAAAGCTTCAGTTTTTTCTTTGGCGGTGGCTTTCATTTCGTCAATTAAATCATCTGCATCCACTACAGTTCCTTCACGAGATTTCATCTTCCCGGAAGGTAAATCCACCATTCCGTAAGATAAATGGTACAAACCTTTCGCCCAGGTTTTACCTAGTTTTTCTAAAATCAAGAAAAGAACTTTAAAATGGTAATCTTGCTCGTTACCAACTACATATATTGATTTATCAACTTTAAAATCATCATATTTTAGTTGGGCAGTCCCTAAATCCTGAGTGATGTAAACCGAAGTTCCATCGGCTCTACGCACCAATTTCTCATCTAAGCCATCAGCAGTTAAATCTATCCAAACAGAACCGTCTTCCTTTTTAAAGAAAACACCTTTTTGCAAACCTTCTTCAACAATATCTTTCCCTAATAAATAGGTGTCAGATTCGTAATAATATTTATCAAAGCTTACGCCCAGTTTTTTATAGGTTTCATCAAAGCCGGCGTAAACCCAAGCGTTCATTTTCTTCCAAAGCGCAATCACTTCCTCATCGCCTTGCTCCCATTTTAAAAGCATTTGTTGTGCTTCTAAAATCAAAGGAGCTTGCTTTTTTGCCTCTTCTTCGGTTTTTCCTTCGGCCACTAAATGGTTGATTTCCTTTTTATATTCTTGGTCAAAAATCACATAGTACTTGCCTACCAAATGGTCGCCTTTTAAACCGGTACTTTCGGGTGTTTCGTTGTTACCGAATTTTTGCCAAGCCAACATCGATTTGCAGATATGGATTCCCCTATCGTTCACTAAATTGGCTTTTATCACCTCAAAACCGGCAACTTCCAACAAATTGGAAACAGAAAAGCCCAATAAATTATTACGCACATGTCCCAAATGCAAAGGTTTGTTGGTGTTTGGCGATGAATATTCTACCATTACCTTTTCTCCGTTTTTTGGCAACAGACCAAAGTTATCTGCTAAAACCTCGGTTTTAAATACCGAAAGCCAATAAGCATCGCTCAACACCAAGTTTAAAAAACCTTTAATTACGTTGAAGCTTTCTACCTCTAAGCAGTTTTTCTCGATATATTCACCTAACAAAGTGGCGGTTTGTTCTGGAGACTTTTTAGTATGTTTAATAAAAGGGAAAACCACAAAAGTAACATGGCCTTCAAACTCCTTTTTTGTTTGCTCCAGATTGATTTGATTTTCTTCTAACGTAGTATCAAAAGTATCGGCAAAAGCCTTAACAATGGCTTGTTGTAAAAATTTCATCCGGCAAAAATAATTAATCTAATCTTGTTATGAGCTATTTAATTTTTGATTTAAATTCTGATAGCTTTGTGTTTGACAGTTACAGAATATGACAAGCCCTTTGCAAGATTTTAAATTAAGTGTAAGCTCAGAAATTGGCAGGTTACGCTGTTTATTAATCCACAGTCCGGATAGTGGTTTAAGAAACATTGTGCCCTCTAAAGCGCAGGATTGGCTTTTTGAAGATATTGTTGATGTAAATATCATCAGAAAAAACGAATACGATTATTATTTAAAACTTTTGCTATACTTCCTAGATCCTGAAAAAGTAAAAGGAAAGCTTGAAGTTATTGACAAAGATAAGAACAGAAATTTCCACAAACCAGGAAATAATGCTTTTCATTCATCAACAAAAGTGCTTGAAATCCAAACCTTATTAGCGGAAGTTTTAAGTGATGAAGCTTTAAAAATGCAACTGATTTCTGCAGTTTGCGCTTTTGAAAACTGCACTTACCAGTTAAAACTTAAACTCAGTAAATTATCGGCAACGGCACTTGCAGAAACCTTTATTTCTGGAGCAATCCATAAAAATGAACTCATCTTTGCGCCTATTCCAAACTTTATTTTTACTCGCGATATAGGCACTGTAATTAACCAACATATTTTACTTAACAAACCTGCAAAAAAAGCAAGAGCCAGAGAATCGCTTTTAGCGAAGTACGTTTTTTTTAACCATCCGTTCTTTGCAAACTATCGAAACAACATTATCGAATTGCCCGATACGCTTGAACACGTAATACTCGCCGAGGAAGATGAGAATTACCGAAACACGCTGGAAGGTGGCGATGTAATGATGGTAGCGAAAAACCACCTATTGATTGGCTGTAGCGAAAGAACATCGGCTTTAGCCATCAGTGAAACCATTAAACTATTGTTTGAAAGAAACGTAGTTGAAAAAGTAAGCGTCATTAAAATACCCAAAAAACGTGATTATATGCACATGGATACTGTTTTTACGCAAGTAAAAAAGAATACGTGGGTGATTTTAGAAGCTATTGGCAAAGCGGATAAGCGTGGTGATGGTTCTGAACCGATTGACCATTTAATCCCTAATAAACCTATTCAAAAAGTTGAAGTGACCCAGTTTACCAGTGCTACAATCACAAATCCTAAGAAATTTGAGTGTGTAGAAGATTTGTTAAATGATGTGAGTATAAACGATTTAAAATCAGCAAAAAAAACTGAGTTTATCTACTCTGGAAATCGACAATTTCCGTTTGATGCCCGCGAACAATGGACAGATGCCTGCAATTTATTGGCTATAAAAGAAGGCGTGGTAATTGGCTACGATAGAAACGAGGTAACTTTAAACACCTTTAAAGAAAAAGGTTTTTTAGTGATACCTGTAAAAGAACTTTTACAGAAATTTGAAACCGGTGATTTAAATCCAGAAACTTTAGAAGACACCTTTATTACTATACCTTCGGCAGAATTATCAAGAGCCAGAGGAGGTTTTCATTGTATGAGTATGCCGATTTTGAGAGACAAGTTAGGTGATTAGGTGGTTGGTCTGTTAGTTGGTTAGGGCTTTTGATTGTGGCTAATTAGTTCATAAAGTTCACTAGTCATTAGTTTTAATGGTGATTAATATTAGCAGATATTTGGTCTTGTCTTTAATCTTTGTTCTTAACTCTCTTATTTTTCTCATAGCTCACGTCTCAATACTCAATACTCAATACTAAAACAATGCAAAGCACCTCAAATATATTAATGATTCGGCCTGTAGCTTTCGGCTTCAATACGCAAACGGAAGGAAATACTTTTCAGCACCATGCCAATGGCGAAAATGTGCAGGAAATGGCATTGGCCGAGTTTGACGTTTTTGTAAGAAAACTTCGTTTAAACCATATCAATGTAATTGTAATTGAAGATACTTTAAAACCGCACACCCCGGATTCTATATTCCCAAATAATTGGGTTTCTTTTCATGAAGACGGTAGTGTTTACGTTTATCCGATGCAGGCAGAAAACCGCAGGAATGAACGAAGAGACGATATTTTGGATGTTTTGAGTACTCAATTTAACACTACAGAAATCAACGATTTAACTTTTACCGAGGACCGTGAGGAATATTTAGAAGGTACGGGAAGCATGGTTTTAGACCGGGAAAATAAAATTGCCTATGCCTGCATTTCTATCCGTACCCACCCTAAAGTGTTGGATATTTTTTGTAATGAAAGCGGTTATAAAGCACTGACTTTCCATGCTTTTGATGAAAATAAAATGCCCATTTACCACACGAATGTGATGATGTGTGTGGCAGAAAAATTTGTGGTGATTTGCTTGGAAAGCATCTCTGATTTAACAGAAAGAGAACAATTGATAAACTCTTTTAAAAATACCGATAAAGAAGTGATTGAAATTAGCTTTGCGCAGATGAATAATTTTGCCGGAAATATGTTGGAGGTTAAAAACACTTTAAACCAGACGTTTTTAGTGATGAGCGAGAGCGCAAAAAGTTGTTTGACTCAGTCTCAAATTGCGCAGATTAATAAATATGCCGACATTTTATCATCGCCGATACCCACTATTGAAAAAATTGGTGGTGGTAGCGCAAGGTGCATGATGGCAGAGATTCATTTGGAGAAAAAGTGATGCTAGTTTTTAATAGCGCCGTCATGTCGAGGACACGAGACATCTCACACGTAGCGTATAAAGTCTAGCATTGCAACCTTGTTCGTGAGATGTCTCACTAACGTTCGACATGACGGCCAAATTAAATCTTAACTAGCCAGACCCGACCTTAGGAGGGTTACGCCCAAAATTTGCTGATTGTCAAAAAAAATGAGGCGCAGTTATTGTAAAAATTCATCAATCCTTATATTTTTCCATTATTTAATTACACTTTTGCAAAAATAAATTTAATAGATGCAGAGCTACGAAGAATTTCTGGACCTAAGCGTTGGTTTTCCGCAAGATGGTTTTGACATTATTGACGATGAACTTTATTTCCATGATTTAAATCTGATGGAAATGATAGAAACCTACGGCACTCCACTAAGGTTCACGTATTTACCTATCATCAGCAAGAAAATTCAGCAGGCGAAAATTCTTTTTCAAACTGCAATTCTTAAAAACAATTACCGCGGAAGCTATAAATACTGCTATTGCACCAAAAGTTCGCATTTTAAACATATTGTTGAAGAAGCTTTAAAAAACGACATCCACTTAGAAACATCATCTGCCTTTGATATGCCGATGATTGATGCGCTGGAGAAAAAAGGGACTTTAACAAAGGATATTACCGTTATCTGCAACGGATTTAAAACCTTTCAATACAAGCAATATATTATTGATATGTTGCATGATGGTTTCCAAAACATCATCCCTGTTTTAGATAATAAGGAGGAATTTAATCTTTATGATGATGAAGTTGAATTGGAAACTCCTTGCAATTTAGGAATTAGAATTGCAGCGGAGGAACAACCGGATTCTCAATTTTATACTTCCAGATTAGGCATTAGGTTAGAGGATATTATTGATTTTTACAATACCAAAATTATCAAGAACCCAAATTTTAGGGTTAAGCTTTTACACTTTTTTATCAATTCTGGAATCTCTGACACGCCTTATTACTGGAACGAATTAGAGAAATACGTTACGCTTTATTGTAAATTCAAGAAAATAAATCCGCATTTAGATACTTTAGATATTGGCGGTGGTATGCCATTTAAAGATTCTTTGGTTTTTGATTTCGATTATGAATATATGATCAACGAAATTGTAAAACGTATAAAAGAGATTTGTGCAGAGCATGAAGTTATTGAGCCGGATATTATTACCGAGTTTGGTAAATATACCGTTGCTGAAGCTTCGGGTATTTTATACAAGGTTTTAGGACGTAAACAACAAAATGACCGCGAAAAATGGTTGATGTTAGATGGTTCTTTTATCACCAACTTACCTGATGTTTGGGCGTTAAATCAACGTTATGTGTTGTTGCCAATTAACAATTGGGATAGTGAATACGAGCGTGTGAACTTAGGTGGAATCACCTGCGACGGGCAGGATTATTACAACCAAGAGGCGCATGTTGGTAACGTTTTTATGCCAAAAACGCGTAAAGTACAGTTTATGGGATTCTTCCATACAGGTGCTTACCAAGAAGTTTTGAGTGGCTACGGAGGAATTCATCATTGTTTACTGCCTTCCCCAAAACAGGTCATTATCCGTAGAAATCGCGATGAAACTTTTAATTATGAGGTTTTTGGCGAGGAACAAAACAGCAAGCAGGTAATGAAAATATTGGGCTATTTATAAGCCCATTTTGTTAATCTTAGTTTTTTACAGCAATAAAAAAAGGGGTGACTTCATGCAAGTCACCCCTTTTTAGCAATAAAATTTTAAGGTAATAAAGAAACAGTTCCCATATTAGTAACCGATCCTTTTGTAACAACTACATTATCAAATGATTTGCTGATATAAGGTAAAGACGTTTCAAAATTCACCTTATAACTACCTTCTACCATACCATTAAAATAATATTTACCGGTTGCGTCAATTATGGTTCCAACAGTATCTACTCCATTAATAGCATAGATATTAGGTGTAGAAGCAATTGGGCTAACCATTCCGGTTATAGCACCTGAGATTGCATTTGGTATAGCTCTTATTACTGGTTTTAAGATATATTTACCATTTCCAGTATTAACTATCGATTTAGCCGCATCAAAATCAAGCAATAAAGTATATGCAACACCATCTATCAAATCTTCCTGAACTTTAATTTTTACACCTGAAGACTGACCGCTTGGAGTAGTTAGATTATATGTTGTACCACCAATTACAACATAATTCCCGGTATTTTCTAAAACCAACCTAACCTCTTGTAGTTTGCCAGATGGAACATTTTGCGAAGCAATCAAAGTATCCTGCCCGTTTCTGAATTTTAGAATATCGAAGGCTTTGTTTCCAACGCTTAATGTACTAGAACCACCCGAGGTAATAACATTAATTTCTTTAACATTTAAAACAATGGCATCATAATTACCTGGTCCATCTGTTATTTTAACGTTCATCTTTGTATTACTACTAGAACTACTCTTTTTACATGCTGTTAATCCAATTAACAGGCTCGCAAACGATAATATTAATAACTTTTTCATAACTATTTTTTATCTGTTTATTAAGCCATAACCTATTATCATGCCAACATTTATTATGGAATTATAATTTATTAATGAGTAGAGGAATTATATAGGTATTAGCCTGTTTAAACCTGATATTTGTTCACTAATAAACGCAGGTTTAAACCAGGTTTAGAATGTTTTTGAAGATAAAACGCATAAAGGAAGCCTTATTTCTGTTAAAATATTAGCGGTTAATTCCGTAATATTTCTTCATAATTACCTGTGCGTCTTTATTTTGTGGTGTCCAATCGTGGTTATTCAATGGGTCAATTCTACCGAACGAGCTGTACCATTTCCAGGCAAATCCACCCGCAAACCAGTTTTCGTTCCAGAAAGTTTTATATAAAGCCTCATAAGCATTGGCTTGTGCTAAATTATTAATCGGCCTTTCTTTGTATTCCTGTTCCCATGAACGCCACGCCGCCTGGTCCATACTGCGGTAACCATATTCTGTAAACAAAATTGGTCGGTCCGTTTTCTCACTAAAGTTTTTAAGCTGTTCTTTTATCGGTTTCCAAGCGTTTTGTAAATCGCTAACTTTAGGAGTTTGCTCATCCGATAAAGGAAAATAGCCACTAATTCCAACATAATCCAAGTCTTTCCAAAAAGACACCTCTTTATAATCGTCCCAATTTGCACAATAGGTCAGCTTTCCATGGTAAGTCGCTCGTATATCTTTGATCAGTTTTTTCCAAAATTTGGGTCGGTTTTTAACTGCATTTTTATATTCTGTACCAATGCAAATCATTTCAACGTTTTGTGTCACGCCTATTTTTACAAATTGCATGATATATTTTTCGTAATCAGCTTCCCAAATCTTCCAATCTGCATCGGTGCTTAAATCAAAATCGCCAATCCAGCCTCGTTGCATCCAAACCTGAGGTTTAATCATCACTTTCAACCCTGCTTTATGTGCTTGCTTAATGTTTGTTTCAATACCAGCTAAAGACTCGCCCCAGAATTGTCTATTTGGCTCGTAATTAACTTGAGGAGTGCTGGAACGCGTAAAGGCATAAGGAATTAATGAAACCCAATTTACATTCACTTCTTTAACATCAGCCGTCCATTGGTCATCAATTTCTCTTGGTGGCGCAGTAAAGTTTATTCCATTGATTTTTGAGTCGCCTATAATAGACTTTACATTTTGAGAAGTGTTTTTTTGCTTGCGCTGAGATTCGGCATTGTTACAGGCAAACAGAAATACAAGAATTATAAAAAGATACCTGAGTTTCATAATTGCATTCCTTTGCTGATGAATTTGTGACCGGCTTTAATTTAAAGGTCGATTATATTTGCGGAACCAGCTTCTGATTTTCAGCTCTATCACGCCTAAAAAAGCTTCTCTGAAAATCCGGGTGCTCATTTTGGATGTACCTTCTGTTCTATCGGTAAAAATAATAGGAACTTCAACCACTTTAAAGCCATGCTGAATAGCCGTAAACTTCATTTCGATTTGAAAGGCATAACCTACAAACTTGATCTTATCAAACCTGATGGTTTCAAGCACCTTAGCTTTATAGCACTTAAAACCGGCAGTAGCATCCTGGATATCAATACCGGTAATAAAACGTACATAAACAGACGCAAAATACGACATTAAAACTCTGCCCATTGGCCAGTTAACAACATTTACACCTTTGATGTAACGAGAGCCAATGGCTAAATCAGCACCGTTAACGCATGCTTCGCGTAATTTCAATAAGTCGTTCGGGTTGTGAGAAAAATCGGCATCCATCTCAAAAATATAATTGTAATGATGTGCCAAAGCCCAATTAAATCCGTGGATATAGGCGGTACCCAATCCTAATTTCCCTTTACGCTCTTCGATGAAAAGATGGCCATCGTACTCTCCCTGCAATCTTTTAACAATATTTGCTGTACCGTCTGGTGAACCGTCATCAATAATTAAAATATGAAAAGCGTGAGGGAGAGAAAAAACTTTACGTATGATTTTCTCAATATTTTCTTTCTCGTTATAGGTTGGAATGATGACTAAACTATCCGGCACTTTTTAAAATTTTTATAAGGGCGCAATTTAACGTTTTTAATGGATTCCATGCATCCATTTATTTAGTTTAGGCGTTAATACTAAAAGTACAAGCGCAAAACCACCAACCACAAATACGCCCCAAATCAAGTAGGTTTGTGTATAGTTCATAAGCGTTTCTTGTGTGCTGAGTGTTTGTCCGTTTGCTTCGGCGGCGGTTAATGTACCTATAATTCCTGCTAATTTATTTCCTAACGATATCGACAAAAACCAAGCCCCCATTACAAAGCCGACAATTTTTACCGGCGATAATTTGGTAATCATTGACAAACCTACTGGCGACAAACAAAGCTCTCCTACCGTAACTAAGAAATAAAGTAAAGCTAAAAAAACCATTGATAATAAGCCATTTGCATTTGCAAAGAATTTAGCACCCAATACAATTACCAAAAATCCGGAAGCTAAAAATGCCAAGCCTAAAACAAATTTCATGGTGGTGCGAGGTTCTTTTCCGCTGTTACGCAATTTTATCCAAATCCATGAAAATAAAGGCGCTAAAACCATGATGTAAAACGGATTAAAACTGGTAAATAAGGAGGAAGGAATTACTCCTCCCGCAATAGTGCGATCAATATTTCTTTCTGCAAAAAGTGTTAAAGAACCGCCGGCTTGTTCAAACAATGCCCAAAATATAGCATGGAAGAAAAACAGAACAATAACTACCAATAGGCGTTGCCCTTCAACTTTATCAGGATTTTTTAGCGCTTCATAAAGTAAATATCCAATAATTACCGCACTAATGATCAGCATCAATGTACTCATTAACTCATTTTGGTTAAGCAGCATTGCACATACCGGAATCATGATTAAAGTACCGATATAAACCAAACTTTCCCAAGATAAACCCAAAGGTTTTGCCGGTTTTAAGGTAATCACATCTGGTTTTAAGCCTGTGCCGTTAAATACTTTACCACTTAATAAGAAAACAATTACTCCCAATGCCATTCCAATTCCGGCCAAACCAAAACCATAATGCCAGCTAATTTGCTGACCTACATAGCCACAAGTTAAAGTGGCCAAAAATGCACCGATGTTCACGCCCATGTAAAATATGGTAAAAGCGCCATCTTTACGTGGATCATTTGCTTCGTAAAACGTACCTAAATAACTGGAAATGTTTGGTTTAAAAAAGCTATTACCAACGATAATTAAAGCAAGCGACATAAAAAACAAAGTGTTGCTGCCTTCAAAAGCTAATGTAAAATGCCCCAGCATCATTAATACACCACCTAAAACAATTGCTTTTCTAAACCCAAAAATTTTATCAGCTATTAAGCCTCCAATTACCGGAAAAAGATAAACCATTGCGGTGTAAGAACCGTAGATGCTCAGTGCTTTTACGTCAGCACCTTCCATTCCCTTAAAAAGTACTTTAACCATGTATAGGGTAAGCAGTGCCCGCATTCCATAATAACTGAAACGCTCCCACATTTCTGCAAAAAACAGAATAAAAAGTGCTTTAGGATGCGTTTTTCGGTTAGAAATGATAACAAAGGGAATCCAGATTAAAACGAAAATCCAGCCGATGATTAAGGTCCATTTTGCAATATCCATTTTATATAATTATGCGGTTTCTATTTGTTCGGTATTTTTTAAAGGATTATGAGTTTGGTCTTCAATAAAGTCTTCTGCGCCATGCGCCAATCTTTTCAACGGTTTAAGAATTAACAACACTAAAAGCCCAAAAATGGTACAGAAAATGGCTATTCCGGTAAATATTTCAAATTCACCGGCCGTTTGCGAGTATTCGCCTACCCAGCCAGAAAGGTAATTTCCCATTCCGGTGGCCGCAAAATAAGCCCCCATCATTAAAGAGGCATATTTTAGCGGCGCTAATTTGGTAACGTAAGACAAGGCTACCGGAGATGCACAAAGCTCGCCCACGGTGTGGAACATATAAGCCAAAACCAACCAATACATAGCTGATGAGCCTTCGGCTTTGAATTGCATTGATGCGGCGCTCATAAAAAAGAAACCCCATCCCATGATAATGGTTCCAATGGCCATTTTAAATATAGAAGATGATTCTTTTCCCTTCTTTTTGCGGTTATACCAAAATGCGGCAACTGCTGAACCTAGTGTTACAATAAAGAATGAGTTAACAGATTGGAACCAAGGTGCAGGTATTTCAAAATTGATAAATGAAAGCATCCGATTTGTTTTTTCATCGGCATATAAATTCATTAATCCACCTGCCTGCTCAAACGCTCCCCAAAAAACAATAATCATAATGAACGATAAAAACATCACCACCATTCTGTCTTTTTCTATTTTGGTTAATGGTTTGTTTGCGATGATTCTTTCAGACTCGGGCAGGGTTTTAACTGCATCCCCTACTCCAACTAAATGCTTTTGCCCAAACAAAAACACCAATTGACCAATAGCCATACCAATTCCGGCCAAACCAAAACCGTAATGCCAGCCATAAGTTACGCCTACAGAACCTACCAAAATACCCGCTATCAACGCTCCAATATTTATCCCGATATAAAAAATGGTAAACGCTTTATCTCTTCTATCATCATTTAATGCGTATAAACCCCCAACCATAGTTGAAATGTTTGGTTTTAAACAGCCTACACCCGCAACAATTAAACATAGGCCTAAATAAAAGGCCCACTCTGCCCTAACGGCTAAAATACCGTGGCCCGCAACCAATAACCAGCCACCAAGCATTACTGTTTTCTTCTGACCCAATAATTTATCGGCTATAATCCCACCTGGGATAGAAGAAATGTAAACCAAAGCGCCATATATGCCATACAGGCTTAACGCGTCTATTTTAGACCATCCAAAACCTGGATTAGTTCCAGTGGTTGATGCTACTAAAAATAACACCAATAATGCCCGCATTCCGTAAAAGCTAAACCTTTCCCAAAGTTCGGCGAAAAACAAGATGTACAAACCAACGGGGTGTCCAAAAAGCTCTTTTCTATTGACCATATATCTTATTTAATTTCTTTCGATTAAGATTAAATTTTCTTGAATATCAATAATAAAGCTTTTTTCTTTTAATAATAAGCCACTCAGTAAATTTTTATGGTTTGTTATGGATTTATTACAAACTTTAATTCAATTATTTATTGATTACCGGAGCCGTATTTTGCGCATCTTTTGATGGATCAATAAAAAGTTCATCGGTATCATCAGGTAGATTTGTGAGTTTCAAGTTCTCTTGAAAAATCCATTTGTCCTGCTTAAGTTTTAAACCATCATACGAAAGATCTGGAGCATAAAAATCTGTCATCCCCTGCGTTTTTTGATCCGGTGCTACCAAATGATCAAATACCAGCAAATTTTCGCTCCTAACATATCGCAACATCATAGAAGCACTTTTGGTATAATCGAAAATCATACGATCTACAAAATGTTGCGACTTCGGTTTTGACTCTAATGACTCTGATCCGAAAACTGGCTTTCCGTCAATAAATTTCAATGTTTCAATTACCTTACTAGATGAGAGTGCCGATTTGCCTTTCCAACCCAACAAAACAAAATAAGGTTCACGCACAGCCGTAACCGGTATAATTTGATAGTAAACAGCCCCCAGCCATTGGTTGGTTGCCAGCGTGGTATCTGTTAAGTTGGTCACTTTTGAGAGGCTTTGGGTATCATCCAATAAAGGATAAAGCTCCAGTTTTGTAGGGTTATTTACCTGTATAGCTCCAAAATAACGATAGTTACCGTCGTTAGACTGGGTAAACCAACTGAAAATTTTAAATTTATTGTCATCCGTTTTCTTTACAGCGATAAAATCCTTTAAATTATTAAATGGATAGTAAAAGGAATTCTTCTCTTTTAAAGCTTCAACTAAAATTTTGATAAACTTATAGTTTGCCTTAACACGATTTTCTTCAATAGAATCACCTGTAATTTTTGCACCCAATGTTTTTAGAGAATCTTCGTAAAGTGAAATCTTATTCTGAGAAAAAGAATAGCTTGTTTGCAGTAAAACAGCCAAAAGTAGAGTGATTTTTTTCATTAAAATGTTAACGCATTTTTTTGATGATAAGTGTAGATGCCTTCAAACTCTAATTTAGCATTATTTTTTTTAAATGCATGATAAAATTGACCAACAATAATTCTTAGCTCAGAGCCGATTTAAAAAAGAATTAAATTTACTATGCCAATATTTATCTTATCTGCATATAAAAACATTCGCTCAAAACAACAGAAACAGCAATAAATAATTTATCTTTAAATTTGACCAAAATTATTTTTCCCAAGTGGCTGATATCAATAGAAATTCCCATAAAATTATCTACAGAAAATACACTTCTGTGGTGAAATATATTTTGATGGCATTAAGTGTCATTATTATAACCGCAGTTTTACCTAAACATGCCAAGTTCAAATACGAGTTTGAAAAAGGCAATGTTTGGTTGCATGACGACTTGATTTCACCTTTCAATTTTCCGATAAGAAAAACCAAAGACGAGATTAAAAAGGACAAAGAAAGCATTTTAAGGTCTGTTTTGCCCGTTTATGAGGTTGATGAGAAAGTTTTTCAGGATCAGTCGTTACAATACCAAGCAGATTTTGAAGCCAAATGGCGAAACGCAGGGTTAAAAGATGATGACCAAAAAGCTAAAAATTTTGATTTAGGTTTTAAGATTTTAGAGAAAATTTACCAGCGAGGCGTAATTGGACTAAACAAAAAATATCAGCGAGACGGCGATCAATATGTTATTTCTTTGTTACGAAACAATGTGGAGACGCAGGTAAGTACAGCAACGCTTTTTACACAAACAACAGCTGTTGCTAAAGTTGCAGATGAATTGGTGAATGAAAAAAACATCCAATCGGACCTTTTGCTTTCTGTTATTAAAGATAGAATTACGCCCAATATTATTTACAACGAATCTTTTACAGATAAAATTGAGAAACAGGCGATAGAAAATGTTTCTTCTACCAGGGGAATGGTACAAAAAGGTGAGCTAATTGTAAGTAAAGAGAGTACCGTAACCGAGGAAATTTACCAAAAGTTAGAATCGTTACGATTGACTTACGAGGAAAGCATCACAACCCCTAGTGACCGCAGATTAACCTTGGCCGGGCAGTTTATTTTAGTTGGGATGGTGATTTGTTTGTTGATGGTTTTCCTTTTCCTTTTTAGGAAGGACATTTTTAGCGACAACAGACAAATTTCGCTGATCTTGATGGTGGTTACAGGCATGTTGGTTGCCTTATCTTGGGCAATCAGCCTTAAAATGCCAAGCCTTTATTATATTCCATATTGTATTGTACCAATTATCATCCGGATTTTATTTGATACCCGTTTAGCTATGAATATCCATTTACTGGTGGTGCTAATTGCGAGTTTCTTTTTACCCAATAGTTTCGAATTTGCGTTTTTACAAATTACTGCCGGTATGGTGGCAATTTATAGTATTAAAAACTTGGTCCGCAGAGAACAATTTTTAATTTCTGCTTTACTGATTTTAGTCAATTACTTTGTGGCTTATTTTGGAATTTCTTTAATCAGAGAAGGAACTATTGGAGCTATAGAATGGACCAAATTTTTACCCTTTGTTTTCAGCGTTTTACTTTCCTTACTAGCTTATCCGCTTATTTATTTATTTGAAAAACTTTTTGGAATCACTTCCGACATTACTCTTATTGAACTTACAAATACCAACTCAACGCTATTGCGTGAACTTGCATTTAAAGCACCAGGTACTTTTCAACATTCTTTGCAGGTAGCAAACTTGGCAGAGTCGGCAATTTTTAAAATCGGAGGAAATGCCTTACTGGTTAGGGCCGGTGCACTGTACCATGATATAGGCAAAATGGACAATCCCCAGTTTTTTATTGAAAATCAAAATAAAGGTTTAAATCCTCATGACAAACTGCCTTACGAGGAAAGTGCTCAGATTATCATTCGCCATGTAATTAATGGTATCGAAATGGCCCGCCGACATAATTTGCCCGAGGTCATCATCGACTTTTTACGTACGCACCACGGGAACACCCGAGTTGATTATTTTTACCAATCATTCTTGAAAAATTTCCCCGAAAAAATTGTGGATGAAAACACTTTTCGGTATCCAGGCCCCATCCCTTTTACCAAAGAGACTGCGGTTTTAATGCTTGCAGATTCTGTTGAGGCCGCATCCAGAAGTTTAAAAGAACCTGATGCAGAAAGTATAAATAACCTTGTTGAACGTATAATTGACTATAAATTAGAGCAAAACCAATTGAACGACAGTAACATTACTTTGAAGGAAATTGAGACTATCAAGTTGATTTTTAAGACGATGTTGATGGGCATCTACCATGTGCGTGTAGAATATTTAAAATAGTTTTAAAATTTATTTTGTGAGCTGCTAAGGATTACTATATTTGCAGACCCTAAACAAATCGGTTAGCTGATTAATGAGGGTTTGGAGAGATGCCTGAGTGGCCGAAAGGAACAGTTTGCTAAACTGTCGTACTGGAAACGGTACCCAGGGTTCGAATCCCTGTCTCTCCGCAGAAAATTTATAAAAAGCGTGTTTGATTAAGTTTAAACACGCTTTTTTTTGTGGTTTTTATTTTGGTGGTGCAATTAAGCATTTTGGCTAGCTGTAAAAGTTATTTTTGTTTAACTTTTAGAACTAAAGTCCTGGGTAATTTGATTCAGCTGTATTTCCATCTAAAGATTCCAAAAAATCACACCGGCTGTCCCATCCCTATTTACGCAAGAATTTCTGTCAAAGTAAAACGTACAGAAATTCCCTTAAACCGTAAATTTGAGGCAGAAAGATGGTGCAGAAAATCTGAAAGAGTGAACGGTAATCGGGAGTCGGAAAAGAACTTGAATAAGTTTATGAGCAGTTATTTTAAAAATGAACCGCCACCCAAGAAATTATTGCTTCTTTGTCACCTAAGTTTTTTATCGCACAGTAATGAATTTAAAAGAAACTTATTTCGGTTTTTACCGTATTTAATAATTAGGTTAATTCGTAGTCTGTGGTTTATAGAATACAATATCTAACCGAAGAATAATAAATTGTTTTGCAAACATTAAAATCAAATAAATTGGCAACAAAATCCACAAAAATCAAAATTGGTTTTGCCTATGCAATAGGATTCTTTCTGTTATTTATCAGCATTAATCCTTCAAATGCGCAGGAGAATTTGAGTTCCGACGAAATGTTCGTAAAAGCCAGAAAATTAGCTTTTAACGATAAAAACTACACGGCAGCAATTGCCTTAACTAAGCAGGCGCTGCTTAAAAGTCCGGATTATACAGATATTGAAATATTTTTAGGAAGATTATATACATACACTAACAAATTGGACAGCGCCAGACTTGTGCTAACAGAAGCAATGCGCAAAAACCCGAAGTATGAGGATACTTATTTGGCTTACGGCAATTTAGAAAACTGGAATGATCATCCTGCTAAGGCTTTAGAGATTGTTGACAAAGGGCTTGGCTTTAATCCAACATCAGAAGCCCTACTAATTTTGAAGGCTAAAATATTAAAAAACTTAAATAAATACCCAGAGGCGAATACGGTATTAAATCAAACGCTTAAATTGTATCCAAAATCTACGGAGGCAAGGTCCTTAAGTCAAAGCGTAGCTTACTTGGCAGCTAAAAACACGATTAGCTTGGGCTATAGTCAAACCAATTTTGATAAGCAGTTTGATGATCCTTGGCGTTTTGGCAATGTTAGTTATGGCCGACAAACCAAATTAGGATCTGTAATTGCCAGATATAATTATGCGAATAGGTTTAAGGCTAATGGTTCGCAATTTGAGGTAGATTTATACCCGAAAATATCTCCATTATTTTATGCGTATGTAAGTGGGGGTTATTCTAATACTGTGGGGGTTTTTCCGGCATATAGAACCGGATTTTCATTGTACAGCAATTTACCAAAATCTTTTGAGGCAGAGGTTGGTTTTAGAACTTTAAAGTTTGACGAAACTACCGTAACCTACACTGCGTCAGTGGGCAAATATTATAAGAATTATTGGTTTAATTTAAGAACTTATTTAACGCCTTCTAATAGTTCTGTATCTCAGTCGGTCTCATTAAATGTGCGTTATTACACGGGTGGTCAAGATGATTATTTGAGTTTCAAAATTGGAACTGGCATATCTCCTGATGATCAAAGAAACAACGTTCAGCTTGGCGCAGGTAATCCTTATAAACTGAAATCAAAGAATGCTTCTTTTGGATATTATAAGTCGATAAAGCAAACTAACTTAATTTCATTAAACCTTTCTTACGAGAACCAAGAATATTTGCCAAAAACTAGAGGAAATCAGTTTGCAGTAGGCTTGGGTTTGAGCAAAAGGTTCTAGTTATAAATTGGGTTGATTCTTTGATTTAATTTCGTAAAAAAGCCACGGTGTTTTTTTTGCGTTTAACTCTTTTTATGCTCTTGACTCGTTTTATCAGAAAGAGATTGGTTTTTCTTTTCGAGAACCCTGGATTGTTTATTTCAAATGCCACGAAGAGCACAATGCTGGGTGCTTATTCTCTTTCTTAGCTATAAGTT
>NZ_CAMLIG010000039.1 GCF_946480185.1 uncultured Pedobacter sp. | reverse complement strand
GGGGCAAACCTTTCAAAAAGAGAAAAAAAACAAGTTAAAAGCATATTTAGGACAAGTAAAAAGTGATTTTGCCTTGAATTTGATTGATGAGGCCGACTCTGTTTTAAAAATGGCCGTTGCGTTAAAATATAAATATGAAAAAGACCAGGTAGCCGCAACGCAGACAAACTTGGCCATCATAAAAAAGGATATTCCAAACGCGATTATTCATTTAAAAGATGCAGTTGCTTTTTCAAAAGATGCCTATCAAAGAGTTAGATGGCGTTACACACTAGCGCAATTACAAGAGCTAAACGGCAATACAAAAGCGGCCACGCTCAATTACGATAAAATTGCCAAAAGCAATGCTTCTTTTGAAATGGCATTCAATGCTAACCTATCAAGAATAAGAATTAGTGAAAATGCAGATGGAAAAGCTTTTGATAAAATAGTTACCTTAAAAAAGCTTTTAAAAGAAGATAAAAACCGTCAGTTAAAAGATCAAATCTATTTCCAAATTGCCAAAGCTTATCAAGAAAAAAAAGATTATGCATCTGCAACTCAATATTATACTACTGCCGCACATACCTTACCCGGAACAGCTAAACAAAAAGGTTTAACATACTTAAAGTTGGCTGAACTTAACTTTGAGACTTTAAAAAATTACACCAAAGCACAACTCTATTACGATAGTACCTTACAGTTTCTGCCTAAAACCTACCCTAATTACGCCAGCATCGCTAAAAAAGCAGGTAACCTGCAATACCTTGCAGATAGGCTAATCATTATTGAGAAAGAAAAAAATCTTTTGCATTTAGCTACCTTAAGCAACGATGAACTAAATAAAAAAGTAGATTCCTTATTTGCAGACACTAAAAAATCGCAAACAAAATCTACGCGAGAAAATGGAGCAGACCAATTAGTGAGCATCAATGATTACTCATCGGCCAACAAAACTGCGGGAACATTTTATTTTTATAACGATGCTGCCCTTGCACAAGGTTACAGTGAGTTTAAGCGTAAATGGGGGAACAGAAAACTGAGCGACAATTGGCGCATAAGTTCTGAAAACATGGTTTCTTCTACCGATAAAGGTCTAAACCCGGCTAATTCGGGTACGGATATTGCACCTGATGTTGCTCAAAACAGAGATTCTATTAAAGCCAATTTAATAAAAACCATTCCTTATACTGTTGATGCAAAACAAAGGGCAAATGAAAAAATCGCCACTGCGCTTTACGAAATTGCACTTTTTTATAAAGATGTTTTAAAAGACGAAAACGAAGCCGCAGAAGCATTTGGGGCAATTATCCAAAATTTTCCGGATGATAAAAACTTGCCTAATATTTACTATCAGTTATACAGACTTTCTGCGGAAAGCAACCCGGCGCAGTCTGAACTTTTTAAACAGAAAATATTAACACAATTCCCAAATAGTGTTTATGCAAAAGCAATTTCGGAACCCAATTTTGGCAAAGAAAGAGAATTTAGGCTTAACGCTTTACGTACAGCGTATGCTGAGGTTTACCAACTGTACAAGGATAAAAAATTTGGTGAAGTGCTATCGAAATTAAATGACTTGAAGCCTAGGTATTCTGGATTTACGGAGATTGAACCCAACTTTGCATATTTAGAAGCGTTAACTATTGGCCATACACAAAAAACACCGGCCTTTTTAACCAGCTTAAACCAAATCGTAAACAACTATCCAAGCAATCCCACTATTACGCCAATAGTTAAGCAACAGATAGGTTTTATCACTAAAAACAGAACTATTTTTGATCAACGGCCTACCGCTTTGCTGGATCATGACGGTAATGAATTCAGCTATACGCAGCCACAGCTGGTTTTTACTCCTAAGGCTGAAGCAGAACCAGTTACAAAAGTAGAAGTTAAAAACCCTGAGGAAGTGATTAAAAAATCCGAACCTAAACTTATTCAACAACCTAAAGCGACACCAATGGTAACAAAACCAGAGGTTAAAAAAGAAATTATTATTGAACAACCAGCAGAACAAACAGAACCTGAAATCGTTAAAAATCCCAAACCTGTAGCTCCCGTAATTGCTGAAACATTGCCGGCAAAAACTCCTGAAGTAAGCCCTGCACCCGTTCCTGAAAAACCTAAAAGCATTGCGTTTAGTTCAAATGAAAGACAGCGGCATTTAATTGTTTTAGATATATCTGACCCTAAACAAAATATTGCACAGCCATTTTCTAAGCTAGCCAATTATTTTTATTCTAAATTTGACCCATCAGAAGTTAAATTGGTAATCCGTATTGTTGGCGGTACAGAAAAGTTTGTGATTATAAGTGGAAATTTCCTCACCAAAGAACAGGTAGATATAGTTGCGGATGAACTCGCTAAAAATTTACCTCAAATTATGGAAGGACAAACTACGCAGTACAAACTATTTGTAGTTTCGCAAGAAAACCTCTTGCTTTTAACTGATAAAGCTTCTATAGAACAATATTTAAAATCTATTACTCCTAAAAAATAATGCAAGACAAAACAATTTTAACGAAAGCGGATATTACCAGGTACAACAAAATATTTTGGAAAACGCTACTTGGCTTTATCGCTTTTATTGCATTAATATTTATTGCAACCGGCTTCGGCCTATTTGGCGAATTGCCCTCTTTCAGAGATTTAGAAAACCCGAAGAGCAATCAGGCTTCAGTTATTTACACCTCAGATAAAGCAGAACTAGGGAATTACTTTGTACAAAATAGGTCCAATATCAGTTATCAAGAAATTTCACCCAATGTAATTAACGCATTAATTTCAACTGAAGACGAGCGTTTTAAAGAACATTCTGGAATTGACTTTAAAAGAACTTTTACCATATTTCTTTACAATTTAATCGGAAAAAAACAGGGCGGAAGCACTATTACCCAGCAATTAGCGCTCAATCTTTTTTCTAATGAAGGAAGAGCTAAATCTTTTGTAAAAAGAATACCGCAAAAATTACGCGAATTAGTTGTTGCCATTAAACTGGAACGTAACTATACCAAAGAAGAAATCATCACCATGTACTTAAATACGGTTGATTTCGGCAATAATTCTTATGGAATAAAAGCTGCTGCTCGTACCTACTTCAATACAACTCCCGCAAAACTTAGTGCGGCACAAGCAGCAACATTAGTTGGTATTTTAAAGGGCGTCACACTTTATTCTCCTACCAGAAATCCTGACAGATCTTTAGGAAGACGAAACCTGATATTGGGCAAAATGCGTGATGGAGACTATATCAGTGAAGAGGTATATCAATCATCTAAACAAAAAGGTTTAGAATTGCATTTTAGGCCCACCAACCATAACGAAGGTTTAGCTACCTATTTTAGAACTATTCTTAAGCAAGACATTCAAAAAACTTTTGCCAGCCTTTCCATCACAAAAGCTGATGGAACTCCGTACGATTTGGACAGAGACGGCTTAAAAGTATATACCACCATTGATTCAAAAATGCAGTTGTACGCAGAACAGGCGCAAAGGGAATATATGAAAGATTTGCAGGCGCAGTTTAATAGTCATTGGAAAGGAAGAAATCCTTTTAAAGGAAACGAAAATCTGATTATCCAAGGAATGAAAAGATCTGATCGGTACGCTGTTCTTAAAGATGAGGGTAAATCCGACGAGGAAATCAAGGCTGATTTTAATACGCCTACAAAAATGGAAATCTTTAGTTGGAAAGGAAACATAGATACCACTATGACACCAATAGATTCCATTAAATATTATAAGATGTTTTTGAGAAATTCTATGATGGCGATGGATCCGGAAACTGGAGAAGTTAAGGCTTGGGTTGGAGGAATTGACTTTGAACATTTTAAATACGACCAAGTAAAAATGGGGACCAGACAAGTGGGTTCAACCGCTAAACCTTTTACTTACGCAGTTGCAATGGCAAATGGCTACTCTCCTTGTTATCAGGTTGATAACGTTCCTTATACCGTTACCGGATATGGAGACCCTTGGACGCCAAAAGGTTATGGTTCAATTCCGGGATATTTAACTTTAAGAGAAGCCTTAGCAAACTCACAGAATTTTATTACAGCTTGGGTAATGCAACAAGTTGGGCCAACCGCAGTTGCTACACTCATTAAACGGATGGGAATTACTTCCGATGTTCCGCCCTACCCTTCTATTGCTTTAGGCTCATTTGAAGCATCTGTTTATGATATGACAGGAGCTTACAGTGCTTTTGTAAACCATGGAGTTTGGACAGAACCTATTTATCTTACCCGCATTGAAGATAAAAATGGAAACGTTTTATATGAACGCAAACCAAAGGTTGTACAGGCTTTAAATGAAGAAACTGCTTATGTAATGACTTATATGTTAAAAGGCGTAGTTGAGCAGGGAACCGGGGTTAGGCTTCGGTACAAGTACGGTTTAACAAATCCTATTGGAGGTAAAACAGGAACTACCAATGATAACTCTGACGGTTGGTTTATGGGAATCACACCACAATTAGTAGCTGGTGTTTGGACCGGTTGCGAAGATAGAGCCATACATTTTAGAACTACAAACCTTGGTGAAGGCGCTAATACTGCATTGCCGATTTTTGCACTGTTTATGAAAAAAGTGTATGCGGATGCATCTTTAGGGATTAAGAAGAACGTAGATTTTGCTCCACCAAAAAATGGTGTTACGGTAACTTTAGATTGCGACCAATACCAAAACCAAGAAAAGCAGAAACCCAGTGAAACAGGAGCGAATCCTGATGAAAGATTAGGGTTTTAATAAATTAGGAGCCTGTCCAAAAACACCGAACCTGTCACATTGAGCGGAGTCGAAATGTATCCTGAATAGTACTGAAAAGGCTTCGACTCCGCTCAAACTGACAAAAGCATAACTTTTTTTAGATAGCCCCTTTTATTTTTGTTAAATATGTTTGATTATAAATCGGCTTTAAAAAACGTTCCTCACAAACCCGGCGTGTACCAATATTACAATGCCGATGGCGAACTCATTTACATTGGAAAAGCCAAAGATTTAAGAAATAGAGTAGCATCTTACTTTATCAACGATAATTATAAGGTAAACGCAAAAACTAAAGTGCTGGTTAGTAAAATCCGTAGTTTAACTTTTACCATCGTAGATACTGAAATTGATGCTTGGTTGTTAGAAAACAGCTTGATAAAAAAGCATCAGCCTCGCTATAATGTAATGCTAAAGGATGATAAAACTTATCCTTGGATTGTGATCAAAAACGAACCTTTTCCACGCATTTTCGCTACCCGAAGACTGATAAAAGATGGCAGTAAATACTTTGGCCCCTACCCGTCGGTAAGTATGATGCATCATATTTTAGATCTAATCAAAGATACTTATCCTTTAAGAACCTGCAACCTTGCTTTAACTCCTACAAATATAAAAGCGGGCAAATTTAAAGTATGCTTAGAATACCAAATTGGCAACTGTAAAGGACCTTGCGAAGCGTATCAATCTGAAGAAAGTTACAACCAATTTATAGAAGAAATTAAAGATATTTTAAATGGTAAAATAGGTAACGTTTTAAGAGCGTTAAAAGCACAAATTACCGATGAAGCTAGTCAATTACATTTTGAAGAAGCGCACCGCTTACAATCAAAATATGATTTATTGGAGCGATACCAAAGCAAATCAACAATTGTAAACTCATCAATTACCGAAGTGGACGTTTTTAGTATCGCTTCTGATGAGAAGATAAGCTTTGTTAACTATTTAAAGGTAATGCATGGCACTATCATCCAAACGCAAACCATAGAAATCAAAAAGAAACTAGACGAGTCTGACGAAGAGCTTTTGTCTATCGCTATTTCTGAATTCCGTTCAAAGTTTGAAAGTTCATCTAAAGAGATTATTGTTCCATTTGAGATGGAGCTAGAAGACGAAAACGTAAAATTTACGGTCCCTAAACAAGGTGAAAAGAAAAAACTTTTAGAATTGTCTCAAAAAAATGTACTCTTCTTTAAAAAGGATAAAATTGACCAATACGAAAAACTAAATCCTGAGTTTCGCACAGACCGTTTGCTGGCACAGATGCAAAAAGATTTACGTTTGAGCGAGTTGCCCCGACATATCGAATGTTTTGATAACTCCAACTTTCAGGGAGATTTCCCAGTTTCGGCAATTGTTGTGTTTAAAGATGCTAAGCCTTCCAAAAAAGACTACCGGCATTTTAATGTAAAAACGGTAGAAGGCCCAAATGATTTTGCCACCATGGAAGAAGCTGTTTATAGACGCTATAAGCGATTAACCGAAGAAGGAGAAAGCTTACCGCAACTCATTGTAATTGACGGTGGAAAAGGCCAGCTTTCATCTGCTGTTAAAAGTCTAAAATTATTGGGCATTTATAACAAAGTTGCCATTATTGGAATTGCCAAACGCTTGGAAGAGTTGTATTATCCGGGCGATCAATATCCTTTATATTTAGATAAAAAATCGGAGACCTTGAAAATCATTCAGCAATTACGTGATGAGGCGCACCGTTTTGGGATTACCTTTCATCGTAAAAAAAGGGATCAGGGGACTTTAAAAACCGAACTTGAATTAATTGAAGGTATCGGAAAAACGTCTTCTCAAAACTTACTAAAGCATTTTAAATCGGTAAAAAAAATAAAAGAAGCCACAGAAGCAGAACTTTTAACCGTGATCAACGCAAAACAAACAAAAGCACTTCTAAATTTTTTCCAACAAAAAAGCCCTTCCGAATAGGAAGAGCTTTTGTTTTATTATTTTTTACTTTTTAATTCTCATCAACTAGTGTTCCCACATATCTTGTTCGTACTGGATTAAAGATTTCTTAATTCTATCAGCCTCCAAAAGCTTATCCAATCCTGACTTCAAATCTGGTCTGTTTGCCAATTTGTAGCCATCAGGATTTGATTCTTCTATAATTAAACTTGAAAAATATCGCAACTGAAATACATCATCAAAACTGTATCTAATCTTTTCATTTGGATGATAAACATTAAACTGGCAGATATAATTTCTGATGGTAGGATAATTGACATAAAACAAGCCCACCATATCGGCACCTGCCTCGCCCAATTTAACATTAGGATCTTTTAGCTTTGGCACACTTGCAGAACTTGCTGCAGAGCTTGGAACAATTAAACCAATAGCGATAATGAAAGATTTAAATTCTGATCTGTTAGTGTCAAAATACCAATCTTCAACAATTCTTAAACCGCATTTCGCTAAAAGTTCCTGATCTGCAAATTGCAAAGGATAACCCAAGCCCGCAGACGCATCTGTTTTGGTTAATAAAGTATTGTAATCAATTAGTTCTTCAACCCTACCCGTACTCGGATTCCAAGTTTGGTAAGCCTCAATTTTCTTTTCAGATATTCCTCTCAATAAAACAGTCAAAAAGTTCTTGTTGGTATCTACCGGCGTAAGATATCTGTTAGCAGGGTCTGCAAAATAAATATCCCGAGTTAAACGCTTTGCAAAAATAACGTCATCGCTTTTTACTCGCGGTAATTCAGGAGCACAGTTTACGGGTTCCTTACCTAGTTCTTTCTCTCTCGCCGTCTTTATCGCGTCAGCTTTCTGAAAAATCGAATAAATAGGCATTACTTTGGGTTTATCAGAATCTTTTTGTGCAAAGACCTGAAAAGTAACGCACACTAATAACGAGATGATGCTTAATTTTTTCATGTTATCTACCTACTGAAATACTTACTGCGCCCTCAAGGGTTCTTGTTGTACCATCTTCACCCGCAACTACTATGTTTTGGAAACTCAACATATCACCGGGGTTTAAACTGTTCATATTCTGTTTTATTGCCCCGCTAAAACTACCTTCTTTAGATTGGTAAAATAAAGGATCCTGTCTTGGTCTGGTAATAAATAAGTTGAAACTAATCACTCTAAATTTTAAATCAAAGTCAAAATTCTTCAATTCAGCTTCTAATCCACTTGTTGATCTGGCTGTTGCCGATGAGATTTGACCAGAAGCTTTATTGGCAAAAGTTGCTATTGGATCCGGTACTTGTTTAATTCTAAATTTTGTTGCGCCTAAAACTTGTGACTTTCCTTTTTCAATCTCTGCCGAAACAGTAACTGTAGCTTCTGTTCCGCCGCTTACTTTTACTACATAATTTCCGTTTGCACCGCTTATAGATCCGTTAGAAATACTCACTTTAAGTTTTTCTTTTGCGATACCTGGCGCAGAAACAGAAACCGGGTTAGCAACACCTTTATAAAATACGTTCATTTTATCTGGTGATACCACCGCAGAAGGTTTTGCAACCTGATACTCGATTGGATCAGTAGTAAATGATTTTATAACTCCGGTAGTTGGATCTTTAAAAGACACCGTACCAGTCCACTTATAAACACCTTCTTTTGTCCCGCCAGATTTGTATTTAGCAACACCGTTTTCATTAGGAAGCGTTGAACCGTTAACTGTTGCAGTAATTGGAATGCTTGAACTCCCTGCAGTTAAAAAAACATCAGCTTCATAAGTTTGACCTGCCAAAATATAACTGCTTTTTGCAACAGCTACGGCTCTGTACGAATCAACAACACCGCCACCGGTGGTTTCTTGGTATAATTTACTAATTACATAAGCTTCTGCGTTTTTCGCATCGTTTTGAAACTTAGATAACAAGGTAATGGTAGATGTTAGCGGTTTTCCTTCTCCAAAATTATAATCCGCCCATGATTGTGGAATTTTTGTGCTTGGATTTATTTTAGGCCACACTAACTCTAAACCAATTGCCTGAGGAGTTTGACCTACTAAAGCCGCTAGCTTTTTTCCCGCCTCTTCAATTTTCTTTTGTAGAGCATCGCCCTTTTTACCTTCAACTAATTCTTTATGAGAAATGCCTAAATCGTCTCTTTTCTTTAAATCTCCATGATCGTCCAAACCATCTGTTTCTTTAATCAAATGTTGTTTTAGATCCTCAATCTCCTTTACAATTCCATCTCCAATCTTTTTAGCTTCTTGGGCCTTTCTATAATTTTCTTCTGCTTTTTTAGGAGCATTATCGTAATAGTTTTTAAACAAGTTCATGATAAAACCTAAACGGTCGTTCATGTTTTTATTGCTCGTCTCCAAACCATCCCTTACTGTTTTAAAAGCATCTAATACGGTATTACTTACGTTAAGTGCTAACATAGCCATTAGCACCAAGTACATAATACCGATCATCTTCTGCCTTGGGGTTTCCTTACCGCCTGCCATATCTTAATTTTTAAAACGTTTTTTTAAATTAAATATTAATGATTATGCTCTTGGTTGATTCATCGCAGAAAGCATATTGCCATAAACTGCATTTAAACTAGACAGGTTTTTAGACAGTTTTGCAACTTCATCTTTAAACTGTTTAGAATCATCCACGGAATCATTAAAATTAGACATGGTTTGAGAAAGGTTTGAATAAAATTTATTCATTGATTTCAAATGTGCACTTGAATCCTGCAATTCTAATTCATACACCGCGTTTAGCGCTGAAATATTTTTACCCAAGTTATTGATTTGGTTGTTATACTCTTTAGCACCTTCTGAAGCAGTAGCAATAGCAGCAACTCCTGCAGTTGCATGATCGAAAGCAACACCTAAACTGTTTACCTTAGTTGAAGCCGCTTTTACGTTGCCTACAAAATCTTCTGTAGCAATAGTTGCGTCTGCTGCATTAGAAATTGCGCTTACTTTATTTGTGAAATTTTCTAATCCGGCTTTTATTTTTGCGATTGCATCATCTCCCATTTTCAAATCTGGTATACCTCCACCACCTGTAGAACCTTTGATTTCAAGTTCGTTAAGCTTTACTGGTTTAGACATGTCAATTGGTGTACCTTCAAAATCTTCAGAAAGCTGAGGATATACCTTTTCCCAGTGTGGATCTTTATGAGGAGGCACAAAACCCATAATAAAGAACAAGAACGCCTCGGTACCCAAACCGATACCAATAATCAGCTCTCCACCGGGTAAGTGAAGTATTTTAAACATTGCTCCAATAATTACTACTGTAGCACCCCATGATATAATTGCATCTAAGGTGAATAGATTCCTTTTTTTCTTTGCCATTTTTTGAGACGTTTTTTGTGTTAGGTTGTTTTATTGTGTTGATAATTAAGGTTTCATTTTTCCAGGCTTATCTTTAATGTCTCTACCCAAGAATGGGGTAACACATCTAAAGCCAATTGAAGATCTTGCTGAATCTGGGTATTCATAAGATTTAGCGGAATTTTGAAGAAAATAGCCTATATCTTTCCAAGAGCCACCTTTTACAACTCTTTTCTTGTTGTAATCTGGATCTCCTTTTTGTACTGCTTTATTGAAAGATGGGTTAATTGTACTTACATACGCAGAAGCCGCATCGTTATAAATAGAACTTGTCCACTCTGCTACGTTACCAGCCATGTTATATAAACCGTAATCATTAGGGAAATATGATTTTACGTAAACTGTAAACGCACCACCATCATCAATATAGTTACCTCTACCAGGCTTAAAGTTCGCTAACAAGCAACCTTTTGCATTTCTGATATATGGACCGCCCCATGGATAGCTGGTTGCAACTCTTCCTCCTCTGGCTGCGTATTCAAACTCAGCCTCAGTAGGTAAGTCATAATCTAACCTAGCCGGTAAAGATTTTGAATTTTTATAATTTTCGTTCAGTCTTGATCTCCAAACCGTAAAAGCTTTTGCCTGTTCCCAAGTAACACCTACTACCGGATAGTTAGCAAATGATGGGTGAGAAAAGTAACCTTTAGCCATTGGATCGTTTTGAGCATAGGTGAAATCCGAAATCCAAACCAAAGTATCTGGATAAATATAAGTTTCTTCTTTTACAATAAATTCTGATCTGTCAACAGTTGGTGCTCCTTTGGTAAGGTTGGGATCTCTTAAACCTCGGTAAGCGGCCGCTTTTTTATAATCAACCCAAGCATAATCATATTTTAATTGCTCAACCTTTAATTCTTTTTTATTGAAAAATTTTGAGGTTCCTGAATAATACATGGCTTGATCTAACTTGTCTTTTAAAGTTTTATCACCCCAAATACCTTTGCCAGAATTCATTGCTTTCCAGTTAATATAAGGGCTTTCTTTTCCGCCTTTACTTTTCAGTAAATATTTTTTGGGCTTACCCACTAAGTTAAAAGCTATGGAATCTCTAACCCAATTAACAAACTGCTTGTACTCGCTGTTTGAAATTTCGGTTTCATCCATGTAAAATGCAGAAATGGTAACTTGTTTGTTTTGTGGGAACTGCGAGATGGTAACGTCTTGATCAACTTGACCCATAATAAACGTTCCGGCGGGTATGTAAACCATACCGTAAGGTAGCTCTTGTTTAACCGCCTTAGATTTAACACCAATTAGTTCTCCCCTGCCATCTCCTTTACCGCAGCTAAAAAGGGCAATACTAATCAATATCAATCCAGATATGAATAAATTTCTCATGTGCTCTTCAAGTTTTATTGTGTTTTCCTTGTGTAAAAAAACGTTTCTAATATACAGAAATTCAACATTTTCAAATAAAATATTTTTTATTGCTAAAATTCAACACTCAAAATCTACTAAAATTTCAAAGTTAAGTGCTTAAAATCATTGTTAAAATACCAAATAATAGGTATTTGCTAAATTTAATTTCTCCTTAGTACGCAGTAAAAATCATAAAGTTTCAAAAAAAAAGCGACTATTTAGTAAAGTCGCTTTGTATAATTTAGTCGTAAACTGCCTATTTTATTGATTTTATATATTGTTCTATCGCCATTGTCATGGACGGGGCCTCGGGTGTTGGCGCCGGAATATCCAAAATTAAACCTGCATCTAAAATAGCTTGTTGTGTAGTTTTGCCAAATGCAGCAATCCTTGTTTTGTTCTGTTTAAAGTTAGGAAAGTTTGTGTAAAGCGACTGTACGCTTGACGGACTGAAGAATGCGATGATGTCATAAAACACTTCGGCAAGATCAGATAAATCCGAAACTACAGTTTTAAATAACACCGCCGGCGTAAAATCAATTCCTTGACTTCTCAAGAAGGTTTCGGTAGCCTCTGCAGCTACATCAGAACATGGGTATAAAAACTTTTCAGTGGAGTGTTTCTTAATCACTTCTGCCAAATCCTTTGCAGTTTGCTTTCCGAAAAATATTTTCCGCTTACGATATTGGATGTATTTTTGAAGATATAACGCAATAGATTCAGACAAACAGAAATATTTCATGTCTGCCGGAACATCGAAACGCATTTCTTCACAAACCCTAAAGTAATGATCGGCAGCATTTCTACTGGTTAATATAACAGCGCTAAAATCTGCCATATTAATCTTATCCTTTCTAATATCTTTTCCCGCAACCCCTTCAACATGTATAAATGACCTAAAATCTATCTTTAAATTTAAAGACGACGCCAAATCAAAATAAGGTGATTTTTCACCCTCTGGTGCTGGCAAAGTAACTAATACACTTTTAACCTTAGTCTTTCTCTCTTCCAAATTAAATTCCATATAACACTATAAACTACTATTAATTGTTTTTACAAACAATAGTATAGGACAAATTTCAAGGGTGCAAAGATACAGAAATAAATAAAATTTCGACAACTGATGGTTTAATAAAATCTTAAACGTTAGCCTTAATAATTGAAATCCTATAAAAATGGAAAAAAGTACTACAAAACCCCAAATCACCAAATGCCCGTGGTTGAAACCTACAAATGTTAAAATAAACGTAGCCGGAAGCAGTAAAAACAAGGAGTTGATGTAAGTTAGGTAGATGATATTTAAATATTCTCTGGTTAGTTTTTGAAGCTCAAACAAAAAGCCTAGAAATTTTATCGTAAATATTTTTAAACCGAAAAACACAAATGCAGCCAATGAAACAATCAGAAAGGAACTAAAATCCGTAGCGGCGCTTGAGGCACCCGTTTTGTACATCAATAAACAAATAAACAAGCCGACTGTAAAAGAGAATATCAGATAAAGAAAAATAAATTGCCAAGTGATGAGCACATTTTCTTCCTTATCAATCTGGCTTAAAACTCTATTGTCAAAAAAAGCTCTGAAAAGATTGGCGATTTCTTTAGAGAAAACTAACCTAACCACACCAAACATTGTCAGCAAGGTTAAAATAGCCACTAAAAACCAAGTTGGATATTTATTAAGGTAGTTGCCTACGCCGTAAGGGTTATTTACTCTTTTAAAATTTTTCGGCAAGCTTAACAAATAAGGATCTGTGGTCACATTATTTACCAAAAGCTGTTCAACATAAGGGTTTGCCCGATTAGGATCTGGCCTCAAGAAATGCCAAGTGATGGAATCCCTTACAAAATTCTTTCGAGCTAAAGCGGCAGAGTCTATAATAAGCCGAGGTTTATAAATCTCATTTTTAGCTGTATCAATAGTTTTTGCTGTTGTATCCTGATTTGCAAATGCAGACCCGTTAACACCCAGTAACAGTAAAGAAAAAAACAACACTATTTGCCTCATAAACCTAAAAGTAGCTCAAAATTCCGATGTGGATTTTACCTTTCTGCAAATCTAATGGAATATTTTTCTGTTTACCAATTGCATAGCTTAAAGATGTAATGCCAATTTTGGTTTGAAATGTAATTCCGGTGCCAATACCTAAAGGATAATCTGTAGCTTTTTGGTTTACAAAGTTTTGATAAGTATAGGCCTGATCGTAAAATAAATTCAAATACGAATTTCTTTCTACAAAATATCTGAACTCGGTAGTTTGTATACTGTAGCTGTTTACATTGATGGATTGTTCATCAAAACCCCGCAAGGTTTTAAAACCTCCTATCCTAAAAGCCTCGTTCTCAAAAATATCCTTACCAGTTAAAATAGCTGAATTGTTGTGCATAAAAAGTACCGTCTTAGTTCCCAATTTGAGATAATATTTCAGATCTGCCTGCATTTTAAATTGCTGGCTTTTGGTTTTATCAAAAAAATCCTTAGGGTTGAAGTTTTGCGAGGGTGTAACTTTTCGCTGTCCGGCAGATAATTGCAGATTTAAATCGGCACCACTTAAGGGTATAATTTTATTGTCTAAATTCACATAAGCCAGTGCAATACCATAAAAAACAGAATTGATATTTGCATTATTAGGTATCGTAGTGGGTTGATCTGTAGAGACTTGGTTGCCTTTAAAATTTTCAAGAAAGAAACTTATTTTTTTAGTCAGGCTGAAGTTGTACTCAAAAGCTAGTTTGGTGTTTAAATTTAAAAAGCTGGTATCGCGTTTAAACAGTTGGAAGCTGGTGTTTACACCCAACTGGCTGTTAAATAGGTATGGGTAAATAAAATCTAGGTTAAGTTCCTGAGATTGTGCAGGCAAGCCTCGATAGTTAAAATTCAAGGTTTCGCCATTTTTAAGGGCATTCTTTAAATTTAATTTAAAATCACCGGTTAACTGTAGTTTTCCTGTTTGCGCATTGGGTAAAAAACCAATAATCCCATCAAACTGGTTGGCATTTTGCTTATCAACAAACAAATTAATTTTAGCATCGTTTCCGCTAAAAACTACTTCGGGTGCTTTGGGCAGTTTAACAAAAGGTAAATCACGCAAGCGCTTTTCAATACTTTGCACCTTTTCTTCGTTATATAAATCTTCTTTTTTTAAACCTAAGTAAGAGGATAAAAACGACTGACTCAACTTTGCAGAACCTACTAGTCTTAAAGTGTCAAGCATAATCTTTTTTCCTTCGTTAATGAAAATTTTGGCTTGTAAATCTTTTTTGGCATCCGTTAAACTATCTAACCAAACTTGTGCAAAAGGATAACCGTTGTTTTGATAATAGTTAAGAATGGTAGAATAAGTTTTTTTGATTGTACCCAAGGCTATCGGTGTGTTTTTTTGGAACGAAATCTTCAAGCCTAAATCGCGAACTAAAGCAGGTGAAACATTTCCGTTTTGCAAGCTTATTCCAGAATAACGTACACCTAGAACAAGCTTTGCAAATAATGTATCTTTTTTAAATGTTGTTTTTTCTAAATCCACATCAAAATATCCATCAAATTGCAAAGCCCTAATTTGCTGTTGCAATCCGCGGTAAGCGCTTAAAGAATCTGGAAACTGTGAATTAACTTGGTTTTTATGATGTGGCAAACCTTCAATTTTTAGAGTAATAAACTTGGTTTGGCTTATGCCGATTTGGGCTAAAAACAGTGGAAAGAAAATAAAACTAAGTTTTCGCATTCAGTGTAATGAACGTTTTAGTTGTAAAATTAGCTTTATAAAACGATAATATTTAATCAGATACTATTTAGTATATGAACAACTGAAGAATGACTTATAGCTTCCAATAAGTCTAAAATATTAATCTCATATACATCACATATTTTTCCAACTTATTAATGGTGAAATCGATTTTCCCATTTTCCCAAGCTTTATATGCCGTTAAGGATATCCCAACGGACAATGCAACAAAGTTTTGACTATATCTCTTTTTAACTCTGATTTTTAGCAAGAACTCAGCAATACATTGGTTACAGTTTGTGTCTTTCATGTTTTAATATAGATAAGCGAAAATAATTAAATCAGAATGAAAAATGGCAAGTTAAACTTGCCATTTTTAAAAATATGTTACATTATTTTTACTTGGATGTTCAGTCAACTCAGAAAAGGGAGTTACCTAAATATAAAAACCACCAGTTTATTTCGAATGAATTATTTAACTCATAGGTATGCTCTTTCTAAAACTTCCTCTGTAATATACTTAACTTGTTTAATAACTGTAATTCTAGTAATTACGGCATTACCCTACCTCAAAACATCTGTATCCGTCAAATCTAAAGGTATCCTACAATCAACCATTGAAAAAGTAGAATTACAAAGCTCGATAAATGGAAAAGTATTAGACATTTATTTTAAAGACAACCAAAGTATTAAACAAGGAGACACCCTACTAACAATTGACGCTTCATTACAGGGGAAAAAAGACCATTTCATAAACAAAAGGATAGCAACCTTAAATAACTTTTTAGAAGACTTAACGAAGTTAACTAGTTCAAGTCATTCAGCTAATCTTCCTTTTAAAACCTCTCAATACCAAGTAACCTACAATCAATTTATTGAAGATATTCAAAATTCAGAAAATGCAAAACAACAAGCAGAAACCACCTTTCGCCGATATGAAACGCTATATAAAGAAAAAGTAATTACAGATGCCGAGTTTGAAAAATATAGTTTCGAATTAAAACAGGCAATAGTAAACAAACAATTAATGATACAAAAATACCAAACACAATGGCAAACAGAAATCACTCAATACAAAGAAGAGTTTAGGCAATTACAAAGCGAAAGTGCAGAGGTTGATGAGCAAGAGAAACTTTATGTATTGAAAGCTCCAATCAATGGTTCATTACAAAACTTAGCCGGTGTACAGGCTGGCGCATACGTATTTGCCAATCAGAAAATAGCAGATATTTCTCCTGACAGCAATATTATTGCTTTTTGCTATATCAAACCCTCAGATATTGGTTTAATAAAAAAAGGGCAAGAAGTGCGATTAAATATTGATGCTTTTAACTACAATCAGTGGGGTTTTATTACAGGAAAAGTATTAGATATTTCTAACGATATTTTAATAACAGACAACCAACCTCACTTCAAAGTAAAATGTAGTCTAGAACAAAATTATTTACAGTTAAAAAATGGTTACAAAGGTTTTATTAAAAAAGGGATGACATTTAATGCTCGATTTTTGGTTGCAGAACGTAGCTTATATCAATTACTCTATGATAAAGTAGATGATTGGGTAAACCCTAATTTAGTACCTAATTAATTTACGCTATATTCAGTTAAAGCCATAAACTAGGAAATATTAAGCCTTTTAAATACATTTTTTTTTGCACTACAAATTATTTGTAACAAACTCTCATTCTTCGAGGTAATATCTAAAAACCTCCCTTGAATCTAATACAGATGAAAATAAAACAAAGAGACCTAACCGATTGTGGCGCTGCTTGTTTAGCTTCTATTGCAGCTCACTATAAACTAAAACTGCCAGTTGCTCGCATACGCCAAATGGCGGGTACAGATAAAAAAGGGACGAATGTGCTGGGCATGATTGAAGCATCACAAAAAATGGGATTCGAGGCTAAAGGAGTAAAAGGCCCTTTTGAAAGTTTGTTTAAAATACCTCTGCCCGCAATAGCACATATTGTTGTAAAAGAGCAAGTACAGCATTATGTGGTCATCTATAAAATGACATCAAAATACATTGAAATTATGGATCCTGGAGATGGGCAAATGCACCGGAAAAACCATGAGGATTTTAAAAAAGAATGGACAGGTGTTTTAATTTTGCTGTTGCCGGATGAAAGTTTTGAGATTGGCAACAAAAAAGTCTCAATAAATACCAGATTTTGGAGTTTAATACGCCCGCATAAGAGTGTACTGGTACAAGCGCTCTTTGGCGCAGTAATATACACCATCTTAGGTTTATCCACATCTATTTTTGTACAGAAAATTGTAGATTTTGTGTTGGTAGATGGCAACAGGAATTTGCTTAATTTGATGGGCATAATAATGGTCGTTATTCTGGGAATCCAATTATTCATTGGTACTGCCAAAACTATTTTCACCATTAAAACTGGGCAGATGATTGATGCCAATTTGATATTAGGCTATTACAAACACCTATTAAAACTGCCCCAACAGTTTTTTGATACGATGCGAGTAGGAGAAATCATTTCTAGGATTAACGACGCAGTTAAAATCAGGGCTTTTTTAAACGATGTGAGCATCAACTTTTTTGTCAACATCTTTATTATTTTCTTCTCATTTGCTCTGATGTTTACCTACTATTGGAAATTGGCTTTGTTAATCCTTTGTGTTATTCCTTTGTATTTAGCAATTTATTGGATTAGCAATAAAATCAATAAAAAGGCACAGCGCAAGCTCATGGAAGATTCTGCAGAGCTGGAATCTCAGTTGGTAGAAAGTTTGAATGCCATTAGTACTGTAAAACGTTTTGGTTTAGAAGATTTTGCAAATGAAAAAACAGAACAACGCTTTATCAAACTTTTAGACTCTGTTTATACGTCAAGTATGAATTCGGTTTTTTCAAGTACATCATCGGAGGGTATTTCTCGTATAGTTACTATTGTTTTACTTTGGGTTGGGGCTGGCTTTGTTTTGGATAACGAAATAACCCCAGGTGAGTTACTCTCTTTCTATGCTTTGGCAGGTTATTTTACAGGCCCTGTTAACAGTTTAATCGGAATGAACAAGACTATGCAAGATGCCGTGATAGCAGCGGACAGGCTGTTTGAGGTTATGGATTTAGAACAAGAATCGGCTCAAAATCGTATGGAATTAACAGCGGACAAAATCGGAGAAATCAAATTTGATAAAGTCTCATTCCGCTACGGAACCCGAGTTCAGGTTTTTACTGATTTAAATCTGTGTATCCCAAAAGGAAAGTTTACCGCTATTGTAGGAGAAAGTGGATCGGGAAAATCTACCTTAATGGCTTTATTACAAAACATATACCCTATACAAGCCGGCAGCATTAGCATTGGAAATTACGATATTAAACATATTAAAAACAGCACTTTAAGACAATTAATTTCCGTTGTTCCTCAAACTATAGACCTGTTTGCAGGCAACGTAGTAGATAATATCGCCATCGGCGATTTTGAACCGGATATGCAAAGGATTATTGATATTTCTAATAGATTAGGGATAATAGGGTTTATTGAAAGCTTGCCCAACGGATTTGAAACATACCTAGGAGAAAATGGAGCAACATTATCAGGTGGGCAAAAACAAAGAATAGCTATCGCAAGGGCTTTGTACCGAAATCCAGAGATTTTAATTTTAGATGAAGCCACCTCATCTCTCGATACCAAATCAGAACAATTTGTACAAGAAGCTATCAATTATTTAAAAGAAATGAACAAAACAATAATTGTGATTGCTCATAGACTAAGTACCATTTACCATGCAGATAAAATTATAGTCTTAGATAATGGAAAAGTAGTTGAAGAAGGGGTTCACGATGAGTTGATTAATGCTCAATCTCAATACTACAACTTATGGAAGCAAGCATTTCCTTTAGAAATGGCTAACTAGTATTTTAAAAATGGGAAGTTTAACTGGCTAGTCTTTACATTTTGCCAACGTATATTTATCACAATGTTTGGCCGAACATGATAATAAGGGAGATACTTTGCCCTGCCAAGGAGGCGATAGAAAGATTTATTAAATCTTAAATTATATTGAAATGAGAAATTTAGAATTATTAGAAATGGATGTTCAAAGTCTTAAAATTGAAGATCAAATGAAAATTAATGGGGACGGATTTATTGGTGATTACCTTTTATCAAAGTGTCTAGATTATGTTATTGAAGGGGCATATTATATGGGGCAAGTAGGAGGAGCATATCAACAAAGCCTTCCTTCAAATTTAAAAAAATAACATCCGATTCACAGAGGATGTGCAACCTTTGATACATCCTTTGTTATATACTTACTTTACTACAAATTCATTATATTAAATTAATCTTGGATACTTTTAAAAAGTCATTATTATACGTTGCATCATTTACCTTAGCTCTTATAGCATATGGTGTTTTATTTGATTGTTTATTACAGACTTTAAATAATTACTTTAATCTGAATCTATATATTCAAAGCAATTTAAGGAATCGGGGTATTATTTATCAGATAATTTTTGGATGTTTAATAGGTCCGTTAATTGAAACATATCTCTTCCAAGATTTTATTTACAAAAAATTGATTAAGAGCAATCTAAGTAATAATAAAATAATATTAATATCAAGTTTAATATTCTCTGCCTCACATTTTTACAGTATTGCATATATTATTTTCAGTTTTTTTTCTGGAGTAATCTTAATGTTAGGTTACTTGAATTGGAAAGAATTGAAGCCTTCCAAGTTATTCATAACTTATGCAATTCATTTAAGTTTTAATTTATTTGTTTGTATAGCAAATTATTTTCTCTAATAAAGAACTGCTTTCATAGAAAAACAATATGCTTTCTATAAAACTGAACTTTTAAATGAATTTATAAACTGTTTAAAAATGGGATTTTAAGAAGTTTGTAAAAGATGCCCAAAAATCTGTGATAAAAATCATTTGTTTGATTTCGACAAAAAAATTGAAATGAAGAATTTAGAATTAAATTTATTCGAACTTCCTGAAAAAGAGCATTTAGAACTATCTGGCGGATTTGACCAAAATAGTGTAGCATACACTCAAAACGTTGGAAATGGAGTTGCCACATTATGTGGTTTTTGTATAGGTTTCATTGAAGGATTTTTATAGTTGAAATTATGGAAAATTTAAATGAAGTTGAATTATTAGAAATTTGTGGAGGCGACTATGCAGCGGGGAAATCCGCAGGACTGGCAACAGACCGTTATATTCGAAAAATGGTTGACGATTTTATATTGCTTTGTGCTTTATTATAAATCGCTACTTAATATAGGTGGGTAAAAGGTATTACTCACCTTTATTTGCTTAAAATTTTTTAATAAAGAAATTTTAAGCAAACAAATTTAACCTTATATCTTGTTACAAATGTTTGAATTTGTAGAATATATCAAAAATCCGATTTGGATAGCCCAAAACAAGCATCAAAGTCTAAAAGAGAAGCTATCCGCAGTAGTTAAAATATTAATCATAACTTATTCTCTCTTATTAGTAACATCATTAGTAATTGGTTTATTTGATTACTTAATTGTTCAAGATATTTTAAAATTACCATCATTTTTAAATAAAACCGCTTCAACCTTAAACGATTTCAAACACCAATTTTCTGATAAATATTTTATATTAATAGTTCTGGCTGGTCCTTTATTTGAAGAATTAATTTTTAGACTACCATTAGACCTGAATATAAATACTATATGACTATGCTTTTCAATTATATTTTACAGATTATTTGCAACTCATTTTTTTATATTCAACTTTAACGGAGTAAGCGATTATCTAAATTTAATTTTTTCAATAATATTCTTCTTAATTCTAAGAAAATCGATTCCTAAAAAAGCGCTACAAAACTTAAGGGATAAAAACTACTCCTACGTATTTTACCTCTCCTCATCATTATTCGCCTTAGCACACATCACAAATTTCGGCAGTTTAAATCATATATACGCATTGTTGTATGTTGTTTATATCTTACCACAGTTCATAATGGGGCTTTCAATAGGATACATAAGAATTAGGTATGGCTTTGTATTTGGGTTACTAGTTCATATAACAATTAATTCAATCTATTTTCCTTCACCATTAAACACTGTAACTCTCTACAAAACGAGAAAGCTCATTTAGAATCTTTAAAATCACTAAATACTATTCCGATCTACCTAAAACAAAATATTTTTTCAGAAAACGTTTAAAGCTTTGCTTCTCAAAAGTCTTAATTATAATTCTCATGCTCTGCACTAAAAAGTTCAGATTCTTATTATACCAATCTAAAAGTCATTTCAGAATCAATTTCTATTGGCAATAGAAAAGAATCCATCTTTTAAATTCTATTTAGGCATCCCATTTGCATTAGTTTCTTTAAAAAATATTCACTTCTAAAATAAAACACAACATGAAAAGAATATCAGACCAAATGGAGGAAATGTTGAACAAACAAATGACTAGAGAAGCCTACCAAGCACAAGTTTACCTTTCTTATGGTGCTTGGGCAGAAGAAAACAGTTTCCCCGGCGTTGCAACTTTTCTTTACGGACACATGCAGGAAGAGCGTGAACACATGTTCAAAATATTAAAATATATTATAGATAGAGGCGGAAAAGTAAATATAGAAGCAATAAAAGCTGCCCCAGTACATCCAAAAGATATTGGAGAATGTTTGAACAATATTTTAGACCATGAAATTCAAAACTCAAAAGAAATAGATAAAATTGTAAAGCTTGCACATGAAGAAAGTGACTGGGCGACTTTCAACTTCGGACAGTGGTTTGTAAAAGAACAGATAGAAGAAGAAACATTGATTAACAATGTGATTGACAAGTACAATTTGGCATCTACGAAAGTAGAAGGAAACCATAACCTTTACGAGATGGACAAGGATTTGGCAACAGCTCCGCAGAGTGCAACAACACCACGAGAGGAAAAAATATAAAGACTTACCAATCATTTCCCGCCACGTCATGTCGACAGCAGGAGACATCTCACCCTATAAGTTATACGTATATAATGACTATTTGTGAGATGCTTCCTATCGTCAGCATGACGGAAAGGGCGCTCGATAAAAAAGGGTGTGTAAAATAATCTTATTTATCCCTAAACAATACTAATATTATGCTATCAGGAAACCAAATGGCAAGTTTTTGAGCAGTTGTCGCCCAATTGCTCAAAGGCATTGTCCATTTTTCACTAATATTCTTTTGAGCTAGGTAAATGAGTTTATCAAATATTGTCCATTTTTTTCAGGGTCAAATTCCCAAGCAGAGATTTCATTTGAGAAACAGCTAATTCGTTAAGTTTTATTAATCGTTCTTGTTGAGGCACATGTTGGTGTATCAACATGGCATTAATACTTTCTAAATTAGACAATACAACGAGCTATTGAATATTTACCTTATCTCTTATATTTCCTTTTTCAGTTGGATTATCGTTCCGCCATTGTTTTGCAGTATTACCAAACAAAGCCATGTTCAAAACATCAGCTTCATTTGCATAGACAATAGAGGTCTGTTTGCTGTTAAGGGTGCTAGGAATCAGTTTTTCTTTACCAATCATTTCCCACCACGTCATGTCGACAGCAGGAGACATCTCACCCTATAAGTTATACGTATATAATGACTATTTGTGAGATGCTTCCTATCGTCAGCATGACGGAAAGGGCCTCCTGACCAAAACTTCCAACCATCCAACTATTAATTAATAATCCTTCTCAATTTCCGTACTTTTGCCAAATGGCAGGTATCTATATCCACATTCCTTTTTGCAAACAAGCTTGTCATTACTGCGATTTTCATTTTAGCACTTCTCTAAAGTATAAGGATGAAATGCTGGAAAGCATTCGCAAAGAAATTAAGCTCCAAAAAAACTATCTCGAAAATCATCAAATAGAAACTATTTATTTTGGCGGTGGCACCCCTTCCCTACTCACAGCGGATGAAATTTCTGGTTTGATTGAAAATATACAAGCTAATTTTGAGGTAATTAACAATCCAGAAATTACTTTAGAAGCCAACCCAGACGATTTAGGTTTAGCAAAATTGAAAGATTTAAGAAACACATCCGTAAACCGACTGAGTATTGGTGTACAATCTTTTTTCGATGAAGATTTAAAATGGATGAACAGAGCACATGTAGCTAAAGAAGCTGAATCAGCAATAAAAAGAGCACAAGATTTTGGACTGGAAAACATTACCATTGATTTAATTTACGGTTACCCGCTTTTGAGCGATGAAAAGTGGAAACACAATATCCAAAATGCTATAGATTTTGATATTCCACATATCTCCAGCTACAGCATGACCGTTGAACCAAGAACTGCCTTAGCCAATTTCATTAACAAAGGTCAGCAAAAAACAATGGACGATGCACAAAGTGCAAAGCAATTCCAGTATTTAATGGACAAATTGACCTCCAACGGTTTTGAGCATTACGAGATTTCCAATTTTGCTAAACCGGGGGATTATTCTAAACACAATACTAATTATTGGCGTGGAGTTCTTTATTTAGGAATTGGTCCTTCGGCGCATTCTTTTAACGGCGAAAGCAGGCAATGGAACGTAGCAAACAATGCCAAATATTTATCGGCTTTGGAGAAAAACGAGATTCCATTTGAAATTGAAACGCTGACTTTAGAAAACAGATACAATGAATATTTAATGACCAGTTTGCGAACCCAATGGGGAGTGGATTTACATAAAATAGAAAAAGAATACGGAATTGAACAAAAAACTAATTTAATGGCTTCCGCCGATGGATACCTGAATAAAAATTGGCTTCAACTAACCGAAAATAAATTGGTGTTGACTCAAACAGGAAAGCTTTATGCAGATTTAATCGCGTCAGAATTATTTATAACAGAAAATGAATTTCAAAAATAAAATTGTGTGGATTACCGGCGCTTCATCGGGTATTGGCGAAGCTCTGGTTTATTTATTAAACGAACAGGGAGCTAAACTCATTATCTCATCTCGCAGGTCTGGTGCTTTATACGATGTTAAACAAAAGTGCCGAAAAAACCCATTGGACATTCATGTTTTACCTTTGGATTTAGAGCAAACTGAAACCTTGGTAAGCAAAGCAGAGAACGCCTGGAAAATTTACGGTGCAATTGATATTTTAATCAACGCCGGTGGAATTAGTCAGCGAGGAACTGTTTTAGAAACCGTCCCAGAAGTGGAACAAAAAATAATGAATATCAACTATTGGGGAACTGTAAATTTGAGCAAAGCAATTTTACCTAAAATGCTGGAACGCGGAACCGGAAATTTAGTGATATTAAGTTCTGTTGTAGGTAAATTCGGCACAGCTTTCCGTAGCACTTACTCGGCTTCTAAACACGCTTTACAGGGTTATTTTGATAGTTTACGTTGCGAAGTTTACGACAAAGGAATTTCGGTAAATATCATTTGCCCAGGTTTTATTAAAACCAATGTTACCATCAATTCGGTAACTGCAAGCGGAGAGAAATACAACCAAATGGATGAAAACCAAGAAAACGGAATGAGCGCAATTGATTGTGCACAGAAAATTCTAGAAGCTATAGACCAAAACAAAGAAGAGGTTTTAATTGGCGGCAAAGAAACTTATGGCGTATTGATTAAACGCTTTTTCCCTGAATATTTTTCTAAAATGATTAGGAAGCGGAAGGTTGTGTAGTTTGTTAGGTGGTTAGGTCTTTTAGGATAATTTATCTTAGTTCTACATTTCCGTTAGCAAATAGCCCCCTCTCGTTCGAAGAGGGTTGGGGTGAGGCTTTAAAAAAGTTCGCCTCAATAAAAATCTGTTTCACCATTGGAATTTCTGTTTTGATTTTTTCCTCTAAACGCTGAATTACCTGTGCAACCTCTGTTCCGTGTAAATGTGTTTTAAATTGAATATCCAAAGCCAGTAAAATTTCATTGGGTCCCATTTGCATGGTTAAAGGCGGACGTAAGGTTTCTACATCTTCATCAGCATTTACTAAAACACTAATGAGTTCTACCTGAGATTTATTTGCACTCTCCCCTATCAATAGCTTCCGGCTTTCAATAACCAAGCTTATTGCTACAACTGCCAATAGAGCACCAATTAAAATTGAAGCAAAACCGTCTATTTTTGGATCATTAAAATAATGACTTAAAAATATCCCAGCTCCGGCTAAACATAGGCCACATAAAGCGGCGCCGTCTTCATAAATTACCACAAAAAGTGACGGATCTTTACTTTGCTTTAATTTGCGAAAGAAATCTCCCTTGCCTTCTAACTTTAAAAATCCTTTAACGGCAATTACAAATGATGTTCCTTCAAACAAAAAAGCTATTACTAAAACAATATAATTCCAAAGCGGCTTAGTTAAAATCTCCGGGTTTTTAATATGAATTATTCCTTCATAAACAGACATTCCGCCACCCAATCCAAATATTAATACCGCTACAATCAATGACCAAAAGTAAAGCTCCTGTCCGTGGCCAAAGGGATGGTTTTCATCTGCCGGGCGCTTGCTTCTTTTAATCCCAACTAGCAACAACAATTGGTCCCCGGAATCAACAGCACTGTGAATCCCTTCTGAAAGCATGGAAGAACTCCCGGTAATTGCTGCGGCAATAAACTTGATGATAGCTATGCCGATATTAGCAGCCAACGCGGCATATATGGATATTTTGGAGTTTGATGTCATAGTTTTTGATAATCGTTTAATCTTTAACATAAGCGATGCCACATTCTTTTAATCCGCTACCTAATTATGCTATCTAGATTTTAACGTAAGGATTTAGTCAATCTATTATTAAAGTTTTTTTTGTTTTAAAAATTGATAACTCGATGGCTTTTGCTTAAACTCATTTCCGTTTTATCGCATCAGGGATTGCAGCGCCATCCTTTTTTTTGTCATCCGGAGTCGAAGGAAAAAAAAGATTTAGCGAAAAACCCACCCGGATACCCAAAATTCAACTATTTTAAATTATTTTATGTTTGCAAAATCCGCCAATAAATTTTCTCCGTTAATCATCGCAAATAAAGATAAACAGACATGAAAAAATTATTTCTAGTAGCATTTGCCTTAGTAGCTATCGCATTCGCTCCCCAAGCTTTCGCACAAAAAAACCCAATGGTTGGCGGTGCAGCAATGTACAACACAAAAGATATTGTTGACAATGCTGTAAATTCTAAAGACCACACTACTTTAGTTGCAGCAGTAAAAGCAGCAGGTTTAATTGAAACTTTAAAAAGTGCCGGCCCGTTTACGGTATTTGCTCCAACCAATGAAGCGTTTGACAAATTGCCAAAAGGAACTGTTGAAACTTTGGTAAAACCAGAAAACAAAGCAATGTTGACCAAAATTTTAACTTATCATGTTTTGGCCGGTAAATACAGTGCCGCTGATATTATGGCTGCCATTAAAAAAGGAAAAGGTAAAGCTACTTTCACCACAGTACAAGGCGAAAAACTTTACGCTTCTATGGACGGCAAAAAAGTTAAATTATGGGATGCAAAAGGTGGTTCTGCTTATGTAACCATTGCTGATGTTAACCAAAAGAACGGTGTTATCCACGTAATTGATACTGTTTTAATGCCAAAATAGTTAATTGAGTTCAATAGTAATGAGTTGGAGTTAGACTCATAAAAGCTATAAAAACCAAAGTACTTATAACCACAAAGCCGATTTTCTAAAGAAAATCGGCTTTGTTATTTGGGTATGTTTATAAGTCTTCAATTAGTTTCAACACGTCTTCTTTTTTGATAGTGTCCTCTTCAGATTTGTTTAATATGGTGATTAACTGAATTGTTATGGAATTAAAGGAATGGTTGACTAAATAAGTAATTACCCGAAATCCTCCACTTTTACCTTTACCTTTTGACGGATCCGCCAGTCTGATTTTGAAAACATTGTTACCATAACTTACTCCGAGAAAAGGATTTTGAATAAGCTTTTTTTCGAGTTCTAAAAGGCTATCGCCTAACGTTTTATACTTTTTTTAAAAGAGGTTTTACCTTTCGTTTGAAAACAGAAGTTGCAACAACCTTATTCCCCACTTATAATTTCTTTTAATGAAAATCCTTCACGTGTTCCCTTTTCTATTTCTTTCGCCTCCATAAAACCCTCCTCCATTTCTTTCAATACGGAAAGTTTTGTAAACTCCTTTTTAGAAAGAATTTCACCACCGAGCTCTTCAATGAATTTTTTCACCTTCATTCTTGAACTTTCCGGGATGTGAGCTATTATCGTTGTCATAACCAAAAATACAATCTATTATTAGATTTTAAGAATAAAAAATCGGCTTTGTAACTCACTAAAACGTAAATGGGTATGAGTTATTACAACTTCTCTATCTCAGCAATAGTTTTTTGAATAGCTATTATCTGTGCATCAAAATTTGGTTTAGCTGCTACCGATGCTTTGTCCCTATCGTCCTTTTTCGCTTGTAAAACATTGTTCAACATCACGTTTACGTATTTATCTACACTGTATTTTGTAAATTTCTTCGCCATAGACGCTAACTCATCTAAACCCTGCTGTAAGTTTTGAATGTCTTTTACATTCATTAAAATACTGGCCAAACCCGGAATCATATCAAACTGAGTTTGTGTGCCTGCGCCCTGAAACGAACTGTAAACATAAGGAAACTCGGCATCTCCGCCTTGTACGCCGTAAATATTTACTATGGATGCTACCAATGGGCCTTTACTGTCTTTCTCTAAACCATTTGCCAAAGTTTTAGCTTTATCAATATCAATTGCGGCAATTGCATTTAGGGCAGCGCCTTCTATAGCGTAAGATGGATTTTTTAAAGCATCCATAAATAAAGTCATATACGCTTTATCCTGAAGGTTGGCTAAAGATTCAATTGCGGCAGCCCGTACCAAAGTACTGGAATCCGTTTTTGCGATATTGATGATAGTAGGCAGAATCATTTTTTTGAGTTCGGCATTGTCCAATTTCAAATTATTGATGGCTTCTACTCTTAATCCAAAATAAGGATCTTTTAACGCCGCAATTAATATATCCTGACCAGCTTTTTCTTTGATGTCTTTATTTGCCGCTTGTATTGCTTCTAACCTATCTACATACAAAGGCGCATTCTTATATTGAAAAGCAAATTCTTCGATGGTTTTGTTATCCGTTTTTTCCGTTAAAAGAATTTTATCGGCGTCAACATTTACCAAATTGGGCTTGCTGTTTAGCTTAAAGCTGATGGAATCTGTACGGTTGGTCATCCAATAATTATGACGAACTTTTTTACCCCCTTCATAAACATCAATTTTCATAGGAAGCTTAAACACGTTTTCCTTTTGTGTTTGCGCTAAATAAACAGTTTCGGTTTTGCTATTCTCGTCCCATTTATAGCTAATATTTAAGTTCGGATGCCCGGCACCAAAATACCATTGGTTAAAAAACCAGTTCAAATCCCGTCCGCTCACCTGTTCTAAAGCTAAACGCAGCTGATGTGCTTCGCCATTTCCTAAAGCATTAGTTTTTAGGTACAGGTTTAATCCCCGAAAAAAAGCATCTTCACCCAAATAATTCCTTAGCATATTTAAAATACGGCCACCTTTATTGTAGGTTACCACATCAAACATATCTTCTTTGTCTTTATAATGAAAGCGCACCAAATCCTTGTTTTTAGCATCTGGAGATGACAGGTAAGCCTGCATATCTTCGTAATTATGGGCATCGGCAAAATCTTTTCCCTTTGAATGTTCAAACCAAAGTATTTCGCTAAAATTGGCAAAAGATTCGTTCACGGTTAAATTGCTCCAGCTTTCGGTAGTTACATAATCTCCAAACCATTGGTGAAAAAGTTCATGAGCAATGGTTTCTTCCCCGGCGCTTCCATCCAATAATTCCCGCTTGGTTTGTTGTACATAAGCACCATGCAAAGTTGCAGTAGTATTCTCCATAGCACCGCTTACATAATCTCTTACCACAATTTGCGCATATTTATTCCAAGGATATTCGATGCCCAATTTCTTGGAATAGAAATCGATCATTTCGGGTGTTTTACCAAAAATATCTTTTGCATAAGGTGCGTAAGCTGGCTCCAAATAATAATCAACCGGAATGTTTTTGTATTTATCATGATAAACTTTAAAATCGCCAACGGCCATCATGAATAAATAAGGCGAATGCGGTTTGTCCATTTTCCAAGTATCTGTACGGGTACCGTCGGCATTTTTCTTTTGTGAAATTAATGCTCCGTTTGAAAGCGTTACGTACTTATCCAGTACCGTCATGCTGATTTCCTCAGTGGTTTTTTGGTTTGGCTTATCAATCGTTGGAAACCAAACAGATGAACCTTCGGTTTCTCCCTGTGTCCATATTTGTACGGGTTTAGCTTTTATGCTACTATCCGGATTAATAAAGTACAAACCTTTTGCATCTGTTATCGCAGCGCTTCCTTTGGCTTTAAACTCATTAGGTTTGGATGTATATGCGATATAAATGGTATAACTTTCTGAGGATTTATAGGTTTTTCCTAGATTAATCTTTACTTCTAAACTATCATATTTATACTTTAACGGACTGATTATATTTCCGTTAACAATAGAAACATTCTTAATATCCATCCCTTTGGCATCCAAAGTAAGAGAATCTGTGGGGTAAAAGTGTGGTTTTAAAGTAATCCAGGCCTTTCCATATAAATAGGCTTTTTTATAATCGAACTTTACATCCAATTTGGTATTTACCAAATCGTTTATTTTTTCTGGCGTTGCCCTATAAATGCTTTGGTTACTTTGTAAGCTATCAGATTGAATTTGTTGTGCCTGGCTAAAAGTGGCAAAAAAGGTAATCGTTACGACTGCAAATACAGACTTTAAATTGACCATATAGAAGGATATTTTGCTAAAGAGTACTTAATTCCACGAAATTATAATATATGGCGGTATATCATTGTATTTTAATCTAAAATTTCTGATACAAAAATGGGGAATTGGGAGATATTGGGTGAGTATACAGGTTAACTCGCTTTACCTTTTGTTTATTATGAATATTTTTTATCGATGTAATTTCTGTAATCTTTCTTCTCATCATAATCGATTGGAATTATGCCGGTTAAACTTTCAACTAATGGACTGACAGAAGATTTTTTTTTCGTTTCCCTAGTCAGAGAATTAAGATAGCTTTCAATTAGTTTGGAAAGACTTACCCGATGACTTTTGCATAGATTTTCGCTTCGTCGGTTATTTGTTTATCAAGATTTAAAGTGAGTTTAGTATTCATAACAATTCGCTTTACGTGTAAAATACAAAATTACCACGTAAGTTGTTGGACTTGAATTTTTTGTGGTTTCTCGGAACGGTTGGCGCTTGACGAAGGTGGCGAATTTCACCACAAATGTTGATGCGGAGAACTAAACTTTGATTAACCACAAATGTGTCTGCGGAGCACTGAACCGCCACTTTTGCCAAACCCGTGTTACCTGCTGGCGTTCTTCTGTCCGCTATGTTTATTGTTGTTGTCAATTAAAATATGTTGTCAAAAATATGATACTTAAATATGTCCAAAGTAACGAAAATATTATGTGCATAAATGTTTCAAATTTCTTTCCTTTCCAAAGGTCAGTCGAGTAACCAAAAAACTGAATGACAAGTCTAACAGTCCAGAATATTCCAAGTCCAAGGGATATTTTTTTACCAAGATTGGTTTCGATTAGTTCGGCAGAAGATGTCAAGCAAAGTAAACCCATAAGAAATACAGTCAATGCGATAAAAAATGTATGTACGGTCATCATTTGTCGATTGATTAAACTCAAAGATTTAAGTTCTTTGTCCCAGTTAAAGTACTTTGGAAAAACAATGTGAACCAATGCCAAGACAATTAATAAAACACCAATTATTTTAAAATGTATTTCCATTAGTTGCAATTAAAGATTGACATAAAAGGTGTAAACTTTGTTTCTTTAAATGATGTAAACCCGGCTTCTTCAAATGCCTTTTTCCAAGTTGCTTTTGAGAAAAAATGCGTAAAGCCGATTGTAAATGCTACAAAGTTTGGAAAATCTCTCAAATGTTCCACCATAATCACATTGCCGTTTGGCTTACAAACTCTGTGACATTCTTTTAAAAATTGCACTTTTTCATCGTGTCTGCGAATTTCGTGGATTGCTGATAGTAAAAAGATATTATCAACTGAATTGTCATTTAGAGGAATTGAATTTGAATTGATTTGTTGTGTATTTGGATAAAACAAACTCACCTTTCTTGCTCGGATAATTGCTGGTTCAGTATGCTGTTTGGCGTTGTAGAAGTCATACACTTGAAGTTTGGAATTAGGCAAAATACTTTCTATAATAAAACTTGTTTCGTCAAAGCCTGCGTTGATGTTCAAATTGAATTTGTCTTTTGTATCTTCAATTTTCATTTTCTTTAACCAATCAAAATTGTAGAAGCCTGAGAAATCATAAACATAAGCAGAGACGAATAATGGCATAGTTAGTCCATAAATAAATGCCAAAACAACCAATAAATACAAACTGTTAGGCCAATTGAAAATATACTTACTTCCAATAATTACGACTAATAATATGAACCCAACCACGTAAAAGTGTCGATTGAAACTTAAAATATTTAATACTCCTTGAAAACTTCGTCTGTTTATTTCCATTTTTCAATTTTGCCTTTTTTCCAATAGTATGGAATGTTTTTAATAATGAAAGCATTTGCTAACAATGGATTTTCAAGTTTTAGAGAACTTAAAAAATCGAAATTATAATCAATCACTTTGACTGGATTTGGTGTCCAGTTTTGTCTTACTCCTTCAATGATTAAAACTTCTTTGATTTCCTTGTTATAGGTGAACGTAAAAGGCAAAGGTCCAGCAAATCTTCTTGCTTCCTTCCAGTCTGCAAAAGGGGAATGTTCAGGCAAAGAAATTTGTTCTTCCGTTTTGTCTATTGTGATTTTGAACTTTGATTTTTTCGAGGATATTTCTTTTGTGTTTTGCTGTTCAACTTGTTTTATGTCCGTTGTGGTGTAGTTGTAATGCGTAAATATGTTTCCAAAAAATTCCATTTTTGTTTTGTCAGTTTCTGATTTCAGAATATACAAACCACGCAAATTTTTACCTGCATTATTCGTGTAACGAACAAAAACACGATAACCAATAAGAAAAAAATCGTTGCCCATAAATTTCGGAAAACCTTTTGGTCGCAAGTCTTTTGTTTGAACCATTGCAACTGCAACAAAAGCCCATTTGTCTTGAAATGTATCAAGCTGTAAACATTCTGGAATTAGATTTTGTAATTGTTCTTTTGGAACTGCAAAAGTCAAAACCAGCGAACTTTCAAAATACGCTTCAACTGCAAATGGATGGTCTTTTAAAAATGCTAGCATCGAGTTATTTTTTGTTAAGATAAAATTCGTTGTAGTAAACAACTAAAATAAAAATAAATGCAAAGAATGAGTTTAGTTTCCCCCAAAGCAACAAGTCAGGAACAAGAATAAATTCAAGTGTGTTCATTGTCGCAACTACCGCTATTTGTGCAATAGCATTTAACTTTGTCTTATAAGCACTTAAAATCCAAACAGCCATTATGATTTCTGAAAGTCCGATTAGAATTGTCAATAGTCTGGAATGGTCGTCACCTAATATTCTTACAACAATTTGTTCGTGTCTTGGAACAAGATTTAGTACCTTACAAAAAAGTCCGTTTACAATCCAAACTGTCGCAATACAATAGGTCAATATTTTGTGAATTCTTGTCATTGTCATTGTTGGTAGTGTCGTCCGCTACGGTTACCGCTAACGGTAAACAGCTTTGCGTAGTGGCGGCATTTTAGCACTACAGTTGATTAGAGTTACTATCGTTCGATTTAGCACAAATGTTCAATAGAAATCCGTCACCCACCATTACGCAAAACCGATGTTGGCGGGAGTATATTTCATTATCGCCTTAAATTTTCATTCAATACTTTAACGTGAGTTCGGGATAAGAAATAGTGTAAAAAAGAGAGCAAAGGGCATGAT
>NZ_CAMLIG010000038.1 GCF_946480185.1 uncultured Pedobacter sp. | reverse complement strand
ATTCGAAGAAAATAATAAACAACTATTCTTAGCCGCTTAAACCGAACTCACGTTACTTTAACCAATTCGTAAACCTTAGTAACTGGATTTTGTTCGTGATATGTTAGATGTTTCTGTTCTTCAAATAAAGCTTCTGCTCTGTCAATTGCGTTTTGCTGTGAAGAATTAATATCTTTGTTCAGAATTGAGTATATCTGTAAACAAAAGTCATATTTCTTGCCCTCTTTGATATAATTTATTCCAAATCTTTTTCCAAGTTCATTGTAATAAAATGTTCGTAATTGTTGAGCATTTATGAGGTTATAGTGTAGATAAAACCATAATTCGAAAGCGTCATTTGAATATGCAGTTTTATAGCCGAATTCTAAAGCCTTATTTATCGCATTGTCAAAGTCAGCGAACTCATCAGCACCACGTTTTACATCCATATCAAATACACACCAAACTTCATTATATTCTTCGTCTGTAGAATCAATAATTTCTTTTGTTGACTCTATTAGTTTAAGTTTGGATTGTCCTTTTAGGTCAATCGCTTTTATTTTAACACCTAAAACGGGAAAAGATTCAAAATAGAGTTTTTCGGTTTGTCCTTCACAAACGATTAGAATGGTCTTGTTTATTGGAATTGTATCTATTCTATAACCACTTGGTTTAGGCTTTTTATTCCAAGCTTTATTCTGATCTGTAACTTTAATAGCTCTTGTACTTTTCGGCATTATTCAAAAGATATTAAGTTAACAAAATCGCCTAAAAATGGAATAGCACCATATTTGCCTTGAATGTAGTCCTTTTCAAAAGAAGCATCATTACGAACACCTTTAATTTCAACCAAAGTATAAAGATGACTCGCCCCAAATTTATCTTTTTCAACAAAGTCAATTTGGTCTCGTCTTAATAATTCAGGCGATAACAAATTAGTGTCGTGAGTTGTAAAAATAAGTTGAGACTTTTTATTTTCAGATGAATTATAAAGTTCAACAATTTTTTTAGTCAATAAAGGATGAAATCTTGAATCGAATTCATCAATAATCAAAGGAACACCTTCTTTTAGAGAACGGTAGATAAATGGGCTTAATTCAAACATTTTCTTTGTTCCTTCAGATTCTTGATTGCCAAAAGAAAATTCACTTTTTCCTACTGCTTTAAGATTTGAATCAAATTGAGTTCTACTGGAAATAAGAATTTTCCCCTTTTTCAATTCTTGTTTTACTTCTTCTTCCACACTATCAGGCAAATTTTCATTGGTAATTTCAACTGTCTCCAAATCTTCAATTCCGACATCTGCCTTTTTTAGAAAATCTAAAATAAATTTCTTTTTGATAGCATCGCTTAATGATTCGCCCGCAATACTATACATTCCTTGATGTCCTAATCCGCTTACGATTGAAATAGAGGAAATAGTTTTGAAAATTTGTTTGGAAAGTTTGGCAAATCCAATTGAATTTAGATGTGTTAAGAACAAAGATGTATCTGTGAAAATTTGGTCTTTTGAATTTTCAAGCAATTTTTGATACAAAACTCCCTCTTCAAAATGAGTTTGATTAATTTCTACAATCTCATTTTTTTCTCTGATAAATAAGGGTTGTTCTCGTTTACTTGGTGTTGAAAATAACCATTCACTTTTGATTGATTTATCGTCAGTTTCAAAACCATATCTGTATCTTGTTTTTCCAACCCTAAAAATTAGTTGAAAAAAAGTTGGTTGTGAAGTTGTTTCTGTAGATAACTGGAAAGAGTCAATTAAGCTCAATGCTTTTTCTTCTTTGGCAGAGTCTCTGATAATTCTAATGAAAGTTACCAAAGCCTTTACTACATTACTTTTCCCACTTGCATTTGCCCCATAAATTGCCTTAGACTTAATTAAACTCAATTCTTTATTTAAAGGGAATACATTATTTGTGTCAAGCGAAACATTTTTCGACTTAATCTTTGCTGCGGTCATATTTAAAGTCTGAATGTCCTTGAACGACCAAAAGTTACCAAAACTAAATTCTTCAATCATCTCTTATTCCAATATTTGAAATTATTTCGCAAATATACGAGTAAGGAATTAAACTAGGTCTTTTTAAAAGTAGTTTTTTTCTTGAAGTTCGGTCTGGTTGTATTACCCCCAACGTTTGGCAGGTTTGACATTACGGTTTTACTTGCAGAACCGATGTCGCACCGCAAAAACTTGATAAAAAACGATGAAGGAAGTGAAAGCACTTCACCCCGTAAATTTTTAAACCTGCTGTTGTAAGCCGTTTATTTTTTCCATTCAGTAATTTCAAAATTTGATATAGTTTTGTTCGTATCAACTTTAAAGGTTAATGTCTTTGTATAAGTTGGGTCGATGTCGTTGTCGTAATCTACTATTAGTTGATATGAAATAATTGATGAGTCGGTTTGGTCGGGTTGTCCCAATATTTTTATTAAATCCTTTTCGTTAATTCCCGTTAATTTATAATTTTCTTTTAAATCCTCAATCATATATTGTCGACAAGTACAAGGAAAAAAATCATCTTTTGTTGTCCAAGCTTTCTTGTCAAATTTTATTTGTCGATTGCAACCTAGAAGTCCAAAAATTAGAATTAAAATCGTCAATTTCATTCGGTCGGGTTAAATGGCTTACAACTAAAAAATATGCGCTATCCAGCAGCGCATATATTTCATATCTGTAACGCAATTTAATATTTATTTTAAATAATAAACTAACCATGAGACTTTTGAACAAACCATGATTCCTCCTTACCATCTTCGTCCCATCTTCGCTTGGCACCTAAGGAAATCCGGAACAAGTCACGGAGAAGTACCGAAGAAGACGTAGACTAATGGTGCAGTAAAGTCGGACTTAGGGTGGACTTTAGGTGGACTTATAATCAGAAAATTTGATTAGATTTAAGAAAAAAAGATTTTTAGCTTTGAATAGCTCGGCTCAAAAATAAATATAGCAACTTTTTTCTTTCAAGTATCCATATACAGTTATTTTAGCTAAAAAGAACTTAAAAAAAACTCGCAACTGGTACGTAAATCAAACAGCACCTTTCCTTAATTAAAGCGAAAAAGCTTAAAGCAATCGTAATTTTCCAAAAAAAACTTTCAATTATTTTTTAATTGTCACATTAACACTTACATTTACCAAACCAATTTTATATTATGCCCCAACCCTCAAAATATATACGGCCATTAGTAGCGGTAGATTGTTTGATTTTCGGTTTCGAAAACCAAACACTTAAGGTATTACTAATTAAAAGAAAACTGGAACCGTACCAAAATGAATGGAGTTTAATGGGCGGATTTTTACAAGGGGAAGAATCTGCCGATGAGGCTGCTGCCAGGGTACTAAAGGAACTTACAGGTTTAGAAGGTATTTTTATGGAACAGATAAAAACCTTTAGCAAAGCTGATAGAGACCCTGCAGAACGCACCATAAGTATAGTTTATTCCAGTTTAATTGATGTAACCAAGTTTGAGGCGCAATTAAACCATGCTTATGAAGCGCACTGGTTTAAAATCGACGAAATTCCAAACTTAATTTTTGACCATACAGAAATGATTGCTGCAGGCAGAGATTACCTCAAGAAAAAAGCGGCTTTACAACCTATTTTATTTGAGCTTTTGGCAGACAAATTCACCATTCCACAAATACAGCAACTTTATGAAGAAGTATTTGAAGCAAGTTTTGACAAAAGAAACTTTAGCCGGAAACTTTTGGGAAGCAAATTATTGGAAAAGCTTAACGAAAAGGACAAATTAAGCTCAAAAAAAGGTGCTTTCTATTACCAATTAGATAAAAAGACCAACCACTATAATTTTAACATTCTTTTAAATCTGGCCTACAGTCAGCTATAATATTCTAACAAAATGGCAAAACAAACCTATGTTATCGGTGTAGATTACGGAACAGATTCTGTCCGCTCGGTGATTGTTGATACCGCAAATGGTAATGAAATCTCATCGGCAGTATTTTATTATCCTCGCTGGAAAGCCGGAAAATACTGTGATGCATCACAAAGTCAGTTTAGGCAACATCCGCTTGATTACGTTGAAGGCATAACCGAAACCATTAAACAGGCAATTGCAAAAGCTGATGCCAATGTTGCTCAAAATATTGCTGCAATCTCCATCGACACCACTGGTTCTACACCAGTAGCGGTAAACGAAAACGGTGTTCCTTTGGCATTGTTGCCAGAGTTTGCCGAAAATCCAAATGCCATGTTTGTGCTTTGGAAAGACCATACCGGTACATCCGAAGCGTCAGAAATCAACCAACACGCCACCAAATTTCCGGTTAATTACTTAAAATATTGTGGCGGAATTTATTCATCAGAATGGTTTTGGGCAAAGTTTCTCCATATTTTAAGAGTAGATAAAAAAGTTGCATCCAACACTTACGCTTGGGTAGAACAATGCGATTGGTTGCCATTTTTGTTAACCGGTGGAACAAACGCAAAAGACATTAAAGCTAGCCGTTGCGCTGCCGGACATAAAGCGCTCTGGGCAGAAGAATTTGGCGGTTTGCCACCAGAAGATTTCTTCACTGCTTTAGATCCAGTTTTGGCAGGTTTTAGAGATAAACTTTTTCAGGAAACTTATACTGCTGATCAAAAAGTTGGCAATCTATCCGCCGAATGGGCACAAAAACTAGGTTTAACAACAGATGTAGCAATTGGTGTTGGGGCATTTGACGCACATTTTGGTGCGGTAGGTGGTCAAATTGAACCTTATTATTTGAGTAAAGTAATGGGAACTTCAACCTGCGATATTTTGGTTGCACCAAACAAAGACATGGACGGCAAACTGGTTGCTGGCATCTGCGGACAGGTAAACGGTTCCGTTATTCCCGGGATGGCAGGCTTAGAGGCTGGTCAATCTGCTTTTGGTGATGCCTATGCTTGGTATAAAAACCTGTTGTTATGGCCAATCAAGAACATCTTGGCAGAAAACCAAACACCAGAAACCGAAGCTTTAATTTCACAAATTGAAGACAACCTTATTCCTATCCTCAGCAAAAAAGCAAACGAACTAAGCCTTTCCGAAAAAGACGAATTTGCTATTGACTGGTTAAACGGCAGAAGAACACCAAACGCCAACCAACTGTTAAAAGGTGCTTTTTTTGGATTAGATTTAGGAAGCGATGCCGTTAAAATGTTTAAAGCTTTGGTAGAAGCCACCTGTTTTGGTGCAAAAAAGATTGTCGACCAATTTGTGAACCAAGGTGTAAAAGTAGAAGGTTTAATTGGTTTAGGTGGCGTTGCAAAAAAATCCCCTTACATTATGCAAATGATGGCAGATGTAATGGATATGCCTATCAAAATCCATAAATCAGAACAAACTTGCGCCATTGGTGCTGCCATGTTTGCCGCAACGGTTGCAGGTATTTATCCGAAAGTTGAAGATGCGATGGAAGCTATGGGACGGGGTTTTGATGCCGAGTATCATCCAAATGCCGATAAAGCGAAAATTTACGCAAAGCGATACCAAACTTATATTAAAGCAGGCGATTTCATCGAAGAGTCTTTAACTTTCAAAAAATAAGTCATGAATTATAAAAACATCAGAGAAGAAGCTTACGAAGCCAACATGCAATTGCCCAAATTAGGTTTAGTGCTGTTTACCTTCGGCAACGTAAGTGCGGCAGACAGAAATGAAGGTGTTTTCGCTATTAAACCCAGCGGTGTGCCTTATGAAGATTTATCGCCAGAAAAAATGGTGATTGTTGATTTTGATGGAAACACCGTGGAGGGAAATTTACGCCCATCATCAGATACTAAAACACATGCGGTTTTATACAAACAGTGGGACAGCATTGCAGGTGTTGTGCATACACACAGCACTTACGGAACCGCTTGGGCACAAAGCTTAAGAGCTATTCCAATTTACGGAACTACGCATGGCGACCATTTGACGGTTGATATTCCCTGCGCTCCGCCAATGGACGACAGCATGATTAAAGGCAACTACGAATACGAAACTGGCTTCCAAATCATCAATCATTTAAAAGAAAAAGGTTTGAGCTATAAAGAAGTGGAAATGATTTTGGTAGGCAGCCACGCTCCTTTTACTTGGGGAAAAAACGCTGCAAAAGCCGTTTATAATAGCGCTGTTTTAGAATCTGTAGCGCAAATGGCTTTATATACCGAGCAAATTGAAGGCAATGTGAGCCGGATGAAAGATTCCCTAATTCAAAAGCATTACGAAAGAAAACACGGAGCAGGCGCTTATTACGGGCAGTAGTTCACTCCTACTGGGCGATGCTTCGACTCCGCTCAGCATGACAAACGAAATAATTAAAACATCATAACAATGAACACTTTAAAACATTTAGAAGTTTGGTTTTTAACCGGCACACAAAACCTTTACGGAGACGAAACCTTAAAACAAGTGGCTAAACACTCGCAAGAAGTAGCTCAATTTTTAGACGGAGCACCAAGCATTCCTGTAAAAGTTATTTTTAAGCCCATCTTAAAATCATCAGAAGAAATTTACGATACCATTGCGCAGGCGAACGTAGCCGAAAACTGTATCGGAATTATTACTTGGATGCACACCTTTTCTCCCGCTAAAATGTGGATCAGAGGTTTAAGTATCCTTAAAAAACCAATGTTGCATTTACATACGCAATTCAACCGCGATATTCCTTGGAGCACCATTGATATGGACTTTATGAACTTGAACCAAAGCGCACACGGCGATAGAGAATTCGGTTTCATGGTTTCCCGCATGCGCATCGAAAGAAAAGTTGTAGTAGGCTTTTGGCAAGATGAAAAAGTTCTGGAAGAAATCAACGTTTGGACCAGGGCAGCCGCAGGCTGGAACGATTTGCAAGGTGCTAAATTTGCGCGTATTGGCGATAATATGCGCTTTGTTGCCGTTACAGAAGGAGATAAAGTAGAAGCCGAATTGAAATTCGGTTTCTCTGTAAACACTTACGGTGTGGGCGATGTGGTAGCGATTATCAATGCCATTCCACAAGCAGATGTTGACGCTTTAGTAAAAGAATACGAAGAAAGCTACACTTTGGCTACCGAATTATTGGCCGGCGGTGCAAAAAGAGAATCGGTTGTTGAAGCCGCAAGAATTGAGTTGGGCTTAAAGAAATTTTTAACCGACGGTGGCTTTAAAGGTTTCACCGATACTTTTGAAGATTTACATGGCATGATCCAGTTACCGGGTATCGCTTCACAACGCTTAATGCAACAAGGTTTTGGTTTCGCCGGCGAAGGCGACTGGAAAACCGCAGCTTTACTAAGAGCCTGTAAAGTTATGGCAACTGGTTTAGAAGGCGGAACAGCCTTTATGGAAGATTACACTTACCATTTCGACCCAAAAAACCCGATGGTTTTAGGATCGCACATGTTAGAGATTGATGCTTCTTTAGCTAAAGGAAAGCCAAGTTTAGAAGTTCATGAATTAGGAATCGGTGGCAAAGCTGACCCAGCCCGTTTGGTATTTAACGTTGCAGGCGGAAATGCGTTAAATGCTTCTTTAATTGATATGGGCAACCGTTTCCGTTTAATTGTTAACGAAGTGGAAGCTGTAGAAATAGAAAACGAATTACCAAAATTACCGGTTGCCCGTGTACTTTGGAAACCGCTTCCGGATATGAACACGGCCTGCACCGCGTGGATTTATGCCGGAGGAGCTCACCATACAGTTTACAGCCAAAGCTTAACCACTGCTTATTTCAGAGATTTCGCTAAAATGGCAGGAATTGAATTGGTTACTATTGATGCTAAAACCGAAATTAACCAGTTTGAAAAAGAACTGAAATGGAGTGAAATAGCTTATAAATAAGGATTTATTCTTTTGTACGGAAAGCTCCTCGATGTTGAATTGGGGAGCTTTTTTAGTTTCACGAATTACGAAAAACAAGAACTCAACACCTTTAAATTAAGAAAATCCGTCATGTCGAACGATAGTGAGACATCTCACAAATAGGTGTTAAATGCTATATCCGGACCTTACTTGTGAGATGTCTCGTATCCTCGACATGACGTAAAGAAGATAAATCTTTCTTAAATAACAATATTAATCTCGCACCAGCAAATTGGGAGTAACAAACTGCAAATCTAACCTATTGCAGATCTCATTTTACCACCAATATTTGTTTCCTAATAGAAACTTTCTGCTTTTGTTTACTATAAGTAAACTATAAATATTTAATATTATCAATCGAAAAATTTTACTCGCATATTCGCAAGAGTATCTGAAAGTAAAAAATGCTTTGTTCGAGTGGTATTATGAATTTTTGAATACAGACTTCAAAAGTTTCGAAGAATTAAGGACTGTTGATAAAAGCGCCAGTTTAGTTGGTGATGATTGAGTAGTGATTAATATCATGAGAAACCAGTACCGGTTAGTCAAAATTGGGAATTCCGGCTGAGGTGTTCTTGACTTAAATTATATTTATTCAAGTACACAAAAAATCCCAATCAATATCCTTTTAAAATTTTAAATTAGAGGGTATTAAATTTAAATTGATGTTTCACACCGCCGGATTTTTAGATATTGTTTTAAGAAGTGTATCTGTTTACATTTTTATTTTAGTTGCCATTAGAATTACGGGCAAAAAGCAACTTTCGCAATTAAACACTTTTGACATTGTACTCATTTTATTGATCAGCAATTCTGTTCAAAATGCGATGGTAGGCCCTGACACAAGTTTATTAGGCGGAATAATTGCGGCTAGTGTACTTTTTTTAATGAATTTTATATTTAAGAAATTACTTTTTAAAAGCCCAAGATTTAAAGCTTTAATCAATGAAAAGCCCGAGATACTGATCCATAATGGAAAACTGGATTTTAACAAATTGAGCAATCTGGATATTTCTGATGATGAGCTCAGTGAAGCAATGAGGGAACATGGCGTAGAAAAATTTAAGGATGTAAAATTGGCCATGCTGGAAGCCGATGGGAATATCAGTATCATTTCTGGTAGCGATCATTTAAAAATGACCCACTTCAAAAGAAAAAAACCGCACAAAACCATGGGATTTTTTAATTAAGTTGGATTTTAGAATTTTCGCAATATCCCAAAAACTTTAAGGCTTACCCTTAGCAACCTCCAAACGTATCACATCATAACATATCCCATTAGCAACTCCACCAGCAGGTACCGTTAAAACGATAGTGTTTTTACCGGGTTTGAGCAAAGAAGCATCAAAGTTAAAGTCGCGTTCTACCCAAGTACCTTCAATGCCATCGCGGATCATGCTTGCTCCACCTCCGCTAATATCTGTGAACGGTCCCACCTCTTTACCATTAATTGAGATGCCTAACGAGCGTGTACTTGAACCCGAAATCCCGAATCGCAAGGTGGCTTTGCCCGAGGTTGGCGCATTTGCCGGCATCATAAAATTTATCGTCCATGGTGTTGCCCTGCCTTGATCTCTTCCATCTGGTTTAAAGTCGATATCATGAGGAACTTGATAAATGTACCAGTCTTTAGCAGGATCAGATTTCCCTACCGTAAAATTCACATCATTTGGAAAAAATTTCGCGTATGCTATATACATTCCCCAATGCCAATGGTCATCGCCTTTATAAAATTCTTTGGCCGAACGATTCGGAACACCGATTTGGAAAATCTCCTGACCATAACGTGTAGGTAGCCATTCAATGGAGCCGAGATCCAGTTTCTGCCCGGGTGTGATCGTTACTGTTGCCGTAGCATCGTAAGCGCCGAGCACTCCATCTGCTATCGCGTGAAGCTGATAGGTACCAGGACGTACATTCGGAATGGTAAAACTACCATCGGAATTACCTTGAGTCCAAAATTGATAATGTTTGGCGTCGTTCTGCCAATTCATAGCTGGCTGAAAGTTAAATCCAGCAAAGCGAGCTCCTGCCGGTCTTGGTGGTAAATAAGTACCACGATTGGCTCGCTGACCGTTAGGCAACAGCGCCGGAGTATCAGCCGATTTAGGTTTAAGTTCAGGTTGAGGTGGGGCTTGCGCCGGTTTTCTTTCCAACGAATCATTTCGTAACGGACGCTGTGGACGAGGCTTTTCTGGTTCATCTGGAAAAGACAAACCCACCAATAAATTCGAAAACTTAGTACTTGTTGCTTGTGAATCAACTAGCTTCATACGGCCTTTAACCGTTGCCCGTTCCGTAGATGAGGGATAATCAACACCCTTAACCCATGAATAAGGCCAGCGATCTTGCTCTACCTTAGCTTGTTTTTTCGCATTTACAAAAAGCGTTTTAGGATCATTACCTGTAGGAACATAAATAAACATGGGACCAACAACTTTTGTCCAATACTCGTTTGCGGCAAAAGGGAGTATGCTTCCACCATAATGTGTACCACGCCAATAGTTTAAAAGCGTAGGGTCTCCGCCGTCGCCATCATCTATATGACCGGTAAGTTCAAAATGATTTGGTCCGCTTGAGAGGTATTCGAAAGATGGATTAATGATATACAATCCAACTTTTTGAGAGGTAGATGACCAACCATAAGCTGGAATCTGAGACTGCTTAGCTGAATAATCATATTTATGCTCAGCTTTACCCTTATAGATGCCCGTGGTAAGCCTACGGGATTCTTTCATATTGAGGTCCGTGGCAGCATCCCAATCTTTACCAGTTGGCATCAAAGCATTTCGCTGGTCATCAATAGACATCCAATTAAAAACAGAGCCATTCAGCTTAAAGCCAAATCTTGATTCTCCAACAGAACCTGCAGGATAGGTATCTTGATGAGTGAAAATAGCATAAGTATAAAGTCCATGAGCGCCACGTTCCAACGTATAACGGATTTCTAGATCTGCAATTAATCCGCCTTCTTGACCTGCAGCGCTTGGGTTTTTCCCAAGAATGGATTTTCCATCAGCAAAACCTTTAACAGATACTTCAGCTCGGTCGCCATTAACAGTAGCGGGATCAATAGTGATACTCGAAACCTCGCGGGCTGCAAGAGCGGGACTTTGCTCCCAATAACCGGCATGGTGGCCAGAAACATAGCCCATCAACTCCATATTTGGCGTAACACTTTTGGATGTTTTCACAGAGACCAAATCACCGCTTCTTTTATTTACTTTTACCGTAAGGTAACCGTTAGACATGGTATAAGTTGACCCATCGTCTTTAACGGTCACAGGTGGATCTGCACTAATTGCCGTCAGTGAATTTCTTTTGCTACGGTGCTGATTGGTCATCGCATTTGCAATTGATACAAAAGCAAACAAAACCACCGTAATGATTAAGAAGTATTTTTTATACATAAGGATATATCGTTTATGGATATGAATTGGGTGAATAAGTTTTGCTTAATTCACTCATGTACGTTTAAGCCTATTTAATTTGGAACTTAAACAAGTTCAACTATTTAAAAATAGAAAACAAGTTTTCTTTCAAATAGACCATAACTCATCCCTAAGGTTTAAAGGCAAACTTCTTTTTGTTTTAACCCGACTCCTCGTAATTCTATTTTCTAGTAATTAGTGTTGATGGCAAATCGGCAATAGTTTCGCAACATAATTGCTCCATAACTTGTTTAAATTGTGTTTTAAGTAAAGCAATGGTATGGTCACCTCCTTTTTTGCCTAGGGCAGATACGCCGTACATAAAAGGTCGGCCCATAAAGGTGAAACTTGCGCCACTGGCAATTGCTCTTGCTACATCTGGCCCTGTACGTATTCCGCCATCCATCATCACGGTCAATTTATCTTTATACTTATCGGCGAGGTTGCTTAAAGATTTAATAGACGATTCTCCGGCATCTAACTGTCGGCCACCATGGTTAGACACAATAAAGCCATCAGCGCCTAAAGCAACTGCTTTTTCTGCATCTTGGTCACTTGCTATTCCTTTTAAAACAAGTTTTCCTTTCCACTGGTCTCTTATGGCTGCAACTTTATTCATGTCCACCCGTTTATCAAAAGAGGCATTCATAAACTGCCCTAATTGGGTCATGTCTAAGCTTTTGTCCATGTATTTTTTTAGCGTAGCAAATTCTGGAATTCCGTTTAATAACGTTTCTACAGACCATTGCGGTCTAATTGCCGCTTGTAGGACATTGCTTACGCTCATTTTAGGAGGCATGGATAAACCATCTTTAATCTCCCGGTAACGGAAGCCGAAAGAAGGAACATCCACTAAAACTACCAATACCTTACAATCTACATCCTTTAATCTTTGGATGATATCATCACGCATCGATGTTTTTGCCGGATGGTACAATTGGAACCAAAATTTACTGTCTGTTACTTCTGCTATTCTTTCAATACTGCTGGTAGAAACCGTACTTAAAATATAGGGTACATTATGCTTAACGGCAGATTTAGCTAAAATTTCAGCAGCATTTGGCCACATTAAACCTTGCAATCCAATAGGTGCTATTCCAAATGGCGCATCGTAGCGATGTCCAAATAGTTCGGCACTGGTATCAACTCCAGCATAATTTTTCAGATACTGGGGCATCAGGTTTACATCATGAAAATCTGTTTCGTTTTTTGCTAAATTCACTTCCTCGTTACATCCGTTCTCCAAATAATTGAAAGCAAATCTTGGGATACGCGATTTCGCTTTTTTCTTTAAATCAGCAATGGATGGATACCTGCTATCGAAGCTTAATAAATCAGAAGACATAATTTTAGGGTTAGTTTAACAATACAAAAGTAAAATGATTATTGCCAATTAGTTAGTATTTGTGATGGCTTAATTGGTACTTTTAGTAAAGTTACGACACCTATAACAGCACCTATTTGCCATTTTGGTGAATTTTTGAATTACAATTAGTACATTTCGTAAATTAAAGATTAGAATTACAGGATGCTAACTACGTACAATATTTCAGACTTCTCGCCTTTTTACAATAAGGAAGATGAGTTTTTGGTGGTTCCTTTTGGCGAGTTAAACCAACAGCGCAAATTGGTATGGCCTCATAAACACAACTATTACGAGATTGTATGGATAAAAGAAGGTCGCTCAAAACATATTATTGATGACCATACCATAGATTTATTTTCGGATATCATCTTCTTTATGTCGCCGGGTCAAGTGCATGTATTTGAAGAGTACGATTCTGTAAAAGGCGACTGTTTAATGTTTACAGAAGAGTTTTTTATTTTAAACTTCACCAATAAAGAGGCTTTACAAAAACTTTCTTTTTTGAACAATAGCTTTAAACTTCCTTATGTTGAACTGAATAAAGAAACCAAAACTTTGTTAGCGCCAGTTTTAAAGCTCATTTATGCCGAATTTTCTCGGAAAGATTATTCAAAGCTGGTACTCAGTTCCTTACTGTATGTGTTTTTAAATAGCATGCAACGCAATTATGATGACCAAAAAGAAATGCACAATGCTTTAGGCCAGATAGACGTTTTTACCAAATTCAAGGAGATGGTGGGCGTATCCTTTAAAACAGAGAAATCTGTTTCTTATTACGCATCGCAACTATTTGTAACGCCACACCAGCTAAATAAAATAGCAAAAACCATTGCAGGAAGCACCACAACAGAAATCATCCATGAGCGTACCATGCTAGAAGCCAAACGAATGTTGGTACATACAGCTTTGCCAATTGGGCAAATAGCAGATCAGTTGGGCTTTAAAGATTTTTCTTATTTCTCTCGTCAGTTTAAAAAACACAATGGCATTACGCCGGATCAATACAGAACAAGTATGCATTCCAAATATCATCTATAGCTAAAAAAATATCAAAACAACGCATTAAATTATTTCCAAAATGGAAAAACCAGTTTATCAATTAGATTCTCTAGCAGCCGCTAAACGATTAAAAAATATTGTGACGCGTACCCCGCTTATTTACAACGACCGACTTTCAAAAAGATACGATTGTAAGATTTATCTTAAAAGAGAGGATATGCAAGTGGTGCGTTCTTATAAATTACGCGGTGCTTATAATATGATTAGCCAACTAACTAAGGAAGAATTGGCTAATGGTGTAGTATGTGCCAGTGCGGGCAACCATGCTCAAGGTTTTGCTTTTTCTTGCGATAAGTTGAAAATAAAGGGCGTGGTTTTTATGCCGGAGATTACTCCGAAACAAAAAGTAAGTCAGACTATTTTATTTGGAAATGGTGCTATTGAGATTATCTTGGTGGGCGATACTTTTGACGATTGTTTAAAGGAGGCTTTAGCTTATACCGAGATCAATAACATGACTTTTATTCCACCCTTTGATGATTATAGAATTATTGAAGGGCAAGGTACTGTTGGCGTGGAAATTATAGAGGATTTACCAGATGTGGACACCGTAATTGTACCGATAGGCGGTGGCGGTTTGATAGCCGGATTGGGTAATTATATGAAACAGGTGAATCCACAAATCAAAATTATAGGTGTGGAACCCGAAGGAGCACCATCCATGGACGCGGCATTAAAAAACGGTGCGCCCGTTACCTTGGAAAGTATCAATCGTTTTGTTGACGGTGCAGCGGTAAAACGAATCGGAAATATCACTTATAAATTGGCAGCGCCTATTATTGACCGGTTGATTCTAGTACCTGAGGGAAAAATATGCACTTCCATTTTAAAATTATATAACGAAGATGCCATTGTTACCGAACCTGCCGGTGCATTGTCAATTGCTGTTTTGGATTTATGCCGAGCAGAAATAAAAGGCAGAAAAGTAGTTTGCGTAATTAGCGGTGGCAATAATGATATCGAGCGGATGCAGGAAATTAAAGAGCGTTCTTTGCTTTACGAAGGGTTAAAGCACTATTTTATCGTGAGTTTTCCTCAACGTCCGGGAGCTTTAAAATTATTTGTTAACGAGGTTTTAGGTCCGCATGATGACATAACCCGTTTTGAGTTTATCAAAAAAACACAACGCGAAAGCGGTCCGGCATTGGTAGGTGTAGAACTACAGCACCGTGATGATTATCAGTCTTTAGTGGATCGATTAAAGATGAACCATTTTGAGTATAAGGAAATTAATAGCGACCAAACCTTGTTTGAATATTTGGTTTAACATTTTCAGGAATACTTTTATAGCTAGCTACAGCAGTTTTAGGTAGCTATTTCACAAAATATTGTATATTTATTTCTCTTTGATTTGTTTAGGTTTGTAGCCAAACTGAAATCATTAAAGAAATAATAAGATCTCAAATACAAAAAAGAATTTCAAAATATGATCATAGAACCGAGAATGAGAGGATTTATTTGCTTGACAGCACACCCAAAAGGTTGCGAACAGAGCGTAATAAATCAGATTAACTTTGTTAAATCAAAAGGAAAAATTAACGGACCAAAAAACGTTTTGGTTATTGGTGCTTCTACCGGATTTGGACTAGCCTCCAGAATCACAAGTGCTTTTGGAGCCGAAGCGGCCACGATAGGTGTATTTTTTGAAAAACCACCACAAGAAGGAAAAACAGCTTCACCGGGTTGGTACAATAGCGCCGCATTTGATCAACAAGCAAAAAAAGCAGGTTTGTATGCCAAAAGCATCAATGGCGACGCTTTCTCTGACGAAATAAAAACTCAGACTATCGACCTGATCAAAAAAGATTTAGGAAAAATAGATTTAGTGATTTATAGTTTAGCTTCTCCTTTAAGGAAACACCCTAAAACAGAAGTGGTTCATCGTTCAACGCTGAAACCTATTGGTGAAACTTTCACCAACAAAACAGTTGATTTTCATACCGGAACTGTTTCAAATATCTCTATAGAACCGTGTACGGATGAGGATATTGCAAACACTGTAGCAGTTATGGGCGGCGAAGATTGGGAAATGTGGATGGATGCACTAAGCAAAGCTGATGCTTTAGCTAAGGATGCTATGACCGTTGCCTACTCATACATTGGACCTTCTTTGACCGAAGCGGTGTACAGAAAAGGCACCATTGGAAAAGCAAAAGACCATTTAGAAGCTACTGCATTTAAAATTACAGAAAATTTAAAAGACAGCAATGTTAAGGCCTACGTTTCTGTAAATAAGGCATTGGTTACACAGGCAAGTTCTGCAATTCCGGTTATTCCATTATATATTTCGCTACTTTATAAAGTGATGAAGGAGATGGGAATTCATGAAGGATGTATTGAGCAAATTCAACGTTTATTTAGTGAACGCTTATATACCGGCAAAGCAATTCCAACAGACGAAAAAGGAAGAATTAGAATAGATGATTGGGAGATGAGAGACGATGTACAAGCTAAAGTTGCAGAATTATGGGCTAAAGCAGATACGGAAACACTTCCTGAAATTGGCGATTTAGCAGGTTACAAATCAGACTTTTTAAATTTATTTGGTTTCGGTTTTGATCAAATTGATTACCAGAAAGATGTGAATGAAATTGTTGAGTTTGAAGGTATTCAATAGTTCGGATTCAAAAATATCATTACCTTAACGGTTACATAAAAACAGGGTCTTCGAAAGAAGACCTTGTTTATTTACCAATTTTTTCAAAAAAACATCCCCTATTCTTACTCCAGGCCCAAGTTTTATCCTTCCCCATACAAGACCTATCCGCACTGTTAAAAAATGTTAAAGCGCTTTGAAAACTTCTGTTTCATCCTTTAATTTGATTTATCGTTTAAAGAAAACCTATTAAAACGAGCATTTTTTTAGCTATCATTTAAAATTTTAGTCGTAGGATTATGTCACCTAAATCATCAATTGTTTCTTCTCATACCTGGAGAAGATTTACATTTTTATTAGTAGCCTGTATTTTTTCAGCGCAACTCTCACAAGCTCAAAAGGCACCTGTTGTTCCCAATCAGAAATCTTCTTTTACGGCAAAGCTGATTAACTTAGAGCAAGCCAGGAGCGAAACTTTCCGTTACAACACTACGCTCCACAATGGTTCTACCAAAGCAGTCATTTATCAGCTACAAGCTGGCTTAGAGCCCGGATGGATGATCAGCTACAAGGTAGATGGCAACCAAATTACCTCGCTAAACATGGACGCGGGTAAAACTCAAGACATTTCTATCGAAATTAACCCTGCCGCAGATGCCTCTCCAAAAAAATATCCTATACCGGTAAAGGCAATAGCAGGAACCGATACGCTGACGCTGAATTTAGAAGCCGTAGTAAAAGGTTCTTATTCGCTGACTTTTAGTAGTCCTACCGGAAAACTAAACGAAGACCTTACCGCTGGAAGCACCAAACAAATTAGTTTAGTGGCTACAAATACAGGTACACTAGCGTTGGAAAACTTAAGTTTATCCTCGCAACTGCCAACCGGCTGGGAGTGTACTTTTGAACCTGCTAACATCACTAAGTTAGAACCCGGGAAATCAATATCAGTAAATGCCAATTTAAAGGTACCTGACAAAACAATTGCAGGAGATTATGTCAGTACTTTTACCGCCTCTGGAAGTAGCGCAAACGTACAAACGTCTTTTCGGATGCAGGTAAAAACTTCTCTGTTTTCGGGCTGGGTAGGTATATTGGTCATTCTGCTAGCTATCGGCATCGTGTACTATTTGATCAAGAAATACGGCAGACGATAATTTTATAGCAAAGCATTTTAAAATGGATCCTATTATACAGTTACAGCATCTGAGCAAAACCTACGGCACCAAAATGGCGGTTGATAACCTCAGCCTTGATGTAAACCGAGGAGAGATTTTTGGGTTGCTGGGGCCGAATGGCGCAGGAAAAACCACCACCATATTGATGATGCTTGGGTTAACGGAACCTAGCGCCGGAAAAGCCATGGTTTGCGGTTACGATGCAACAAGTAACCCCATTAAGGTAAAAAGAAAGGTGGGTTACATGCCAGATAGCGTTGGTTTTTATGATAATATGACAGCGCTTGAAAACCTAGAATATATAGGCAGACTAAACGGAATCAATGAAGAAGAACTAAAATCCAGAACTGTGGAAGTGATGGAAATTGTTGGTTTAGCAAAAGAGATGCATTTGAAAACCGGTGCTTATTCCCGCGGGATGAAACAGCGTTTGGGTTTGGCCGATGTACTGATTAAAAAACCTGAAGTAATTATTCTAGACGAGCCGACTTTAGGTATCGACCCCAGCGGTGTGCGTGATTTTTTGGCACTCATCAAAAAATTGAGTAAAGAACAAGGGCTTTCGGTACTGCTTTCTTCTCATCATTTACACCATGTACAACAGGTTTGTGATCGAGTGGGAATATTTGTTCAAGGAAAACTATTGGTGCAGGGCAATATCGAAACACTATCCGAAAAACTATTTGCTGGCCAAGACCATATTACCTCGGTTGACGTAGCAGAAACATTAAATGGTGTTTTTCCTCATGAAAATGAAATTTTAAAAATAGAAGGTATTAAAACTATAAAGGTGAAGGACTCATCAATTGAATTTGCTTGCGGTAAAAATATTACGCCTTCAATTGTTCGTGTGTTGGTGGAAAAAGGATATAATATCCAAGGAGTTTGCCAAAAAAGCTATGGTTTAGAGGAGATTTACCAAAAATATTTTGAAAACAGTTTAACAGAAAATACAGTCCATGAAAAGTCCAGCAGTATCTTTAAAAGATCTTTTTTTTCAAGGTTCGGCAAATAAAAGTAGTTTGAAAAAGTCAACAAATGAGCGTCCGTTTGCGGCAATGCTTAGTAAAGAAATATCCGATCATGTACATAGTTGGCGTTTTATTGTGCTTATCGCAATAATAGCACTTACTTTTATGGCTTCTATTTATGCTTCGGCAGGTAATTTACGCTCGGCAGTAGGAAATGTAAATGACCCGGATCATAATTTTCTATACCTTAAACTGCTAACAGCTACTGACAATTCAATTCCGCCTTTTCACGTTCTGCTTAGTTTTCTGGCACCTCTCTTGGGTATTGGTTTAGGATTTGATGCCGTAAACTCGGAACAAAACAGCGGAACACTGTCCAGACTGATGGCGCAACCTATCTATCGTGACAATCTTTTACTTGCCAAGTTTTCTTCTTCACTTATTTTAATAGGTTCGCTTTTTTTGGTGCTGGTATTTTTGATGTTAGGCGGAGGTTTGCTTTGGACCGGAGTGCGAATGGAGCCACAGGAGATATTAAGGATAATGACTTTTATAGGTATAACCATTGTGTATGTTGCGTTTTGGTTAAGTTTGTCCATTCTACTTTCCATTGCGTTTAAACAGTCGGCAACTTCGGCACTTACCGCAATTGGCTTTTGGCTGTTTTTTACTATATTTTACCAAATCTTAGTCACTGTAATTGTTAAGGCTATCTTACCAAATCCTGCTGAACTTTCTTCGCAACAAGTAGCAAGTTATAATGATTTCATCTTAAATATTCTTCGTGTTTCCCCAAACCAACTTTACACTGATGCTTCAACTACACTCCTAATTCCTTCGGTAAGGAGCCTTGGTCCGCTAACTATGGAACAAATGGCCGGAGCAATTCCATCACCTTTACCTTTTAGAGAAAGCCTTCTGATTGTTTGGTCACAAGTAAGCGGATTGCTTGCTTCAACCATCAGCTGTTTTGCACTTTCATACTATCTTTTTATGCGTCGCGAGATCAGAAGCTAATCAGAAAAGCTCGTTAACCTATTGGCGATTTCCTGTAAATTGATGACTAATTTAGAGCAGGTACATCGTCCTCGTTATCAGGTTTTTTGAAATCTATTTTGCCAAAACGGTAGGCAAACACTAAACCAAAAGAGCGAAAAGGAATTTGACGGTAAGAAACTCGAGTAGAGTTATCAGCATAAATGGTGCTTTTTTGCATCACATATTTATTGAAGGGATTAGTCGCAGAGAAACCAAGGCTTCCTTTTTTGTGGAACAGCTGTTTTCTTAAAGCTAAATTGTACAAGAAAAACGCAGGTCTTTTCCCTTGTACATTGTTTTCCGCCGAATTATAGTTGCCAAATAGTTCTGCACTAAAACCGGAGTTAAACTCATAGCTAGTGTTTAAATTTATCCGATACCTAAAACCATTTACATTTGGACCACCAGTATATTTATTAATAATGGTTTGTGTAGCCACATACATATTTGGGCGTATAGTTAATTTGCTTCCAAAGGGAATAGAACCAGATAAACTTATTCCTTCCCTGATTTCTTCACCGATGTTTAAGCGAGTGGTTAAGGTTAGATTTTGATAGGTAGAATCACCAACAGTATAATTAGGATAAAAAGTAGCAAAAGTTTTAATATCGTCTTGATTATGTCTGTAGAATACGGCGATATTTAAGTTGCCTCCCTTTTTAAAGTTTCTATTAAAGCCAAATTCAAAATTATTTCCAATCTCAGGTTTCAAGTTTGGATTTCCAGTGGTTGCATTCCTAGGGTCAGTAAGGTCTAAAAACGGATTTAAATCTTCATAATCTGGTCGTTCTATTCTATAGCTGTAGCTTAATTTCAAGCTGTTTTTATTCTCGAAATTATGCGCAATTACTACGGAAGGTGCAAATGTATTGTAGGGATCAATTTGGATATTGCCTACTTGCGAATAATTGGCAGTAGAAAATGTTCTCTCATATCTTAATCCCGATTTTACATCTAAATAATTGAACATCTTGTATGTTCCGGAAAGGTAAGCGGCGTAGATATTTCTTTTATAATCTAAATTATTCGATTGCGTAGGGTTGGGTACAAACTCCTGGTTATTACTGTTAAGCGTATTCACCAAAGAGTTTCCGCTAATGTCATTTACAATTGCTTTTGCACCGGTTTCTACAATAAAATTATTGTTTACTGGATACGTATAATCAATATTCAGTTGGAACGAATTATCAGTCCCCCGGTTATTACTGTTCAAGCCTGCAAAGGGGTTGGTATTTAAAACGTTTTGTAATTGATTAAATGAAGAAGTGCTTTTTCCTAAGCCAGCAGTTGCTCCAATATTCAGCTCTTCATCTTCTTTTTCAAATGTTTTTTTATATGCTAAATTAAGTTCTAAAGAGTGTTCAATAAATTGATTGTTTGAATTTAAGATAGAATTTTCATCGCTTAAAGACTGAGTTCCTTTAAAAGTCTGTATCTCCTGATTATTAAAATTACTACTACGATTTTTAAACGCATCATATCCAACACTGGCATTTATGTTGTTTTTTTTGTTGATATCCCAATCTAAGCTTAATCCTGTGCGGATACCGCCTCTATTAATCATGCTATTTCCACCTTGGATAAGTATGTTGGTAGTATCCGCGAATAAAGACGAGCGGTTTGTGCCATTTAAGCTTTTAGTATTGAACTGGTTATTGCCACTTAAAAAGGTGCTAATTCCAAAGTTTCCCTTTTTACCACTCAAATTAATAGACTCATTATTTCTTCTGGTGCCAGCCGCCAAATTCACACTGCCACTCAACCCATAAATATTGTTTTTTTTAAGGATGATGTTGATGATCCCACCAGTACCGGAAGCATCATATTTAGCGCCCGGACTGCTGATCACTTCTATGCTTTTAATCTGGCTGGCTGGGATAGACTGTAAAGCATCTGCAACACTGCTGCCGAATATGGTAGATGGTTTTCCGTTGATTAAAAAACGAATGGCTGAGCTTCCCAATAATTGGACATTGCCATCAATATCTACCGAAACTTGAGGTACTTTTTTTAACACATCAGTTGCTACACCTCCTTGGGAGGTAAGGTCATTTTCTGCGTTGTAAACAATCTTATCAATTTTATTTTCGATGATTGGAGCGTTGGCCGTAACCGTTACACTATTTAATAATTTACTGTTTGAGTTTAAAGTTATTTTAGCTAGATCAATTTGTCTGTTTGACTTGCTTATTAAGAGGTGATTGATGGTTTTTCGTTTATATCCAATAAAATCAATGGTAATTTTATATTCGCCATCACTTAAGTTGTTGAAAGTAAAAACTCCTTTCTCGTTGGTAACCATTCCATTTATCGGACTAACACCTCCACTTTTGTACAAACCTATTGAGGCATAGTCGATAGGTGAGCTAGAAAGCGAGTCGATGATTTGTCCGGTTATTTTTCCTGAGTTTTGTGCTTTTGTGGAAAGACTAAAGAATAGAATGATAGCGAAAAAAATATACTTCATGATGGGAACTGCATTTGAAAATTTGCGCATAGTTAATCATCAATTCTGAACTAATTTTGTATTAAATGTGTTTTTTTAATAAAGCGTGGTTGTTGTTACAATTCACTATGTAATTTTTACAAAAAGGTAAGCGTTGAAACTAATAAAAAGCTATATTTCAAAAATTAAAGCTTTTTAGTCAGATAAAAACGAATCATGAAAAAAACCATCAGATGGGGAATTTTAAGTACAGCAAAAATTGCCAGAACCAACGTTATCCCAGCATTAAAACTAAGTAACAATGGAGAAGTTATGGCCATTGCTTCCAGAAATTTGCAGCATGCAAACGGAGTAGCCGAAAGCTTAGGGATAAAAAAAGCTTACGGCAGTTATGAAGATTTGCTGGCAGATGATGAGATAGGCGCCATTTACAACCCTTTACCAAATAATTTACACTTAAAATATACCTTAAAAGCTTTAAAAAAGGGCAAACATGTTTTATGCGAAAAGCCCATCGCACTGAATGCGGAGGAAGCAGCAGAGCTGAGTAAGCATTTAAAAGATTTTCCAAATCTTAAAGTGATGGAAGCTTTTATGTACAAATTTCATCCGCAATGGATAAAAGTAAAGGAGCTGGTAAAAAGTGGTGAAATTGGAGTTGTTAAGAGCATCAATACCTTGTTTGCTTATTATAATGTGGATGGAAATAACATTAGAAACAGTGTAGAAGCCGGCGGCGGTTCGTTAATGGATATTGGCTGTTATTGTATCTCGTTTCCGCGTTTTATTTTGGAACAAGAGCCCATTAGCGCTTATGGAACCATGCAACATGATTCCGTTTTTAAAACAGATTTTTTAACGGCCGGTATTTTGAACTTCAAAAATCAAGTTACTGCAAGTTTTACCTGTACCACTCAGGCCTTTCCTTACCAACGTTTAAATATTTTTGGCGATAAAGGAAATATAGAAATTGAGTTGCCGTGTAATGCACCAAATAACGGAGAATGTAAGGTTACTTTGAAAACCGCAAACGGGGAGAAAATATTTATTTTTAAAGCCAACCAATATCAATTACAATGTGAAGCTTTTGCCGAAGCTATTTTAAAAAATAAAGCAGTTCCTTACCCAGTTAGCGATGCAGAGAATAATATGAAAGTGATTGATGCGATAGTAAAAAGTGCGGAACTGAAAGCAGTAGTTGAATTATAATTCTGTAGTATTTAATAAATCGGATTTTGTAATCTCTTTACCTATACATCAATAATCCCCCGAAGAAAACACAAGTCTCATGATCTAAAAAGAAAGCTAATGAGACTTGTGAATTCTGGAAGCTAATCCGGCAAAGCAGTTCCTATGCTTAAGTAATAAATCACAAATAGTTCGTAAATAACATTCCACTGCTCCATTTTAAATCGAAATATAATGGCATTGGTTTTGTCTTCCAAAAAATAATTTCCTTTATATATAACAATAACCAGCTTTGGTTATAAACTGCTTTTTACAACATGAAAAATGGATATGCCTGATACAAAAAAACTCCGTATTGCAATTATTGGTGGCGGACCAAGTGCTTTATTTATGTACAAAAGATTGTTGGAAAGCGAAAAGAAAAATTTTGATATTCATATTTTTGAGCGAAAGAACAAACTGGGCGCAGGAATGCCTTACAGCGAGGAAGGCGCTTGTAATGAACACATTACAAATGTATCTGATAATGAAATTCCAACAATTGTTAACACCATAGAAGATTGGGTAAAAACCAAACCTGCCCTAGCCTTAAAATTCAAAATCACTCCTGGTAATTTTAACGAGTTTAAGGTACTTCCCCGTTTGCTGTTTGGTAATTATTTAGATGCGCAGTTTCAGTTGCTGTTAAAAAAAGCGACTCAAAATAAGATTGAAACCACCCTACATTTATCGGTAAAAGTGAAAGACCTAATCCATAAAAAGGAAGCTAACAAAGTTTGGGTAATTACCGAAAACCGGAGAATGGAGTTTGATGTGGCAGTGATTTGCATTGGACATTCATGGCCTCAAAAACTGGAAGGCAAAATCCCGGGAATTTATGATTCGCCATATCCGCCCTGCAAATTAAATTTGAAGATCAACCATTCTGTAGCCATTAGAGGTTCTTCCTTAACGGCCATTGATGCCATCAGAACCCTATCAAGAAATAATGGTTGTTTCACAAAAAAAGAGGATGGAAAATATGTTTATCAGCTTGCGGAAGGAAGTGAAGATTTTAAAATTGTTATGCATTCCAGAAACGGACTTTTGCCAGCGGTAAGGTTTCATTTGGATGATTCTCATCTTCGCAACGAATCTTTATTGACTAAACAAGAAATAGAAGAACATATCAAAAGCAATGGAGGGTTTTTATCTTTGGATTTTATTTTCGAGCAGGATTTTAAAAGTTTGTTTTTAGAAAAAGAACCGGAATTTTATCAGACCATCAAAAACATGACCATGGAAGAGTTTGTGGATCATGTAATGGAACTGCGGGAAAAGTTGGATGCCTTTACTTTGCTTAAAGCAGAATATGCGGAAGCAGAAAAATCGATCAAAAGAAAAGAATCCATTTATTGGAAAGAACTTTTGGGTGTGTTGAGTTTTGCCATGAACCAACCTGCCAAATATTTTTCTGCTGAGGATATGCTCCGTTTAAAAAAGACTTTGATGCCTTTAATTTCTTTAGTGATTGCCTACGTTCCGCAAAGTTCTTGCGAAGATTTAATGGCACTGCAAGATGCTGGGGTTTTGGATATTGTTTCTGTTGGAGATGATAGTGAAATTATTCCGCAAGATAACGGAGGTATTATTTACCAATACAAGGATGAAAATGATAAAACCCTAAATGTTAGCTACAAAACTTTTATTGATTGTATCGGTCAGGCTCCACTTTCTTACGAGGATTTCCCCTTTAAAAGTTTTTTAGAAGATAGAACAGTTAGCCAAGCGACCATAAAATTTAAATCATCAACGGAAGGTTTAAAATATTACGAAGAGCATCCTAATGACGTTATAAATATGGATAACAATTATTACCTCAAAGTTTCGGGAATTACCATCAATGATCATTTCCAGATTGTGGATGAATATGGCATGAGCAATAATGAGGTTTATATGATGGCGGTTCCCTACATTAGTGGTTACAATCCAGACTATTCGGGACTTGACTTTTGCGAATCTGCTAGTCAAAAAATTGTTGATTGTATTTTAAGGAAGGTAAACTGATTGGGTAATCTTAGGTATTAAATATTAATATTTAATCATTATTTAAATTTTATAAAAAACATCAGTTTAGTACGTTTACACATAAGCATATCTCGAATTAATGGAACCGGATTTTTAATCCGTATAGACAAAAAAAAGATTATAAATCCACAATATCTAGGATCAAGCAAACTGTATTCGACAAAATCCCCATAAAACTAAAAGCCTCTTTAAAATTAATTAAAGAGGCTTTATTGTACCCAGCGCCGGAATCGAACCGGCACAGTTTCCTATCGGTGTTTGAGACCGACGCGTCTACCAGTTCCGCCAGCTGGGCATTTCGTTGTAGACATTTGTTTTACAAGCGGGTCGCAAATTTATCGATTGATTCTCGTATTCGCAACAAATATTTCTTCCTATACCAAATATCTTTTATTTTTTGCAGTCCCTCCTCTTTATCAGCTTTTTCATCAGCTTCAAAATCAGCAGTTAAGCTTTTCAATTCGGTATTTAGCTCATTCTCAAAATCGTCAACATTTTTATTTACTTCCTTTAATTTTGCCTCATCTGCATCAAATTCAAGCTCCATAATGCCCTCATTCACCTCCATCATCTCCATTAAAAAATCCTGCGGAAGCTGATATTTCTCGCCGTCTACCAACACATTTTTTAAGGTTAAAACATAAGGTAATAACTTATCTGGGTTAGAAAGCGTTTGAAATGCTTTATTGTTAAGCGTAGAAAGTTCTAAAATTTCTTGTTGTTTCTCTTCAGATTCATTCACAAAAAAATCTGGATGGTATTCCTTACTTAAAGCATAAAATTTCTTTTTCACCAAAGCTTGGTCTGGTGAAAAAGAAATGGGAATATCGTAAAATTTGAAGTAATCCATTTATTAGGTTATAAGCGATAGGTTTTAAGTTATAGGTTACAAGGACGAAGATAGATCGGGAAATTGACCTTGATTCACAACACATACTTACTAATGCAAGTACTCTTCACTTACAACCATATTACCTACAACTTAAAAATCTATTTAGTGAACACTTTAAAAATATCATTTCCTAAAACGAAGACCATCAGCGTAGCTAAAATTACGAAGCCGACCATTTGAGCCCTTTCCATGAACTTATCGCTCAGAGGCTTTCCTTTGATCATCTCTATCAATAAAAACACGGCATGTCCACCGTCTAAAGCTGGTATGGGCAATAAGTTCATCAGCGCAAGTGCCATGGAAAGCAAGCCTGTTATGCTCCAGAACTTGATCCAATCCCAAGTGCCTCCGTAAAGTTTACGGGCAATTTCTACGGGACCAGAAAATGCTTTGGTTGCTTTCACTTCGCCTTTAACTACTTTGCCTAAGCCTTTTGCATTATCAACCAAAGAACCCCAAGCTTTGGATGCTCCAGCTGGCAGGGCTTGAAAGAAGGTAAAATCCTGAGTTTCGGTTTTTATAGATTCTAGGTTAAATGCAAAGCCAATAGTTCCGTCTGGTGTAACTTTAACCGGAATGTTTACTTTGTCAGCATTGCGAAGCACAAGCAATTGTACCTCCTTGTTTTTATTATCCGCCAATAAAGCCCGTAACTGGTCGCTATAAACAGCTTCTTTACCGTTAACTTCCAAAATTTGATCGTTCTTTTTAAGTCCTGCTTTTTCTGCATTTCCTTTCGGGATTACCTCCCCTACTTTTGAAATGATACGTGGCGAGACAAATTCATCAATACCATAATCAGAAACGGTATTTAAAATATTGGCTGGAATTGGGATCTGCTTTTCTTCACCATTTCTTAAAACAGTTAAAGTAGAATTCCCTAAAAGCACATCAGAACTTCTCAGTTCATCATAACGAATTAATTTTTTACCGTTAACAGCTTCCACTTTATCGCCGGCCTGCAAACCAATTTGCTGACCAACAATACCAGGAGCAATACCATATTTCAATTCACTGTTTGGAATATAAGTTTCGCCGTACTTGAAAGTCAGCATCCAAAAAATAAAAATTCCAAGAAATATATTCACAGTTACACCGCCCAACATCACAATTAGGCGTTGCCAAGCTGGCTTTGCTCTAAATTCCCATTCCTGTACTGGTTGCGCCATTGCTTCGGTATCCATGGACTCATCAATCATCCCGGCAATTTTAACGTAACCGCCTAAAGGCAACCAGCCAATTCCGTACTCGCAATCTTTATATTTTATACTGAACAGTTTAAATCCCCACGCATCAAAGAATAAATAAAATTTCTCTACTTTAATTCCAAAAGCCCTCGCTGTTAAAAAGTGTCCCAGTTCATGCAACACAATCAAAATAGATAAACCCAAAATCAATTGGGCAATCATCACTACTACATCCATTTCTTATTTTTTATGATTTGATTCCTTTTTTAAATACTTGTTACTAAATACTTGCTACTATATACTTATTACTTAAAACTAAATACTTGTTACTAAATGTTTCGCAAAAATGCGTGTTTGTCTGTCGGTTTCAAAATAATCTTCCAAACTAGGCTCTTTTATAAAATCAAGCTTTGCCATGCAGGTTTCTATCACCTCGCTCATCTGCAAAAAGCCCATTCCATCTTTTAAAAACTCGGCCACTACCACTTCGTTTGCGGCGTTGATAATACATGGCATATTCCCTGCTTTTTGCAAAGCCTCAAAAGCCAAAGCCAAATTTCTGAATGTTTTGGTATCGGCAGCTTCAAAGGTTAAAGTTGGGTAATCCAAAAAATTAAAACGTTTAAAATCATTTTTCAACCTGTTTGGGTAAGCCATTGCATATTGAATGGGCAATTTCATATCAGGCAAACCCATTTGTGCTTTCATGGAACCGTCCTCAAACTGAACGATGGAATGAACAATAGATTGTGGGTGTACAATAACATCAATCTGTGCCACAGCTAAATCAAACAGCCATTTGGCTTCGATAACTTCCAAACCTTTGTTCATTAAGGTTGCGGAATCAATAGTGATTTTTGCGCCCATTACCCAATTTGGATGTTTTAATGCCTGATCTTTGGTAACGGTTGATAAAAAACCGAAATCCTTCCCTCTAAAAGGTCCGCCAGAAGCAGTTAAATAAATTTTTTCAATAGCACTTTTTTCACCTACCAAACACTGGAAAATTGCAGAATGTTCTGAATCTACGGGTAAAATATTTACTTGATATTCTTTAGCCAAAGCATTAATCAACTCGCCGGCAACTACTAAAGTTTCTTTATTGGCTAGGGCGATGTGCTTTTTCGCTTTTATTGCAGCAATGGTAGGTTTTAGACCTGCAAAACCCACTAAAGCAGTTAAAACCATTGTTAGCTCCGGAAAAACGACAACTTCGCAAAGTGCGGCATCTCCGGCTTTAATTTCAATCTCGGTATGCTTTAAAGCTTCTTTTAGTTGCTGATATTTACTTTCATCACCAATAACAACTGCTTTTGGCCTAAATTTAAGCGCTTGGGCAATTAGCAAATCAACATTTGATTGCGCAGTTAAAACCTGTACGCAAAACAGTGCGGGGTTAGCTTCAATTACTTCTAAAGCTTGCGTTCCGATACTTCCTGTGGAGCCTAAAATGGCTATATTTTTTATGGTTTGAGGCAAGTGGGGTTTGTTAGTTTGTTAGGTGGTTAGTTTGTTAGGTGGATTGACTAAACTTTTTACTTATTACTTATTACTCACTACTTTTTACTTACTACTTTATCACATACTGTTCCAGCTTATCTGCTAATGTACGGTCATTGGCTAAACGGGGGACTTTATTTTGCCCGCCCAATTTACCTTCTGCCCGCATTAAATTGATAAATGAGGACGCTTTTAATGAACGGATAATTAGAGGTTGCAATACCTTTCCGGTTATTAAATCTTTATAATATATATTTTTTTGCTGTAAAGCTTCGTCCACTTTAAGCGCAAATGCTGTTAAATTGTTTGGCTGATTTACAAACTCCACAAACCACTCGTGATAAGGCATTTGTCCCTTTTCGGGATTTACCTGTGGAGCTACCGTAAATTCCGTAATTTCTATATTTTCTTCTTTTGCTATCTCTAGTAAGGCCTGCTCTACCTCCTCGCCTATCACGTGTTCGCCAAAAGCCGAAATATAATGCTTTATTCTGCCAGTCACCAAAAGTTTGTATGGATTTTTGGAAACAAATTTCACGGTATCGCCCAAAGAATAAGCCCAAAGTCCGGCTGTTGTACTTAGTATAATTGCATAATTTTTATTCAATTCCACTTCTCCCAAAGACAAACGCGTGGGTTTTTCATCAAAAAACTCTTCTGTTAGGATAAACTCATAAAAGATACCGGCATCAGCCATGAGCAATAAAGATTTGTCTTGCTGGCTATCCTGAAAAGCGATGAAACCCTCAGAAGCCGGATAAGTTTCAATGCTATCTACCTTAAATCCCAAAGTTTCTTCCAACCTTGCCCGATATGGTTCGTAGTTTACGCCTCCGTAAACAAAGAGCTTGAAATTTGGAAAAATGTCCTTAATTTTTTGCTTTCCACTTTTAGCAATCAGCCTATCAAAATACATTTGACACCAAGGCGGAATGCCCGATATCAACCGCATATCCGCCTTCATTGTTTCTTCAACAATGGCATCTACTTTCTGTTCCCAATCTTCAATGCAATTGGTCTCGTAACTGGGCAACCTATTTTTTTGGAGATATGCAGGAACATGGTTGGCTACAATACCGGATAAACGGCCAAAGGAAATTCCTGCTTTTTTATCCATTTTGGGACTGCCCTGTAAAAAAATCATTTTACCGTTCACAAAATCGGTTTTACCGGTTTCGTGAATGTAAGAAAGCAGTGCATTGCGAGCCGCTTTAATATGCTCGGGCATTGATTCTTTAGAAATTGGGATGTATTTTACGCCTGATGTAGTGCCGGAAGTTTTTGCAAAATATACAGGCTGACCTGGCCAAAGCACATCCTTTTCTCCTTTTACAACTCTTTCGATATAGGGTTTTAGATCTTCGTAATCACTCACCAGAACCAGCTGTTTAAAATCCTGATAAGATTGGATACTGCTAAATTGATGATCTTTACCAAAAACGGTATTTTCGGCAGTTTTAATTAATTTTTTTAGGATTTTTTCCTGTGCTTCCACCGGATGGTATTTCCACTTGTTCATCTGCCTAACGGCAAAAGCTGCAAACGGTTTACTTATTAATCCTTTTAATGCCATTATACCCAAAATTTAAATAATGTTTCCTAAAATATCAGGCTCTTGGTCGCCTTTATATTCATCGGTCATCTTACGATAAGCAACAGTTAAGGCTACGGTAGAAAGCGGAACAATAATAAACGAACTCAAAATATTTACAAAAGTTGCAATAACGCTGAACTGAAAATAGTTTAAAACCAAGTATAAAACCTGAAAAAAACCAAGTACAAAAAGCAATAACAAAATTTTGAAAAAATTTCCTTTTGTAATGGCTAAACTTAATTTCAGGGACTTAAACGGTGATTCGTTTTTATCGATAATAAAAAAAGGAAAAAAGGAAATCCTAAGCCAGGTTATAAAAATAGCTATCAAACCAACAGAAATGGCCAGGTTAACTAAAATTTGAAGGTTAATTCCTGTATAAATAAATGGAAAAACCAATAATGCAACAATAAGATAAACACCTAATACACAAAGTGTAAAGTAAAAACTAGCAATTAAAAAGTTGATCATTTGCTTTTTGGTAGGCAAGGTATTAGATAAGCTAACATCCTCTGCCTCATGATCTAACAAATGAAAGATAAACTTAAAAAGCGAAAGGTTTGCCAATAAATAAGTGCTAATGAAAATCACAAAAAGCGCTATGTTTAAAAGCTGATTAATGTCCTTTAAAAAAATAGCCAACAAGCTGGAAAAACCAAGCGTTGCAAACATTAAAAAGCAGAGCAGCGCAATGGAGAAATAATGGTTTTTGGTAATATGCCAAGCCTTGCTCATTACCTCGTTAACCGAAAAAGTACTGTCTTTTAAAAATTCTATCATTTATTAAAAATAATCTTCTTCACATAATCTTGCATAAAACCCATGCCATAAGCAGTAAGCTGAATCAGAGAAGTAAAGATGCTCAAAAATGCAACATTTAACGACTTATTTTTACTCCAAGCATCAAAAAAAACCGAGAGAAAATAAATAATGATAAATAAATTACACGCTGGCGCTATACCCCACCCAAAAACATTGGCTACCAGGCTAAAAACTAAACCTAGTGTAAATATTGCAGGAAAAAAATGAACCAGTTTTAAGGTTGCCGGAAAAAATTTCGTGATATTGATTCTGGCCCTTCCGAAAAAATGCAACTGCTTCCAAAACGCTTTAAAGCTGGTGCGCCGTTTATGATAAACTTTTGCATTTGGGATTAAACCGATCCTAAAACCAGCTTCATGAATTCTGATGGAATACTCAATATCCTCGCCTAAGCGGGTGATGATAAAACCGCCCAATTTTTCCCAAACCTTGCGAGAAAGTCCCATATTAAAACTGCGAGGATGGAACTGTCCGCCTGCATTTTTTGATTTTCCGCGGATACCACCTGTGGTAAAAACAGAAGTCATGGAATAACTGATGGCTTTTTGCAAGGGCGTAAAACTTGGGTGTGCATCATCCGGTCCACCAAAAGCATCCAAGGGTTCATTGTAAAGATGATTTTTTACGTTCTCAAGGTAGTCCGAAGGGATTAAACAATCAGAATCAAAGATGATGAAGTAATCACCCTTTGCTCTTTCAAAACCGTAGTTACGGGCAAAACCCTGCCCTTCGTTGGGTTTTACAAAATATTTGATATCCAGTTTTTCAGAAAATGAAGCTACAATTTCTCTGGCATCCAATGTGGAACCATCTTCAATCACCAAAACCTCAAAAGCCATATAAGTTTGCTGTACCAATGTTTCCAGCAGTTCTTTTATTTCCTGCGGGCGATTGTAAAGTGGGATGATGATAGAGAAAAACATTTTTTTATCTGTAGATTGAAATTATGATTTTATTTTGAGTAGTTAAAGTTTTGAAAATTTGTGCAGAAATAAATGGTATTAATTGCAGAATCTTTTTCAGACCACACTAGATTTAAATAAATAAAGAAAAATTAACTCGAACCAACATGAGCCATTTTTGTCAAATTTGCTGTTGTAGGTAGTGCTGTTGGCTATTTTAAATTCCTACGCTAAGTCTAAGATGACCGCCCAATCTTGAGTTTTTTTAATTTCTTATTTTTGAAATATTCTGATAAAGCCTTTTCTTCTTTTATTGTTAATGGTTCTTGTCCGCCTATAAAGTCAATTTCCAATTTTTTTATTGTTTTCATATTCATGAATTTTGAAAATATTTATTGATTAGTAAAAGTGCTGATTTTGTTTCTATAATCATACCCTTCCACCAAAATGGAATGCACCAAGAGTGTTTTCATATAACGATTGGCGAATTTGTGTTGTAATGGCATAGAAAGCAAAAACTTGTCTGCCCGTATAAATTTAGTTAATTGCGATGAAATAACGTAAAGCAGTTCAGCCATTATAATACAAGCATCCATGTAAAAGCAGTAAATTTAAGTTCCACAAAAACAGCAATGTGGTACAGGAATGAACCTGTCCACCCAAATTTAAAGGCTATGGCAACTCAATCTACTGCTTCTGTCCCTAAGTTATACATTGGGATGGACATCCACAAAAAAAGTTGGAGCGTACATCTGCGTACCGACCTGTTTGACCACAAAGGTTTTACCCTTCCTCCAAAACCTGAGGTCCTGTATGATTACGTAGAACGGAATTTCGACGGACATGAAGTATTTATCACCTACGAGGCAGGCTGCTGCGGATTCAGCGCCGCCCGTTATTTCCTGAACCTGGGCTGGGAAGTGACCGTGGTAAACCCTGCCGATGTACCCCGGATGAACAAACAAGCTTACCGGAAGACCGACAAGATAGACAGCCGAAACCTCTGCAAACAGTTACAGACAGGAAACTTGCAAGCCATCCATATCCCAACCGCAACAGAAGAACAACTTCGGGGGCTGATGCGCCAGCGGGACAGCGTAAGCAGACAGCCGTGCAAGACAAAGAACCGGATCAAAAGTATGTTGCTTTATCACGGGATACCTTTACCGGAGGAATTCGACAGGCCCGCCTGGACCCTGTCATTTATAGAATGGCTTGGCAATATAAAGTGGGAAGAAAATTCGGGGAAGCTGTGCATGGAAAGTATGCTGAGGTTATATGCCGCCATAAAGAAAGAATACCTCGGACTGGCCAACGAACTTCGTAGTTTTTGCAGGCAACACCATAAGAAGGATTATTACCTATTGAAGAGCATCCCCGGAGTGGGTGGCTACCTGGCTTCGGCAATCATCGCCGAACTTGGGGATTTAAGGAGGTTCAGCAACGAGAAACAATTGGGCAGTTATATTGGTCTGGTACCGGGGATGTACAACAGCGGAAACAGCGAACGAAGCATGGGGATCACTCCCCGTTGCAAGCCCATCTTACGGCGCTATTTAATAGAGGCAAGCTGGGTAGCCATCCGGAGAGATCCCGAAATGCAGGCCTATTACAGGAAACACTTCGGCAACAACCCCAAAGCAATCGTGGTAAAGGTTGCCCATAAGTTGGTAAACAGAATGTTATCGGTCATCAGAACAGAACAGGCATATGAAGTGAACAGAAATATAGCATAGGGAAACCAGATGGTTAAGGCTCATTAAAAAAATAACAAGGGACAGAAGCAGACCCCAAAACCACAAGGGTGGTGCCGGTAGCAATAACCGGCAGCCACAGATACAAGCATGGGGCTGCTTTTTATAAGTCTTTCACCATAAGGGTGCTGGTGGAGTGGGAAAATAACAGATCTGCTGCCACACATAGGAGTCGGAGCTTAAAGATTTGAAGACAAGGTGTTTGAGAAGCATTAATTTAAATGCCCTGTGAGATTTTATTGGATTATTTAGTATATTGGATCTGCAAAACTGCTTTACATAGGAATTTGTGGTTATAGGCAGATGTGTTTTTTCCATATTATATTCAAGTTTGTTTTGGTTCAGTTCGGTCTTAATAAAAGTAGTTTTTCCTTTTCAATTTGTCCTTAAAAACCGAAAAAAAATTGGTCGGTCAGCGTTTTGTTCGTAAAAACCGATTGAAATTGTCGTTCAATTGAGTAGTTCAGTTGAGCGTGTCGGTCGGTCTGAAACTTGTTTTTGAAAGCTTTGAAATTCCATTTCGTTCGTTCGGTTTAGTTGGTTCCATTTTGCTTTAGTTCGGTTTTTCGTTTAGGTTCTTAAATGCTTTTCTTCAGTTCAGAATTTGTCCGTTTGCATTGCGAAAACTTTCATTTACTGATGCGTTTCGTTCGGGAAACATTTGCCTATAACGGTTTGCTAATTTGTGCAGAAATAGCATTAATGCAAAACCATTTTCAGCCCGCACTAAATTAAGTAAAAAGCACAAAATTTACTTAAACCACTGTCGGCCATTTTTGTACAAATTTGCTGTTACAGGTAGTGCTGTTTGCCATTTTTAAACACCCACACTAAGCCTGAGGTGTCCGCCCAATCCTTCACGAACAATTCTCATTAAAGTCGAAAGTCGGATATCGCTTGCATTGTTTTCAATTCTCGAAATATACGTCTTTGTCGTACCACATTTTTCGGCTAATTGTTCTTGGGTTAAACCTTGTTCTTTACGAAGTTCTTGAATCATAACACCTAATTTAAATGCTTCAAAACCTTCTTCGTAAGCTTCTCTGGTACTTGTCCCTGTTTTACCATATTGTTCGTCCAAATGGTCAGTAAAGGAGGTCAGATTATTATTTGTCTTTTTCATCGAAATATTGTTTTTTAAGTTTTTCTGCAAGTTCTAATTCATTTTTCGGAGTCTTTTGGGTTTTCTTCTGAAACCCGTTCAAAAGGATTATTAGTTTTCCTTTGTCGAAGAATGAGAATACCCTAAATATATCCGAACCGACTTCTACACGAATTTCAAAAATTCCAGAAGAACCTGTCATGTGGTCAAAATATTTCTTCGGAACCCTGTCGATAGTAGAAATGAGCTGTAAAGTCCAGTTCATTTTTTTCTTGACTTCTGGCTTCAGTGTTTCAAAGAAGTCGAGATAGTAGTTTTTGTAATAAAATATTTCTCTTATGAATTTTTCTTGCACAAAACAAAGTTAGCTAAATAGGTAACAAATTACAAGTGTCGGAAAACTTTAATTCAGTACTTCGGTCGTTTGTAGCATTACCTGTAACGGTCCGCGGGTTTGTGCAGGTGGGGCTTCAAGGCTCAAATGTGGAGATTTCGGAGAAACTGACCACCCGATTTCGGTTTAAACTGACCACCT
>NZ_CAMLIG010000037.1 GCF_946480185.1 uncultured Pedobacter sp. | reverse complement strand
GCCTGGTGTTTTGCCAAAAACACATTTACTATATAGCCTTTACGGGCGCACAAATGAGGTATGCGGTATCAGTTGGGCTAAAAAAAGTATCACCAGAACTTTGCACTTGGGAAATATCTAATTGCAACATGTTTTCTTGAATTTTCCCGAGAATAGCACTGAAAATATTTGCTACTGGCAACCAAAGAAAAACATTGATGTACCTGGCTAGCCAAACCGTGAGCGTATGCTGGAAACCATCAAAAACTGCAAAGCCAAAAACCAACGGACCAAGAATGGCTAGAACGATTAAATAGAAAGTCCGAATGGTATTGATGCATAATGCAGCAGCTTCGTAAAGCACCTGCAAAACTTCACTCATCCATTGTTTAATGGTATTTCTGAAATTGTAGGATTGTTTATCCATCCAAAATTTCATATCGTTTGTCAATCCATCTAAAACACCTTCTTCTACACCTGTGCCACCGCTTGGATGGGTATATTTATACCATTGCTCGCGGTCTCCATTACCATCATCGCCCACATAAATTTGCCATGATTTGGAATTCTTAGCCGCGTTTTCTTTCTTTTTCAATAAAACCGCAATGGCTTTATTGGAATCTGTAACCATTCCATTTGTTGCTAATACAATAGGATTTAATATTCCGTTAAGGATGGCTATTACCGAAGGAAAAAGTATAATGGTTATGCCAATGGCGAATGGTCGGAGTAGTGGATAGAAATCTATCGATTCTGCCACTGCAATATGTCGCCAAACTCGTGAAGCGATATACCACAAAGCTGCAAAACCTGCAATCCCCCGGGCAACATCAATGAGTTTGCTGCATAAAGGAATCATTTCTTGATAAACATGATCTAGTACTTTCTGCAACCCATGCGCACTTCCAGAAATGCCTTGTGCAAAAGATATTTGGGGCAAAACCATCCCCGTAACCACCAAAATGAGGGTTAAAAACTTAATTTTTTTCATAGCTATTTATTTAATTGATAAAGATTTTGGAGCTGCTTCATTTCATCTTTTTCTCGATTTCTTTGTAGCATCAAAACATATGTTTTGCGGTTAAACGACTTTAAAAATTGGAGTTTATCCGTCGTATCTTCATAAATACGGTCGATGATTTTTAATCTCTCGTCATCGCCCATACGGAGTTTAGTGGCAGTAATGATTGTTGTCAAATCATCAATATTTTGCAAACTTTGATGGAGTAAACCCTTATAAACTTGTTCCAGATATTGAAGCTCATTTTTATTAAAAACTTGACTGCTGTTAAACCGGTTAAAAGCTTGCTGATATTCGTTAACTATATCTTTTTGATAGCTGATAATATCTGCCACTCGCTTATAATTTTTGATTGCAGGATTTACCGCAATTAATCTGCTTAGAAAAGCATCGTGTAAACTGAAATTACCTTCCGTTATTTGCTTCACAGAATTATAGCCCTTGCTCACTATTTGATAGCCTTTCTTCATATCTGATAAGATGCTTTTCAATTGGGTTAATTTCTCTACATTGAGTAATAGTTGTTGTATTTCATTGGATTGTGCTTGGCTAGTGAGATTGAAGCCAAATATTAGCAATACTGTCCATAAATATTTCATATCCTTTAATTTGAGGGGTTCAACATGAGTTCAGACCATTTAATTTCCTGTTTTTCCTTTTCTTTTTGATTTTGAAGGAGGATAATTCCTGAAATAAATGTTTTAGTGAATTGATATTTAGAAACCATGCTTTGATGTAATTCATTAATTCTTTGAATGCGTTGGTTATCTTGCATTTCCAACTGATCAGGTTTAAGAATGGCAGATAGACTTTCCAAATCTTGATTGGATTCTTCCAAAACTTTCTTTTTAACACTATTGATGTAATCAATTTCTGATGAGGATAAACCAGAAAAATTAAGCGTTTTAAATGAATTTGAAATTCCTTGTTCCAAATCAAAAATTGCTGCTATTTGAGGGTTATTGGCTACCACTGGATTAATTGTTTTTAAAGAATTGAAAAATTCTCGATGTAAATTAAATTCTCCCTTTTTTAAATCGCTGATTGCTTTTAAACCTCCTTGTGCAATTTGATAGCCCTTTATGAGATAATTCCTATAAATTTTAAATGCCGCAATCTGTTTCAATAAATATTCATTTTGTGTTTTCTTTTGGTCGAATATTTCGCCCCAAGTTTGTGCTTTAAGCTGCATAGTAATGCAACAAAGCAACATGATGATTAAACTTTTCATATTAATTAGGTAAATCAATTCCGTAAAGATTTTGGATAGTTCTTATCTCCTGCTGATTTCTGGAGCGTTGTAAACTGAGTAGAATGTTTTGGCTATTGAACTTTTTTAAATCAGCGTAATTTTCATCAATTCTTTTAGCAGCCTCATTTATCAATTCTAACCTTTGTGCATCGGTCATTTGAGTTTTAAAAGAATTGACAATCAGTAATAATTGGTCAATGTTTTTTGCACTCTCTTTTAAAACACCCGCATATACATTGTATATGTATTCTAATTCTTTAGGTGTAAAATGAGTGTCTTTTTGAGTCATAGACCAAGCATTACGATATTCTTCCACTAAAAAAAGCTGCGTTTTAGTGATGTCTTTTATGCGTTGATAGTAAGAAATTGCAGCTTTTACTTTCCATAAATCAGTATAATATTTGCTGTATAATTCACGCTGCTTTTCAGACCAATTAGAGATTTCATTTAGTTTTAATTTAGAGAGCTGATTTTCCATTACCTTTTGTGCATTTTGAAGCCAAATCGTTTCATTTTGCATTCTTTGCACTTTAAGATCAACTGCTTTTATTACTTTCTTAACTCCTGCTTTTATTACTTCTATAACAGCAATTTGAGCATTAGCATGTTGCGAAGGCATTGATACCATTAGCACAATCATGCTGGCGGGCATCAAAAACATAAATTTTTTCATAATTTTTTTTATTTGGTTTCTTGAACTATTGCTGTAATTCCTTTTTGGATACTGCCGTGTTTTTTTGTGTATTCCTGAACTTTTAGTTTTTCCCTTTCTTCTGTGGTATAAGTCAGGTATTCTTCTGGACTTACTTCCGTTCGATAAACTTTGCTGATTTGGCCTCCCAAACTGATAAATACTTCTTTGTATTTCAGATTAGGATCATTGGCTTTGTTAACTGAAAGCACCTGTACTTTTTCCTTTTCGGTAAGTCCTAAAAGATTCTGAATTGCATCAAACTTGTTTTGGTATTTTGATTGATCCAGCAGTATTTTACAATCGGAATTATTGATGATGGTTTCTTTAACTATTGGTGAACTTATAATGTCTTCCACTTCTTGCGTAACCACAATGGCTTCTCCGTAAAACTTTCTTACTGTTTTAAAAAGGTATTTGATGTATTCTGCCATACCTTCTTTTGCAATTGCTTTCCAGGCTTCTTCAATCAAAATCATCTTACGGATACCTTTCAACTTTCTCATTTTACTGATAAAAGTTTCCATAATAATGAGTGTAACTACAGGGAAAAGTATTGGATGATCCTTTATATTATCCAACTCAAAAACAATAAATCTTTGTTTCAATAAGTCGAGATTTTCTGTAGCATTGAGTAGAAAACCAAACTCGCCGTTTTTGTAAAATGGCTTTAAAACATACAGCAAGTTGTCTAAATCAAAATATTTGTCTTTCAGTTTTTCCTTTTTTAGTTCATTAGCGAAATCATCTTTGAGGTAATCATAAAAGGAATTGAAACAAGGGAAGATGTATTTATCTCGATTAAGTTTTTCATAATAGCCTTGTAAAGCATTGGATAAGGCCACATATTCTGGCCGTTCTAAAACTTCATCCTGTTTTTTCCAAAGTGCCAAAATCAAACTTTTCAGACTTTCCTTTTTCTCTGTATCCAAAACAGATCCCTTATTCAAATAAAATGGGTTGAAACTGATGGGTTTGTCTTCTTCATAAGTGAAATAATAACCATTCACCATTTCGCATAAGCCTTTGTAGCTATGCCCTACATCCACCAATAATACATGTGTCCCTTGGTCGTAATAACTTCTTACCATGTGATTGGTAAAAAAGGATTTTCCCGAACCAGATGGGCCTAAAATAAATTTATTCCGATTGGTACATATCCCTTTAGCAATGGGTTCATCTGAAATATCTACCAATACAGGTTTCCCCGTTAAGCGGTCACCTAATCTTATACCGAACTGACTTTTTGCAACTTTATAATTGCTCTCGAGATTTAAAAAGCAAGTAGCTTGTTCTGTAAACGTGTCAAAAGTATCGTTTAACGGAAAATCAGCTTCATTACCTGGTAATCCAGCCCACCAAATTTGGGATGCACCATCCGTTTCTAATTTTGGTGTCGCATCCATTTGTGCAAGAGCTGCCGAAACCTGAGTTTTTATGTTTTTGACCTGCTCTTTATGGTCAGTCCAAGTTAAAAGGTTAAAATGTGCTTTAACGGGCTGTCTTTGCTGTGAAATAGCTTCGTTTAAAAAGTCCTGTGTGGCATTTCTACTGATCAAGTTTTCTCTAGAATATGCGGAAAGCGACTGTAATCTCAATCTTTTCGCCTCTAACTTCTTTAAAGTTTTAGCAGCATCATCAATAAAAATATATTGATTAAAAATGTGATTGCAATTTAATAGTAAGCCTAAAGGAGAAGTAAATCCAATACTGAATTTAGTTTTATCGGTACTATACTTATCATAATTGATTCTTGAAGCACATAAAGCAGGAAGATTCTCAGCATCCGATAAACTGAATAATTGACAGTAATTGTCACCAATTTTTAATTCATCTTTTAAATGGATGTCTTTTATCAGTTTTTCATACGGTTTTGAGAGAAAAGCATATTGTTCTAAAAGACCAGACCTTTGTTTTGTTCCTGCTATTTCATCAGTAGTCAATCGCTTTAACTCAACAAAACCGCTATCTTCTAAAATTCGCTCAAACTGGTTGGCTTTATCATAAAAATCATTGATAAAGTTGGCCTTTAAAATTTGAGCTGGGATAGGAGATTTATAGAACAAAGCTGAAGTACCAGAATTTACAATTTTCGCATTCGTGGACTTTTTAGTTAAAAACACATAACATTGATGATTCAGAAAACCTCTTTTATCAAAAAATTGATTGCTTGCCTCAGTTAAGAAACTTCCATCTTTATTGGTCATGGCAGAAAATGAATCTTTCGTAAACCAATCTTGTTTATGAAAACAGCTATGTTTTGGTAATACCCTAATAGCCTTCACCCAGCTTTGATGAAAAGCTTCATAATCTTCATTTGATAGGCTGAAAATTTCAGGAAGCTGAACTTCAAAAGCAATTGTTAGATCTCCTTTACGAGAAATGATGGTATCATTCTCAACTTTATAAATTGGAAAAACTTTTTTTAAATCAATTGGATTTGACATTTTTTGCCTCCTTTCTGTTGAGTTGTATAAATAGCTGTCTTGAACTAGATTTTAAGAATGTTGGAATTTTCCTTTTTGCCAAGAACTTTAATAAACCATGTTCGCCGTATTGATGACTTAAGCGGAAAGTCAGTATAAATAGTGCTGAACCCAGAACTCCTGTTATCATTAAACAGATGAGAAGATTTACTCCCAACACATATATGATAGCAAACAACAGTAATAACACGACCAAGCCAATTCCCAAATACATGATATACTGAGCTTTTAAGCCTTTAAACTCGATAGGTTTGTTGATGCCTTTATTTATTTGATATACCGTTGCCATAACTATATCCCAAAAAATGATTGTAAAACAGTAGCCACAATGACCAAGAAAACACAACTAGCAAACCATGCAGATGCAACTTTTGAAGTGTCGTCATCTCCGTTGTTCCATTTCTGAAAAACTTTGATAGCCCCAACCAAACCCACAATAGAACCTATGGCATACATTAAATTGGTTCCTGTAATGAAATAGCTTCTAACTTTATTGGTCGCTTCGGTAATTCCTGCATTGCCATCTTGTGCCATCACTATAAAACTGATGAACACTAATGTTGCGCAAAGCAAAGTCGTTTTAATTACCTTACTGTTCTTAAAGTTCATTTTGATTCTAGTCTTCATCTGTAGTGTGGTTTAAAGAGTGAATACTTTCTGAATTTTCATCATTCTCACTGAATTGTAATTCGTCAGCGTTGACAGCGCTAAAAGAGTCTTCTTCTTTAGCTGCTCCTATAATTGAATCAGATGAATGATTTTCAGAATCATCGGTAGATGATGTTTGCTTGCCATTAATGAATGCGAACAAATCTTTACCGTAACACCAAAGCAGGACGCTGAGGTAATAAATTGTAGTGATACCTAATAAAGCAATTAGGTACGCTTGCCATGAAATTGATGTAAACATAAACCTTCATTTTACACACAGCCGTATTGCTATGATGAAGGCAAATTTGGAGGGGATTAAAATGGAAACTTCACAACCTCAACCTAAGTTGTGAAGTTTTTTTTGAGAGATCTATTTTATTGTTTAAAGAACAAGGGATGAGGGTTGTAAAAGAAATAATCTCATCATGGTTAGTAAATCAATTATGTTTTAACTACTTTTGAGAAAATAGATGAAAATATATTCTTCCATATTAATCTTATTAATCATGTTCATGTATTTAAAACCATGTACAGATAAGCTGGTATCGAAAGAAAATATAAAATTAGAAACACTACAAAAAACAGCAAATCATCAGGATACTCAATCAGATGGATGTAGCCCTTTTTGCAGTTGCTCTTGCTGTTCAATACGAGTTGTCCCAAAAGTATCTAGAATTACTTCATTTCTTCCAAAAGAAAATAATTCAAAATATAATCAAGAGCTACCTTCTAAACCAATAGAAGCAAGTCTTTCAATCTGGCAACCTCCGCAATTAGTTTAATCATTCTTTTTATTTGAAACTTTCGTTATAAAATCTATATCGATTGCTTCTACATGTGTTGAATAAATTTCAATGCCATGCCTATCTCTTTTTAAGACCTATTTATTCGCTAGCACTTTGAGTGCCTAAAACTTTCTGGTTGTTAAAAAAAAGATAGGGAACCAACTATTTATTCTATTAAAATAAATTAGGAATGCTTAACAAAATCATTAAATTCTCTATCAATAATAAATTGGTAATAGGACTTTTTACGCTTGCCCTCATTATTTGGGGTGCATGGTCTTTAAAGCAGTTACCCATTGACGCAGTACCTGACATTACCAATAATCAAGTTCAGGTCATCACATTAACTCCCTCACTCGCTACTCAAGAAGTTGAACGTTTAATTTCTTTTCCTGTAGAACAAACTATGGCCACCATCCCTGAAATTGAGCAGGTTCGATCGATTTCACGGTTTGGGTTATCGGTAGTAACTATTGTTTTTCACGATGATGTGGACATCTATTGGGCCCGACAACAGGTAAATGAAAAACTTACAGAAGCAAAAAACAACATCCCCCCGGGATTAGGAAATCCAGAAATTTCACCAATATCAACCGGACTTGGTGAAATCTATCAATACGTAGTTCATCCAAAATCAGGTTTCGAAAAAAAATATGATGCCCGAGAACTCCGTAGTATTCAGGATTGGATTGTTAGACGACAGTTGCTGGGAACTCCCGGAATTGCAGAAGTCAACAGTTTTGGAGGTTTATTAAAGCAATATGAAATTGCATTAGATCCAGATAAACTAAGAAGTTTTAGTCTTAGTATCAGTGATGTATTTGATGCACTAGAGGAAAATAATGAGAATACCGGCGGAGCATATATCGACAAAAAACCAAATGCTTATTTCATCAGAAGTGAAGGTTTAGTGGGCAGTATAGAAGATATTCAAAAAATAGTAGTTAAGAACAACAACAATGGCATCCCGGTACTAATTAAAGATATTGCTACGGTACAGATTGGAAATTCCATCAGGTATGGCGCCCTTACCAGAGCTACCAAAGAAAGTCAGGGAGAGGCAGTTGGTGGAATTGTAATGATGCTGAAAGGTGCCAATGCCAATAATGTGGTGAAGCTGGTTCAGAATAAAATAGATCGGATTAACAAAACCTTACCCGAGGGCGTGGTGGTGGAACCCTATCTTGACCGGAGTGCTTTAGTCAATAGGGCTATCGGAACAGTAGGTAAAAACCTGATCGAGGGGGCTTTAATCGTTATTTTCGTTTTAGTACTGTTCCTAGGAAATTTCAGGGCAGGGCTAGTAGTAGCTTCGGTTATTCCTTTGGCCATGCTTTTCGCCATTTCTCTCATGAATGTTTTTGGAGTTTCTGGTAACCTCATGAGTTTGGGGGCCATAGATTTTGGTTTGATTGTAGATGGGGCTGTCATCATCGTTGAAGCCACCATGCATATACTCAGCTCCAATAAGTTAGGCAGGGCATTTACCCAAAAGGAGATGGATGATAACGTGGAGCAATCAGCGGTAAGAATGATGAGTGCGGCCGCATTTGGGCAAATCATCATCCTAATTGTTTACCTCCCGATTTTGGCTTTGGTGGGGATTGAAGGTAAAATGTTCGGCCCTATGGCGCAGACCGTTTCTTTTGCCATTTTAGGTGCTTTTCTACTTTCATTGACCTATGTCCCTATGGTTTCTTCGCTGTTGCTCAGCAAAAAAACATCCCCTAAAAAGAATTTCTCGGATAAAATGATGGATTTCTTCCAAAAGATTTATTCGCCTATAATACATGGTGCATTAAAAAGAAGGCTATTGGTGGTGGTTTCATCTGTAGTTCTCTTGATTATAAGTATCGTTCTATTTATGAGAATGGGGGGTGAATTTATACCCACCTTGGAAGAGGGTGATTTTGCCATTGAAACCCGCTTGCTTACCGGAAGTTCCCTAAGTCAGACCATTGATAAAGTAAATCAGGCATCTAAAATACTGGTTGACAAATTCCCCGAAGTAAAAGAAGTGATTGGAAAGGTTGGGGCAGCAGAAATCCCTACTGACCCTATGCCGATGGAAGCAACGGATTTAACCGTTATCCTAAAGGATAAAAAAGAGTGGACGAGTGCCCATAGCCGGGATGAGCTGGCTGAAAAGATGACCAAGGCTTTGGAAGATATTCCCGGTGTAACATTTGGTGTATCACAACCTATTCAGTTGCGTTCCAACGAATTGATTTCTGGAGTTCGGCAGGATATTGGAATAAAAGTTTTTGGTGATGATTTACAAAAGCTGACCGAACTCTCACAACAAATCGGGAAAATAGTAACCAGTGTGGATGGAGCTAAAGATTTATACCTAGAGCAGGCCACTGGGCTACCACAAATAGTGGTAAACATTAACCGGGACCAAATAGCCCGCTATGGTTTGAGTATAAGGAAAATCAATCAGGCGATCAGCGCAGCTTTTGCAGGTTCTAGTGCAGGCTTGGTGTATGAAGGAGAAAGAAGATACGATTTGGTGGTTAGGCTTTCTCAAGAAAACCGAAAAGATATCAGTGATGTAAGGAATATTTATATTACTGCACCTAATGGAGAGCAGGTTCCGTTGAGCCAGCTCGCTTCTGTAGATTTTCAGGTGGGACCCAATCAGATTCAAAGAGAAGATACCAAACGAAGGATTATCGTAGGTCTAAATGTTCGTGGGAGGGATATTGCGAGCGTAGTAACGGAGATTGAGCAAAAAATCGAACAGAAAATCAAGCTCCCCCCAGGTTATTATATTACTTATGGCGGTCAGTTTGAGAACTTGCAGGCAGCTAAACAAAGACTGTCAATAGCTGTCCCAGCTGCGTTATTGCTCATCTTACTTTTACTGTATTTTTCTTTCGGCTCGGTAAAACAATCCATCCTTATCTTTTCAGCCATTCCTATGGCGGCAATCGGCGGGGTGTTTGCGTTGCTGATTAGAGGAATGCCTTTTAGTATTTCAGCCGGAGTAGGATTTATTGCTTTATTCGGGGTAGCTGTATTGAATGGTATTGTGTTAATCACAGAATTCAATAGGCTAAAAAAGAAGAATGTTTATGGCTTAAAGGAAATCGTTTTCAAAGGAACTGCCATTCGTTTAAGACCAGTTTTAATGACTGCTGCGGTGGCTTCACTTGGATTCTTGCCAATGGCCATCTCCTCAGCGGCAGGGGCCGAAGTACAAAAGCCATTGGCCACTGTGGTAATCGGCGGTTTAATTACTTCAACTTTGTTGACCTTAATTGTTTTGCCGGTATTATATACCTATTTCGAAACCTTTAAACGCAGAAAGAAGAAAAGTATGCCAGTTGTTACTATGGTTATATTGTTAATGACCTCTATACTTTTCATCTCCCAAAAAGCAAATGCGCAGGAGGATTTGAAAATAAATACCCCGATAACCATGGAGCAGGCAATTAATTTTGCCATCCAAAATAATCAGGGAGTAAAATCTTCTTCTCTATTGATTAACAAACAGCAAGCATTAAAAGGTGCATCATTTGATTTAGGAAAAACCAATATCAATGCAGAATATGGGCAAATAAATGGGCTTAGGAACGACAACAGTTTCAACATCCAACAAAATATAGCCTACCCTGGCTTGTATGTTAAACGCGGTAATTTGGCTGATGCTCAAATCAGAAGTGCCGAATTGAATCTTTCGGTAACCAAAAATGCCTTAAGCTATCAGGTAAAGAGTGCATTTACACAGTTGACCTATTATCTGGCTTTACAAAAGCTTTATGTAAACCAAGATACGATTTACAACAACTTTAGAAGGGCTGCAACTTTCCGCTATCAGGCTGGCGAAACTAATTTGTTGGAACAGAAAACTGCGGAAACGCAGTATAATGAGGTGGTTAACCAGATGACAAAGAATCAAGCGAATATTGCCATCTATGCTTCGGAAATCCAAAAATTACTCAACAGCAATCAAACCGTTCAAGTTGCCGACACCTTAAAGAAAATATCATGGGATGAAAATATCATGGATAGCACCATCAATTCTAATCCCATTTTAGCATTACAAAGGCAAGAGATTGAACTTGCTGATAAAAGAATTGGGGTAGTAAAAGCAGAAGCTGGTCCTGATTTTAATATTGGCTATTTTAATCAATCCATCATTGGAAATTATACCGTAAACGGTCAAAATCAATATTACGGTGCCACCGACCGTTTTCAGGGAGTACAGGCAGGCGTCTCTATTCCTATATTCTTTAAACCCTATTCTTCTAGGATTAAGGCTGCCAAAATAGAAAAGCAGGTGGCACAAAGTGATTTTAATTTTTTTGAAACCGACCTAAGTAGTCAGTTTAAACAGGCGTATCAGGACATGTTGAAGGATTCAAAAAGTCTGGACTATTATCAAAACAGTGCCTTGCCCAACGCTAATCTTATTTTGAAACAATCACAGATTGCTTTCCAGAGCGGAGAAATAGGCTATGTAGAATATTTGCAGGCTTTACGTACTTATTCAGATATAAAATTCAATTATCTGCAAACCGTCAATGATTACAATCAATCAGTTTTTACATTACAATACTTAATAGGTTTATAATCCAAGAACAATGAAAAAATATATAAAAATGAATAAGATGCTCCTTCCTGCATATATCATCACGATTGCTTTTGCGCTATCGTCATGCGGAGACAAAAAAGTGAAAGAAGAAAATATGGTAAACACTGCTGATACCGCCTCACATCCCGAAGATGAGAATACAGTTGAAATTACAAAATCACAATACCAAACCGTAGGTATAACATTAGGCTCGGCAGAGATGAAGGCTTTAAGCGGGAATTTAAAAGTAAACGGTTTTATTGATGTGCCGCCCCAAAATCTGGTGAGTATAACCACACAAATGGGTGGAATCATAAAATCCACTCCTTTGCTGCCAGGCACTATTGTTAGAAAAGGACAGGTAATTGCCGTACTCCAAAATCAGGATTATGTGATGCTACAGCAAGATTACTTAGAAAGTAAAAGCCAACTTGAATTTACGGATACGGAATATAAGCGTCAGCAGACCCTTAGCCAACAAAATGTGAATTCGCAAAAGACGCTACAACAATCTAAGGCAAATTACCAAAGCACACTTGCCAAGGTAAGTGCGTTGGCCGAACGTTTAAGGCTGATCAATATCAATCCAAAGAGTTTGACTGCTGGCAACATCCGTAGTCAAATCAATATCTATTCTCCTATAAGCGGTTCTGTTACCAAAGTAAACGTAAATGTGGGCAAATTTGTGAATACTAATGATGTTCTGTTTGAGATTGTAGATGGTTCCAGTTTACATGTGGAGTTAAATGTGTTTGAGAAGGATGCCGCAAAAGTAAAACCTGGACAAAAAGTAAGGTTTTCTTTAACTAACGATAGCACCGAGCGTACAGCAACAGTGAAGTTGGTAGGTAAAGAAATCAATCCAGATAAAACCATCACTGTTCATAGCGTGGCATCAGGTTCCGGAATTTCCTTTATTCCCGGCACCTATCTCAAAGCTTATATCGAAACAGGAAATGTGGAGGTGCTTTCTTTACCAGAATCTGCCGTGGTTGATTTTGAAGGAAAGAAATATATTTTCATCGCTAAAGATGGACAAACCAAACAAGCGCATCAACATCAGAAAGCAGAATCTGAACGGCAACAAGAGGCCACAGGAGAAATATTTCACTTTGAAATGACACCTATCACTACTGGGATTATCGATGCCGGATATGTGGAGGTGCAAATCGCTGAAAATTTACAGACTAAAGGCAACATTGTTTTAAAAGGGGCTTATGATTTGCTATCTAAAATGAAAAACAGTGAGGAAGAATAAGTTTTAACCTATACGGCCAGAGCAATCTGGCTGTATTTATAAAAATATCATGAAAGAAATATTTGATGAATTTGAACCAGAATTAAAGGAGTTAAAACCCAAAGTAAAAGAAAAAGCTTTGGAGATTGCTGGCAAGTTACTAACCGAAAAGAGTATGTCAAGATCGGAAGCTTTAAAAGAAGGTATTGAGCAAGCGGAAGAATGGTTTATGGATTTGGAAGGATAATAGAATTTTAATTAAGAATACAATTATGTTTCAGTCGATTCAACATTCGCTCTTACTAGGCTTAATTCCTTTTGGAACCATCTTAATTGGTGGTTTAATTGCCGTATTCTTTAAAATTGCAAAGACTATACAAAGTGCTATTTTACATTTTGCGGCAGGTGTTGTTTTTTCTGTGGTAGCGGTTGAAATATTACCTGATGTTGTGCGCATTCATAGACCTCTCCAAATCATATTAGGTTTTTTGTTTGGAATGATTTTAATGTTGTTACTAAAGTTTTTCATTACAAAACTTGAAAATAAAACTAAAAGTAGCATAGAAAAAAAGAGTTTCCCACTTACCTTATTTATCGGGATTGCCATTGATGTTTTAATTGACGGGCTATTGGTTGGGATTGCTTTCTCGGTGGGCAATAAGGAAGGTTTTTTGCTAACTCTTGCTATTGGAATAGAGCTTTTTTCTTTGGGTTTGGCTACCGCAACATCCTTTAGAGAAAAAGCGATTAGTAAATCTAGGACAATCTTGTATATAGGTCTTCTTGGTCTTGTTTTTTTAGTAAGCCTTGCTTTGGGTCTTACCCTTTTACATAATATCAAAGATCTGATGCTGGAATTTATTCTTTCATTTGGACTTTCTGCATTGCTTTTTTTGGTGGTAGAGGAACTACTGACCGAAGCGCATGAAGTTAAAGAGAGTCCTTGGCAAACAAGTGCTTTCTTTGCAGGTTTTCTTCTGTTCCTAATTATGGGAATGTATTTATAAAAATAAACAACAGATATAATGATAATTTAAAACGATATAACAATGAAAAACGAAGATAAAAATGTATCCGCTAAAGTTGATGAACCTAGAATTGACATGAATAAAACAGCCCAAGCTGAAGAAAACGAGAAACACAAAAATCATGACGAAAGTCATGAGCATGGTGGGATTTTTGGGACCAACACAGAACTTATTTTTAGTATTATCTGCGGTGCATTTTTATTGACTGGTTTTGGTTTAAGCTTTATTGCAGGTTTACCTTTTTGGGTAAGTTTAACCTGTTATATCATTGCTTATTTCTTTGGTGGTTTTTTTACTACCAAGGAAGCGGTAGAAACAATAGCAAAAGGTCATTTTGAGATTGACTTTTTGATGCTGGTAGCGGCTGTTGGTGCGGCCACCCTGGGGAAATGGGCAGAAGGAGCGTTATTGCTTTTTCTGTTCAGCTTGGGGCATGCACTGGAACATTACGCCATGGGTAAAGCGAGAAAATCTATTGCTGCCTTGTCTGAGCTAGCCCCGAAAATAGCTATCCTTAAAACCGAAGAAGGAGAAAAAGAGGTTGCTATTGAAGATTTAAAAATTGGAGATATTATTTTAGTGAAACCAAACAGCAAAATTTCTGCTGACGGGATGGTTATACAGGGAGAAAGCAGTGTCAATCAAGCTCCCATTACCGGCGAAAGTATTCCCGTTGATAAGTACCCTGCAAAAGACAAGGACGGAATTGACGAACAAAATCTTCCTGCTGAACATAGGGTTTTTGCCGGCTCAATAAATGGCTCTCAGGTGCTTGAAATTAAGGTGCTTAAAGTTGCGAAGGATTCTACCCTTGCCAGGTTGGTTAAATTGGTTAATGATACTGATGCCCAAAAATCTCCAACGCAACTGTTTACTGATAAGTTGCAGAAGTATTATGTACCTTCAGTATTGGGTTTGGTGGTACTTCTGTTATTTGCATTTTTAGTGATAGATGAAAGTTTTTCTGACAGCTTTTATAGGGCAATGTCAGTTTTAGTAGCAGCAAGCCCTTGTGCTTTGGCTATATCTACACCAAGTGCAGTATTGAGCGGTATAGCAAGGGCGGCGAAAGATGGGGTGTTGATAAAAGGTGGCGGACCATTGGAAGAATTGGGAGAATTAACTGCCATAGCTTTTGACAAAACGGGAACCATAACAGAAGGAAAACCGAAATTAACTGCGGTAAAAGGTTTCAATAATACTTCGGAAGAAGACGTCTTGAAAATAGCAATTGCTGTCGAAAAGCTGAGCGACCACCCTTTAGCGGCTGCTGTGGTTAAAGATGGTAAAGAGAGGTTAAAAGACACTGAAATTCCTAAGGCACAAAACCTCGAATCGGTTACGGGGCATGGAGTAAAGGCAAAACTCGATAACACTCAAATTACAATCGGAAATAAAAAGCTGTTTAAAACCCTACCTGATGAAGTACTGAAAGAAGTAGAGAAATTAGAGAGCGAGGGTAACACCACCATGATTATCCAACAAGATAAAACCTTTATCGGGCTGATTGCCCTCATGGACACGCCAAGAGACAATGCGAAAGCAACCCTAGAGGAGCTCAAAAGATTGGGTATCAAAAAAATGGTGATGCTGACGGGTGATAACCAAAAAGTTGCTGATGCAGTAGCCAAGCAAACAGGTATTACCGATGCATGGGGAAGCCTACTCCCAGAAGAAAAAGTTGACGCAATTGAAAAACTGATTCAACAGGAAAAGAAAGTAGCGATGGTAGGCGATGGTGTAAATGATGCGCCGGCAATGGCTAAAAGTACTGTAGGTATTGCTATGGGGGCTGCTGGTTCTGATGTAGCACTAGAAACAGCCGACATTGCGCTAATGGCTGACAGACTCGATAATCTTCCATTTGCAATTGCGTTAAGCCGTCAATCAAGAAAAATAATTAAGCAGAACCTATGGATAAGTTTGGGTGTGGTGGCAATTTTACTTCCCTTAACTATATTAGGAATTGCTACCATTGGCCCAGCAGTAATTGCTCACGAAGGCTCAACCTTAGTGGTGGTGTTTAATGGATTGAGGTTGCTGGCTTATAAAAAATAATGTATGCATTAAAATAATAAAATTCGTTATTTAGAATAAATCTAAATACATTTGCAATGTGAGAATTTTAAGTTTTCTGTTCGCTTTAATTGTACTTGTCTTGAGCTTTGTGCCTGATAACGATGTGCCTATTCAAAAACAGAATACCAATAATATATCGGTAGGTAAATCTTATTTTCAGGGGATAGATGAAATTTGTTCTCCATTTTTTCCTTGTTCTGGATGTATAGCGCCAATACTGAGTACCATTCTTAAGCAGGAAACCCCTATAAATAACTTTGTGTTACTAAGCTATAAAAAAGTAGAAACAGCAAACCTGCTTTCCATTCCTTTGGTTATTTGGCAGCCACCGCAAATAGGATAAAAGTTTTACTATTTATTCCTTAAAAGGGATGAACATCCGTATAAATAATTATTCATTGACGGAAGCCTTATGTTTCTGTCTACTTCAAAAACTCAGCGAGCCGAGTAGCTCTCATACAGTATATGACTTTCTCCTTCATAAATAAAACGCTTTTTACCACATTAGCTATATTGCTAATATCCTCTATTGCATTTGCACAAGACAAAAAAGTAGATGATAAACTCTCCAACCAGTCCAGAACCATTATCAACCTGCTGGATTATATCTCACAAGATTATAGCAAAGCGGTTAAAAATGGTAAAATAGTCAGCACTTCTGAATATAATGAAATGCTGGATTTCACCCAACAATCAGTTTCTCTTTTCGACTCTGTATCTATCAGTGTCTCCATCCCTGATCATGGTCAGTTCAAAGATCAATTTTCAGAACTATTAAATAGCATCCAAAAGAAACAATCCAAAGAAATAATTTCTGCTGGTGCACAAAAAATTAAAAAGCAGTTTCTCTTGCTTGATCTGGTTGACATTAGCCCCGAAGGCTATCCAAATATAGGCAAGGGGAAAGTGCTGTTTCTTACTCATTGTCAACCTTGCCACGGTGAATATGGAAAAGCTGACGGACCTCTATCAGCCAGTTTTACCCCACCTCCAGCCAATTTCCAAAATAATACGTTAATGAAACAAATTTCTCCATTACAGGTGTTCAATACAGCAAGGCTGGGAATAAAAGGTACCGGAATGCGGGCATTTGACGAGTTGTCAGACAAAGAGGTGTGGGATATCGCTTTTTATGTTAAATCGCTCCGTTTTCAGAACAAACTGAACAAAGATTCTGTGGAAGCAATTTTCAGCCGCATTCAACCGTCCCCTAGTTTAGCAGATATAGCACACTTTTCTGACAAGGAATTCCAGAGAAAATTAGGAAAGGATAGTAATTTACTTGCTTCAGTCCGGTTACACCAAGCATCTTTTAATAAAGACAGTACACTTTATTTGGCATTAAACAACCTGAATGCTGCCCTTAAATTATACAAAAGTGGGAATGTTTCTGCCGCAGAAAACAAGGCCTTGTACGCTTATTTAGATGGAATTGAACCGGTAGAACAGCAACTAACGGCTATAGACGCCACCATTGTACCGGAACTGGAGAATAAAATGAACGCCGTCCGCTCTGCTATTAAATCGCAAAAACCTATAAAAGAAGTCGCTCAAAAGATTTCAGATGCTGAAATATCTATTCATAAGGCAATGGTTTTACTAGGCAATCAAACTTATTCATTTTGGTTTACCTTTTTGATATCATCTTCCATATTATTGAGGGAAGGTATAGAGGCAGTTTTGATCATTATCACCATTATCAGCTTATTAAAATCGTTAGATGCGAAAAAAGCTTTAAAATGGATACATGGTGGGTGGATTTTAGCTATAGGTATTGGATTTGCAAGCTGGTTCTTTACGGATTGGTTAATTTCCTTTGGTGCTCAAAACAGGGAGTTAATGGAAGCTTTTGGGGCGTTGTTAGCGGTTGTTGTCTTGCTTTATGTGGCGTTTTGGTTGCATAATAAAACTGATGCACAAAAGTGGAAAGAATTTATAGAGCATCGTATTTTAAAAATGCTGGATCAAGAAAAACTGTTCGGATTGGCCTTTATTTCCTTTATTGTAGTTTTTAGGGAAGCCTTTGAATCTGTAATTTTTCTCTCGTCCCTCCAGTTTCAAGTGGATGACGATAGCAGACCTGGCATTTGGATGGGGGCCTTAGTGGCTATCTTTGTGATTTTTTTGGTTTCCAATCTTATATTGAGGTTCTCTGTTAAGGTTCCGGTAAAAAAACTTTTTCAATACTCCGCAATCATCATTATGATTTTTGGCGTGGTACTGGCTGGTCAGGGAGCTCATGCTTTTCAGGAAAGTGGCTGGCTTACAGTAAACAGCATTGGGTTCAATTTCCATTCCTCCACATTGGGAATTTATCCCACCGTTGAAACTTATACTGCGCAATTTATAGTTTTAATAGTGATTATGGTGTTGTGGTTTTATCAAAAATCAATACTTAAAAAAATAGGTTAAACACACAATAGCAAATCAAAAAATATTATTTTAAATCGTGATTAAAAAAATAAGCAGATGAATACCCATAAAGAAAATACAACACTAACTTACCTAAAAGTTTTAAAGGAAAACTGGCCTTTGCTTACCGCATTGCTTATCTTGATCCTCATGCAGTTACTGGTTTTGGGTTTCCATATCAAGCTGAATAAATTTATTGAATTAGGAATCTACATTCTGGCATACCTGCTGGCAGGATATAAGGTATTGGATTTAGCCTGGAGGAAAGCAAAAAGATTTGATTTTTTCAATGAATTCTTCCTAATGAGTGTAGCCACATTAGGAGCCTTTGCCATCGGATCATATAGTGAAGGTGTTGCGGTAATGGTTTTCTATTCAATTGGAGAATGGTTTCAGGAATTGGCAGTAAAAAATGCAAAGCACAGCATCAAAGCTTTATTGGACGTTAGACCGGATACAGTAGATGTCTTCAGAAATGGCAAGGTGGTAACCGTAGCCCCTGCTGAGGTTGAAATTGGAGAAAAAATTCAGGTTAAGGCTGGAGAAAAAGTAGCCTTGGATGGGGAACTTCTATCAGAAAAAGCCACTTTTAATACTGCTGCCTTGACGGGTGAAAGTAAACCTGATACAAAGTATAAAGGAGAGCAAGTTTATGCCGGGATGATCAACCTCCAAACTGTTTCAGAAATAAAAGTGATTTCGGCTTTTAAAGACAGCAAGCTCAGCAGGATATTGGAGATGGTACAGGATGCCACCGCCCGTAAATCACAAACGCAGTTGTTCATCTCCCGTTTTGCCAAAGTTTATACGCCTATTGTTTTTGCACTGGCAGTATTATTAGTCTTGACTCCATATTTTTTTGTAGCCGATTATGTTTTTAGTGATTGGTTTTATCGTGGCTTGGTGTTTTTGGTCATCAGTTGCCCTTGCGCTCTGGTGGTTTCTATTCCACTGGGATATTTTGGAGGTATTGGTTTGGCCTCTAAGCATGGAATTTTATTTAAGGGAGGAAACTTTTTGGATGTGATGGCTAAAGTCAATACCGTAGTGATGGATAAAACGGGGACATTGACCAAAGGTGTTTTTAAAGTCCAAAAAGTTATCACCCATAATTTTGATAAAAAGGAACTGGTAAAATCAGTTGCTGCTTTAGAAAGTAAATCTACCCATCCCATTGCTTTAGCAATTAAACAATATGCTGGAGATATTCTGGATCACCTAACTATAAAAGATGTAGAGGAAATTCCTGGCCATGGTTTAAGGGGAAGTATTGAAGGAAAAGAAGTATTGGCAGGAAATGCCAAATTACTCACGAAATTCAATATTTCTTTCGATGAAGATATCCAAAAAATAGAAGACACCATTGTGGTGATTGCGGTAAATGGAAAATATTCGGGATATATCACCATTGCCGATGAAATTAAAGAAGATGCTAAACACGCCATCGATTTAATGAAACAGCAACATATCAAACCCATAATGTTGAGCGGAGATAAACAAAGTGTGGTAAATAACGTAGCCAAACATTTAGGCATCGAAATGGCGTTTGGTAATTTGCTCCCCGAAGATAAGGTAGCCAAGGTGCAAGAGTTGAAGGATAAAGGGGAAAGAATTGCCTTTGCTGGCGATGGGGTAAATGATGCCCCTGTAATTGCTTTAGCTGATGTTGGTATAGCCATGGGAGGGTTGGGCAGTGATGCCACCATAGAGACTGCCGATGTGGTCATCCAAAATGACGAACCTTCTAAAATCATTCAGGCAATTAAAATTGGTAAGCTTACAAAGAATATTGTTTGGCAAAATATTGCACTAGCTATGGGTGTTAAAGTGATTGTTTTAGGCTTAGGGGCTAGTGGAATGGCCTCGTTGTGGGAAGCGGTGATTGCTGATGTTGGTGTGGCCTTGCTGGCTATTTTGAATGCCGTTAGGATACAAAAGATGAAAATTTAAAAGTAATAAAGCGGTTTGTCTCAATCGCCAATTTATTATGCGTTTCGTAATCTGGCGGACAGTTTATCCGGAATAATCTGAAATACAGGAAAATTCGCATGGTTATGGTTGGGCAACAGAGAAAAAGTTGACGCAATTGAAAAATTAATTCAACAGGAAAAGAAAGTGGCGATGGTAGGCGATGGTGTAAATGATGCACCGGCAATGGCAAAAAGTACTATAGGAATTGCCATGGGGGCTGCTGGCTCTGATGTTGCACTAGAAACAGCAGATATTGCCTTGATGGCTGACAGACTCGATAATCTTCCATTTGCAATTGCATTAAGCCGTCAATCAAGAAAAATTATTAAGCAGAACCTATGGATAAGTTTGGGTGTGGTGGCAATTTTACTTTCTTTGACTATATTAGGAATTGCTACCATTGGTCCAGCAGTAATTGCTCACGAAGGCTCAACTTTAGTGGTTGTATTTAATGGTTTGAGACTATTGGCTTATAAGAAATAGAATAAGAAGGGTCTGTTTAAAATCTATCAAATAATATCTTTCTAATAATTTAAAAATGACCGATAAATCATTTTTTAGTAAAATTTAAACAGGCTCTAATTATTCATTGTGTTCCCTATAATCCATTTTAAATTAAATCACTCCAGCTTACTTTCAATTCTTCTATCCAAACTAACTTTCAATTTATCCAAAAACACAGCTCTTTCTTTTTTGCGGTTTGTAATATCTCGGAATTTATGGTAATAATGCTTTAAATCGACTTGAAACATGGTTTGAAAATATTCAATAGCTGTTTTAATTTCTATGTTACCATTGTTTAAAGCGCCGCATTCTGCTAAAGCATAAATGAGTTCTACCAGTTCGGTTTGGTTTCCAGTCCATACAATTGGCGATTTACATTCTACTGAAATTCCATTTTCTAAATTAGATTTTTGTTGAAACAGAAATTGCTGAAATTCTTCATTCGCTATCAATTTTGAAAGTCGGTAATCATGAGAAGTGGAAAACATTTCATCTCCTTGATAATCGTCTAACTCGGCATAAATATCACATGCTCCACGGGTAAAATATAAATGGTCTAAATGAGTAGCTCCAGTTCTACAATAAAGAAAAAAAGCTTGGTTTTGGTCATAGAATTTCTCTAATTCTTCTAAATCCTTATCAATGTATTCATCAATTAATTGCGAATTTCCTGAAGGCTTTTTTATCAAATGTTTATATATGGAAACACAATAGATATACTTACTATAAAACCGAGGTTTGATTTCTTTAAAAAAATAGATTTCATCTTCACTATTATCGAAGAAGTAATCAGCAAGAAATCGTTTTAAAATATTTAGAGCTTTTTTACATGCAATTATAGTCAACTTTAATTTCTCGCATTCGCTGACAGGTTTTACGGAAATTGCATATAGCTGTTGTTCTAAAGCATTGTATATACGTTGAGCACATTCTTTCATAGTACAATTGTATCATTAAGGTTTTTCCAAATGGGAAGGAATCATTATAGAAACAAAATTCGTTTTAATGAATCAATGAAACTATACGCAAAACAGACTAAATTGCATACGTAAAACAACGTATTTATGCCTCATTGTGGCTTGAAGAGGCTTTCTGATCTAGTTTTTGTATTAATGCAACTTTGCTTGAAACATTGATTTTTTGATAGATGTTTTGAACATGAGTAGTTACCGTTCTTTCTGAAATGAAAAGTATTTCTGCTATTTCTTTGTATTTATGTCCTGCTTTTATCAACTCTACAATTTCAATTTCTCTGGAAGTTAATTGATAAACTTTGCAGTTTTCTTGAAAACAGACCAAAGATTGATTATTTACACCGATTAACTGTTCGTATTCTCTCCGGGCTTTGGAAATATATCTTGTAAAAAAGAGGATAGAGATAAATATAAAACCACCATTTGTTAGTGTAACTTCTAGCAATTGACTCAAATGGAAATAAGCAATTATTGTCATAGAAACCCAAGGAAGAATTGCAGCATATAAAGCAATAATTTCAACGATGTTGTTTTGCTGGGTTCGCTTTCGGTATTTCTTCCAAATGGCTTTTGCTATAGCAGCTAAAAGGACAAAAGAATAGAAAAAAGGGATTATCACTCCATAATCAATAGCTCTATCCAAATTTTTATCTATGGCATAAATCACTACAAAAAAGACAAAGAAGGGTGTTAATAAGAAAAGGGGAACTCCGTAAAGGGCATGAAACCTAATATCATCCAACTCAAATCCTTTATAAAAATAATATGGAACATAGGAGGCAACGGCAAAGCCACCAGCATAAGCCAAAATATTTTGTAAAACTATAGGAATTGGAATATTGGGATCTGGAAACAAGCCACCTGTGATGTTATAAAAAATCAATAATAGTAACAAAACCAAAAACCACGAACGCTGCTTATCCTGTGGACGATATAAATAATATTGTAATTGATATAAGAACATCACAATTTCTATTATAACGAAATTGAACGTTACAATATGCATTTCTGTACCGAACACTGTCATATCTAGGCGGCAAATTCTCTTTTTAGAAAAAACAATTTATAGCTTAATTGGAGTTCATTATAGGTTTTAAATCCGAACTTCTGATACCAAGGAAGATTTCTGAGTGTTGAAGTTTCTAGAAAAACTGGTAGTTGCTTTTCTTTACTGTCTTTAATTACAAATTCTAATAATTGTGAACCAATGCCATTATTTTGATGATTTGTATCTACACCAATAAACCATAAATAGTACATGGGTGTTTTAGGTTGTAGTTGTTTAATAGCGCTTTCCCGTTTCATGGCTTTACCGATATTTTCGATACCGATACATTGAAAAATTAATTTCACATCTAACAAAATGCTTTTTAGAGAGCTTTCTTTTTTATGAGGGTAAAGGACAAGTGCACATCCTTTTTTGTCGTCTGTCAAATAAATACTACCGTAATTATAGCACATCTCGAAAGAATAATCCATCAAAGATTTTATTCTTTCAATACGCTTATGGTCTTGTTTGGCGATATAATTTACGCTTTCATTCTTCTCGAACGAGCTGGTAAGAATTTCGATAATCAGCTCTTTATCTTTGTAACTGGCATTAATCATAGGTTGATAGATGAGGTCAAAAAGTTAATAAATGTTACGGATTAATTACCAAAATAGTGCCAATCGAGTATTGCAGCTATTCATTTTCTCATGAATCAAATTCCATAAATACCTATATTTCCATTTCTTTAACTGTATTTTCAGTTGCAGTATCTTCCATTTTTCCTTCATTAGATCTAAGCTGATGAGCTAATATTTCCTGAACATCTTGTTTAATCTGAAAATAGTTGTGCATCACCATTTCTTCGTTAACATATCTTATGGCTGGAATCTCTTTATAATTTTCCTCCTCCTTTTTTAGTTGATTGTGGTTATTAATAATATTGTTATGAAAGAGTTTCAAATCAATTTTATTTGTAGGATCATCTGCAACCACACCCACAAATTCGCCAGAAGAGAGAGATGAAATTTTTGATACGGGAATAGCAAAGTCTAGTTGAGTTGAATCGTTAATACTAGTATCTCCTTTATTGGTAGTTATGCTTTGTTTTTTCTGCTTAATCTTACCAAATCGTTCCGCTAAAAATTTCGCAGAATCTCCACTAACTTGTCCTGAAATAATATTCCCGACTATATTCAAAATTACATCTGCCTGCTCCTTACCATAATCTTTCCGCAACTGGCTAAAATCCTGAATTGCTAAAGTCGTAGCTACCTTATTAGAGCGAGCAGTGGCAATCAGACTGTCAATATTATTTAGGTAGATGGTTGGGAATTCATCAAATACGAGACTGCTTTTTAACTTATCTTTTTGATTCACCAACTTCAACATCCTTGAAATATACAAGCTTAATACCGCACCATAAACTTGTTGTTTTTGTGGATTATTACCTAAACAAATTACTTTGGGTTCTTTAGGATTATTCAAATCTAGCGTAAAATCATTCCCTGAAAGCACATAGTAAAGCGATGGTGAAACCAATCTTGCTAAGCTGATTTTTGCACTCGCTATTTGACCTTCCAATTGATCAAAAGCTTCGTTTTTCCAAGCAGAGATAAATGGATTAATCAAAACCTCAATTTCAGGCTCTTCATTGAGTAATCCGAAAAGCTTTTTATAATCCTGCTGCATCAGTTCAATCGCATGAGGTAATGTACAATAAACCCCATTTTGATATTTTTTCAGATACCAAATAATGGCTGTTAAAAAATTAATTGGCGATTCAACAAAGAAGTCACCTTGCTTTTTTATCCATTCTTTATTCAAACCTAACATAATGGTGCGGGCAGCTTCCGTAGCATCTACAATATCCAGCATGTTTTCAGGGTCTAACGGATTACAGCGATGAGTTTTATTCAAATCATCAAAATTTACCACATAGAATTTTGCTTTATTCCCGGTTTTATTTAGCAGACTGTTATAACCTATTTTGCTTAAATCATCATATTTAAAGTCATAAAGAAACATACTAAAACCCTTATTAATATGTTGGGTAATGATATGTCTAATCGCAAAATAAGATTTACCAGAACCAGGAGTTCCCATTATCAATGTTCCTCTAAAGGGATTAATAATGTTAACCCAACTTTTGCGATTATCTCCTTTAAAACGATAATTGGCGGGCAGATTTATAGAGTATTCATTCTCTAATTTCCTTTCTTCTTGTGGGAAAGTTTCGTTTTCCTTGTTGAAAATATCCTCTGTCAAATTTGATTTAACAATCCCTGATAGCTTGCTACCAGCATAAAGAACCATTAAATAACCAAATGAAGTCAGAACCATATAGTTTAACATGGTGTATAGTCCTAAGCTTTTTAAAACTAGATAACTAACAAAGAAGATTAAAATGCCAAGAAAAAACACTAATGTTAAATGGAGGGCATTTCCAGTTAAACGCTTTCTACTTTTATTTGCAGATAGGTAAATGAGCAATAATCCAAAAACCCAAAGCTTTGCAGAAAATGGCGTATTAAATATGGATAGTTTAGAGATATTGAACAAAATTCTGTTAGTTATACTACTAGAAACGCCATTCTCCATAAATAAGAAATAACAACTCATATAAAAATGAATGAGTAAAATTCCAATTGATAACAATCTTGTGAAATCAATGATTTTGCGTAAACCTTGTTCGTTTTCTCCTGTTCCCATGATTTAGTTTTTAGTGTATCTGATTTTTTCTTCTCTTTTTGCGTTGCTTTCTTTGTGCATTTTCGAAAGTGGGGGCATCTTGAAATTCTGGTTCAAATAATGAATCTATTAGGGGAGCTTTACCAGAGATTGAAATATTTGATTTTATTGAAGCTATTTTATAACTGCGCTCAATACGATTTGAATCATCAGTTTTGATGTTTTCGACTTTATTAAAATAACTTTCTAAAGCTGATGCTGAATAAGTTTTCCCTAAATCACTTCCCTTAAAGACGGTTCGATTTTGGTGATCGATAAAGGTAACCCCATATAATTTTCCAGTTTCATGTTGCCTAAAAACAACTTCTATGTTTTTTGCGGACATAGCTTGCTTGAAACCAGCTTGTGAAGCTTTCAAGTTCATTACTTGATCAATTTTTGATTGAAGTTGACTTTTAAAAGGTCTTCTTAGTTCTTTATTTTTTGCAAAGTAGTTTTCCAGTTTTTTTAATGTTGGACTTCCATATATACTGCTTGCCTTAATAGGAACACCCACCTTGTTCCCTTTGGCATCTAATGCCCAATACACCAATCCGTTTTTGTTATACATCCGTGATTCTTTTGCGCCACGATCTGCTACCACATTATAATTTTTGAGAACTGCATTAAATTCTGGGAGGTTGGTGAATTGATAACTTGAAATAATCCCCTTTACCACATTTGTTATTGCTCTTTTGGTTTCACATTTTCCATATTTGACTTTGTTAAGTTTAAAGTCTTGAGGTTTATTCAGCTTACTGGCAGGAATTAAATCATATTCTGTTTCAATAATTTTTCTAGCCTCCTCAGACTTAGTTTTACCCAGATTATGCAGGCTTATTCTTTCTCCTGAAGCTTGAATATTTGTAGTTACAATATGAACATGGGGATGCCCAGCATCTAAGTGTTGATAGATTAAATAAGGCTGTTTACCGAAACCTATCCTTTCCATATAATCTTTTGCAATTGCATTGAGCTTTTCTTTATCCAATTTTTCGCCATTAGCAAAATTCAAAGAGATGTGTAAAGTGTTAGTTTTTACCCGCTCATTTTTTGAGGCCAAATCTTGTAATCGCATCAGCTTTTCATTAAAATCAAGTTGGCTTAAATCCTTGTGAAAACCATTTCCGCCAATTAGCTTAGCCATAGTTTTCGCAACCTTATTTTCATTATAAAGTAATGCACCTCTTAAACTTTTTCCGCTAATAATTTTTGCGACCATAAATCAGCATAATTATTCATCCTATCTTTTATTTTCTTGATGCAAGGTTCCAATTCATTTCTTGAAATATCCATCGCGTTTTTCCAATAATGAGCCTCTGGCATTTCTGCAAAACTGTTGAGTTTCTTCACTGCTTGATTGAAATTATGACCGACATAATTGAGTTCTTGCCTGAGTAAAATCAGTTCTTCCATTAAGTCGTCCATCGATTGGTTTCTGTGAATAATTTTAACTGGTTTCCCTAATAATAGACTTCTACTATATTCACTCATTTTCAAAAATGTTGATTTCTGAAATCTCGATTTGACTGTTTGATATTCGCTATCTGATAGTCGGGTATTTAACCATCTTTCTCTCTTAACGTTTTCAATATTCATCGTTTTTGCTTTCTTTAAAATCCGACTATGGAGGATTTTTTCAATTTCCCGACTGACTCCGGAAGGTAGGGCAAGATCCGTTTGTGTCACAAACGTACATCTTGCTGACTGCTTCAACGAGGCGGTCCACAGTTACCAACTTCGCTTTAATTAGTTAAACATTAAAGTTGCTTTACTTCTTAAATAGGAATTATATTTTTGTTTTAGCCACATCCTATCATTGGCTTTTGCTCGCCAGTTCACCAATGGCTTTCCTTTGGAATTCTGCCAATTCTTTTTCTGGAATTCTTTGAAAAACGATTCGGCATCTCCCTCTTCAAACCCCTTTTGGTCGAAATATATCTTTACTTCTTTTAGTGTGGGAGAGTCTTCATTTTTAATAGCCATAGTTTGTTGATTGATTAAATCTTCATGCAATTTGCGTTAATGATAGTAGCGGCATCCTTTTTTCAATGAAATGGAAAAAGATAAAGCGGATAGCGTGTTGAAACGCCCAAGTCAATTCTAAAATCTTCAGTTTGCCAGATTACTATTTATACACCCTGAACTGGATTTATTGGTGGCCATCATTTTTGTAATATCTTCAAAATCGTAATAAATGGAGCCACCAATTTTAGTAAATGGTAAAGTGCCATTGTCTCTCAACGTTTGGAGAAAACCATGAGAAATTCCAAGCATCTTTTTGACTTCACAAGACTTTAACCAACGCTTACCCGGCTCGCCCATACTTTCTTTGATGATGCGTTTAAATTCGGTGAGCATTTCATTTTTGAAATCAACCAAATCACCTTGGGTAAGGAGTTGGTCGGAAGTAGGAATTAAGTTTCTAACCCCTTTAGTTTGTTTGCTAGTTACTGACATAATTTCGATGTTTTGTTCAGTAGCAAAGGAGGTGAGATTGAAAATAGAAACTTCACAACCTCAACCTAAGTTGTGAAGTTTTTTATCATTCAAGATCTTTAATTATCTTGTTTAGCAATATGAAAGACTTTTCAGATATTCACGTAAATACATTTAAATCGTTATTAGGTCATGTGAAAGTTATGTCCAATACTGAACTTGATGAAACAAAAGCGAATTATTTAATACACATTTTGAATGACTTAATAGAATTTAGGAGTTTTATTATAGCAGAACTTGAATTTCCAGAAATAGACAGGCTTACTATTAACAAAAGCATATTAAGAACAAATTCAAGAATTAAAGATATAAACCTACTTAAATACCCTCCTAAAGAGTTAGTAAAATCCTATGGGAGATGTAATTTGCCTAATCAAAGTGTATTATATGCAAGCTTTGGACAGCTTATGATCATGAGTGAGATGAGACCAAAAGTTGGAGATTTAATAACAACCAGCACATGGAAGAATATAGATGATACTCCGCTTAAAATCACTCCTATTTTTAAGAATCAGCCAGTCAACGGTACAGTCAACTTAAATAGCTATAATTTCAATGAAACCTATAATAAATTACTAGAACAGCATCCTTCTAATATAGCAAGAGAAATTGATCATCTAACACAGTTTATTGCGGACTCCTTCTCAAGAAGGTTTAAAGTGAACTCTAATCATGCTAATTATGTTATAAGCGCTTATTTTTCCAATCAGATATTAAATGAGTACGATGATCAAGTTGATGCTATTTTTTACCCTAGCGTACAGCAAAGTTTATCCTTTGAAAATTTGGCCATTAAACCAATGATTTTCGATAAAAGATATAAGCTCATCAAAGTCAAAGAATCTATTGTTGTAAAGTCAATAGAAGATGGTGATGGAGGTTACTTTACTGAAGGAGTTTGCGAAACTGAGACGTTCAACTATGAATCTTCAACTATTCATTGGCCGGATAAGTACTCTCAACCATCAGAAAAAATCAAACTATATCAGAAACTAGGTTACAAGTTTGATTAGTCAATGTCCATGTTTTCAAACCTGAAAGGGGTTATTTATTTTGATATTATAAAACCTATTGTATGTTCCTTAAAGTACTAAATTCTATCTTTCTTGAGGATTTTGACTCATGTGTTCGGCTTTTGAATTCTTGTCGATTAAGCCGATCTTTTGTAACAAAATTTGTCTAAAAAAACAAAGGATAATTTACAAAATCGTCTTCAACTCTTCCTTACTCGGTAAATACAATTTATATTCTCTTGCAAAAATCTGTTCATTATTTTCAGGTAGCGTAAACTCCACAATCGTTTTACTTTCCTGTTTGCATAGAATTATGCCAATGGTTGGGTTTTCATCGGGAGATTTAATTTTACGGTCATGGTAGTTCACATACATCTGCATTTGACCGATATCTTGGTGGGTTAATTTGCCAATTTTCAGATCTATCAGAACAAAGCATTTTAATAAACGGTTGTAAAAGGAAAGATCGATGTAAAAATGGTCGCCATCCAAAGTGATTCTTTTCTGTCTGCTCTCAAATAAAAAACCTTTGCCCAATTCCAGCATAAACTGTTCAAGTTTATCGATAATTGCCTTTTCTAAGTCACTTTCAGTGAAATGATGTTCTTCTCTTAAATTGAGAAACTCTAAAACAAATGGAGATTTTAAGGTGTCAATAGGGTGTTCATAAATCACTCCCTTTTGTGATTTGGATATAATTTCATTGTGGCTTTTGCTTAATGCCAATCGTTCGTAAAGCGAAGAATTAATTTGCCTTTGCATTTCCCTGATAGACCAATTACTTTCCGAAGCTTCAGCTTCATAAAAACTTCTCTCGCTGTCATCATTGATTTTTAAAAGATGAAAATAATGGGTCCAACTTAGTTTAAAAAGTTCCTGAAAGAGATCCAATGATGCCGAAACAGATTTCCGAATCACTGATTCGGAAATCTTAGATTCATAAACCAGATAGAATTTTCTAATTTTTTCCAGGTTATCAACAGAATAGCCTTTGCCGTATTCCTTCGTAAGCAGTAAACTTAACTGCTTTAGTGTTTCGCTCGAGTATTGTGCTTTCTCCTTACCATCCTGTTCATCCTCAACAATCATTTTTCCGATATGGTAATAAGTAAATACCATTGCGGTATTTACTTGTCTGGCAATAGACCTTCTTGATTCTTCAATGAGATTCTTTACAGCATTGAATAATTTATCCGTTTTTAGCTCTTTCATTATAATGCCCTCCGTAAATTTTCTTGTTTTTCGTTTTCGAGTTTGTTCTTTAATACATCCATATCGAAGCTCACTTTATGCTCCACCACCTTTGCGTAAATCTGCGTTGTTCGTATGGAGGTATGTCCGAGCATTTTGCTCACGGTCTCAATAGGAACTCCATTGGAAAGCGTAACAGACGTGGCGAAAGTATGGCGAGCCAAGTGGAAGGTCAGGTTCTTTTGTATCCCACAGATATCTCCAATCTCTTTTAAATAGCTGTTTAATTTCTGATTAGTGATAACAGGAAAGATTGTGCCATAAGCAATCGACCGTGGATGGTTTTTATAAGCTTCTACAATGTCCAATGCTTTGGGTAAAAGGGGGACATTTACTGCTGTATCAGTTTTCTCACGGAACGTTTTTATCCATTGGTTTCCATCGATACCTTTTATGATATTCTGAGGAGTCAGTTGCATTACGTCTATATATGCCATCCCGGTGTAACAGCTGAAAACGAAAATATCTCTAGCAAACTGAACTCTTGGAATTTTGATTTGCTTATCTTCGATGGCAAACAGTTCTTCTTTTGTTAAAAATCCCCGTTCCACTTTGTTCATTTTCAACTTGAACATCGCGAAAGGATCTTTATCCAGCCACTCCATTTTAACGCCCAGTCTTATCACTTTGCGGAATCTCTCCAAGTGTTTCATCACTCCGTTGTTAGTCATCCCTTTTTGATGATCTGCGGGCTGATGTTTTCTTAAAAAATATTCGAAATGAGTGATGAACTCGTAGTTCATCTCGGTAAGATATAGGTCCTCCTTTTTGAACTGTTTGGCAACAAATTCTTTGAGATATTTTTGAGTGGTATAATAGTTTTTCATAGTACCTGGTGCCAAAACTTCAATCATATGAAGATTGTGATAGTCCATGAGACTATTCAAAGTATGCTTTTGTTCTTCGATACCCAAGAATTTGTTTTTTACAGCATCTGCATTCACAAATTCATTTTCCAATACAAATTCCTGATAGGAGGAAGTGAGTTTGCATCGGATTTCTTCCAAATAACTGTTTAGGGATTTTAATGAACTGTTTTTGGGCTTCGCCATTCCCTTTGCCTCATTCCACTCATCAACTCCCACTGATTTCTTTAGCGACATTTCAGTACGAGTTTTGTTCACTACAATTCTAACATAAATTGCTGCTTTACCTTTTGCACCTCGATTGGCTCTCAGGACATAGTGGATTCCGAATGTGTTGTTCGTTCTCATTTCTTTAATTTTTAATACATGGATTGTTTCAAATTATTCTTCAAAACAGTTCGCAGGAAAATCAAAAAAGTGATTCATATGAATACATTTCAGTCTTAATATTATACTGTAAAATTCAGTATTACAGATAGTTAAACTGTTTTCCGTGAACAAATCTAATATTTAAAAGTGTTCACCTTATTGTTCACATGACAGGTAGATTACGATGTACTAAGATAGACTGTTAAAAAACAGAAAACCCCCTAAATTATGATATTTAGAGGGTTTTGAACTACTGTAGACTGTGTCTCAGTCGGGATGGCAGGACGGTTAAACCCTTCCGCAAATATTTATATATCAATAAGTTGAATGAGCGATACGATAGCTACTCACTGTTTTACTCACATTAAGTTTAGTAGCTATTGGTTCAAATTTAAGTATTCTATTTCTATAATACAACCCCTAATCATTTGGAGAATTCGCTATAGCGTCTTCAAAATCTTCTTTTATAAAGATCTATCTTTGTTCTTCAATAGCATTTCGGTATCATCTATCGATTACCTCTTCCACTTTTTCTATACCGTAAAATCTTATAATCTCGTTTTTTTCGTCTTCATTTCCTCGCTCAAACACTCTTTTTATAACGGCTTTAAATTGCTTACTCCAATTTATTTTACGATATCAGTATCCCAAAAAAGAGCGCTTCTAAGCAGGGAGAGATTTGGTCCAGCTTCGTTCTCTAGCTTTAATTTTTCTTTCTCTATCTCATAATAAGCCTGCAAAACAAGCATGGTTCCTTCTTCGAATTCCAGCGCTCTATCTATTTTTAGAGACAAGGCTGGCGTAATACCACGTCTTCCTTTTGTGATTTCATTTAAGGTCTGTGGGTATTCTTTTAAAGAGATTGCAAACGGCGCTTTTTTGAGCTTTCTTTTCTTCAACTCTCTTTCTAATACCAACCCCGGGTGTATGCCTTTATATTTGTCAATTGAGATTTGCATATCTAAAAATAAACAAATTTGTTTACATGTTGCTAATATAAAAGCGCTCATAACTGAATAATAATTGACAGAACGACCTCCATCTTGATGAAAGGAATCGATATTTTTTTGCTAAAAAATTTGGCAATTAAAATCAAATACTTATGTTTGACAATAGATGTCAAACATAAGTATTTAATGGCAAACTTCACAAAAACAACGGGCGAAATACTGAGGGAGAGTAGGGAGAAACAGGGACTGTTACTCCGACAAGTATCGGCTTCACTTAATATCGATACCGCAATATTGAGTAAAGTAGAGCGTGGTGAACGAAAAGCCACAAGAGAACAAATCTTAAAAATTGCAGATATTCTTGGATTAAATAAAGATGAATTGCTTATAAATTATCTTAGTGAAAAGATAGCTTATCAACTTATTGACGAGGATGTTGCTGATAAAACACTCAGAGTGGCAGAACAAAAGGTAAAGTATTTAAAAGCGAATAAAAAAAATGGTCATTAAGCAACTCATAGAAAAATATTCGGCTGACAGGGAGTACTATTTGACAAGCAAGTACAATGAAACATTGCTCCGTAGTGATTTTTTAGACCCATTTTTTGAATTGCTCGGTTGGGATATCAAGAATAATGCAGGTAAACCAACTAACGAACGAGAAGTCATTTTGGAGGAAGCGCTAAAAGCGAATGCTTCAGAACATTCCAAAAAGCCCGACTATACTTTTCGTTTGTTTTCCGAGAGAAAGTTTTTTGTTGAAGCAAAAAAGCCATTTGTACATATTGAAACAGATAGTGAAACTGCTAAACAAGTAAGACGTTACGGATTTACCGCCAAACTAAAGGTTTCGGTTCTTTCAAATTTTGAATACCTAATTATCTACGATACTTCTGTAAAAGTGGAAAAGGGAGATAGCTTTCAAAGAGCAATTGTAAAAAAATATCATTACACGGAGTACGAAGGAAAGTTTGATGAGATTAAACGATTTTTAGGAAAGGAGGCGGTTTACTCAGGTGCTTTTGACATTGAGTGGAAAGATATTGAAAGCAAACTCAATCAATACTCTATAGATGACCTTTTCTTAAAGCAAATTAATGAATGGAGGAAGGTATTAGGCGCAGAGATTTATAAATTTGATTCTGAAATTGACGAACATCGGTTGAACGACGTCGTTCAAAGTTATCTGAATAGAGTATTATTTCTGCGAGTATGCGAGGACAGGAATTTAGAAGATTATCAAACGCTTTTAAAGTTTGCTAATACTAGTGACTTTAAAGCATTGATCAAAAAATTTGAACAAGCGGATAAGCGTTATAATTCGGGCTTATTTGACCAGTTATTGAAGGATAAAATCGTAGAGAATATCAGCTCCGTATTTTGGACAATTATCAGGCAATTATACTATCCAGAAAGCCCATATTCATTCAGTGTTTTTTCTTCAGATATTTTGGGAAGTATCTACGAAATATTTCTATCCGAGAAACTAACAATAAGACAGGGTAATGTTGAACTAGTAAAGAAAGCTGAGAATGTTGATAGAGATATTGTAACCACTCCAACATTTATTATTAATGATATTTTAAGAAAAACAGTTTTATCAAAAAGCAAGGATAAAACGGATAAACAGATTCTGAAATTGAAATTTGCAGATATTGCTTGTGGATCAGGAGCTTTCTTGTTGGAACTGTTCCAGTTATTGAATGATATTTTAATTGACTATTATTTGAAAAATGACAAATCAAAGCTCATTCAGACCAACATTAACACACACAAACTTAATTTCGAAACCAAGCGACAGCTACTCTTAAACTGTATTTATGGCATCGATAAAGACTTCAACGCGGTTGAAGCCACTAAGTTTGGTTTACTTCTAAAACTACTGGAAGGAGAAGACGTAAATTCTACTAACAAAACAAAACCGGTATTACCCCAACTTTCAGGAAATATCTTTTTCGGAAACAGTTTATTGAGTCCCAAACAAGTTAGGGATAAGAAAGAGCAGGTCATTATTAATCCTTTTGATTTTTCAAAAGTTCATTTTGATGTCATAGTGGGAAACCCACCTTACATGAAATCAGAGGACATGAAAAACATTACTCCTTTAGAATTGCCACTATATAAGGCCAATTACAATTCTGCTTACAAGCAATTCGATAAATATTTCCTTTTCCTTGAACAAGGAATGAATTTATTGACTGCTGATGGGATTTTGGGTTATATCGTTCCAAGTAAATTCACAAAGGTTGGTGCAGGTAAAAAACTCCGTGAATTACTCGCAGACAAAGAGTATTTACATTCAATAGTTTCATTTGGAGCGAATCAGGTTTTTGCAGACAAAACAACCTACACCTGTTTACTAATCCTAAATAAGAAAACACAAAAGACTTTCCAATATGGCGAAGTAAAAAGTTTAAAAAGTTGGATAGTAAGGGAGCCAAATGCCGTGAAATATGAAATCCAAGAAACAAAAACCTTGGATAGTGAAGTTTGGGTACTAATTCCAAGTGAATTAAAACCTGTATTTAAAAAAATCATTTCGCAATCTTCTACCTTAGAAGACTTACTCGGAGAGAAAAATATCACAAATGGGATTCAAACCAGTAAAAACCCGCTGTATATTATAACACCGGATAGAATAGATGATTCGTTCGTTTATTTTGAAATTAAGGGTAAAAAATGGAGGATTGAAAAAGAGCTTGTTCGTCCATACTACAAAACGCCTGCTAGTAAGAAATTAAAAGAGAAATTCAATACGTATAATTTCTTAACCCCAAATTCGTATGTCATTTTTCCTTATAAAAAGGAAAATGGAAAGGTTGACGTCATTCTTGAAACGGAACTTCATAGTAAATTTCCATTAGCACATAGCTATTTCAAATACTATGAAAAAGAAATAAAAACTAGAGATGTTAGCCCTCCTATCAATAAAGATGATTGGTTTAAATTTGGAAGAAGTCAACATTTAGACAGTTGGGAAGCCCAAGAAAAAATAGTAGTTGGTGTACTATCAACAGGGGAAAAGTATCCTATTGACAAGAAAAAAACAATAGTATCATCTGGAGGAACAGCAGGATATTGTATAATAGCTATACCCGATAGTTGTAAATATTCTATTTATTACGTTCAAGCCATTCTCAGCTCTAAATATTTAGAGTGGTTCAGTGCTTTATATGGAGAAGTTTTTAGAGGTGGTTATATAGCAAGAGGAACAAAGGTTTTGAAAAACCTTCCAATCAGAGAAATTGATTTTTCTGATTCCGAGCAAAAAGCACTACACAACAAAATAGTAGAAACACAAAAAGAAATAATTGACATTTACGATCAGTTAAATACGAACGCAAGAAACATACGAACTTTAACTCCCTTACAAAGACAGTTTGCAAGAGAGAAAGCCAACCTAGAAAAGCTTTTAGCCAAGCTATACGATTTAGGTAGTGATGATTTATTAATCCCATTAATCAAAGAATTGTATGAAGCTAATTAATAACGCAACAGCAGAGAAATTGAGAGGTGGTTTTTATACGCCTGAGCCAATTGCTTCCTTTATTTTAAAATGGGGCATTAACGGAAGTTCTGATTACGATATTTTAGAGCCGAGTTGTGGAGACGGTGTGTTTCTTGAGCAATTGTTAGACAATAATCATAAATTTAATTCAGTAACCGCTATTGAATTTGATGAAATTGAAGCGGAAAAAGCAGAAAAAATAAAATTAAGCAACAAAACTGTTATTAATACAGATTTCCATTTGTATTGCAATGAGACCATAGTGAAATATGATTTAGTAATCGGAAATCCACCATACATCCGATTTCAATATTTCCAACCAGAACAACAAAACGAAGCAATAAAAGTATTTAACAAGGCAGGTCTAAAATATTCAAAACTAACTAACGTATGGGTTTCTTTTGTAGTGGGGGCTAGCTTATTACTTAAAGAAAAAGGGAAAATTGGTTTCGTTATCCCCGCAGAATTATTGCAGGTTTCTTACGCTCAACAGTTAAGAGAGTTTTTGGCTCATTTTTATAATAAAATCAACATTATTTCTTTTGAGAAATTAGTGTTTCCTGACATTCAACAAGAAGTAGTTTTACTTCTCTGCGAAAAAAACGGAAGTGATTCACACTTGATAGAACATTTAGAGTTAAGAGATGCTTCTGATCTTGAAAAGCTTGATGTAAACAGATTAAAAAGTCCGACTAAAAAAATTGATTTTAAGTCTAACAAATGGACTTACTACTTTTTAGAACAAGAGGAAATCGATTTTTTAGAAAATATTTCATTAAAACGAAAAATTCCAACAATTGGTGATTATGCCAGTGTAGAAGTCGGTATTACCACGGGAGCAAATGATTATTTCACGGTTCCTTTACCCGTAGTTGAAGCTTACGATTTACAAGAATATGCCAAACCAATGGTCGGTAGGAGTGTTCAGGTGAATAGTGTGGTTTTTACTGAAAAGGACTGGAAACTGAATAGGCTAACCAAAGCTAAAGCACATTTATTGGTGTTTCCTCCAAGAAAGAAGATTAATGGACACAAAGGTGCTAATTCATATATTCATTTAGGTGAATCAATGGGTATAAATAAAGGTTATAAAACTGGGATTCGTGATGACTGGTTTGTTGTTCCTTCTATTAAGTTGTCTGATGCTTTATTTATCCGTAGGAACAACTTATATCCCCGCTTAATACTAAATGAAGCAAATGCTTACACCACCGATACAATGCATAGGGTATTTGTAAATGATAAGACAGACAAAAATAGTTTCATAGCTAGTTATTATAATTCCCTTTCATTAGCGTTTTCAGAAATTGTAGGAAGAAGTTACGGGGGTGGTGTTTTAGAATTAATGCCGAGTGAAGCGGAAAGAATATTAATGCCTTACAAATTAGAAAATGGAGAGTTGTTGGGAACAATAGATAAAATGATGCGAGACAAAAAAAGCATTGATGAAATTCTAAAAATCACTAACCACCAAATCTTAAAAATAGGATTTGGACTTACCAATAAAGAAATAATATTAGCTAACAATATCTGGAAGAAATTATCAGCAAGGAGATTAAATAGAGGTAAATAATACTAACAATGAGAAGACAGCCAACAACACAGCAAATAACTTGGTTTTTAGATTTATATCGAAACAATCAACTTGATTTGGATCCACCTTATCAAAGGAAAAGCGTATGGAGTTCAAAGGACAGAAAATTCTTTTTAGACACTATATTCAGGAACTATCCTGCGCCCCCAATTTTTATTCATAGAACAGTCAATGATCAAGGGTATACCAAATATCACGTTGTAGATGGAAAACAAAGATTGGAAACAATATTAGCCTTCTTTGAAAGTAAGATTTCAATTACACCAGACTTTGGAGACGTAAACTTAAATGGCAAGAAATTCAAGGACTTAGTTCCTGAGTATAAAAGGAAGTTTTGGGATTACACTGTATATTTCGGAGAAAGTGACCATATGATTCCGTGGCAAACTGACCACCTAAAT
>NZ_CAMLIG010000036.1 GCF_946480185.1 uncultured Pedobacter sp. | reverse complement strand
TCAAGAAACTTTCAAAGTAATCTTTATAAGCTATAACTTCCCTGACTTTCATTAATCAAAGGTAACTTATAAGTTACTAAAAAACAAAATAAATTTTCAAGTTCCGTCGAGCGATTTTGTCGGTAAGTATTAGTGGTAACTTACACATATGTGCAATAAAACCCCATATATACGACAAAACCCCCGTTGTTTATGCGCAATCCCACTCGCACCTGTTTTTCTCAAATATATTAATTTCTAAAAATCACTTTTAACGCATTATACAACGTAATTTATATAGCGTTTTGTCGATGGTTTATAACAATAAATCTAACACAAAAACTCGAGAAATTAAATTCCTATTTTCTGATCTCCCAGCATCCCCCACGCTCCTTTTATTATGGAAATCGATTGGATTTATTTTGCAAATCCTCTTTACAAGTCCGGTCTCTGAATGTTTGGATTGGAACCCGATAAATCTTTTGCACTTACTTTGTTAACTGACAGCCATCAGCAATCCGCAAAAGTGTTGCACTTTTTTAAAGCACCTCCGTTCACACGGCTTGGATTGCGCTCAAAAGATTTATTGTGGTGGAATGAACAAAGATTCTGAAGCCTTGATTTATTCATCCAGTTTTATTATTTTAATAGGAATTCATGAACTCGCATACTCGTTTTTTTAGTTTTTCATCAAGGAAAAAAAGAACTTGAGCTAGTCCCGCTCAAGAGGGACGGAAAGGCTGAACGAAAGCCTCGACTTCAACTGAAAGATTATTTAAAATTAAAGTCCTCCCGGCTCATTGCCATCGGAAAGGCTTTAACTGTTTTCCTTCAGCTAAAAAAGTAACCCAATCCTAATGCTATCAAAACTAATTTACCAAAGGCAAATACTTTCTACGGTTTTCAACCATTATCCAAATTAAAATTGCCCATAAAATTGCCACCATTGGCAAACCGCTGCTGTCTTGATAAATATTGGTAAGCGTAATGCCAATTAAGATAGGGAAAATTACCAGCGCACCCAGCGCCCTTGTTTTTGGGATAATGATGAGCAAACCACCCACAATTTCGGCAATACCAACCAAAGGCATCAACCAGCCAATTTCCATAAATGCGGCCATTGCTTTCAGCATTTTTTCGGGCAGATTTTTTGGTGTGGGCATGTAGTTTAAAAATTTATTTAGCCCGGCATTAATAAATAGTAGCCCAAACAAGAGCGATAATACAAATAAGATTTTGGTTTTAACTGAACTCTTCATTTTTTAGGTTTTGATGTTTTTTTAAGTTGTTGGCTTTTATTTAGCTAAAGTATTATAGGTTGAAAGGGTTAATTTTATGCGTCCGGAATTACGGGTTCCACCAGTTTCTTTAATTTCTCTAATGATTCTTGCCAGCCCAAATAACACATTTCTACGGGAATTGCAGCAGGGATTCCTTCCTGTAAAATATGTATTTCTGTACCGCATAACACTTTTTTTAGCGTTACTGTGGTGGTCATTTCTCCGGGTAAATTAGGGTCGTCAAAACGGTCGGTATATTTAAGCAGTTCGTTGTCTTTAATTGCTATAATTTCGCCTCCAAAAGAATGAGAGCTGTTTGTCGTAAAATTAAGGAACGACATTTTGTAGCTTCCGCCTACACGAAATTCCATGTGATGAACCTTACAGATAAATCCATAAGGCGGAATCCAGGTTGAGTAGGCATCGGCATTTGAAAAAGCCCGAAAAACTTTGTCAGGAGAGGCAGTTAACACTCTGTGTAATGTTATGGTATTGCTCATCATGGTTTAATGTTAAATGTACAAATAATAGTAAATTTTGAATGGTGTATTAAAAAGAAGTTTTATGTTTATAAGTAAAGCTGTTAATTGTATTTGATGTGTACAAAGAAATAATAATTCATTTGTTGCCAATTTCTTCTGCCAGCCCTATTAAAAGCCCTTCGGTTCCGCGGATGTAGCATAATTTGTACGAGTTTTCATACTGAACAATTTCGCCAACAAGCTGAGCACCATGTTTAATTAATCTGGCAACCATTTCGTCAATATCTTCAACGGTAAACATTGCCCGCAAATAACCAAGCGCATTTACAGGTGCGGTTCGATGGTCTGCTATAACAGAAGGTGTTATGAATTTAGAAAGTTCTAAGCGGCTGTGCCCATCTGGAGTAACCATCATCGCTATTTCTAACTTTTGAGCAACAAGTCCGGTAACCCGCCCGGCCCATTCTCCTTCAATTACCATTCTTCCTTGTAGTTGTAAACCTATTTCAGTAAAAAAGGAGATCGCATTATCCAGTGATTCTACAGCGATACCCATATTGTCCATTCTCAGTAATTTGTTTTTCATCATTGTTTTGTTTTTAGGAGGTTTGATTCAACGGAGTTTTATTTCTTGGGTCCCGATGAACCAACATGTAATTAGCCGACGGTAGTTGATAAGGTGTTATTTATTAAGGGTTGCTTAAAGTTGGGGATATCCGGAAGCACCTCGGCAACAAAGCCGAAATTTTTGAGCAAAGCAATGATCTGTGAAGCATCAATTGGTTCTTCGTCTGATTGTACTCTAAGGATATTTTCGCAGTCGTCCAAATCAAAGTTGATGGTGTAAACAGGAAAAGCTTTATCCAGTTGATAAAGTAGAAAACCGGCCTTTTTATGGCTTTTTACATTTGTACTAAACACCTCAACCATGTGCAATAATTTTAAGCTTGATTTTTATATGACCATCATTTAAGCGCCAAACTGTCTCAAATGATGGTCAAAATGTTTCCATTGTGATAGTGCCCATTCATCGGGCGTTAACTTCCCAAAGAATGAATGTGGATGGGTGGTGCATTTTGAAGCTCCGCCGATAAAAAACTGGTTAATTAATTCAATAGATTTTGCTTTCTCTTTTTCAAAATCGCGGTGATTGGTAGGGAGATAGAATTTGCTTGACGGGACATTTTTTGCGAAAGGTTTTTCGCTTAAATAACCCGATTTAACCAATGGACCTATAATTCTTCCGATAAAAAGGCGTCTTGGAGCATTTAGCCCGATTGCTGTCTCTAACACTGCATTTAAGTGAGCCAACATTTGCCCCACATTCATTTTGCCCCATTGGTTTTGCGAATTTTCACTTAGCTTGTTTATTCTGCTAATAATTCCCGAAACGTCGGACTCATTAAATAAATTATTCATTTTCTTCAATAACTTAATGGATATCCTAAACTTATACTTCCACAAAATTGGAAATGACGTTCAAACTGCGAACCTTACTTAATCAAATCAAAATTAACCATCCAGTTGATGCCGAATTTATCGGTCAACATTCCAAAATAAGCATTCCAAAAAGTCATTTCTATGGGCATTTTTACTTTTCCACCTTCGGATAGTGCGGTGAATAATTGATCGGCCTCTTCTTTAGAGCTGGCGCCTATTGCAACCGAAAAATTGTCTCCCACGGTTAAACCCATGCCCATGCCCGGCATAATATCGCTCCCCATTAATATGGTTTCTGCACTAATGGGCAAACTTACATGCATTACTCTGTTATTTCCTTCTTCATCAAGCGCCGGCATTTTTTCTTCCGCAGGGATTTCACCAAATCTGCTGAAGCTGCTAAACTCTTTGCCAAAAACAGATTTATAAAAATTGAAAACTGCCTCGCAGTTTCCGTCAAACATTAAATAAGCATTTACAGTTGCCATAGTTTTATTTTTTTAGATGATTTGGTTTTAGTTTGAGCTACTTTTCTACTGTATAATTTAGCGCAGTTACGCCGCAAGTAAATTGTTGAGTGTTCAACAGTTTTAGTTTTACTTTGTCTTTGATGTTTGTAAACAGCGGAATACCTTGTCCAAGAATAATTGGATTAACAAATAGCCAGTAACCGTCAATAAGGTGCTGCTGCATTAAAGCATGTGTTGCGGTGGGGCTGCCAAAAAGCAAAATTTCCTCACCTTGCTGTTGCTTTATTTTATTTATGTTTTCAGATAGGTTGTTGCTAATAATGCTTGTGTTTTTCAAATCATTGTTTTTCATTGTTTTTGATAAAACAACTTTATGGGCATTTTTATACCAATTTGAATGTTCAATATCGTGTTTGCTGGCGTTTGGCTGGTCACCTGCGGTAGGCCAGTAATTTTCCATCATATCGTAAGTTACACGGCCATATAATGCAGTATCGCTTTCATTTATTCGCTTGCCTACGTGGTCAAATATTTCTTCGTCAACTTTAATCCAGTCCATTTCTCCCTTGGGTCCTGCAACAAAACCGTCAAGAGAGATGTGCATAAATGAAATTATTTTTTTCATAATATTCTGTTGTTTATGTAAGCTTGAAACTACTTAATATTTAGTTTTTATTGGGGTTTAATTTATGATAGTAAATGTATGAAACGGCTAGAATCGCGAATACAATCAATGGGAAAAATGTTTGTCCGTTTATGCCGTCCACTGCTCCGTGACTAATTGTTGCAAAAATAAAGTCGAAGGCAAAACCTGCATAAGCCCATTCTTTTACTCGTTTTGGAACTTGTGGAATCACTAATGCCAATACGCCTAAAATTTTAAAAACTACCAATGCGTTTCCAAAATATTCAGGATAACCCAGATGTCTAATTCCTTCTTTTGCTAATTCTGTTTGTGAAGTTAATGCAGGCATTACACCTTCAAACAAAGCAATAATGGTTGTGGCTGTCCAAAATATTATTTTTTCTTTCTTCATTTGTTTACTGTTTTTAAAAATAGTTTAATTCGTTTCTTTATTTTAATAGGGCAGGGTTTGATCGATATCATAACTCATCCCTTTTAAACCGAGCAGTTTGCGCATTAAGCCTATCTGCCCAAACAGGTAATCTTCCCTGCCAATGCACATCCCTATCATGTTCAGCACATTTTGTTTGACAAAAGGAACGTTCATGCCAAATGAGAAAGCTTTATCCAATTGCTCATCAGTGGCTAGCAATAATTTTTGGTAAACCTTTGGCGATATATTGGCGAAGTTTTTCTTTAGCTCTTCCAAAGTGGGGTAGTTAAGGCTTTCGTCTAAGGCTCTTCCTGCTTTAAATAAATCTTCATTAGGGTCTTTATCTGTTATGCCCAACAAATTACCAATCCAATAACGGCAGCTGACTAAATTGCCCGTCATCCAAACTACGTGGTTGGTGCTGTTGTTGATTCTTTTCAATCCGTCAGCTTCGGTAATCCCGTCTAAAACGTTTCTGAAACTTTGGGAATGCATCCGGTATGCTGGGATGACAATGTCTAATTTTTTTGATGTAGATGTATCCATGATTTAGTTTTATTGATTCATCGGTTTATAATAGAGTATGATTGCTCCACTGTTAAAGGTTTTGGTGTGCGTAAGTTTAAGAACAGTACGGTTTTTTATGTTTTCAAACAAGGGTAGGCCTTTGCCTTCAACAACCGGATGAATGCAAAGCTGGTATTCATCAATCAAGTTAAGTTTCATTAACTGTAAAATTAAACTCCTGCTGCCAACCAAAATAGGTTTGCCGGCTTGTTGTTTAATTGCAATAACTTCCTCTTGAAGCGTTCCTTTTGCTAGCTTTGCACTTTTCCAGTCCACACTTTTAAGGGTGTCAGAAAAAACAAGTTTCGGGGTGCTGTCCATTACAATGGCAAAGTTGTCCATTGCTTTTTCTCCGGATGGATTTTCTGCCAGTGTTCGCCAAAATTCCATCAGTTGATAAGTTATTCTCCCGTATAAAATTACATCGGCACTGCTTAACAAATCGGCGTAATGCTGGTGTAGCTCATCATCCGGAATTCCTGCGGTATGGTCGCAAAAACCGTCAATAGTCATGTTAATTGCTGCAATTAGCTTTCTCATTATTTCGTTGCTATCAGTTATTTCCCGATGTGTCTTTTTAAATAAAATCTTTTTCGGCAATTTGTTTCACCATGTTTAAAGCCTTCGGAAAAACGTTGGTAAAGTAAGCTTCCATATCAGGGGTAATATCCAATATGACCTGCAATTCAGTAGCGTTATCGCTTTCTTTTTTGAGGTAAAATATTTCCTTTGCACCTTGCCAATTGGAGTCGGTTTCTACGCCATCCTTTATGTCTTTTTCATGGGCAAAAACAATTTGCTCGTTTTCAATCAGCTTTTCAATGTACGAGCTCATGCCCCGTCCGTCTTTCCGTAAAAACTGAATGGTATTACCCTGCCGGATACTGCCAGTATAATAACTGCCTTCGGCAAACACGCTACACCATTGTACGTAAGTAATTGGGTTCCAAAGTGCATTCCATATCCTTTCTCTATTTGTATCGATATCAATAGAAAAAGATATTGTTTTTAGGTTTTTCATTTCTTGTTGCTGTTATTATCAAAAATAGGAACAGGAAATTTAATAGCACTTTACATAAGTCAAGAAATACTAGGAAGAAACCAGTTCTTTACGGATGCGGCTTAGGGAAGTATCTGCAATGCCCAAATAAGAAGCAATTTGTTTTAAAGGCGCTTGTTGGATAATTTGCGGGCGTTGCTCCACTAGGTTTAGGTATCTGGAAGAGGCGGATAGGGTAATCATTTCTATGGAACGTTGCTGGGTTTGGAACAGTTGGGCAGCCATCCATTCGCGTCCCCATTCCCTTACGGATTCCATGCTATGGTACAAATGCTGAAAGTTATTGAAATCAATTTCCCAAACAATGGCATCCGTAACCGCTTGGATGTTTTGCACCGATGGAATCCGCTGAAACAGAGAAGATACTTCATTCACTATCTCATTTTCGCAGATGAACTGCGTGGTAATCTCGTTACCGTTAAAGTCGTTTACGTAAAAGCGTATCAAGCCTTTTTCTACCAGATAATAAGCATTAGCGGTTTTTCTTTCCTCCAATAAAAAATCGTTTTTAGACAAAATGATCTTTTTGTGTAACGAAAAAATTTCATGCAAATCAACAGAGCTAATAAGGGGATGATTATAAACAGTTTGGAATAGGGTAGGTGTCATAAATTGGTTTTATTTAATAAAAATACAAATTGTTAGATTGAAAAGAAATATTTTGAGTGGAAGATTTGTGCTACAGCTGTTTCCCTTACAGTTTTATTTACAATGATTTTCGTATCATTGCGGAAATGAAGTTGTTGCTAAAAATATTTACGATCTTAATTTTCGGGATCGCCTTTAATGCGAGGGCTTCATTTGCTTTGCAAAAGCAGACCGTTCTAAAAAGTAACCAAAAGCAAGAGGTTAAAATACTTGAGTCTGCTGGTACAAATGCTGCGCTTTTAGAGCATTCCAGAGTGCAATCTCCAGTGCATTCAGAGTCGTTGCCTATTTCGGCACCTGCGCTCTTCACTTTTATTTCTCTGATTAGTTTTGCGAGTTTTACTCAGAACAATAGCTATCAGAAGAAACTTAAAATGTTGAGGCAACGTTGGCTTTGGCTTATTTTATTCCCGTTCCATACCTTTTACTAAAAAGCTGTTTCCGTTTTCTTTATTACTAAAGAAGATTTGGAGAAACTGTAGAAAAGAAATTTAGCAAAGAATTTCTAAATCGTTTATTTATTGCTCGCTCTTCGCGACAATTAAAAATCCTTAAACTCTAAAAAATGACAACTATTTTAGAGAACAGCCTCGTTTTGGTTGTTCTAACCGCATTTATATTAATTCCTGTGTTCATCATAAAAAGAAGGAATAAAAAGAAGAAACTGGCTTTGCTCCAAAGTGAATTGGAGAAAATCACTTTCGATAATAATTTCAAATTAGTACATACAGATACTGCCGGAAACTTGTTTATTGGCTACTCGGACAATGGTAAGCTATTACTTTTAAACCTTATAGATTTTACTTATGAAATAGTTGATCTTGAAAAGGTGGTAACGGTTAAAGACGAAATTAATTATACTGGTAAAGAGGTTAAAAGTGTTAAACTCCTTTTGATATTTAATAGTGGTGTAACCAAAGAAATATCATTCTACAAGCAGTTCGATGATAATGAATTGGAGCTTCCGGGTATTAAAAAACTCGTAATTAAGTGGAAGTTGTTATTGACTTCTTCTCTGTAATTGTAAAAAGCCGTTTGCTAACAGATTAGTAAACGGCTTTTTTGTGAATTTTAAAATTTGAGACTAAACCAAATTCTTTTTATTTAACAAGTTTTAATTTCGTTCTTCATCCTTGTTTCTTTTGATGAGGGAGTTTCTGTATTTCTCAATTTTTTTATTAAAAAAGTTGCGCCTACGATGATTCGATTGCGCTAATGAGCTTTCCTCAGAAAAATATTCCTCGGGAACTTTAGGTACACCAATTCGTTGTGCACTGTAAATACCCGAATGTCCACTAAAAAAATATGCTGTAAAGCAGGCAATGGCAAAAAACAGTATATATTCTCCGCCAAAAAGCTCAACGCCCATAATGGTACAAGCCAAAGGTGTATTGGTAGCTCCGGCAAACACGGCGATAAAGCCAAGCGCCGCAAAAAGACTCACAGGTGCATCCATTAAGGTGGCTAATGTATTGCCTAAAGTTGCTCCAATATAAAATAAGGGAGTAACTTCGCCACCTTTAAATCCTGTTCCTAAAGTAATGGTGGTAAAAATAGTTTTCCAAAGCCAGCTCCAGGCATCAGCGCCACCGGCTTTAAACGCCGATACGAGCGTCACAGCGCCCGGATATTCTGCATTTACACCTAAACTCAAATAATCAGGCTTGCCAATTATATAAGTTAGGCCTATAATAATTAATCCGCCAACGAAAGGGATTAGCCAGGTTGTTTTAAAGATTTTCAAGGATATGTTTTTTACGCCATGCACCAGCTCAGAAAATAGATAACTAGATAAGCCAAAACAGATAGAAGCCATCACAATTTTTAAGATCAAGAGCATATCCCAATGCAAATAGCCAGCAAAAATAAAATTAGTGCCCTGTAAAAAGTCAATGTGGTATAAGGTATGATGAATGCCCCAGGCTGCAACGGTAAAATCGCCCACTAAGCTGGCAATTAAACAGGGAATTAAAGCATCGTATTGGATTTTACCAAGTGCAATTACTTCCATAGCGAAGATAGCACCTGTTAAGGGAGTGCCGAATACTGCACCAAAGCCAGCCGCAATACCGGCAGTGAGTATGGTTTTCATATCTTCAGGTTTTAGGTTAAACCACTTTCCAAAAAGTTGCGCAATACTTCCGCCAATTTGTACCGCTGTTCCTTCTCGGCCGGCAGAACCTCCAAAAAGGTGAGTCATTACGGTTGTGAGCAATACTAAAGGTCCCATGCGGGCCGGGATGCCGCCACCGGGCTGATGGATTTCTTCCATGATGAGATTGTTCCCTTTCTCTGATGATTTACTCCAAAGTTTGTATAAAAAATGAATAATAAGACCTGCAACTGGTAATAAGAAGAGCAACCAAGTATGGTCAAACCTAAAAAAGATAGCCCAGTTTAAAAGCCAAAGAAATAAAGCCACCATACTACCAATTACAACGGCAATGGGTAATGTTAATGCGGTCCATTTTATCAAGTTTTTAAAAATGGAAACATGTTCTGATGTTATTCTATTTTGCATTGGTAAGAAAAATCTCTAAATAATCTAATAATTAATACTATCGGCTTAATTTTTTTTGTTGACCACATCTTTTATTTCCTCGATTTTCCAACTCACGAAATATAGAGAATACGGGAGGTTAAATTACTATGTATATTTGAGATGCAGGCTATTTTTATAAACTTAGAACAAAATAAAGGAAGTAAAATTGACTCACAACAAATTACTCGACAGTTAGTGAGATGCTGATTTTTTTGTAAGAAGTAAGTGATTTTAAACATAAGCGCCAACAAAAATTAAAACACAATGAATTGTAAATTTTTGTAGGTGCCATTAGCTAAGCGAATGCTTTAGCGGTTCTTGTGAAGGAAGACGCCATTTCCTTGCCGCAAATATATAATTTTTTAGAAATTAAGACAAAACTGAAAATAATGATGGGTATTACGCCATAATTATAAACTCATTTTCAATGCTAAATTAAAGACTCTGCCTTCAATTGGGGCATAAATTTGTCTAAATACAGGGTCGTTTGTTGGAGGTAGCACTAAAGTTTCCCTGTTGCTCTGCTTCACATTTAAAATATTCTCCAAATTCCCAATTAAGGTGATTTTTTTACTTAAATACTTCTGTAAGCTGAGACCTAAAGTAAAAAAAGAGCTGCTTTTGATGTCTGCATCGCGGTACATAGAGGACAAGTAAAACCCTTCCGCGGCCACAGAGAAATTTCCTTCTACTTCATAAATCACATCCATGTTCAGCTTATGCTTTGGCGTTAAGGGAACAAAGGGCTGAATGGCATCATACTTTCTTTTGGCATTTACAAAAGTATAAGCAGTGATGATCTTAAATTCGTCATCAACAAAACTCAGGTCACTTTCAAATCCTGAAGAAATCAGCGGCTGGGATGCGTTGGTAAATCTATTTGACTGTAGCACCAAAGGCTGATGAATGGAAGTGCTAAAAAATGACTGATTAAAAGTGATATAAGCCTCATACTCCAATTGGATTTTATAATTCAAATCAATGTTAGCACCAATAGATTGTTCTGCCTTGATATTTTTAGAAAGTGGTTGGATGTTGCTCAAACCGGCTTCCTCTGAAGAAGTAGAAAAAATAGTAGGCAACTTATAGCCTAAACCTGTTCCGGCCCTTACATAAAAATCTGGATTGACCAGATATTTTAGTGCTAGTCTTGGTAAAAATAAAGTGCCAAATTTATTCTGAAAATCTACTCTTAAACCAGTTTCTGCAATTAAATCTTTTTTCATCTTCCAGTCATCCTGAACAAATACGCCCAAAGTTTGGTATTGCTGATCTCTTCTAAGGTGACTTTTTAAACTGTCCTCCACAAATTTCTCGGTGTTGAAATTCATTCCTAAAACTAACTGGTGTCTTTTGGTTTTTAGACTAAAACTCCCTTCTGTAAAAGTGTTCCATTGTTGTGCGCCAAATAAGGAAGTGTTTTGATCTATATTTCGGTTAAAATAAGCTTCACTGTTTTTAAAAGTCAATACCTCATTTTTACTAAAATGTTGCTCTAGTATGAATTGTGAAGATAACCTATGTGACAAATTTTCCTCAAAAAACTGATGCTGTGCGTCTGGTTTATAATCCAACACTAACATATCGCCTCCTTTGCGGCGGTCAAACGTTCCGTTAATTCCAAAACGTAAGGAAGTATTTTGATTAGGCTGATAATAAAACGTGGGTGTAATATGATATGTTTTTGTGCTCGCCAATTCCGAAAAACCATCATGGTTGATGTCTTTTGCTTTTTGCAGACTATTGGCAGATAAAAGACTAAAACCTATTTTCTTCCATCTTTTTGAAAAATAGAGATTTGCATCTTCACCCCCTAATGAGGTGGCATTTAACAGTAACGTAAATTCCGGTTTTTCTTTGGGCTGTTTACTAATGAGGTTAATGATACCGGCGATAGCATCACTTCCGTACAGTGAAGAGGAAGAACCTTTGATAATTTCTATCTGCTTTAAGTCTAAGGGAGCAATTTGGGTGATGCTAAGACCTTGTGAAAAACCACTGTAAAGCGGAAAACCATCTTTTAAAACCTGTGTGTACCGCCCATCTAGTCCTTGCAACCTGATGCTTACATTTCCATTGATAGAAGAAGTTTGCTGTGGCAATACACTGCCCGATTCTGTAAGCAACTTGGCAATGCCCATAGGTTTTATTGCACCTTCTTCCGTAATTTCTTCCTGCCTAATCACTTCTACACGGATTGGGTTATCCTCCACTCTAGAGTTTGTTCTGGTGGAACTCACTATTACAGCTTCCATTTGATTTTCTTTAGGATGCAGGAAAACATTTAAGGTGTCATTTAGCATTTGATAAGAAATGTTAATTTGTTTTTCTTGATAATTTAAATCTGAAAAAACTAAAATGCAATTCCCAAAAGGGATGTTTTTTAGGGTGACTTTTCCTTCCTCATTGCTACTTTCTTTAATAGCCGAATTTTTGATATAGACCGACACACCTTCAATGGCTTGATGTGTTGTTTCGTTTTTTACAATTGCAGTAATTGCATGCTGAGCCATTACCGACTGTGAAAACAGCAGTAATAACCATAAGATTTTTCTCATGATAAAAATTTAGAACTAATAAACTATAATTGAATTAAATAGAGAAAAGTTCTAAAAGTGGAGGTCGGAATATCTGATTTCTAAAGCCTATTGGAAAAAACGGAGACTTTAATTGTTGAACAATTGGTTTTTCGATTTCAACTTTTGAATATGAAAACTCAGAAGCCAGAAGAATGAAACTCATTGAATTTGCCTGATGCGTAAATTGCACAGAGCCATAATCTTTATTAGTAGCTTCCTTTTTATTTTTGCCAAAAATAGTTTCGCCATGTAAAAGGTAGTCGAAAATAAAATCACCTACACCAATTTCATCAGCATGTTCTACTTGGGTGTACCTATGGTACATAGGTGCAAAATCTTTCATTAAAGAGAAGTCGCCTAATGGAAATATGAGTTGTCCCAGTAAAAAATAACAACCAATTAAAATATAGGCTAATTTATATAGCTTTAATTTCTTCAAAAAAAATCAATAATAAGACGGCAATTTAAATCTTAGATAAAGAATAGTCAAATTCTTTTTTAAAAAAAAGTCTGAGCAATAATACCCAGACTTTTCAAACATGAAACCTGCAAGCAAACAGGGTTATTTTAACTGATAAACTAATAATTTAAAAGAGTTTGGAATGGCTTTTCTGCTTCCTTTTTCAAAATCTGCTACACTGAAATAGATTTTATGAGTCATAGGATCTAAAGCCATGGTTTTAGCTTTAAGCTGTGTAGTTAAGGTTTGTATCAGTTTGTATTTGTCGGGGTTGATTTGTTTAAAGATGTTAGCTGTTCCATCTCCATTAGAAACAAAAACTAATTTATTTACAGCATCATATTTTACCGCATCTACACCCGCTCCAATAGGTAAGGTTTGAATAATTTTTCCGCTAGTTATATCTACCACACTCATTCCTTTGTTTTCACGGCAAACTGTAAACAATCTTTTATCTGCCTCATCTATCGCTATCCCAGTTGGACCTCCACAAGGCGATAAATCATAGTTATGAATGACTTTGAAGGTTTTGGTATTGATAATATCTAGATGGCTTTTGTCTTCCAGGTTATTGTAGATTAAACCTTTGCCATCTGCTACAGCAAATTCAGGAGCACCGCCTAAGTCAACAGAACCCGTTTGGGTTAAAGTTTTAGGATCAACAACTGAAGCATCGTTACTGTCGCCATTAAAGGCAAATATTTTTTTAGAAAAAGGATCGTAAATAATAGCATCTGGTTTTTTACCAGTGATAGGAATACTTTTAATGATTTTTAAGGTTTTGGTATCAAAAGCGACTACTGAATTATGATCACCATCGCTAATAAATACTCTGTTTAAGGTATTTACAATGGCAATACCATGTGTTTTGCCCATTCCGCTAATGGTGCCGATTAATTTTTCGGTTTTTAAATCAATCACATGCACCATACTTTCATGAGAAACATATAGCGTACGGGTAGGCTCGTTTATATACAGGTAATCATAACCGCCATCACCGGGGAGGGCAATCGTTTTATCTAATTCATATTTACTTTGTGCTTGAGTGGTAAAGCTACCCATCGCTAATACAAAGACCGCGGAAACAATTGAAAGGAACTTTTTCATTTAAATTAAGATTTATTTTTGTTTAATTATTATTTATCATCTTCATCTTTACCAGCTAATTGGGTAGGATAAGGGCTATTACTTTTTGCAGAGTACCACAATATCCGGTTCAGGGTTTCATCATCTCCGCTATCAATATGGTCATACTCCGGAAGGGAAGAAATTTTCGCGTAGTTTAAAGCTTTTCCTTTTAGTGCAGAAAGTTTTGGGTTTATAGAATTTAGAGGGATCTGATTTTTAATAGTAGTATAACTGTAAGTTGTTGCTTTATTGCTAAAGCAATCAAACATAGGTAAAGCCGTTGCATCAATAATATTCATTGGAGGGATGCCTAAAATTTGCTCGATGGAGCGCACCATACAGGTTTGATTATAGTTTTTGGATACTTTTGTTTGTAAGCGACTATACGGACTGATGACAAATCCGGTAGTGCGATAGGCAGAAACATGATCCCAACCTGCTTGTGAATCATCTTCGGTGACAAAGATCACCGTGTTTTTCCAAAATCGACTTTTAGAAACGGCTTCCACTATTCTACCTAAAGCTAAATCATTATCTGCTACCATAGCTTCTGGAGTAGGATAGCCTGGTCTTGTACCTACTGTATGATCTGCAGATAAAGCCATCACCATTAAATTAGGAAGTTCATCACCAGGTTTGGCCTCGTATTCTTTTAATTCTTTGATAAAAGCAGAGGCTCTTAATTGCTCATTAATCTTGTGCTCATCAGAACTAGGGAAAGTTTGAGAAAGCATCGGACGAACTCTAGAAATGGTGCTGGTATTTTTAAATTCAAAGGGTTTCCCTTGTTGGTAATTGTTGTAAATGTCGGTCCAGTTTAATTTATTATCAAAATGCACATCGCATGCTTCTCCATAAATCTTTACAGTTTTACCATGATCAGCCGCATCGTTCCAGATGAAACCATTTTGATCATAAACCAAGGCATCATTTTGAACATGTGGATAGCTTCTAAACCAAGAACGTACACTTTTTTCTATATAATCAGTCACCATGGCGGCATCCGTCCATTGATGCCCTTCTGCCGAGCATTTTCCGGAAGCGTAATAATTATCCAACAAAAGGAAGTTTTTAGCTATTTGATGTTGATTTGGAGTAACTTGTTGACCATAAATGCAAAGCGATTTAGCGCCATCACCTTCGGGCATATCACCTAAAACTTGGTCGTAGGTGCGATTTTCTTTGATGATATAAAGCACATGTTTGAAAACAGAAGGTTCGCCTATACGCTCTGGAATGGGACGTGGAGCTATATTTTTACGAGGTAGTAATTGTGAAATTTGTTGTCTGAAACTTAAATTAAGTTGTTTTACTTTTTGAGTATAATCTTTTAATTGTGTTTCATTAGGTAATTGAATAATAGAAATCGTGGCTTTTTGGTGGTGAGAATTATAAGCATTTACGCCATTGAGATCAGGAATATCTCCTTTTAAGGCTTCTTTATCTATTTCGTGGCTACCAATTCTAGCGCCTTCACCTTCTAAATTGCTTATCAAAAGTTGTTCACCTTTAATCGCTAAACCTCCAGGATAAGCCTCCGTAGGAATAAATCCTTTCACTTCACTTTGGCCAATTCCATTGCTGGCGGCTTTATTCCCTAGCTTCACAAAAGCAACAGCATTGTCTAAACCATTGGCAACATATAACGTTAATCCATCTTCATCCAAAGTTAAAGCATTAGGAGAATCGCCAACATAACCTTTAATTTCGGGATTTAATTTTACATTAATGGTTTCTGTTACACTAAGATTATTGGTGTTAATTACAGAAACATTATCGCTGTTTCCGTTAGCTATATACACGTAATCTTCGTCTTTACTTTTGATAATGGCATTAGGGTGTAAACCAACTTGAATGTCACTTATCAATTTACCTTCATTTACATCAAAGACCATCACATCGCCTTCATTAGTTGCGCCAGTTTTAGGATCTATGTAAGCATTTCCATAAGGTACACCAGCGGTTTCTTTTTTTAAATCATGCGGTTGCGGTCCGGCCATGTTACTAACGAAGATTTTATTTTGTGCAATGGTTAAGCCGTAAGGAGCAACGCCTGTAGAAACTTTCCATACCGTTTCCTGAGTTTTTAAATTGATTTTAACCAATTGGTTATTGCCGTTTAAAACCACATATAAATAATCAATTCCATTTTCTTGATGAATGGCAACGTCATTAGGTAAAGCCAAGGGAGAATCCTCTTCAGGCAGAAAGTTAAAGAAGTTTTTAATATTGAGTTTTTGGCTGTCCCAAATGGCGTTAAATACATAAGATTTGGAAGTTTTGGCTTTGCCCACTGCCGCACTCCAGAAGAGATGAATGCCATCAGCCAATTTAACGGCTTTTATGCCAGAGTAAGTGCTTGTTAAGCCTTTGAAATTTTCATGCTCATCATAGGTCCATCTGCTTACTACTTTAGCCTCAGAAGGGTCAACTATTGTGATGCCGTAACGATCTTCTACCACGGCTAAAGTGCTTTCTGGAATATATTGAACATCCATACTGTGGTTTTCAACCGCAGGATTACCAAAAGATATGACTTTACCTATTGGATCAATAATCCGGTTGTAAGGCATCAAAACTGGGAGAAGGTTACGGTTTAAGGTGCTGTCATCATAACTGCTACCCATATTTACCTCCTCATCACTTTGAGTAGTTTTATTTAAGAAAGGATGGCAAGCACTTAAAGAAACATTAATTAGAATTAAAGCAAAAACAAATTTGACCATCCTTTCCATATTTTTATTTAATGATTTGATTATTTAAAATTAGTGTTTATTTCCTTTGTTGTCTAAAGTATATGCGCCAATATCTTGGTTGCCTAAGTTATTTCTAAAATTTACATTTCCGGTACCAAATGCAGGAGAACCATTCTTTAAACTAAAGTCATAAGTATTAGGAAATCCATTTGGAGCGGCAACAGTTCCATCGAAATTCACAAACAAAGGATCTAGATTTCCAACAGCTTTAGAAATCAAATCGCTACTTTGAGGAACACCAACGCCTGAGTTAGGGTAAAATCCATCTCTAATGTTCACTTTTAAAGTGGGGTCGCCTAAATCAGCAAATTCATCAACAGTTGCATAAAATAGGTTGTTACCATAAGTAGTATGAGCGATATCACCATCACTAAAAAGCTCTATACCATGAAAACAATTTACAATAATATTGTTATAGATGTGTCCAATTGCATTTACACCAACAGAAACTGCTCTGCCAGGTTCTGCTGCACCACGCCTCCAACCAATAGAAACAAATGTATTATTATATACATCAACTTCTGTTTGTGGGAAGGGAACTGTGGTACTGGTTTCTAATTTTACGCCTGAACCAGCCTGACTAAATACCACATTATAAGCTACTGCTCCAGTTACGCCAGATTTTAAGTTCATACACTCTCCATCGGTACTTCCAGAAGAACTAATCGTGTTTCTTAGAATAGTTACTTTTGCGCCATTACTAATAGCAAACATATCATCTTGTCCGTTAGTAAACCAAGAGTCTTCAATATCAACTTTAATTGGAGCATTAACCTTTAAGGTACCCCTTGCACTTCCTCCAGCATCAGGTCCACCAGTGTTATCCACATGTGTCCATTTGATAGTAACCGCTTGGGCAGTATCACATTGAAAACCTCCCCAAGTCCCTGGTTTATCTGTATCAGAATTAAAAAATATAGGTTGATCTTTAGAGCCTATTAAATTTAAAACACCTTGTACCGTAACTTGTGCATTATTTTTAACAATTATTTTTGCACCTGGCTGTGCACTTAAGGTATCGCCTTTTTTAATGGTTAAATCACTGGTGATGTAATAAGTTTGGTCTGCTTGTAAAGTTCCTTTAACAAAGCCACCGATATTTCCGGGTTGGAGTGGGCTAGACGTAGGTAACTCAATTTTTGTAAAGGTGGTAACCTCTTCTTTTTTGCATGCATAAATAGTTATTACACTTACTGCTGTAAGTATAAGTAGCATAGATTGATATCTTAATTTCATAATCTTTATTTTTTTAGCTTAAAGTGAATAACGTAAACCCAAATTAAAACTCACATTATAAATGTCCTTAGATTGTATCAAATCATTGATTTTGATAGTGGTAGGCGTATTTAAAATGTTGTTTACTTTAGCAGAAAGTGTAAGGTGTTTATCTAACTGTTTCTCTCCAGAAAAAGATAGAAATGATTGTGGTTGCTGATAATAATCATAACCATAATTAGGATAAACATTTGCTAAAGTTTTATCGGTGTAGGAGTACGCTAACTGGGCAAAAGTTTTATGTTTATCATTTTTATAAAGTAATGACAAGTTAACTATGTTACCTGTTGAACCTTGTAATGGTCTGCTCTGTAATTTTTCTACCGATGTAGTTACACCTGAACCATCAGTTGAGGTGTAAATTTTCGTTGTATTGATATTTGAATGCGTGTAGGTATAATTTCCGGAAAGTCCAACTTTACCAAAGAATTTGCTGTAAACCAACTCTGCACCATAAACTTTAGCCGTTCCAAAATTTTGAGGGCTTGTTTGCTGCTGCCCGGCTAATAAGCCACTTTGCTGCTGCCCGCCTAATACACCATTTAAATTTAAACCAAACTCAATGGGGTTGATGATATTCTTATAAAATCCTCCGATGAAAAATTGTTCATCTTTTTTCGGGAATAATTCATACCTCAAATCCAGATTATCTGCTTCTGTATGTTTTACAAAAGGATTTCCGGTTACATCAGTAGCTTGGCCAAAAGTTGGTGTGGGCACTAATTCATACAATGCCGGACGTGATATAGACTTAAAGTACGAAGCTCTTAAATTAGATTTAGGGGTAATTTCATACTTCAGTTGTAAACTTGGTAATAAGTCGGTATAATTTTTTTGTGCATTACTTTTAGTGTCTAATACCACTGGGTTGGTATCATATCCTTGTACTGTTTTTTCTACTCGCACACCCCCAAGGGCACTAAACTTATCTGCTGTTAAAGTAAATTGACCATAACCGGCAGCAATGTTTTCATAAGCTGTATAGTTAGCTTTATCACTTTGCAGTGATCCAGAAACATCATAAACTACAAACTCAGAACTATATATATCTGTAAAAGGTGTTTTTTCGCCACCGGCTCCTGCCAAAGGTTTTAAAGTATATTGATTTTGGATATTGTATCGGGTGCTATGTCTGTATAAACCGCCCGCTTTTAATTCTAGTGATGATTTCTTATTTAAAATAGTTTTATAGGCAATATTACCTAATGCACTTAAATCTCTATTTCTGCTTCTATCCCATATTCTAGAAATATTATATAAAAAATCTGGAGTAGAGGTTAAATCTTGATTTATTAAGTGATTGGTAGAAATTACTGCTCTATCTGGTGCATCTTGTTTTGCATTAGAATAAACACCAGCCCAATCTGCTTGGAAATGTTGATTGATAATATGCTGTCCGCTTAATTTCAAATTTTCTGCATATTGATTTTCTACAGAAGAACGGTCGTCGTTAAATACGGTTCCAGTGCCGGGGCCTAATCGTCCACCATTACCTCCAATAATAGAAGTATCAATACTTAAACGGGTTTGATTTAATTGGGTGTAAAGGAATACGTTATCTAAAGCTACTTTATTTTTATTGTTAAACTTATAATCTACATGACCAGAAAGCCCATTGTTAAGTTGTTGTGTAGAATAACTTCTATTGGCAATATCAGAAATAAGAGGTTTAAATCCACTTCCAGGTCGGGTATCTAGCTGGGCAATATTAAATTGAGATTCGCTACCGTAAAATTGATTCTGATAGCTTTCTGATACAATTAAACCCAATTTATTTTTCAAGAATCTTCTTCCATAAGTGAAACCCGCTAATGAAGTTACAGGTGCAGTTTTTTGATCAAAATAGAGATTAGATCTGGAGAAATTTCCAGGACTTGCTTTGTAATTGGATCCAAATTTGTCGGCCACACTTTGTTTTTGAACAGCATTTTGATCAAATGTATCATACTTCCTATTAAAAAATAAGGCATTATATCCTAAAGAGGCATTAGCTTTAAAGTACTCATATTCTGGAGCATCTTTAAATACCAAATTCACTGTTCCTCCAATAGCATCACCTTCCATTTCTGGAGTTAGCGTTTTGCTTACTTCTATTCTCTGTAATAAATCAGATGGAACAATACTTAAAGATACATATCTTGAAACAGGGTCTGGACTGGTTACTTTTACACCATTAATTAAGGTATTGTTATAGCGAGGTTCTAAACCTCTAATAATGGCGTAAGCAGCATCAGAGCCGCTATTTCTTTGCATGGTTACTGCCGAAACTCTTTGTAAGGCATTGGCGGCATTAATATCCGGAGACCTTACCATGGTTTGGGCACTGATAATGTTTTTAATATTGGAAGCATTCTTTTCAGCCTCACGAGAAGAAAGGTCAGACTCAGCATTAACTTTAGAATAAACCGTAATGCCTTTCAATTCCTTAGAATTATCTTCCATTGCGATGTCTAAAGTAACAATGGAGTTTCCAGTTAAAAGAATCTCTTTTTCAAATTCTTTATAGCCAATATACTTGACTTTGATTTTATATTTGCCTGGTAATACTGATTTAAAAGAATAGTTTCCAAAAGCATCGGAAAGTGTCCCTAACTGGATGTCATCAAAGTGGATGTAAGCACCACCTAATGATTCCTTGGTTTTTTCATCATAAATTTTGCCTTTTAAAAGCATAGTTTGTTGGGCAAATGAAAAGGAAGAAAATGAAAGGAGAATAGAAATGAGTAAATAAAATCTAGATTTCATATTTAAAGTTTTTGACAAAAATTCTGATGAAATCTGTTTGAAATCTGAATTTTTCACATTCACAGTGTTAATTAATGAATTGATAATAATTCTTTAATATTCAGTATGTTGTGGAGTTGTTTAGTTGTGTTTATTTCATATTTAGTTAATATAAATAGGATAAAAACGTAACAAATAATCTGAATGGGTTGAGATATTGAGAGCTATATCTGAAATCTGAATTTTAATCTTCTGTTGGTCAAGGGGAGTTTCTTTTCTTTTTAAAAGAGCAGAAACTCAAAAATGCATTACACTTTTTTATTGTTAAAAACCGTAAACGTTTAGTACTCTCATAACGATGGTTATAATGTGATTTCTCTTACACAAAATCAGTTATTAAGGTGTGGTTTATTTGGTGTCAAAAAAATGAGAAAGCATTTATTATTGTAAAGTTGGAAGATATTGTAGAAAAGGATACAATCATTTCTTTTTTTGACTTAAAATCTTAATGCTTTTGTGACAAGTTAGATTTCAAAAAAAATAAAAACGAAGAAGTTTTACCACAAGCTATCAATTGATATTGACTATTTTGGGCGTTCAAAAATTAATCAGGATTAGGTAACTCATTTGAACAATAAATTTTTTTGTAAAACGAAATTTCGCCTATTTTAATGTAGTTTTCTACTGATTATTATCGCAAAACAAGGATAAACAAAATGCTACTTTGAGAGAAGTCAAAAGATGACAATATTTAACTGACCAGCAACTTTTCAATGAAATAGCCTTAGGGAGTCATAAAGCATTTGATAACCTTTATCAAAGGGAGTATAACAAAAAAAGACTGCCTTTTTGAGACAGCCTCTTTTTAAGGTTCGACTAATTATGTAGTTTGATGTCCGGGCAAATTAGCTTTTTCTTTATAAGTTAAATACCCAACTAAACTTATAATAATAAGTAAAAACAAAACATTAATAATAGTTGTGGAAATCCCTAAACCTCCATCTTTTGGAACTTGCGTAAGTAAATCTCCTATGGAAGCACCTAAAGGGCGTGTAAGTATATAAGCCAACCAAAAAGCTAGCACAGCATTAAGATTAATGAATTTATATGCTAAGTAAATTACGGCTATACAACCGGAAAACAACATGGCTGCCAAAGGATATCCCAAACCAAAATATTCAGACAGTAAATCTCCGGCAGATGTGCCTAAAGCAAAAGTGAAAAGAATAGCTCCCCAATAAAAAAATTCTCTTTTAGTGGTAGTAATGGTATGTACCGACAAGGTTTTTTCGTTCAAATACCAAAATATGAATATTCCAATAAGAAGAACAGCAAAAACAATAGAGGTAGTGACTAAACTGACACCCATATTATCCACCAGGTTATCTGAAATGAGTGTTCCCATTACACTAATAAAGACAACTACCAACCAATATAGCCACGGGATATATTTTTTTGATCGAAACTGTATAATGATAACTCCTAATAACAAAATAGCCATAATATAGGAGGTAACTACTAAACCGAGGTTCAAAGTAACCGATAATAAATCTGCCGCAGTTTCACCAATGGTGGTAGCCATAATCTTAATTATCCAGAAGATTAAAGTAACTGCCGGAACCTTGTTTAACATATTTTTCATGTAGAATATCTTTATAATAGCTTCCCATATATCAAGCCACAACTTTAAAATCTTTAATAAACAACAAAAGGATCCAAATGAGAGAATCCTTTCGTTACTAATTATTTTCAAATGCTAATCATTTCCTGTGTTAGCGCTAATCTTTTTGCCTTCGGGAGTGAATAATACATCCTTACCATTAATTTCTGCTTCATATTGCACAGTGCCATTTGATTTGGTGATTTTTGCCGCTTCTTTAATCTTTGCGCCTTTATAATTTTGAGACACATAATCTCTAACTGCTTTAGGTAACTCAGAAATGGGAATTTCCATTTCTTTTTCAGTTGAAGTTCCGGTTGGCGTGTAAATAACACTCATTTCATGTCCTTTTTGTTCAAAGCCAGCTTCATAATTTCCGGCTTCCTTCTCCCATTTTACTTTTACACCAGGATATTCTTTCTGAAAAGAACTCTTTACTGCTGCAGGAACTTTAACTTGGGCAGATGCACTTACCGTTACTCCCACGGAAGCTGCAATCATTAACACTAAATTTTTCATAATTATTGTTGTTTTTTATTTAAAATAAAGTTATGTGAAGATTCTGAACAGAAATCGAATTTTAGGAGTTATCGTTTATTTATTGAAAAAGCTTCAATTTCTTTTTTCTGATTGATTTGGAATACTAGAGCCGCTCGAAAAAACATAAAATCCTCATCCTAATAAGCCAGTGTGTGCAATTAAGGCTTATGTTCAAACTAATTTACACTAACAACAATTTCCATAATAGCTATGTTAGGATAATATTAAATTGAGTTTAACTCTTTAGATTTATCGTCTCCCATAAAAGTGAAATATTACAATCTAAATTACATTCTTTCGCTTTTGAAAAAAATAGCTATTTAGGGAGCATATTTGCCTTTATAGTGGATTTCTGCCAATACTGTCGTTAAAATTTAAGCAAATTTTAGAAGATAATCACCGGTTTATATGGCTAGAGGATAAATTAGACAGCGGTTTTTTATTGTTAACATTAAATTAATATAGATGTAACATTCAAGTAATATGGTCATAGTTATTTTGCATTAAATTAATATATATTTAATATTCAGATAATATGAAAGTAGTTACTTTGCAATACAAAAAAAATGAAAAAATCGCATTTTGCTTCTTGCTTGTCTTGTTCCTAATGGTTGGTGTGTTCAAAAAAGCCGAAGCGCAATATTTGTCTGTTTCTGATTCTACCTTTAAAGCAGGGGGAGCCATGACGGGTCATTTGTGGGGATATGCTTTTGGAGATGCTTATTACAAAACTGCTGCTGATAGTTTGGGTAGAGGTGGAGCTCAATATTCAGGAATTCCGAAAAATAGAAGTGCTTTTCAAATAAGGCGGGCTTACCTCGGGTACGATTTCAATATCAATAAAAAGTTCTCCACTGAATTATTGTTGGAAGCTACAAACAGTGAAGTTTTAACCGACAATAAAATGGCTTTCTACGTAAAACTGGCAAACCTACGTGTTAAAGATCTTTGGAAAGGAATCGATCTTGTTTTGGGCCAGGTTTCAACACCATCTTTTGGAATGTCTTCAGAGCCGATATGGGGTTATCGTTCCATCGAAAAAACACAAATTGATATCCGTGGTACGTCTTCGTATGATCTTGGCGTAACATTACAAGGTAAGTTTGATCCTAAGACAGCTAATTTTGGTTATGATTTGATGGTTGCAAATGGCAACGGGGCTAAACAGGAAAACGATAATTACAAATGGTTTTATAGTGATATTTGGGGTAAGTTTTTTAATAAGCACCTTTATTTAAACTTGTATGCTGATTACAATAAAATGGCTCCCGTTGCTGGCTTAACACATTCAAGAAATATGCTTAAAGGAGTTGTTGCTTATACCGTTCCAACATTCACTATAGGTGTAGAAGGTTATGTCAATAATTTAAAAAATGATAACCAAGCTACTGAAATTTCTACTGGTAAGGTAGATGTATTGAGTGTGAAAGCAAAAGGCATATCTGTTTTTGTACACGGTACGATTGTAAAAAGTAAATTAGATTTCTTTGCCCGCTACGATAGTTCCAATCCCGATAATAAAATCGACAATACTAAATATAATAAGTATGTAGGGAACACGAATGGCTATAATGATCCGAATACAAAAGACCAATTTATTACAGCTGGTTTAGATTTTACTCCAGTTAATAAAGTGCATTTCATGCCAAATATTTGGATTGATTCGCACAAAAATCAAGGCTATACAAATAAATACAACTCTTCTGATGTGGTGGGCCGCTTAACATTTTATTACATATTTGGTAAATAAATTCTTTTAAAACTTCTTATTAAAAAAAAATAAAAATAAAAATGAAAAAAATTAATTTAAAATTAGGAACGTTAGCCGCTGGTATTGTGGTTGCAACTTTTTCCTTGACTGCTTGCAATAGTAATAATAGCAGTAATTCTTCTGATAAAAACAAAATGATCATTGGCGCAGGTAGTTCTTTCGACAATCCTTTGTTCTCCAAAATGTTTGCTGCGTACAACGATTCTACAAAAGTTAGGGTAAACTATCAATCGGTAGGTTCTGGAGCCGGTATCTCGCAATTAACGCACAAAACAGTTGATTTTGGTGCTTCGGATGCCCCTATGAATGTTTCTCAAATGAAGGATGCCCCTGGTGATGTATTGCACATTCCTATTACAGCAGGTGCAGTTGTTATCAGTTACAACCTGCCTGATGTTAAAGATACTTTGAAATTTACACCCGATGTTTTGGCTAATATTTTCTTAGGAAAAATAACAAAGTGGAACGATGCACAAATAGCGGCTGTAAACCCCGGTGTGAAATTGCCGGCGACAGCTATCGTAGTGGCGCACCGTTCTGACGGAAGTGGTACATCCGCCATCTTCACTTCTTATCTTTCAAAAGTAAACCAAGATTGGAGTACAAAAGTTGGAAGCGGTACATCGGTAAATTGGCCTATAGGCTTAGGTGGGAAAGGAAACGAAGGTGTTTCTGGATTAATTAAACAAACGCCAGGTGGTATTGGTTATATTGAGTTGGCTTATGCAATTCAAAACCAAATGCCTTATGCGATAATGCAAAACAAAGCGGGCAACTTCATCGTACCTTCAATTGCAAGTGTTACGGCAGCAACAAATATTTCTATCCCTGCTGACGGAAAGGTTTTATTGACCAACACAGAAGCGGTTGATGGTTATCCTATCTCTGGTTTTTCTTGGGTTTTGTTATACAAAGAGCAAAATTACGACAACCGTACGCAAGCAGAGGCAGAACAATTGATTAAATTAGTTGATTGGATGATACATGGTGGCCAACAATACAGTTCAGCATTGAATTACGCACCTTTATCTGCTGAAGCAGTAAGTACTGGAGAAGCACTTTTAAAGTCTGCAACCTATAAAGGACAAGTGATTTTAAAATAAAATCCATTCTTGATTTTTTAATCTATGGGGTATTTAAAAATGCCTCATAGATTTTTGTATTAATAACCATTATGAATACTGTAATCAACGATTCTAACAATACAATATCAGAAAAAAACTTAGGCTTATTGTCTAAGCGAAAGGCTAAACAAGCAAAACGAATGTATCGCCATATTAAAGGAGAAAAGGTTTTTAAACGAACCTTAACCTTCTCTGGTGTTGCGATGATAACTTTAGTGTTTGGTATTTTGCTCACCTTGTTTATACAATCACTTCCCTCTATAAAATCGCTTGGCTTAGGGTTTTTCTGGACAAAAACGTGGAATCCAGTTCAGAATGTTTTTGGGGCATTGCCTTTTTTAATAGGAACATTGATTACTTCTTTTTTAGCTTTAATTATTTCGGTTCCTTTCTCTGTTGCCATTGCAATACTTTTGGGTGAATATTTCCCTAAAGGAGGGTTTTCAAATTTTATTAAAAGCACTATTGATTTAATTGCGGCAGTTCCGTCAGTTATATTTGGCTTTTGGGGTTTTTTTGTATTGGTGCCGATGATTCGTATTTTCGAAACAAAAATTGGTGTGATGCCTAATGGTGTTGGTCTATTTGCGGCTTCTTTGATATTAGCGATAATGATTATTCCTTATGCAGCTTCTTTGGGCACCACCATGATTAAAATGGTCCCGTCTGATTTAAAAGAAGGAGCTTACGCATTGGGCGCTACAAGATGGGAAGTTTTGCGCAATGTGATTTTACCTTATTCTAAATCCGGAATATTTGCTGGAATTTTATTGTCGCTGGGGCGAGCAATTGGCGAAACTATGGCGGTAACAATGGTAATAGGAAATGCCAATTTTTTACCTCAAAGCATTTTTGCTCCGGGCAATACCATGGCCAGTGTAATTGCAAATGAATTTACCGAAGCGGATCACCCTATCTATTTATCAGCTTTGATAGAGATGGGCTTATTTTTATTTTTAGTAACCTTTGTTATCAATTTTATTGGAAAAAAAGTGATTAAAAGAGCAACAAAAAATGGGTAGAGAAATAAATACGAAACTAAAATATCGCATCGTAAAAAATAACGCGATGCGTTGGTTTACCATATTGCTTGCTTTTGCTTGTGTGTTGCCATTGGCTTTAATTTTAATTTATATTATCAAATCGGGCATTAGTGCAATCAATTGGAATTTCATCACCAATATACCAAAGCCCGTAGGCGAAACCGGTGGAGGAATAGCCAATGCACTTATCGGTACGATTATCATAATAGTGTTTGCAACAATTATTGCTGTTCCAATTGGGATTCTGTGCGGTATTTATTTAAGTGAAAATAAAACTAGCAAAATAGCTTATTGGGCAAGTATGTGTGTAGATGTTTTGCAAGGCATCCCTTCAATTGTTATCGGTATAGTTGCCTATTTTTGGTTGGTAAGGCCAATGGGTGGTTTTTCGGCCTTGTCGGGTAGTATTGCTTTAGCTGTAATGATGTTCCCTATTATTATTCGCTCTACCGAAGAAACGCTGAAACTATTGCCCGATTCTTTAAAAGAGGCCGCTTACGCTTTGGGAATGCCATTTCATCGAGTGATTTTAAAAGTAATTATCCCTTGTGGTTTTAGTGGGATAATGTCTGGCGTAATGCTCTCTGTAGCGCGTGTAGCAGGCGAAACGGCGCCTTTGCTTTTTACTGCTTTTGGCAACCCGTTTATAGAAACCAACCTTGCCAAACCGATGCAAAGTTTGCCCTTGCTGATTTTTAATTATGCCACCAGTTCTTATAAAGACTGGCAAAATCTGGCTTGGGGCGCTTCTTTAGTATTGTTAGTTTTGGTGCTTACGCTTAACATACTTACAAAAATTATGACAAGAAAATGGAAAGTACAATTATAAAAACAGTAGATTATAATTCTTATTTTGGGAGTAACCGCGTGGTGAAAAACGTGAATATGGAGATTCCACAGAATAGTGTGATAGCAGTTATGGGACCTTCTGGATGCGGAAAAACTACTTTCTTACGCGGTATTAACCGAATGCATGAATTGGTAGCTGGTGCCCACGCAGATGGTAATATTTTTTTACATGAAGAAGATATTATGAAGATGCACCCTATAGTTGTGCGCTTAAAAGTTGGGATGGTTTTTCAACGACCAAATCCTTTTCCCAATTTAAGTTTGTATGACAATGTTCTGGCGGGTTACAAATTGAATGGTATCAAGTTGCCAAAATCTGAACGTGACATCATTGTAGAAGAATCATTAACCAAAGTAGCATTATGGCGTGAGGTAAAAGATTCTTTAAATAAAAAAGGAACTTTTCTATCAGGCGGGCAACAGCAGCGTTTGTGCATTGCAAGAGCCGTTGCTATGCAACCCGAAGTATTGTTGTTTGATGAACCTACCTCGGCTTTAGACCCCATATCCACAGCTACAGTAGAGGAATTGTTTAAAGAATTGAAAAAGAATTATACGCTCATTATTGTTACGCACAATATGCAACAGGCAGCTCGTGTAAGCGATAAAACAGCATTCTTTTATATGGGCGAATTGGTGGAGTATGGTGAGACTAAACAAGTGTTTACCAACCCAAAAGATGAACGTACACAAAATTATATCACCGGTAGATTTAGTTAGCAAAAGAAAAGTATAAATTCGTAGCTTAAGATTTTACTTTTAAAGATCAATTAAAAATTATGGCACAAATCGAAGTTGAAATTCAGCAATTGAAAGAAGAAGTTGTACAAATGTGGATTTTGGTACGCAGGCAACTCGGAAAGGCGAAAAAAGCTATTACAAATTTTGATAAAGACCTTGCTCGAGAGATAGTAGTGAAGGAAAAAAGAGTAAACGGCTATGAATTAAAAATAGATCGTGATTGCGAAAACATCTTTGCATTAAGGACACCAGTAGCAGTTGATTTGCGCTTTGTTTTAGCAATTTTAAAAATCAACAATAATCTCGAACGCATTGGTGATATAGCAGAAGGCATTGCTAAATATATTATCAATACAGAAACGCAGTTTTCTTCAGAATTACTAAAATCATCAAAAGTATTGGACATGCTTGATGTTTCATTTTCAATTTTGGACGATGCTTTGGCTGCCTTTGAAAATGAAAATACAATTTTAGCCAGGAGTATTTTTCAAAAAGATGAATTTTTGGATGAAGTTAATAAAAATGCTATCGAATTTACAAAGGCCTATTTACAAACAAATCCTTCCGAAATTGATGAGCTGTTGTGTGTGCTGTCTATTATAAGAAAGTTAGAAAGAGTTGGCGATCAGGCAAAAAACATTGCAGAAGAAATTATTTTTTACATTGAAGCAAAGGTGCTGAAACACAATAAAGTGAAGGATTAGAAAACTTGTCTTCAAAATTTCAAAACCGTTGAAACTCTTCATGTTGGCTAACTGTGTTATAACCGAACTGGTTCTCTCTGTTTTGAAATACAGCAAGAACTGTACATACCGCGTAGGAGCGGAACGATTATCTGACAATATCAAATAAAAAAACTTAATCGTTTTAACGATCGTTTATTATAAAGACTGTTAAAAAACAAAAACCCCTCTAAATCTTTGTATTTAGAGGGGTTTGTACTTCAATGTTTGTTTTGAATAGTTATCTCGTTAAGCATAACCTGATTTCCATACCTGCTGAAACATATTGATAAACGGCAATACTTTTTAAATTCACATCTTCATCGGTGTAAACTTCGGAATGTAACCAAAATAGATTTTCGTAAATAATGGAACGGACCTGCCTTTCAACTGCCGACTTCCTTACCAATTCGGGATGTTTAATTTCTCTAATTTTAGTTTATCTAAAGTTTGTTTAGCTACTTTTTCAACTTTTTTCAACTCTCTATCCGAAAGTTCTATACCTTCTAATAGCTTATTTTGTTTTGTGTATTAAATTTTATGAAAAAGCAACTCGTTTTATTGCCAAAAGCGTAGCAGGTGCTCAACAACCTCGGCGAGAATGTTAAACTAGTCAGGCTCCAAAGGAAATTGAGCGTTACGCAGGTTTCTGAAAGAGTCGGCATCAGTCGCGAAATGCTGTGGCAGATCGAAAAAGAAACGCCGACGGTTGCGATGGCTCTTATTTTTAGTTATTGTTTGTAATGTGGCTTGAACGGGATTTTTTGAAACTCAGGGCTGATGATGAGTTGGTAAGGAAAATGCAGGGTGCCGGTTTACTGGTAAAGGAAAGAGCACCGAAAAAATAAGTTATGGCAATGAGGATTTTGGTATATGCCGATTGGGAAGGTTCGGATTTTCTCATCTAACTCCGAACTACTCCAAACCGAAATATTTTCAATACCTTTTCTGCACCATACGAAATGACCTTTTGTTTTAAGCGAGTGGTTATCTTTCCGCCACAGAGGATGGTCAGATAATCGGGGATGGTTTGATGCCGGTTTATGATCAATTCCGATTTATTCGTATGGTTAATATTTATTAGATTTACTTACTGTTTAAAATTTGTGTAGTTTCTAAGTAAATCTGTTTAAAAAAAAACACGGCAAAATATGGCACTGGAGTTTTTAACTGAAAGTTTCTATATCAACTTAAACGTATTTAAGTAATCAAAAAAAACCTTAACTGACCGATAAGGAAAACAAACTAAATACTGTTAAAATATTGGAAAATAATATTACTTCTGCTAAACCAAAGTTAATTGCTTTCAACATTATAGCAATTGGCGCATCAGCCGGTGGCCTTGAAGCGTTGCAAGAATTTCTGTCTCACCTTCCGGCTCTTGAAAACGCATGCATCATTATTGCGCAGCATTTAAGCCCTACTCATAAAAGTATGCTGGTTCAGCTACTGAGCAGGGAAACAAATTTGGAGGTAGAGGAAGCTTCACACAATACTTTGCTTGCCGCTAATAAAGTTTATATCACACCTCCTGACAAAGACATTTCCATTTCCCTTGGTAGGATCATTTTAAGTAAGCCACTTGTTAATGTCGGGCCAAAACCCAGTGTCGATATCCTTTTTCAATCCCTCGAAGAAAATTCAGCAGAACACTTGGTTGGCATTATTTTATCGGGAACTGGCTCAGACGGTGCTTTGGGTGTAAAAGTGATAAAAAAATCCGGAGGTCTGGTGCTGGTACAGGAACCTCAAACTGCCAAGTACAACGGCATGCCTTTGGCCGCTATAGAAACGGGTGATGTTGATGTTGTGTTGACTCCTGAAAAAATGGGTGAAGAAATTAAAGAGTTTTTCACCAATCCTGGTTACAATAAAACGAAAACAGTCATTGTAGATGAAGCGGATAGCGGTATAGAGAAAATCATTAAGCTTTTAAGCCAGAGGACGGGAACTGATTTCTCGAATTATAAATCAGCTACCATAAACCGCCGCCTTGAAAAAAGACTGGCAATCCTTAAAATCAAATCTATCGACGATTACTTGGTTTTGCTAGAAAAAAATCCCCGTGAATTGGACGAAATGTTTAACATGGTGCTCATTGGTGTAACCACATTTTTTCGTGACATGGAGGCCTTTGGTGTATTGGAAAATTATCTGCATAAAATTATCAACACCAAAACCAACAAAGACGCGATCAGGATTTGGGTGCCAGGTTGTTCTACCGGAGAAGAGGCTTATTCAATTGCTATTTTGCTGCATCGTATCCTTAAGGACCGCACACAGAATTATAACATTCAGATTTTTGCTACCGATATCGACGATAGGGCCATAGCACATGCCAGAAAGGGGTTTTATTCAATTACTTCTCTCCAAGATGTTCCCACTGAAATTGTGGAGCAGTATTTCCTGAAGAGGGAAAAGGATTTTGAATTGGTAAAAGCCATAAGGTCTATGGTGCTGTTTACAAAGCATGATTTGACTAACAACCCGCCTTTTCTAAAATTAGATTTAATCAGTTGCCGTAACCTGCTTATATATTTTGGTGCCAGTTTGCAACAGCAAATCATACCCATTTTTCATTATGCGCTATTACAGGATGCTTATCTGCTATTGGGTAAATCAGAAACTATCGGACAGTTTACCGATTTATTCACCACTGTAGATGTAAAAAATAAGTTTTATCAGCGAAAAAGGGGCGGAAATATCCACAACGTTAAATTTTCAGCTTTTAAAGCCCAAAAGCAACCATTGCCGTCGGTTACGATACGAAAGACTAAAACAGAAGTATCCATTTCGGACCTGGTAAAAGAAACCCTATTTAATACCTACGAGAATCCTTATGTGGTTGTTAATGAACAGTATGACATCCTGGAAACGAATGGCGACCTCAGGCTCTTTCTCTCGCTACCACAAGGTAGTATTAATGTGAACCTGATTAAAATGGTAAATCCCGAATTACAGATCGAAATAAGATCCGTTGTTGCCAGGGCTATCAAAGACAGGGAACAAGTAAAAAGCGGTATCAGAAAATTTGTGTTATTCAATTCCACTTTTTATGTACGTGTTACCGCAAAGCCTTTGATCTATACCGATGCTGCGAATGAATTGTATCTTGTAGTATTTGAAAGACTAGACCTGGAAGAATTTGTGTCCAAGGGTATTGTTTCTCCGGATGCACAACTAACCGACGTTAGGGTACAGGAACTTGAACATGAGCTGGCGGCAACCAAGGAACATTTGCAAACTTATATCGAAGAGCTCGAAACCAGCAACGAGGAAATGCAATCTCTTAATGAGGAGATGCAAAGCACAAACGAGGAGCTACAGTCAAGCAATGAGGAACTTGAAACCAGCAATGAAGAATTGCAGAGTACCAATGAAGAAATTCAGATCACCTATGCCGAATTAAAAGCAGCAAACGATGAACTGGAAAGGAAAGAAAAATTATTATTAGATAATGAAGCTAATATTGAGGCACTGCTAAACAATACCTTGCAGGCATTTATTTTATTGGATTCTGCCTATAAAATAGTTGCATTTAATGACAAAGCATCAGACTTATTTTTAAGTTTACGTGATAAAAAGTTGTATGCAAACGGTTCATTTGTTGACTTTGTAGAACCTGAACAATTAGAACAGGTCATCCGCGATTTCGGAAAAGTTGCAAAAGGACAAACCATTAACCACGATCTGAAATTAGTAGATTATACACGGAAGGAACACTGGTTCAGTGTTAGTTATACGCCTGTTTTGGGGATTGGTAATGTGGTATCGGGCATATCCATCGGAATGCTGGATATAACCGAACTGAAAATCGCCCTTTCTGATCTCAATGACAAAGAAAGGCTGATCAGTTCAGTATTTGATGCCACTTCTATAGGGATATGTATTACTGATGATAAAGGAACATTTATTGACGTAAATGAATCTTACTGTCAGATTTATGGTTATGCCAAAGATGAATTAATTGGTAATAGTTTTACATCGGTGGTAACCCCGGATTTCCGCGTCCGTACGCAACAATTGCATGACGAGTTTTTGGAAACAGGCGTTGAAATGCCTGCAGAATGGGAAGTGATAAAAAAAGACGGTACCCCGATCAAAATTTTTGTTACTGCAGCGTTACTGGTGCGCCCTGATGGAAAACGCTGCAAAGTAACCTCGGTGCGGGATATATCAGCCCAAAAATTAGCGGAAAAAGAAGTGTCGTTGCTGATGAATAACACGGAAGAGTGTTTTGCCTTGTTAGACACAAATTTAAAAATCACGCTTTTTAATAATCAGGTTGCCAAACTTTATAAGCACTTTTTAGGGATTGAAATTACATTGGGCGATCCAATCACCAAATACACCATCCCTGAGCGGGTTGAACTTTTACAAGCCCTCTGCAAAGAAGTTTTAACCGGTGTTACCAAAGATTCGGAAGTAAATTTCCCGGTTCTCAACGGCAGCATCAGGACTTTCTCGTTCCGTTTTATGCCAGCTCGTGACCAGTATGGGAAAATAGAAGGTGTTTTTATTACAGGCAGGGATATTACTGAAGCAAAGAAAGCCGAAAAGCTTATAACCGATAGCGAAAGAAGGTTTCGGGCATTAGTGGAAAACGGGGGCCGATGCAATTTTGGTTTTAGATGCCGCCATCAACCCAATTTATGTTTCGCCAAGTATCGGCAAGTTGTTCGGGTATAGTAACGAAGAAGTACTCGCGATTGATTCATTTAAGACCATTCACCCGGATGATGCGGAACATGTAAAAAACAAGATTGAGGAATGTTTTCAAATGCCGGGCGAACCCGTTAAAAACGTTGAATACCGGGTAAAACATAAACAAGGCCATTGGGTTTATATTGTCGCTACAATCACCAACTTTTTACACGACCCCGCCATTAATGGTATTGTAGCCAACATTACCGATGTTACGTTAAAAAAGCAATTTGAAGATCAGCTATACAATATAAATAACAACATCGACTGTGTTATTTACCGCTACCAGTTAAATCCTGATGGGATAGATAAATTTATTTTTGTTAGCCCCGGTTCCAAAAAAATATGGGGCGTTGAGGCAGATGCGGCTTTAAAGGATATTTCACTTATCTGGAAATTGTTTTTTGAGGAAGACGTCCCCAAATTAATTCAATCCATACAGGAATCTGGCAGAACAATGGAAGAATGGACGGGGGACTGGCGGATCCATCATCCCGATGGGACAACACGTTGGCAAAGAGGTCGCGGACGGCCTCAAAAACTTGCCGATGGTGAAATTATTTGGGACTCCGTGGTTATAGACATTACAGAAAATAAGCTGGCTGAACTTGAAGTGCAGCGCATAAAGCAAAATATGGAGTCGCTGATAAATGGGACCGATGATTTAGTTTGGTCAGTATCGCCGGATATGACTATTCTTTCTGCCAATAAAAGTTATTTCAACTTCATGAAGATAGCGACTGGGAAGGAAATCAAAGAAGGCAGCCCCTTTATTGTAGAGGAATTTGGCGCCGAACTGGCGGAAACATGGGCGTCACATTATCAACGAGCATTAAACGGGGAGAAGTTTTCGGTTAAAGAACACATATATGACCCGGTTAAGAAGCAGACTATTTATAGCGATACCGTCTTTAATCCTATGTATAATCAAAATGGTACAATAGCTGGAGTAGCTTGCTATGCAAAAGACATTTCAAACGATAGCATTAACCTGCTTGAACTGACAAAAACCAAAGATGAACTGCAAAAAATCATGGACTCTTCGTTAGACATGATTATTTCACTTGATTCTAACAATCTAATTTTAACGGTAAACATAGCATGTAAACGCATACTAGGGTATGAACCGGAAGAGCTTATTGGCCAACCGTTAATTAATTATCTTTTCAAAGATGATATACAGTCTATCGAAGCAACAATTGACGACTTAAAGCATGGTAAAAACCTCACTGACTTTGAGAATAGGTATATACGAAAAGATGGTAGCCTGGTTTGGTTAATCTGGTCCAGCACTTTTGATTCAGAAACACAGATACGTTATGGAATAGCTCGCGACGCAACAGAGAAAAAGGATCAGGAACTTAAATTAAAATTGAGTGAACAACGATTTAAAAGTTTAGTCCAGGATGGGGCTGATTTGATCGGTATCATTGACCAGCAGGCAAATTATATGTACGTTAGTCCTACTGTTGAACAAATACTCGGTTATACGGTTGAACAGTTTACGAAAAAAAATGCTTTCGATTTCATCCACCCTGATGACAAAGACAGTGTACACGCGGTGTTTGCTAAAATAAATGAAATAAAAAAAATCCAACTGCCGCCGTTTCGGTTTATCAATAAGAAGGGTGAGTACCGGTGGATTGAAACGACATTCACAAATTTAATCGGTGAGCCTGGAATAGACGGTATTGTTGCTAATTCACGCGACGTTACCGAGCGAATCCACACACAGACCGCACTCAAAAGCTCAGAAGAAAAATATCGGGAACTTTTTGAAAATAACCCAGCCCCTATGTATATCTGGGACTTTGAAACGCTCCAGATTATTGATTGCAATGTAGAGGCGTTGATAAAATATGGTTACACAAGAGAAGAGTTTTTAAAATTATCCATTAAGGATATTCGGCCGGCAGAAGATATTCCGTTGATTGAAGAAGCTACAAGATCAGAGGAAGAATATGCCGCGATTCATAAAAAAGTTTGGCGGCATAAAACGAAAAATGACGAATTGCTATACATGAATATTACCGGTCATATTTTTGATTATAATGGCAGAAAGTCAGTTTTGACAATGGCGATTGACGTGACCGCCAAATTAAAAGCAGAAGAAGAGTTAAGGTTAAGTGAGACTATGCTTGCAGAAGCCCAGCGTTTGGCAAAGATGGGCAGCTGGAATTTTGATTTCAAATCAGATCATCTCACCTGGTCGGATGAATTATATAACGTGTTTGGAACAGACAAGGCTACCTTTTTAGAAACGCATCAATCATTTACAGAACTTATAGACCCTGAATATCGCGAACTGGTTGTAGAGACGAGTAAACATACGCAGCAAACCGGCGATTCTTTTAACATTATTTACTCCATAACTACCACAAAAGGAGAAAAAAGACTTATCGAGGAATATGGATATGGTGAAAAAGATAATAGCGGCAACATAATTAGGCTTTTTGGGACGGCACAGGATGTTACCGAACGGAAAGAAGCCGAAGCCCTTATTATAGAAGCAAATGAAAGGTACGAGTATGTTACACTTGCTACATCTGACATTATCTGGGATTGGGATTTCGCAACTAACAAAGTTTATTATGCCAGTAGCATTGAAAAACTTTTAGGCTATCCTGCCGGCGAGCGAAAACAAGATTTGCCATTTTATTACGATAATATTCATCCTGATGACAGGGATAAAATGGTATTTACCGCTGATGATTTTAAATATGCCCCGAAAGCCTTATGGAAAGAAGAATACCGGTTAAAAAAAGCAGATGGAAATTATGCAGTTATACATGATAGCGGTATAATCATAAAAAATGATGAAGGAATCGGTGTGCGAATGGTGGGATCAATGCGTGATATAACCAAACAAAAGGAGGAGCAGGAATACTTAAAGCTGTTAAGTTCTGTAATTACAAATGCAAATGATGCGGTGTTAATTACTGAGGCAGAACCAATTACTGAACCGGGGCCCAAAATTGTATACGTAAACGAGGCTTTTACTAAAATGACCGGATTTAGCGTAGAAGATGTTACCGGAAAAACGCCGCGAATATTTCAGGGACCCAATACCGACAGGAGCGAATTGGATAGATTAGGTGATGCACTTAAAAATTTGCAACATTTTGAAACCAGTTTAATTAACTATAAAAAAGACGGCGAAGAATTTTGGACAAATTTTAGTATCAGTCCAGTTGCGAACGAGAAAGGCACAATTACGCACTTTATTTCTATCCAAAGGGAAGTAACACAAATAAAATTACTGGAATTACAAAAAGCCTTATTAAATGAGTTGACTTTATTATTTAGTAATCCGCTTGATTTACCAAATATATTAACCGATGTTATAAGAAAAGTTGCAGAATTTGCAGAGTTCGAACTAGTCGAAGCCTGGCTTTTGTCTTCGGACAGTAAAAATTTAAAAAGAGTGGCTACTTACAGTAGAACTCCTAAGGAGAAGTATTTTTTTGAATCTAAAGAAGATAAGGCTGTACTCGGATATGGTGAAGGATTTGCAGGTAAAGTCTGGCTCCAAAAAAACACACAATATTGGAGCAACGTTCCTGAAAATAAAGACTATTTTAAAAGAAAGGCTGCTGGTAGAGCGGGGTTGCAATCCGCCTGCGGTATACCATTGATTCACAATGATCAAATTATCGGTGTATTTTCTTTTTTTACTTCAGCCTCTATCATTAATTATCAAAAAGTTGAAATGCTCTTTAAGCACATCAGCTCACAAATTGCCTTAGAAATTAAACGTAAGCAGGCCGAACGTGAACTTGAGCAGTTGTTTACCCATGCCCCTGATATTGTGACTATTGCCGGGCTCGACGGATATTTCAAAAAAGTAAACCCGGCTTTTTGCACTATGTTGGGTTTAACGGAAGAAGAAATACTTGCTACGCCGTTTATGGAAATGATTCATCCTGACGACAGAAGCCGTACGCAAGAGGATATTATTGGTTTAACTTCCAGCGGATCTGTTTTTTTGATCGAAAACCGCTATCGTACCAAGGAAGGCAAATATATCAACATATCCTGGACTGCAACGTCAACCGTAGAAGAGGGCCTTATATTTGCCGTGGGTAAAAACGTTACTGAGAAGAAAGAACTGGAGGAATTGCTTGCCAATACCAGCGCTATGGCACAAATAGGCAGCTGGGAACTCAATTTGATAAGCAACAAGCTTTATTGGTCTCCGATTACCCGGGAAATTCACGGTGTGGATGTTTTTTTTGAACCCACCTTAGAAACGGCCATTGGCTTATACAAAGAAGGGGAAAATAGGTTGATTTTGGAGTTGGCAATTGAGGAATGCATAACTAACGCAAAACCATTTGATATAGAGGTCCAAATAATAACTGCCAATAAGAACACGGAAAAATGGGTAAAGGTAATTGGAGAAGCGGAGTTTGAGAACGGGCAATGCACAAGGATATATGGAAGTTTTCAGGATATTGATAATTTGAAACGAAACCAAATAGCGCTTGCGGTAACTTTGTCAGAAAAAATTGAAATACTGGAAAGTATCGGAGACGCTTTTTTTGCCGTCGATAAAAATTGGACCGTGACGTATTGGAACCATGTGGCTGAAAAAGTACTCCATAAAAAACGCGAAGAGGTGTTAAATAAAAATTTATGGGACGAATATCAGGACGCTGTTGATACCCCTTTTTATTACCATTACAACAAGGCTGTAAACGAAAACACCACACAACAATTTGAAGCATATTATGAAATGTTGAATACCTGGTATGAGGTTAGCGCTTATCCTTCGGAAAATGGTTTATCGGTATATTTTAAAGATGTAACAGAACGCAAATTATATGAACAAGAATTGAACGTTTTGAATGAAAGCCTCAAAATTCAAAAAACTGATCTTGAGCGTTCCAATAAAGAACTAGAACAGTTTGCCTATGTGGCGTCTCATGATTTGCAGGAACCCCTCCGTATGGTTACATCTTTTTTAAGCCAATTGGAAAAGAAGTACGATAGCTTGTTAGACGAAAAAGGGAAAAAATATATTCATTTTGCCGTGGATGGCGCACTCAGGATGCGCAGCATTATTTTGGATCTTCTTGAATATTCACGAGCAGGCAGGATTGAAGAAGCGTTGGAGCTCACAGACCTCAATGAAATTATAGAAGAAATAAAAATACTTTTGAAAAAACAGATAACCGAAAAAAAAGCAATTATAACTGTTGAAAAACTTCCGCTGCTAAGGATGAATAAAACCCCGGTACGGCAGATATTGCAGAATTTAATAGAGAACGGCTTAAAGTACGTTAAAGAAGGAATTAAACCGGAAATTGATATTTCGGCGGTAGATGATGGCGCATTCTGGAAAATTATTATAAAGGATAATGGGATAGGAATAAAGTCTGAATATTTTGAAAAGATTTTTCTTATTTTTCAGCGCCTCCACCTAAAAGATAAATATTCGGGGACTGGCTTGGGCCTTGCAGTAACCAGAAAAATTATTGAAAACCACGGAGGAACAATTTGGTTGGCATCTGAAGAGGGCGTTGGCAGTACATTTTATTTCACTATTCCGAAATAATTGTTGGTATGATAAAACCGAAGATACCCGCTGACGAAGAGGTACGATTAAACGCACTTAAGGAATATGATATGTTTGACAGACTATCGAAAACTAATATTTTAAAGAAATTTTATGCCTTTCCGAAGATTAAATAATAAAAGAGAATATTTGGGGGCCGGTTTAGGTCTGTCCATTTGCAAAAAAAATGTGTTACAAAACGGCGGGTCAATTTGGGTAAAATCAGAGAAAGACCAGGGAAGCACTTTTTATTTTACTTTTGCAAAAATATGAGTCATGAAAAAACACGTAAAAATTTTACTGGTTGAAGACAACGAAGGCGACGTCTTTTTAATTACAGAAGCTTTGATAGAGGGAGGGGTTATAAACGAAATAGATGTAGCCCGCGACGGTCAGGAAGCAATTGAATACTTAGAGGAAAAGAAAAATGCGTCTGCATTTTTACCTGATTTAATCCTGCTTGATATAAACCTGCCTAGGAAAAATGGTTTGGAGGTACTTAAATACATAAAAGCAGATGATAATTTCAAACGTATACCAATCATTATGCTTACCACTTCTTCGTCGGAAATCGACATTAATGAATCGTACAAAAACTATGCAAACTGCTTTATAACGAAACCGGTGTCGGTAGAAAGTTTTTTAGCGGTTGTGTGGAGATTTCGGAGAAACTGACCACCCGATTTCGGTTTAAACTGACCACCTAT
>NZ_CAMLIG010000035.1 GCF_946480185.1 uncultured Pedobacter sp. | reverse complement strand
TAAGGTTTTCTATCGCCGGAGTTTTCTCTTTTATCACCGTAAGGTTTGTCTTGGCTGAAGCTTGAATCGGCTTTTTTGAATTTAGAAAAAGGAGATTTGTTGCTTTCTTCGCGATTGGATCTGCCGGTAGATTCAGATCTGTCAGACTTTTTGTGGTCTTTTCCGGAGTTGTCATCACGACTGTTCCTGTCTTTATTAAATGGCATGGTCTTATAAATTAATACCTGTTTTAAGGGGGACAAAGGTACTAAAATGTTTAAGATTACGATAGGTTTATTTTACTGTTTCAACAGCTCTATTGAATACGGCTGAAATCTTGATTTAAAGCAGTTTAAAATTGGTTTTTTGTAACTATTTGATAATCTGATAAATAAACATTACCTTTGCCGAGCTTTTTTATTAAATGGAAAATAAAACAAGAATTATGAAGTTAAAATACATAGTTGCTTGTAGCTTGATGTTGGTGTTTTGTGTACTCACAAAGATGTTTGGTTACAGCTATTCCAGTACGATTAGTAAAGCGACAGTTCCAAATTTAAAATCGGTCAGAAGTATTGTGAAAGACGATTATTTTAAAAATTTGGAATTTGCTAATGAATTATTGCCATTTGGCGATAAACGTATTGAAAAGAAAATGAAAAGGGCTTTAAAAGCCAATTCATACGCAAATTTAAGGACACTTAAATTGCATGAAAGATCTCAAATTTGGTTTCCTATTATAGAACCTATTTTAAGGAAATATGGCATTCCGGAAGATTTCAAATATGTTCCTTTAGTAGAAACCGGAATGACGAGAGGTTTGTACTCGCCAAAAGGTGCCGCTGGTATATGGCAATTTATGCCACAAACTGCTAGGGATTATGGTTTAACCGTTAACGGCAAAGTTGACGAACGTATGGATGTCCGTTTAGCTACCATTGCTGCTGCAAAATACATCAGAGATTTGCACAAACAATTTGATAGCTGGACACTAGCTGCCGCCGCTTATAATGGGGGCGAAGGAAGGATGAAAAGACAGATTAGCAAACAAAAGCAGGACGATTACTTTAAGTTAGACTTAAACCGCGAAACAGGGAAATATGTTTATAGTTTAATTTCTATGAAAGAGGTGATTGAGCATCCTCAGGAGCATGGTTATAAAATCAGTAATCCAAGGAGGTTGTTGGCTTATCAGGAGGAGTAGGCTTTGTATTTGTTTTCGTCATGCTGACGATCGGAAGCATCTCATTTGCAAAGCTGCCTTACAGTAATATCTATTTATGAGATGTTTCACTCACTTTAATGGGATGGTAAGAGGAAGTCTTGCTAATAAAATACGTCTCAGAAAAAAGAGATGAATATGGGAGATTTATAAAAACTCAATCAGCTCAAATCGATTGCCAAAAGGATCCCGGAAAAATAGCCTTTCTCTACCTTCAATTTTGGTAGAATAAGAAATTTCAATGTTTTTTGATTCCAGAAATTCTTTTGCTGATTTTAAATCTGAAACTTCAAAAGCTGGATGTCTTTGAGATATATTTCCAGCTTGCTCTTCCATTATATGCAATTCAATATCGGCTAATTTAAACCACAAGGCATTAAAAGGTCGGTCGCCTAAAATTATGGGGAGTTTTAAAACGTTCTGGTAAAAATCACCGGCTTCGGCCAATTTGCCAATGGGTACATTTATTAGGATATGGTCAATTTTTTTAAAAGGAATCATTGCTGGATACAAAAGGCTAATCTTCGAGGTCTTTCTCTCCTCTAAATTTAATTTGAATGCCGTGAATAAAGTTCCTTAGAATTTGATCTTTACAAGGGCGGTATTGGTTTTGGGTTGGATTTCTGAAGAAAGCACTCAGTTCATGCTTACTGATTCTGAAGTTTACCAAGTCTAAAGCTTCCACAATATCTTCGTCTCTAAAACCTAAGGCAATCTTTAACTTTCTAAAAACAATGTTGTTATTCAGTTTTTTCTCTGGCTTCGGTTGTTCTCCTTCTTTTTTACCTCGTTTTAAATTGATAAAACCGTTTAAAAATATGGCCAAATTAATATCATAAATAGGTTTATAATCTGGCTGATCGTCTTTTTTTAACCACTCACTAATTTGTGCCCGTGTAACCTCCTTATCCGCCAAAGCGAAAATCTTAATCATTTGGTCGTCACTGAGTTCAAAAGTGTAACGCAATCGGCGTAAAATATCGTTGTTGGTCAAGTTTTAAAAAAGTAAAAAGTAAAAAAATCCCTTACGCCCTAGGCCCTACACCACAAACCTTTCTAATTATAAAATTCTTTTTTCGCAGCCGAAAGCGTATTTCTTAACAAACTTACAATCGTCATTAAACCTACGCCACCCGGAACCGGAGTAATATACGAACATTTTGGAGCCACATTTTCAAAATCAACATCGCCAAAAAGTTTATAACCAGATTTCGTTTTATCTGATGTTTCGCGGTTCATACCTACATCAATGACCACAGCGCCATCTTTTACCATGTCTGCTGTCAAAAAGTTCTTTTTGCCGATTGCTACGATAATAATATCCGCATTAAGCGTTAATTCTTTTATATTTTTGGTTCTGCTGTGGGTTAATGTAACCGTTGCGTTTCCCGGGTTTGCATTGCGAGCCATCAAAATACTCATTGGGCTACCTACAATATTGCTACGACCAATTACCACACAGTTTTTGCCAGCAGTTTCAATTCCGTAAAATTGCAACATCAACATAATACCGAAAGGTGTGGCGGGTAAAAAGCAAGGCAAATTCCTTTGCATGCGGCCCAAATTAATAGGATGGAAGCCGTCCACATCTTTTTTATAGTCTATTGCCTCAGTGATTTTTTCTGGATCGATGTGTTTTGGCAAAGGTAACTGAACAATAAAGCCATCAATTGAAGTATCTTTATTCAGTTCCTCAATTTTATTCAGCAATTCAGCTTCGGTAACTGTTTCATCGTAGCGTACTAAAGAAGATTTAAAACCTACTTTTTCGCAATTGCGCATTTTACTGGCAACATAAGTTTCGCTTCCACCATCATTGCCCACTAAAACCGCTACCAAATGAGGTTTACGACCGGTTTTCTCCAGCATTTCTGCCGCTTCCACCGCAATTTGCTTTTTTAATTCTTCCGATACGTGTTTTCCGTCTAACAATACCATTTCTTATTGAATATTAATTTCAAATGCAAAGCTAAAATTTTTTATAATGTGCAATCTAAATTTTCCCAACAAAAAGCGCTCTAATATTTCTTTCAGAGCGCTTTATGATAGTTGACTTTTAAGTTATTGTACCATTATCATTACACGTATTTATAATTTCCATAAAACACCAAAAAAATACTCCGCTTACAAATTCAAACACTCTCCATTGCTTCAAATTTTACTATTTTTGCAAGCTTATATCGTATTTTATAGATGAAGTTTAAATTAGGAGTACAAGATAAAAACTGTAAGGCAAGAGCAGGAGAAATCACAACAGACCACGGCGTTATTAAAACACCAATTTTTATGCCTGTGGGTACTGCCGGCACTGTAAAAGCGGTACACCAAAGAGAACTCAACGACGATATAAAAGCGCAAATTATCCTCGGAAACACTTATCACCTATATTTAAGACCGGGTTTAGAAACGATAAAACTTGCTGGCGGTTTACATAAATTTATTGGCTGGGATAAGCCTATTTTAACAGATAGTGGCGGTTACCAGGTTTACTCTTTAACAGAAGTGCGTAAGATTAAGGAAGAGGGTGTAACATTTAGATCGCATATAGATGGTTCAAAACATTTATTTACGCCAGAAAATGTAATGGATACGCAAAGAATTATCGGTGCGGATATCATTATGGCTTTTGATGAATGTACGCCGTATCCTTGCGAGTATAATTACGCCAGACGCTCTATAGACATGACACACCGTTGGTTAAAGCGTTGTATTAAGCGTTTTGATGAAACTGAAGGTCATTATGGTTATTCACAAACATTCTTCCCTATTGTACAGGGTTCTGTGTATAAAGATTTAAGAATAAAATCTGCAGAGTTTATTGCTGCGCAAAATAGAGAGGGAAACGCAATCGGGGGACTTTCTGTAGGCGAACCGGCAGAAGAAATGTACGCAATGACGGAGGTGGTATGTAACGTATTACCAGTTGAAAAGCCACGTTATTTGATGGGCGTAGGTACACCTATTAACCTTTTGGAAAACATTGCATTAGGTATTGATATGTTTGATTGCGTAATGCCGACTAGAAATGCCAGAAACGGAATGTTGTTCACCAGACACGGCGTAATCAATATTAAAAACGAAAAATGGAAAAATGATTTCTCTCCTGTTGACCCTGATAGTGACTTATTTTCTGATTTAAATTACTCTAAAGCATATTTAAGGCATTTAATTCATTCTAAAGAGATTTTAGGTTCACAAATTGCCACTTTACACAACTTACATTTCTATCTTTGGCTGGTAGATGAGGCTCGTGAAAAAATTATTACCGGCGAATTTTATGATTGGAAAAACAAAATGGTGAAGGTTTTAGGACATAAGCTTTAATGAAATTTTTAGACCGTTACATCAAAATAATCGACTGGTATATCATTAAGAAATACCTTGGAACCTTTGTTTTTACGCTGGCCATTTTCACAGTTATTTCGGTTGTTTTTGATATTTCAGAAAAATTAGATGACTTTTTAAAAAGTAATGTCACCACAAAAGAGATTGTTTTCAATTATTACGGAGGCTTTATTCCATTTTATCTCAATTTTTTATCGCCCTTAATCAACTTTATTGCAGTGATATTTTTTACTGCTAAAATGGCTGATCAAACCGAGATTGTACCCATTCTTTGTGGAAAAGCGAGTTTCAATCGGTTTTTACGTCCTTATTTTATCGCCTCAACGCTCATATTTATCGTGAGTATGATTTTTAATCAGCTAATTATTCCGGAGACAAACCGTTTAATGACCGATTTTGAGAATACCTATTTAAAAGACAGCAAAAATACTACACGTAGCAATGTGCATATCCAGTTGGATAAATCCACTTTTGTTTACATGGAATCCTTTGATAATAAGACAAATAACGGCTACCGGTTTTCTCTGGAAAAATTTGATAAGGACGAGCTAAAGTCGAAGCTGATGGCAGATAGAATCGCCTGGGATTCGGTGGCGAAAAAGTGGAAAATCTATAATTTCACCATCCGACACGTAGCTGGACTAAAGGAACGCATGGAAAGCGGTGTAGAAAAAGACACCACTTTAGACATGAAGCCAATAGATTTTGACGTTAGAGACAACATTTACTCGGCTATGAACTACAAAGAGCTGAATGAGAAGATAGAAAAAGAACAGATTCGTGGTTCAGGAATTATGGTCAACCTTGAGCTAGAGAAGTACAAACGTTGGGTATATCCTTTTTCCACTTATGTGCTGACCTTAATTGGAGTTGCGCTATCTTCAAGAAAAGTACGTGGCGGTGTTGGACTGCCTTTGGGAGTAGGAATTGCCATGAGTTTCCTATACATCTTATTAATCCAGTTCGCCAATGTATTTGCTTTAAAAGGCGGTTTACCCCCGCTTATTGCAGTCCTTATTCCTAATATAATCTTTGGAGCCATTGGCGTGGTGCTCGCTATAAAAGCACCAAAATAGCATGAAACTGAACTTAAAAAGCAATCTGCTCATTATGCACCTAACGGTTTTAGTTTGGGGATTTACCGGTGTATTGGGGGCTTTAATTAGTATTAGCGAAGCAAGCCTAGTATGGTATAGGGTTTTGATTGCCGCCGTTTCTCTTTTTATGTATTTTAAATGGACCAAAACATCTATAAAAGTATCCAGACAAACCTTTTTTAGGCTCTTTTTTACGGGCGCTATTGTAGGTTTGCATTGGATTCTTTTCTTCGGTTCCATCAAAGCCTCTACGGTTTCGGTTACAATGGTCTGCCTTTCTTCCTTAACGCTTTTTACGGCCATATTAGAACCTATATTAAACAGAACACGCATTTCTAAAATGGAAATTTTGGCCGGTTCTTTCATTATTTTGGGGATCTATGTTATTTTCAAGTTTGAAGGTGAATACACCAAAGGGATAGTTATGGGATTGGCCAGTGCTCTTTGTGGGAGTTTATTCTCTATTATTAACGGAAAACAAGCTAAAAACCGACCAGCACCTATCATAAGTTTTTATGAATTAACCGGAGCATTTGTGTGGGTTAGCATTTATTTATTTGCTACAAATGGGTTCAACCAATCAATGTATTTGAACGCTTCTGACCTTATTTATTTATTGATTTTAGGTACAATTTGTACCTCCATTGCATACGTTGCAGGTGTTTCTGTAATGAAGGAATTGAGTGCTTTTAGGGTTGCTTTGATTACCAACTTGGAACCAATTTATGCTATCATATTGGCTTTAATCGTCTTCGGAAAGGATGAAAAAATGACATCTGGTTTTTATTTCGGAGCGCTAATTATTCTCAGTACCATCTTCCTTTTTCCAGTCATCAGAACAAAAATTGAGCACCGAAAATTGAAGAAAACACCTCATATTATTTGATAAAAAAACAGAGAATTTCTATCGAATAATTGCCCTGTTTTCTCACTAAAAAGACTCCATAAAACTCACTGAAAATTTGCTGTTTCACGTAAAAGAAAGGAGCTTATTTCAAATGAAAAATGCCCTGAAACTACGTCGTTTCGCAGGGATAATCCAAAGATAATTTCCATCACATTCGACAAGTTTTAAATCATCTTTCAATGTCAGTTTCCTAAATGATAGCGATTATAAAAAGCCAAAGAATAGAGTTGCAAAGAGACTATATATATCATGAAAGAACGGAAAAAAAACGATGGATTTCAGTCGGAGTTACTCATAAAGTGTTTGAGAAGACGCCCAAGTGTCGGATAAGATTAAGCCTGAAATGCGCTCATATTATACCTGATTAATCCGACTTCGACTTCTCTGATACTTGAAATATTCACTGAATAACTACTCGGGTTTTAGACGAATTCTGAGTGACATATCTAGATAAATTTTACTTAAAAAATCTAAATAGCTAGCCAAAATCCTTTCCGCTTCGGCGAGAAAAAAGAACAAAACCGGAAATGATTTTCTATTCTTTTTGTCATAAATCGATCCTTCCGAAAAAAAACAGTCTATAAAAATCGTCACTATAAACCGGCTGAAAACCTAAAATTAGTTAGCTAAAACTCCCAAACGCAAAGCAAAAATCAACCAAAAATAGCACTTACTTCAAAAGTAAAACCGGCTATAAACCAGCATAAATATCAAATTCTTGAAAGTACATTTCAAAGAAAATGAAATCTAAATCCAAAAAAAAAAGTGTATTTGAAAAGCGTAAATGATGAAAAATAAAATACACTAAGTGGTCTTATAAATCTGCTAATAACAAAAAAAGAGTAACTCCGTTTCTTAAAAAAAATAAGTCAAATCTCTTACAAAAATTCGAGATAGGCAACACGTATTCCGCAAATAGATTTACAAAATTGAAGAAATATAAAGCAGAAATAAATTGGTGTATTTTGAAAATTCGTAAACAAAATCAGAATTTTCTCGTCTGATTTCATAAAAAATCGCCTTAAAATATCCCTTGCTTGGTGTACAAATTATTCATAAAAATTACCTACTTTACGCAAGTACTAATGCCTCCTAATTAACTGAAAAAGTAGCTTATAAAACTTAAAAAAATCAATTAAACTCAAAAAATAGTAGAAAATAAATAAAATATAAAGTACTTTAAATCAGTTTATTGTGAATAATAAATAAACAGATAATTTAATAAAATTACAAAATAGGATTTTAATAAAACTAAAAAAAATAGCAATCAAATATTATGTTTTACTATAAATTATATAAAAAATTAATAATCAGAACTTTAATGTGTTTATTATTAATAATAACTTCACCTTTTGCTTTTTCGCAATTTATCAATGGTGGACAAAACCCACCTAGTGTAAAATTCAAGCAAATTATTACGCCAGACTTTCAAATTATCTACCCTGCCCTATTTGAAATGGAAGCACAAAGAATGGCCAACACCTTAGAAATAGTAATTAAGCAAGACAGCAAAACACTAGGTCATAAACCAAGACCAATTTCCATCATCCTACAAAACCAAGGTGTTGTTTCAAACGGCTTCGTAACCATGGCTCCTCGACATTCAGAATTTTACACTATGCCAAGTCAGGAGTTTGACGCACAAGATTGGTTAAACAGTCTGGCCGTTCATGAACTTCGACATGTTGTGCAGTTTGACAAAATCGGTCCGAACCTGAGTGCGCCACTTTTTGAAGAATTGAAATTGGCACTGTTCGGCATCAATTTGCCTTCTTGGTTTTTTGAAGGTGATGCCGTTGGAATTGAAACCGCTTTGACCCACGCCGGCCGAGGAAGGCAACCGGGTTTTGAAATGGTTTTAAGAACCAATCAACTTTCCGGAAAAAATTATAGCTACTCAAAAAACTATTTAGGATCGTACAAAAATTTCACGCCGGGTTATTATCCGCTCGGATATTTTATGACTACAAAAATCAGGAGAGATAACGGTCCGTTAATTTTAGACCAAATTTTAACCCGCATCAAAAATCTCCCCATCCGGCCGTACAACTTTAGCTCGTCTTTGAAAAAATTCGCCGGCATCCATACCAAAACTTTATATCGAAATACGATGACGGAAATGGACAGTCTCTGGAAAAATCAATCGGATAAATTAAGCTTCAAAAATTACGACGTTTTAAATAAAATCAATCCGAAAAATCCGACCTCCTACATCCTTCCTTACCTCGCCAAAAATGGAGAAATTATTTGCCTAAAAACTTCGCTTGCCGAACCTGTTGAAATCGTCAGTATCGACAAGGATAAAAACGAGAAAATCATCTTGAAAATCGGTTCGCAAACCGAGCCAAATTTGAGCTGTGCAAACGGTATAATTACTTGGGACGAATACCGTAGCGACAGCAGGTACGACCAACGAAATTACAGTGTCATTTGCACCTATAATTTGGAGACAAAAAAATTCAAACAGCTCAGCCATAAAAGCAAATTATTCTCCCCTTCCTTATCGCCCGACGGTAAAAAAATAATTGCTGTAAATGCAACTACAACAAATATTTTTTCATTGATAGAACTGGACGCTGTTAGCGGAAAAATACTACGCAATTACCCCAACCCAAAAAACTATACGCTACAAACACCGGCCTACAATGCAGACGGAAGCGAGATTATTGTAACTGGCGTTTTAGAACGCGGAAAAACACTGCTCCATTATCATAACAATAAAGTAGATGAACTTTTGCCTGCGCAAACCGAGATGATAGCTAGACCAACCTTTAGCGGAAAACAGATTGTTTTTAAAGCGCATTACAACGGCATCGAAAACATTTACCAGCTAAACCCAAAAACAAAAGCAATTACACAATTAACCCACGTTCCTTACGGCGCAAACTACCCAATCGTAACCGATGGCAAACTGTATTTTAGTACTTACGCTTCAAACGGATACAATCTCGCCTCAGCTGATTTAAGTGCGGTAGAATCAATTTCGGGCAAAACAGAAGAAAACACCTTCGTTAATTACTTTTCTCCGCTTATAACGCAGGAAAATAAGCCAAATATTTTCGAAAAAATTGATTCAACAAAGTTCCCGACAGAGAAATACAGAGACTTAAGCCACTTCTTTTATTTCCACAGTGCAAGAATTACTGCTACCCAAAGTGATTACAATAACAATTATGATTTTGGGCTTAGCTTAATCTCCAACAATAAATTAAACACCGTTGCCGCTTCCATCGGCTATGCTTATAACAACGCACTCAAAACAAACGAGTTTGACGCAAGCTTGACCTATCAAAAATTTTATCCTAAAATTGCGCTAAGCTATAATAACAAAAGCCGCCTGGCTTACGCAGCTACTGGAGATATTAAAAATCCAACTATTATTCCCTTTACCTGGCGAGAGAACTACACTGCCCTAAAAATTAGCGTACCCACTTATGCAAACTGGCTCAACAAAAGTTTTTATACAGATTTCACAGTTTCTACCTCCTACACCAACCGTTACCAAGCCACATTAAAACCAATAAATTTCAATAGCGAAATAAAATTCCCGATGAGTTACAGTTTCATCACCGGAATTAACAGCAGAAAAAGCACTAGAGATTTGGCGCCAAAATGGGGGCAAAATATCGAACTGGATTTTGAACATACCCCGTTTGACAATAAGCTCAACGGAATTAACTTTTATGCAATGTCTGCCTTTTACTTTCCCGGTTTCTTTCCAAATCATAGTTTTAAAGCAAGTTTAAACTTTCAAAACAGCAACGGAATTTATCAGTACAGCGCAGATATTCCAAGAGCAAACGGCTGGGCAAACATGACAGGCATTGTTAATTTAAAGAACTCACTGCTGTTAAGCTACCGTTTCCCTATCGCTTACCCCGACTGGGAATTGGGTCCAATTGCGTATATCAAAAGAATTAAGGGCAGCGTATTTACCGATTTTGAAAATATTAACGCTGGTAATGGTTTGCGCGGCTACGGAATGGGTTTAAGTGCAGATATGAATTTGTTAAGATATTATTTGCCTTTATTTGAAATTGGCAGTAAAATCATTATCCCTAACCAAAATCTTACAAAAAAACCGATATTAGAGTTCAGTTTCAACTTTAGCTATTAATACATGAGTTTTAAAACCTATTTAATCATATTTTTAACCGTAGCCATTACCATTATTTTCATGCAGAATTTAGATCCTGTGGGATTCAAAATTTTATGGATGGAGTTTACCGTTTCTAAACTGGTGATGCTGCTGGTAGTAACCGTATTCGGCTTTATTTTGGGATTAATTGTTGCCCGACCCAAGAAAAAGAGATTGTCTGAAAGTGCAGTGAGCAACATTCCGTTTGAAATTAGCCAACCTGCAAATGCCGAATATTTAGAAAATACACCTAAAAACAGTTTGAGCGACGAGGATAGAGATTATTTGAACTAGGTTTTTAAATTGGGCGTTTTAACACGCTATACACTCATACGCCACAGGCATTATCTGTCAGCTGGCGGACTGTATCCGTTGCTATCGTTAACGCGAAACAATCTTAGCTCATCTATTTAAAGATTTTACAAAAAGGAAGCTTAAAACACATTTCTTCCTAAGCTTTTTCTTTTATGAATTTGGAAATAAAATCTTAAAGGTGGTTCCCTTATTTTCTTCGGAACTTAAATCAATGGTAAGATGATGGTAACTCGCAATGCTTTTCACAATGGCCAAACCTAAACCAAATCCAACTTCTTCTTTTAGGTTTGTTTTCTTAAAACGATCAAAAACGAAGGGCAAATCTGCTTCCGGAATGCCAACTCCTGTATCACTAATTACAATTTCATAATCGCCATTGTTCAGAATGCTGTTTTCAATAGTGATACTGCCTCCTTCGCGGTTAAACTTTATCGCGTTATGAATAAGATTAAAAAACAATTGAAATATCAAATCCCGATTCACATTTTTCAGTATCATTTCTTCGGAAAAGTTGAGATGGACACTGATGTGCTTTTCTTCTAATCGGTGGCTAATTTCCTCGATAATTTCTTCAAAAACATTTAGTGGATTTACCTGCTCCTTTTTAATATACTGGTCATTATCTATTCTGGATATCAACAATAAAGACCGTGTGATATTTTTCAACCTACCCACCGTTTTCATCATTTCCGCTATTGCAATAGAAGTTGTAGGCTCCAAACCCTCTTCTGCAAGTAGATTTTCCATTTTGTTTTGCAAAATGCTAATTGGCGTCATCAACTCATGTGAAGCATTTGAGGTAAATTCCCGCTCTTTATTAAAATCGTCACTAATTTGGTTCATCAACAGAATTAGAGATTCATCCAGGTATTTAAAATCCTCGGTACTGGTTTTAACTCTTGTTTGTCCGTCTTTAAACGGAAATTTCCTGTTTCTTAGCTTGGTTGTAATAATTTTAGCCAGCGGACGAAGCAATATCCGGATAAAAGTAAGGTCGATTAGAATGGTTAACGCGATAAGTGCAATAAGTACGTAAAGTGCAAACCGTTGTAGGGGTTTATTGTATTGGTCGCTACTTTCGGTGGTTTTACCTATTTCCAACAAGTAATTTTTGTTTTCTTTTTTGAAAGTAGCACTCAAAACCCTATAACTTAAGGTATCACCCTCTATAATTCTTTTGGCGTCCGCAATTGTATCTATCCTGATTTTGTCTGCCGCTGGCGAAAGTGCAATAAATTCTTCTTTCAGCATGGTATAGCTGCCGTAGGTTTTATCGCCCTGAAAATAATATTCGAGACCGTTTTTTTGGATAATACTGAGTACGGTTTTTTTCTGCTGTTTTAAAATATAGGTGGTGTATTCTGATGCAATTTCTTTGATCAAAACTGGCAAAGCCAAAATAAATAACAGCACAACCGCCAGTTTTGATCCGGTAATAAACAGCGTAAGTTTTGTAGATAGTTTCATATTATTTTTTAACCCGATAACCTACACCGCGTACCGTCTCTAACCAATCCGTATCTGCCCAAGCATTTAATTTTTTTCTGATGTTTTTAATATGTGCATCAATATAATTTGAATCGTAATCATCATTAACAAAAGTTCCCCAAATATGCTCACTAAGCTGCACTCTAGATAAAACCCTGTTTTTATGCAATAAAAGATAGCTCAAAAGATCAAACTCTTTTCTGGAAAGCTCTATTTTCTGTTCTTCAAAAAACACAAATCTTTTAACAAGGTCTATTTTAAACTGCCCAATAGCAAGTAATTCTTCTGTAACGCCAAATTTTCGGCGAGAAATCGCCTGCATCCTTGATTGTAGTTCTAAAAGATAAAACGGTTTGTTTAAATAGTCATCCGCACCTAAATCTAATCCGGCAACTCTATCTTTTAAGTTACTTCTTGCGGTAATGATAATGTAGGCCGCATTTGGATTGCTTTTTTTTGCACTTTCAAGAATTTCTAAACCATCTCCATCTGGCAAGCTCAGGTCAATCAAAATAAAATCGTACTGATTTAGATCCAATTGTTCTTTGGCAGATTTCACGCTGTGGGCGAGATCACAAACATAAAAGCTCTTTTTTAAAAAGGCTTCCATTTCATACGCAAGTGTTTTCTCGTCCTCAACAATTAATACCTTCATGAATAATTCTGTTAAAATCGACAGCTAAATAAATTGCCAATTTAATGATATTTCTTAGATGGAGTACTCCAATGAATGTTTTTAAGCGGACAAAACCCTGTGACTTAAATTGCGGAAACATAATTGTGTGGATGCGTATTCCGGTTAATTAATAAGCTTCGCAGGCACAGTTTTATTGGCTTGGCGCTGTTGGTCTTTCTTGCTTATGGCTTTTAGGTACCGTTTTAACTGGTTCCTGCTTTTTTTGAGGCTTATTTTGATCTGCCCCGTTTTCTCCATTGTTTTGATACAGAGCTATTGAAGATCCCGAAGTCACGGTTTGTGAAGCCCATCCAGCAAATGGGAGCAGTAACATTAAAAAACTACCAATTAATACTTTTGAAATGAATGATCTGTTCATCTTGTAAATATAATGATAACAAATATCACAGTCCAACATGAAATTAACATGAAAATCTGGGGCAAAATAAAATTGAAATTTCATGTTCACTTCATCTTTCCTAGCCAACTTTGATAAACAAACATTAATAATTAGAAATCATGAAAAAGATATTTTTAACTCTTATCGCGGTAGCGGGATTGATGTCAGCACAATCTTCTGCACAAGTAAATGTAAGTATAAATATAGGATCGCAACCTCAATGGGCGCCTGTGGGATATGATTATGTAGAATACTATTACCTTCCGGAAATAGAAAGCTACTACTATGTACCCACAAGACAATTTATTTATTTGGACAACGGGCGATGGAATTTTTCTCTTTCTCTCCCATACAGATATAGGGGATACGATTTGTACAGTGGCTACAAGGTAGTCATTAATTCAAGAAATGCTTACAATAACTTTGACAATGACCGAATTAGGTATGCGAGGTACAGAGGTGTAAGAACTCAGCAAGTGATACGCTATAGCCACGATCCTCGTTATTACTCAGTAAACGGTCGTTCACAAAGAGGGCAAGACTATAGAGGTCACTGGGACAGAAACGAACACGAAAACAGGTACGAAGATCATGACAATAGGGGATGGGGCCGTGGAAACATGAATAGAGGAAACGATCATGGTTACGATAGAGGTGGAGACCACGGAAACAGCAGAGGAAATGAACATGGGGATAATGGTGGCCATGGTGGAAGAGGAAGGCATTAGTTGATTAAAATAAGAGTTTCTGAACATCTATTAAAATGTATGAAAACAAAAAAGCCTTTCAGGAAACTGAAAGGCTTTTAACATTAAGGGCGGACGATGGGGCTCGAACCCACGACCCCCGGCACCACAAACCAGTGCTCTAACCAACTGAGCTACGACCGCCATTTGTTTTAGTGGAGTGCAAAAATAATTTAAAAATCAAACTAATCAAACTTTTGTAGAAATTAATAGCAAACTAACTGCTATTGTGTTGATACATTGCGAAATAATCTTTTAATCCGCTTTGTTTTGCTAATTTTTTATCTTCGCAAATGATTCAAATTTTTACGGACGGCGCAGCAAGTGGCAACCCAGGACCTGGCGGTTACGGTGTTATTCTACGATCAGGAAAGCATTACAAAGAACTTTCTGAAGGTTTTAGAATGACCACTAACAACCGGATGGAGTTAATGGCTGTTTGTGTTGGGCTGGAAGCCATAAAAACCTTGAATCAGGAAGTAATGATTTTCTCTGATTCTAAATATGTAATAGATTCTGTTGAAAAGAAGTGGGTTTTTGGATGGGTAAAAAAGGCTTTCGCCGGAAAAAAGAACAAAGATCTTTGGTTGCGCTTTTTACAAGTCTATAAACTACATCAAGTTAAGTTTACATGGGTTAAAGGTCATGCAGGGCATCCGGAAAATGAAAGATGCGACGAACTTGCGGTCATCGCATCTAAATCGAAAGATCAAAAAATTGACAGTGTTTTTGAAGTGGAGAATCAGAAACAAAAGTTGCTTTAGAGCCTCACCCCAACCCGCTCCTAAGGAGAGGGAGCAATCTGCTAACGATTAATAAACTAATCCCAATATACCAGCTAGGCACCTAGCATATCCCTAACTAACCTTCAACACATCTTCCTTTGGGGAATATTGCGCCATAAAATCTTCGGCCAATAAAACCATTTCTCTAGAACCAATAAAAATTGATTCACGCTGATGAATTTCAGTAACTTCAATATCTAAAATTCTTTGGTAGCCATTTGTTGCTCTTCCGCCGGCCTGCTCAATAATAAAGGCTAAAGGATTACATTCATAAACCAGCCTTAATTTTCCTTTTGGTGCGCTAGCCGTACTTGGATAAATATAAATACCTCCTTTAATGAGGTTACGGTGCAAGTCTGCAACCATTGATCCAATATACCTTGAGGTATAAGGGCGTGAAGTACTGGCATCTTCCACCTGACAATATTTAATGTATTTTTTCACACCTTCAGGGAAATGTACATAGTTGCCTTCATTCATGCTGTAAATTGTGCCAGTTTCAGGTATTTTCATTTGTGGGTGCGAAAGACAGAATTCGCCTATAGAAGGGTCTAAAGTAAAACCATTTACACCGCAACCAGTAGTGTAAACTAACATGGTGGAAGAGCCATAAACAATATAACCGGCTGCTACTTGCTCAGTTCCTTTTTGCAAAATATCATTGATATCCGCTTCGCCTTCCTTAGAAATCCTCCTAAAAATAGAGAAAGTTGTACCTACCGCTACGTTTACATCGATGTTTGATGAGCCATCCAAAGGATCTATAGCTACCACATATTTGGCATTTTTTGAAACGTCTTTATTTAAAATGACAACTTCTTCATTCTCTTCGGAAACTACTAACGCACACTCACCTCCCATGCTTAAGGCAGAAATAAACTGCTCATTAGCATAAACATCTAATATCTTTTGCGATTCGCCCTGTACGTTAACTGTACCTACCTCACCTAAAATATCTGCCAAACCGGCTTTGTTGATTTCTCGGTTTACTATTTTTGCCGCTATCCCGATATCTCTTAATAATCTGGAGAGTTCTCCTTTTGCATAAGGAAAATCTGCCTGTTTCTGAATAATAAACTGACCTAATGTGGTTACTGTTGCCATTTACTTAGTGTACTTTTTACGCTATCTATTTGCTAATTCTATGGCGTCTAATGTATGAATTTTATTTTCAGAAATAGAAAATCTAATTAAAGTTCTTGTTTTATGCCAGCCCTGTTTTCCTGCCGCACCGGGATTAATATGCAAGCATTCTATTTTTTTATCGTAGATAACTTTTAAGATATGTGAATGTCCGGAGATAAAAACTTTTGGTGGCTTAGTGTAAATTTCCGGCTTTACATTTGGTGAGTATCTGCCTGGGTAACCTCCAATATGCGTCATCCAAACATCAACATCTTCACAATTAAAACGGAGATGTTCTGGATAAACTTCCCTAACATCTTTACCGTCAATATTCCCGTAAACTCCTTTTAAGGGCTTAAATAAGGCTAATTTGTCTGCAAGTTCCAAAGTGCCAAAATCACCTGCATGCCAAATCTCGTCTCTATCATCAAAATATTTGAATACCGCATCGTCTAAATAACTGTGCGTATCTGAAATCAATCCTATTTTTTTCATCAAAAAATCTTAAAAAAATCCTTTAGTGCAGCTTTGTACTGCAATGAATGTACGCGTACATCATCATAAATACAAAAATCCTCAAAAACAACATCCTTGGAGCCATCTTTTGAGAAACTGATAATATGCCTAATGTGGGCTTTGTCTGGATATGATTTTATCTTAATACATTGCTTTGGGAACAAGCCGAAATCTTTTCCAGTAATTTGCAACATCAATGAGATTTCTACAGGCAAAACTAATGTTAATGAGCCGGTATCCGTCAAGTGTGTTTTAGCGCACAGCAAAAGATCCAAGAAAAACTGTTCATCAGTATGTTTAGATATATTTTTTGATTCTTTTGGCGATTGCAGTGCATTTAAATAATATGGTGGGTTAGATACAATTAAATCATACCGCTTTTGCGGATTTAGCTCAAAAAACTCTTTGAAGCCGTGGTGGTGTGCCTTTAATTGCGCATGAAATAAAGAGTTTTCAAAATTTGCACTCGACTTTTCATAAGCAATAGGACTGATGTCAATAGCATCTATAAAAGCATCATTTTTACGTTGTGCCAGCATCAAAGCAATCACACCTGTCCCCGTTCCAATATCTAAAATTTTGCTAGCACCGGTTAAATCGCACATTGCCCCCAATAAAACGCCATCTGTGTTTATTTTCATAGGGCAACCTTCCTGGTCAATTACAAACTGTTTAAAATGAAACAAAGACATAGGTGCAAAATTATCTATTTAAAACGTGGAATTTCGGAGGATTGTATTATTTAGAAAAGAATTGAGAAACGCAAGTATTAATAGGAGGGAACCAAGACACAAAAATACTGCATCACACACCTAAAAATTGTTAATTATAATTCTGCTTAAAAATCTATCTTTGCGTTTCAAATGAAGCATATACGTAATTTCTGCATAATTGCACATATAGATCACGGGAAGAGTACTCTTGCTGATCGTTTATTGGAATACACCGCTACCGTTACACAGCGTGAGTCGCAAGCTCAATTGTTGGACAACATGGATTTGGAGCGTGAACGAGGCATTACTATAAAAAGTCATGCCATCCAAATGAACTATATTCATGAAGGTCAGGAATACATTCTGAACCTGATTGATACGCCCGGTCACGTGGATTTTTCTTACGAAGTTTCGCGTTCTATTGCGGCCTGTGAAGGTGCGTTATTGATTGTTGATGCCTCTCAAGGAATTCAAGCACAAACTATTTCTAACCTTTATTTGGCTTTAGAGCAGGATCTGCACATCATCCCGATTTTGAACAAAATGGATTTGCCCGGGGCGATGCCCGAGGAAGTAAAAGACCAGATTGTAGATTTGATTGGTGGCGAACGAAGTGATATTATCCCGGCATCCGGAAAAACCGGATTGGGCATTAAAGATATTTTAACTGCGGTAATTGAGCGTGTTCCTGCACCAGTCGGTGATCCGGAAGCTCCTTTACAAGCCTTAATTTTCGATTCTGTTTTTAACTCCTTCCGTGGGATTATTGCTTATTTTAAAGTGGTAAACGGAGAAATTAGAAAAAATGACCGCGTTAAATTTGTGGCTACTGGAAAAGAATATATTGCTGATGAGGTTGGTATTTTAAAACTAAACCCTACGCCAAAAGACGTGGTTAAAACCGGAGATGTGGGTTATATTATCTCTGGAATTAAAGAAGCTCGCGAGGTTAAAGTTGGGGATACCATTGTTTTAAGAGACAGACAAGTGCCCGGAATCCAGGGATTTGAAGAGGTTAAACCGATGGTTTTTGCTGGAATTTACCCAGTTGATACCGATGAGTTTGAGGAATTGCGTGAGGCGATGCACAAACTGCAGCTAAACGATGCTTCTTTGGTTTTTGAACCAGAATCTTCTGCTGCCTTAGGTTTTGGTTTCCGTTGCGGTTTCTTAGGAATGCTGCACATGGAGATTATCCAGGAGCGTTTAGAGCGTGAGTTTGATATGACGGTAATTACCACCGTTCCTAACGTTTCGTACATTGCGCACACTACAAAAGGCGATCCTTTTACAGTAAACAACCCATCTGAATTGCCAGATCCTTCGAAATTGCAATTTGTAGAAGAACCATATATCAAGGCAAATATCATTACCAAGGCCGAATTTGTTGGTCCGGTAATGTCGCTTTGTATCCAAAAAAGAGGGATGATCATGAATCAGCATTATTTAACTGCTGACCGTGTTGAACTGGTTTTTGAGATGCCAATGGGCGAGATTGTTTTTGATTTTTACGATAAGCTGAAAACAATTTCAAAGGGTTATGCTTCATTTGATTACCATCAGATTGGGTTTAAACAATCGGACCTGGTTAAAATGGATATCATGCTGAACGGTGAACATGTTGATGCACTTTCTTCGTTGATCCACCGGAGCAATTCATACGATTTTGGCAAACGCATCTGCGAAAAATTGAGAGAGCTGATTCCGAGACAGCAGTTTGAAATTGCAATACAGGCTTCCATCGGTGCAAAAATTATCGCTCGTGAAAACGTAAGAGCCTTACGCAAGGATGTAACTGCAAAATGTTATGGTGGTGATATCTCGCGTAAACGTAAATTATTAGAAAAACAGAAAAAAGGTAAAAAACGCATGCGCCAAGTTGGAAATGTAGAGATCCCACAATCAGCGTTTATGGCGGTTTTGAAATTAGATTAGAAGGCATGTAATTTTACATCACACTTAGTCCTAATAAATCTACCCAAGGGATCAGATATCTTCATCACTCAAAGATTACCGTCTTATTGTTGTAAACTAGTACTCGGTCCTCAAAAACCAATTGCATAGCTTTGGCCAAGGCAGATGTTTCGTTTTCTCGGCCGGCTTTCACTAAATCCTGTAGGCTGAAACTGTGGTTTACAGGGGTGATTTTTTGGCTGATGATTGGTCCTTCATCCAAATCATTGGTAACAAAATGGGCAGTTGCTCCAATAATTTTAACGCCTCTTTTATAAGCTTGTTTATAAGGATTGGCCCCGATGAACGCCGGTAAAAACGAATGATGAATATTAATTATCTGCAAAGGGAAATTACTAATAAAAGCTGGAGAAAGGATGCGCATGAACTTTGCAAGTATTAAATAATCTGGATTATAGGGCTTGATGATCGCTTGTATTTCTGCTTCAAATTCTTCTTTGGTTTTATCTATATGAGAAACCAGGTTAAACGGAATTTGGAAACGTTCCGTGATATTCTCTAAATCAGGATGGTTTCCAATTACGCAACTTACGTTAGCACCCAGCGTTTTAAAATGGTTACGCGTTAAAATATCACTTAAACAATGGTATTCTTTAGTTACCAAAACCACAATATTTTTTTCGGGTTGCGGATTAACCTTTACTGATGCATTTTGAGGTAATGCTTCGAGTAACTTTTGTTCAATTTTTTTAGGAAGCAAAATGCTATCCACCACTAATCTGGCGAAAAATTTATTCTCTTCTACGTCCACATGCTCCCGCATGGAGATAATGTTATAACCTGAATTTGCTAAAACAGATGAGATTTTTGCTACCAAACCTACTTCATCTGTACAATGTATTACAATGACCAAAGCTTTTTTTTATAATTTATGGAAGCTAATATATTGTTTATTTGAGAATTGGGCGTTAAATTAATTATTAAGAACCAGATCCCGGAGTAAATTTACTCGTGAACTACTTTTTCAAAAATAAATTCGGGGTTTCTGTAGTCAATAGGAATGTTAGGACTGAAAAATGGGATGCCCATATAAACAGAAACTGAACCTTGGCCCAATAAAAGTTTTTCGCCTCGCTTTAAGAGCGCTATCGGTTTTCGTTTTAGATCTGTATTGTTGTAATATGGAACGTACAAAAAACTTCCTTTTAAAGTATCTCCAGAGAATGTTCCGTTTACTGTTCCCGAATCTTTTTCGAAATTACTATGGAAAATTTCATACTTTCCAAAAAAGTCATTTCCCATTTTAGTGAGGTGAAGCACCGCTGTATCAGTTTTGTTTATTGCTTTATAAATTTGCTCACCATCACCATCTTTTTTCCGGCTACAGCTCATCAAACAAGAGAGCAATACAAAATTTAGAAATAGTATCTTTAAGTTGATGTAAGACGGAAATCTCATTTTTAAATTATAAACCAAAATATCAAATAAGTTTAAACAGGAGGGCTGTTAAACTGTTGCTGTTGTGTAATTTATAAGATGGCAATTTTTTTGGCAAATTGGGGATTTGAAAACAGTTGGTTTAAAAAAAATTCAATAGCGTTATTTTAAATTAACAATTGCATCTCCATATTTTTTTATCATCCTACGGAGTTGAAGGACAAAAAACGATATAGTTTTAAGTGTGTTAAAATGCCAGAAAAATCAGCTCATAAAAAAGGTTGTCTCAGTATAAACCAAGACAACCCTCTTTCAATTTGTTGTTGAATATTATTTCACTGTTGACATGTGTTGTAATAAATCGATAATTTTGTTTGAATAACCCCACTCGTTATCGTACCAAGATACTACTTTAACGAAGTTATCATTCAATGCTATACCTGCACCGGCATCAAAGATAGAAGTACGTGGATCTCCTAAGAAATCGTTAGAAACAACTTGATCTTCAGTGTAACCTAAAATGCCTTTTAACTCGCCTTCAGAAGCATCTTTCATTGCTTTTTTGATTTGCTCGTAAGTTGCTGGTTTCTCTAAACGTACTGTTAAATCAACTACAGAAACGTCTGGAGTTGGTACACGGAAAGCCATACCTGTTAATTTTCCTTTGATAGCAGGAATAACTAAACCTACTGCTTTTGCAGCGCCTGTAGAAGAAGGAATGATGTTCTGAGAAGCACCGCGTCCACCTCTCCAGTCTTTTGCAGATGGTCCGTCAACAGTTTTTTGAGTAGCAGTTGTTGCGTGTACTGTAGTCATTAAGCCCTCAATGATACCAAAGTTGTCCATTAATACTTTAGTAATTGGCGCTAAACAGTTGGTGGTACAAGATGCGTTAGAAACGATGTGTTGGTCTTTAGTTAATTCTTTGTGGTTTACGCCCATTACAAAAGTAGGGGTGTCATCCTTTGCAGGTGCACTCATTACTACTTTTTTAGCACCAGCATCGATGTGTTTTTGAGCTGTTTCTTGAGTTAAAAATAAACCAGTTGACTCAATAATATACTCAGCACCTATTTCATCCCATTTAAGGTTTGCCGGATCTCTTTCTGCAGTTACACGGATAGTTTTTCCGTTAACTACTAGATGTCCGTCTTTAACTTCCACAGTTCCATCAAAAATACCGTGTGTAGAATCATATTTCAACATGTAAGCCATGTAATCTGGCTCAACTAAATCATTTATTCCTACAATTTCAATATCACTTCTTTTTACAGCAGCTCTAAAAGCTAATCTTCCGATACGGCCGAAACCGTTAATTCCAATTTTCATTTTGTTAATTTTTATTTGCGTAATAATTTAATAAGCTATAGATAGGCTCTTTTATTACCGAGCTTATCTTTATTTGTTTTTCCTCCGCTACTTCTCTCAAAAAGTCCTGAAAAAAAGCAGCTATTGTTCCTACAAAATAGATAGGATGTTTACCTCCATATTTTAGGTGAAGCGGTAATAAATAGGTTTCTATAAAAAGGCGGAACCCATTTTTTATCATTTCCTGTATATATGGCGATGTTCTGTTCTCAATTAAAAAGCTGGTAAATGAGTTTAAAAACAAATTTGGGTGAGGCAGTTTATAGATTTTGTCCATAATCAAACGTCTGTCTAAATCGTATTTTTTATCAAATGCCAGTCTAATATCCTGTGGTAGGGTTTCATTAAGGTAAGCTTTTAGTAGGGTTTTACCCATCCAAGTTGCAGAACCTTCATCGCTAATGGCGTAACCCAAACCGTAGTTGTTCTCAATTATTTTTTTACCGTCAAAGAACGCGGCGTTAGTACCACTTCCCATAACGCATACAATCCCCGGTTTATCGTTGCAGCTTACTTTTGCGGCGGCATCCAAATCATGTTCAACGTAAACTTTGCTAAACTTAAAGAAGTTGCTTAAACCTGTTTTTATAATTTCTTTACGTTCTGGAGATGAAGCTCCTGCGCCAAAAAAGTAAATCTTTTTTATCGCCTCTGCATTGTTAATAAGCTTGGTGTTTTTGTTTAACAGCTGATTGATGAATTTTTCATCGTTAAAAAAAGGGTTGATACCGTTGGTACGTACTTCTATCACCTCTTTTTTATCGACTAACCTCCAATTTGAGTATCGAGAACCGCTATAAACAATCGCAATCATTACTTATGCTAATACAGTTGACATTTCTAATAAATCTTCTTCTAACTTAAACTCGTGACCGCATAAAGCTTCTTTAATATCTGTTAAAACGATTTTATTGCCACGCAATCCTACTGTTTTTCCGGTTTCTCCGGCTATTAAAGCTTTAACTGCCGCAAACCCCATTCTGCTTCCTAAAACGCGGTCAAAAGCGCTAGGACTGCCACCTCTTTGTAGATGGCCTAAAATGGTAACTTTAGTATCGTAAAAATTGAAAACTTCTTTTACTTTTTTGGCAACATTAAATGCGCCGCCGCTTTTATCTCCTTCTGATACAATAACAATTGCCGAAGATTTGTTTTTAGCAGCGCCTTCTTCTAACGTCTTAATTAATTCCTCGATACTGGTGTCTTTTTCTGGTAACATTACAGCTTCTGCACCGGCAGCAATTCCTGCTCTTAGAGCAATGCATCCCGCGTCTCTTCCCATTACTTCAACAAAGAATAAGCGGGCATGAGATTCAGCGGTATCTCTTATTTTATCAATAGCTTCAATTACTGTATTTGTTGCAGTGTCAAAACCTAAAGTATAATCAGATCCGTACAAATCATTATCAATTGTACCTGGGATACCAATGATTTTAATATCGTATTCTGATGAAAAAAGTTCTGCACCTGTAAAGGTACCGTCGCCACCAATGGCAACTAAAGCATCAATATTATTTTTCTTTAAATTATCGTAGGCTAATTTTCTTCCTTCTGGTGTCCTGAAGTCTAAACAGCGGGCAGTTTTTAATATGGTTCCTCCTAACTGAAGGATATTACTTACAGAATGGCTATCCATGTCAACAATGTTATTGTCAATCATACCTTGATAACCATGTTTTATACCCGCAACTTCAAGACCCATAAATAAACCTGTCCTTACAACCGCTCTGATACATGGGTTCATCCCCGGTGCATCTCCTCCAGAAGTAAAAACAGCTATTTTTTTTATTTTTGACATATATACGTGTGGCTCGAAATTTGGAGTTACTAATATAAGGTGTATTTTTTACACTAAGCAACTTTTTGTCGATTATTTTTTTCAACTTTGCATTAAATTGCAATTAAATTATAGCTTTATAACGTGGAAAACTTACCTACGCATTTCGATTCGGTATTTACAGTAGATTGTATCATATTCGGCTTTGATGAAGGCGAACTGAAGATCTTGTTGATAGAAAGAAACGAAGAACCTTTTAAAGGCTGGTTTGCTTTGCCCGGTTATTTTGTTGAAAATACAGAGGCAATAGAAACCGCTGCGCAAAGAATTTTATATGAATCTACCGGTTTAAGAGGGATTTATATGGAGCAGTTTTATACGTTTGGTGCTTTAGGAAGACATCCACAAGGGCGGGTAATTACGGTGGCTTATTATGCAATGATTAGGTTGACCGGACAAAAAGATGTTAGTCCGATAACAGATTTTGCGAAGCAGGCGGTTTGGGTGAATGTTAAGGATATTCCGGAATTAGCATTTGACCACAGCCGTATATTTAGAAAAGGTTTTGAGAAAATAAGAAACAAAATTAGCTATCAACCCATAGCTTTTGAACTTTTGCCAGAGAAGTTTACTTTAACGCAGTTACAGAATTTGTACGAGGTTATTCTCAACAAAAAGTTGGATAAGCGTAATTTTCGTAAAAAAATGCTTTCTTACGATATTTTAAAAGAACTTGATGAGAAACAGAAAGGTGTTTCCTACAGAGCGGCCAAGCTTTATAAATTTGATAAACGCAAATTTGCTAAAAACTTTCACAAGGAGCTTTCGTTTTCTAAGTAAAATAACAGCTATGAAATTTTAAAAGTGGGCAAAATTAATTTTGCCCACTTTTTTTATGGGATTTATTAAAGCCTTAATTTTATCCCTCCGTTAAAGACGAAGCCGTCAAGCGGTGCATAAATATCCCTAAATGTTGGGTTGGTGATTGTGCCGGTGTAAATGGTGTCAAACTTTGTTTGTCGCGTATCTGTATAATTTTCAAAATTGCCATAAATGGAAAAACGTTTCCATAATTTTTCTATCATAAAGCCGGTAAGCCAGTATGCTTTCCCTGTGGCGCCGTCAGACAGTTTCTGTTTCGAATAATAATAAGCTTCTAAGCCAATTTTCCAGCTGTCTTCTACCTCATAAAACAAAATTGAATTTACCCGATGTTTTGGAGTCAGTCTAAAATCAGATAATATATTGTTAAAATGCTCTTTGGTATCTGTAAAAGTATAACCCAAAAACAATTTGAAATTGCTGTAGCCAATTTTGGCGTTGGTTTCAAAGCCTTTGGTGTCTAAATGGCCGTTAGCGTTTACAAAATTCAGCGTTCCGTTTGCGTCCGCAGTAAGTTGCAATGGTTTATCTAAATAGGTGTAAAAGAACAATTGGTTTACAGAAAAAGAAACTTTATCATCCAATAAGCCTGTGCGGTAATTGAAATCTAAGTTTCCTCCTACAGATTTCTCTGTTTTTGTATGGTTTTTGTCAATGGGCAAAACATTCTTGAACTGTACCTGCTCTGCATCTTCGGTGAAAATTGTGGGTGCTTTATAACCAAAACCTCCGCCAATTCTAGAGGTAAATTTTGGGTTTATTTTAAACAATGCCGAAGCCCGTGGCAACAAATTGAATCCATAATCAGAGACATAATCTCCACGAAGTCCGGTTTCTAAAGTTAGCCACTTATTGGCGCTATAATTATTTTGGACAAAGGCACCCAAAGTATTTTGCGCATAATCTCTAGGCGTAACATTTACTTGCTTAGTTTCCGTAAACTGATCTGTCCATACGTTTCCGCCAACTATCCATTCCAATTTTTCTCGGTTATAATCATAAGCCACTTCGGTAAAAGAGGACGTTTGTTGGCCCTTAAATAAATAATTAGGTAATGAGAGATTTCTTATAAAATAGTTGACACTGTTTTTAGCGCTAAAGGAAACGTATGGGTTTATACGGTGTTCAAAAGCAATTTGCGACGAAACTCTGTCTGTTTTATTCCTTTCAAAATAGGAGTGAATTGCATCTCCTTCGCCTTTGATATATTTGATATCGCCTCCAATTCTGTTCTCAAAACCTGTGTTTAAACCTACGTTTAGACTGGTTTTATCATTTATATAGAAAAATAGTTTTGGGTTAAAAACATAACGCTCAAATTTTGGAATAGCTGTAAGCCCAACGTTTGATGGGTCATAAGCCGCATTTCGGTTATGCGACGCAAAAATGGTTAATCCCACTTTTTTAAACTTTTCCGAATAAAACCCGTTGATATCAAATCCGCCAGCGCTTGTGCCGTTGAGCTGAAAATCTAGCACTCGCTCGTTTGTAGGTGTTTTAGAAATTAGATTCACCAAACCAGCAATAGCCCCACCGCCGTATAAAGTAGAAGCACTACCTTTTATAATTTCTACCTGCTTTAAATCTAGTGGAGGAGTTTGCAATAAACTCAATCCACCAGAAAAGCCGGCATATAAAGGAAAGCCGTCTTTTAAAATTTGAGTATAACGCCCGTCTAAACCCTGTATTCTGATACTTGCATTTGCACTGGTAGCGGATGTTTGTTGGGTAGAAATTCCCGTCGTCTCGTTCAGCACCATTCTAATATCGCCCGGCTTCATATTTGCTTTTTCTTCCAGTTCTTCTGCCGCTAAAACTTCCATCCGGGTGGGAATATCAGAAATACTGCCTCTGCTTCTGGTAGAGGATACAATTATTTCGTCTAATTCTGCTTCGTAAGGTGCTAATAGAATAATTATAGTGTCTTTTGAAAGCTGTGGAAAGTCAAAAGTGTGCATGCTGGGTTTAAATCCAATGCAACTGAACGTTAATGTATGTTTTCCATTCGGGATGTTTTTTAGTTCTAACAATCCGTCAACATTTGTGCTTGTGCCAAGCGTAGAGCCGTTTAATTTTGCAGTTGCACCAATTAAAGTTTCGTTGTTTGTTTTGCTTTTTATAATTGCCTTAAAATTGTTTTGGGCAAATGCCACCGCTAGGTTAAACGCCATAAGCAGTAGCAGGATGATTTTTTTCATTGCTGGTTTTAAATAAATGTTTTGAAATGAATTAGTAGAGCCCGAAAGAACATTCAGGCTAATTCGTAAACATTAGCTGATTTTGGTGGTTGCCAAATGGCATAGTAAAACGCTGATTTTAAAGAAAAACGATATAAGGAGTTTTCTCTGTTACGAGGAATTGCAGGAATAGCAACGTTCAGATTTGTTTTTGTTAAAGTAAAACCTGTACAGGTATTGCAGGCGAAAAAAGGGGAACAGCAGTTTTTTGTCTGTTCCGTTGTTGATTTGCTTCGGCTACAATCATCTTTAGAAATGCAGGGAAAACCAGCAAGAACTAAAATGTAAATAGAAAATATGATAGCCAAAAATCTCACGAGTGCAAAGCTAGTAATTTAAACTAAAAACAAGTTTTGTGTGTGAAATTTTAAGTGTATAGAATTAACCTATTCTTTTTTCACGGTAATAGGTGTGCCTTCGGTTCCAGCATAAAATACTATAATTTCTGCAGGCTCATCATTTTTGTTTTCCCCATAATGGTACTTGTTTACCAATTCAATAATTGTGTCTCCGGCTTTTAATTGAAGCGTATCTTGTTTATCGTCAACTACGATGAGCATACCTTTTGTTAAAATGCCTGCATTAATCACCAAATGCTTATGCAGTTCAAGCTTTGCATGTGCAGGAATGGTGATTTTAAGAATGGTTATCTTAGGTTGCCCTGTTAAATAGGGCGGAAGCAAATCGCCGTTCCAGCTTTTTGTGCTTTCCGCCAGCTTAACTACATTAATTTCTTCTTTGCTATCCTGAGCTTTAACCTTTAACAAAAAGCTCATCAGCAAAATACATATCAAAATCTTTTTCATAAATGTTTTGGTTAGCGGTTAAATGGTGTTTTAACAAAATTGTATAAAAAAAGAGCAGATAATTAATTATCTGCTCTTGTATTTTAAAAATAAACTAGGTTTATTTTATAAGTTATTTAGCTTCTTCTTTTTTCTTGGCAGCTTTTTTAGCATCACCTTCTAACTTATCTTTAAGTTGAGATAATACGTCTAAGTCTCCTAAAGTAGATTTCTCTACAGAATCTTTAACTTTTTTAACTGATGCATTAGCAGCACTAGCTTCTTTTTTCTTAGAAGCTCTTTCTTCAGCAACTTCTTCAGCTTTTGCTTCTTCCCAAATACGGGCATGAGAAACTACAATACGCTTAGAGTCTTTGTTGAATTCAATGATTTTGAAATCAGCAGTTTCTTCTGCTTTTAATACAGAACCATCTTGTTTAGCTAAGTGTTTAGTTGGAACAAAACCTTCAACTCCGTAAGGTAAAGCAATGATAGCACCTTTATCGGTTACTTTGGTAACTGTACCTTCGTGGATAGAATCCAAAGTGAAGATAGTTTCAAAAGTTTCCCAAGGGTTTTCTTCTAATTGCTTGTGGCCTAAGCTTAATTTGCGATTTTCAACGTCCAATTCTAAAACTACAACGTCTAATTCTTCACCAACTTTAGTGAACTCATTAGGGTGGTTTACTTTTTTAGACCAAGAAAGATCAGAAATGTGGATTAAACCATCAATTCCTTCTTCAATCTCAACAAAAACACCAAAGTTAGTCATGTTTTTAACTGTAGCTTTGTGTTTGCTTCCGATAGGATATCTTTCAGCTGCTTTTTCCCAAGGATCTGGCGTTAATTGCTTTATACCTAAAGACATTTTGCGTTCGTCTCTGTCTAAAGTTAAAACCACTGCTTCAACTTCGTCGCCAGTTTTCATAAACTCTTGTGGGTTACGCAAGTTTTGAGACCATGACATTTCAGATACGTGGATTAATCCTTCTACTCCAGGGATGATTTCTAAGAAAGCACCGTAATCTGCAACAGTAACGATTTTACCTTTAACTTTAGAACCAATCGCTAAATTAGTATCTAAAGATTCCCAAGGATGAGCAGAAAGTTGTTTTAAACCTAAAGCAATACGTTTTTTCTCATCATCAAAGTCAAGAACAACAACGTTAACTTTTTCATCTAAAGATAATACTTCTCTCGGGTGCTCAATACGTCCCCAAGAAATATCAGTAATGTGCAATAAACCGTCAACACCACCTAAATCAATGAATACACCGAAATCAGTAATGTTTTTAACAGTTCCTTCTAATACTTGACCTTTTTCTAATTTAGAAACGATTTCAACTTTTTGGCTTTCTAAATCGTCTTCAATCAATACTTTGTGTGATACTACAACGTTTTTAAATTCGTGGTTGATTTTAACAACTTTGAATTCCATTGTTTTACCCACATAAACATCGTAATCTCTAATAGGTTTGATGTCGATTTGAGATCCCGGAAGGAAAGCCTCAACACCAATAATATCTACAATTAATCCACCTTTAGTTCTGCTTTTCACAAAACCGTTAATGATAGTGTCATTTTCTAAGGCTTCATTAATCATTTCCCATGAACGCTGAGTTTTAGCTCTTTTACGAGATAAAATCAATTGTCCATTTTCATCTTCTCTTTGTTCAACGAAAACATCAACGGTATCACCTTTTTTCAAATCAGGCATATCGCGGAATTCGTTTACAGCTACTAAACCGTCAGATTTGAATCCGATGTTTAATACTACGTCTTTGCTGTTGATAGTTACAACAACACCAGAAACGATTTCTCCTTTTGTAACAGAGTTGAAAGTACCCGAGTACATTTCTTCCATTTTTTCACGTTCAGCTTTACTGTAATTACCGAACATTTTTTCGTCTGCATCCCAATCAAAATCCTCAGGGTCAGCTACTTTCGACTTTGACTTAATGTCGTCGATAGATATTGAATCAGCTTCTGATTCAAATACCTCTTTTACTTTTTTTTCAGTGTCTTGAAGTTCTGCTTGTTTAGCTTCTAACTCCTTCTCTGCTACTTGTTTTTTTGCCATTAATTAATTTGTCTCCTTTTTCCCGCTTTTGCGGACTGCAAAGGTATAAATATATATTCCGAATAAAAATATTTTTTTAGTGTAATAATTGGGAATGAGTGATTTAGTGTTTTTTTAGATGGTTAGGTTTTAGATGATTAGGTTGTTAGTGGATTTGCGTGGTGTGTTGGTTCATTAGTATAAGGAGTATATTAGTGATCAGTATCAAACTAAAACTGGTTGATAACCAAAAAAATATTGCCCTTAATACAATAACAAGATCAAAAAGGCATTTTGACCATTGACCATTCACAATTCAATCCTTCCCTTATTAAAACTAATGTCCTCCATAAAAGAAACCTACCAAGGCAATGCCCATTCCTAATAAAACAGCTATGGTTTTTTTAACGGAGAACTTATGGTCAACGCTTGATTCAAATAAAATAGTGGTGGAGATATGTAGGAAAATACCAATCACAATTCCCATGATATAAGGGTAATAGCTGCCTAAACTATCAATGTCGCCATTGTTTAAAGAAAAACTAAAAATATAGCCTAAAGGCGACATGGTCGCAAAAACAATCAGCAAAACTGAAACAGAGGATTTTTTGATGTGACTTGTCAGTAAAACACTTCCTAAAGCAAAAGCCGCCGGGATGTGATGAATGGCGATTCCGTAAACCAATTGCTCGTTATGTTTCGCCGTTAAAGGCATTCCTTCCAAAAAAGCGTGAAGACATAAACTCAGCATAATTCCCCAAGGAAAGCTGGTTTGGTGGTTATGAGCGTGAATGTGTCCGTGTTCAATTCCTTGTGAAAATTGTTCTAACAAAATCTGCAAAACAAACCCTCCCAGAATAAACAGACCAATTAAATGAGTGTGATCGCTCTCATAAACATCGGGCAACAAATGCAAAACTGTAATTGCAAAAAGGAAAGCACCACTAAAAGATAAAATCAGTTTAAGTGTGGTGGTGCTGTTTTTTTTAAACACAAAAACTGCAAAACCGCCTAACAATGCACAAAAGCCTAATAAAAAGATAATATAGTAACTCATCTTTATGCCTTAAACGGAACGTATTTTAAAAATAATTTAGCCATTAGGTATCCTATAAGCGAGCCAAAAAGAATTCCCACCGTAATATCTATCGGGAAATGTACGCCCACATAAATCTGCGCAAAGCAGATAATTGAGGCCCAAAATATGGTAATTGCAGTAAAGTACTTCCACTTTTCACCAAAAATCATCACTAAAAATATCGCGATAGAAAAATGGTCAGATGCATGAGAGGAGGGGAAGCTTTTTCCAGATCCGCAAGGTACTCGTGAAATTACTTTCGACTGAAAAGCCACTTCGTTACAGGGCCTGTCTCTCTTGAAAATGGGTTTCAACAAACTTGCGCTACCAAAATCCGCAATACCAACGGTTGCCGCTAAAAACAGCACAAAATATAATCCTTTAAGCTTATAAGCTCTTATCGCGAAAAAAATGATACCTATATATAGAGGAATCCAAGTGTATTTGTTGCGCATAATTGGCATCAGCCAATCAAAAAAGCCATTACTTAAGCCGGTATTTATGGCCTGGAACAGTTGGTGGTCAAGCTTGATGATTTCTTCAAACATTGGTTTTTTTACAAATAAAAATTAAACGATTTGAGTTATTAATGTCGAAAGGGTTTAGCTGATAATCGCCAAAAGTGTGGATGATTTCAAAACCCGCCGCATTAAAAAGCCTTTCAAAATCGGATATTTTAAAATCTTTAACTTCTTCTTTAAAGGCGTAATGTTTACCGCGATGTTCAAAATCAATAGACTTTAGAATTTTTCCTCCAATAACCTGCCTGCTAATATGAAATTCAATGCCATCCACTTCTTTTACTTCTTTAGTGACCAAATGGTTGATTATTTTTTGACTGTTCATATAGTCAAAAACTAGAATCCCATCTTTTTTTAAGGCTTTGCTAAAAGATTTTAAGGCTTTAATGTGGTCTTTGTCAGTCTCAAAATATCCAAAACTGGTGAAAATATTAAATGCGTAATCGAAATACCTGATGTAGAACGGCTGACGCATATCCTGCACAAAAAAATGGAGATTTTTGTTTTCAAACTGCTGCGCAAATTTAATATTGCCAAAAGATAAATCTATCCCCGTAACGTCAAAACCTTTTTTGTTAAGGTAAATAGCATGTCGTCCTCGCCCACAGGCAATATCCAGCATTCGGCTATCGGCATTCGGCTTTAAAAAACTACATAAATTATCTATAAAAAGCTCCGCTTCCTCATCGTCTCTTTTTTTATAAAGAATGTGATAATAAGGAGAGTTAAACCAATTTTGAAACCATTTTTTTGGCATGTGCTTTATCTGATAATGATATGCAAATATATAAAAACCATTTTTAAGGGGTTGTTCAAAATAAGCTATATTAACCAGTTTAATATTTTTAATTTTGCGCCATTAACAAATTAACGACAACGCAGTGACTTTAATAAAATCAATTTCGGGAATAAGAGGAACTATTGGAGGTAAGGCCGGTGATGCTTTAACGCCAACAGACATTGTAAAATTTACTACAGCTTTTGGACTTTGGGTAATAGAACAAAGCGGAAAAAAGAAAATTGTTGTAGGCCGTGATGCTCGTATTTCGGGTGAAATGGTACGTAACTTAGTAGTAGGAACCTTACAGGGAATAGGTATTGACGTGGTTGATGTGGGTTTATCTACCACACCAACGGTTGAAATTGCGGTTCCTTTAGAAAGCGCTGGAGGTGGAATTATCATTACTGCAAGCCATAATCCAAAACAATGGAATGCCTTAAAATTGTTAAACCATAAGGGCGAATTTATCAATGATGAAGAGGGTAAAAAGGTTTTAGCTATTGCTGAAGATGCGGATATCACTTTCGCTGAGGTGGATGATTTAGGTAACGTGAGCATTGACGATACTTATATGCAGAAGCACATCGACCAAATTTTGGCTTTGCCTTTGGTGGATGTTGAAGCCATTAGAAATGCTAATTTTAAAGTAGCGATTGACTGCGTAAACTCATCGGGAGGGATATTTGTTCCTGCTTTATTGAAGGCTTTGGGCGTAAAAACAGTTTTTGAGTTATACTGCGAACCAGACGGGAAATTTCCGCATAACCCAGAACCATTGCCAGAAAACCTGACTGCTTTAGCTAAAGAAGTCACCAACAAAAATGCGGACTTAGGTATTGCCGTAGATCCCGATGTGGACAGGCTTTGTTTTGTTTGCGAGGATGGAAACGTTTTTGGCGAAGAATACACCCTAGTGGCTGTTGCCGATTATATCCTAAAAAGCAAAAAGGGAAATACGGTTTCTAACCTTTCATCTACCAGGGCTTTACGCGATGTTACCGAAAATGCCGGTGGCGAATATCATGCATCTGCCGTGGGCGAAGTAAACGTAGTAACCTTAATGAAGGCTAAAAATGCGGTAATTGGTGGCGAAGGAAACGGTGGTGTAATTTATCCTGAATTACATTACGGCAGAGATGCGTTGGTGGGGATTGCTTTATTTTTAACGCATTTGGCAAAATTTGGGGATACCATTTCTAAATTGAGAGCTACTTATCCTTCTTATTTTATCTCTAAAAACAAAATCACTTTAACGCCAGAAATGGACATCGATAATTTATTATTGAAAGTGGAAGAGAAATATAAAGCACAACCACACAGTACCATCGACGGTTTAAAAATCGAATTCGATAAACAGTGGGTGCATTTAAGAAGATCAAACACAGAGCCGATTATCCGGATTTATTCTGAAGCAAGCTCTGAAACTGCAGCGGAAGGCTTGGCTAGCAAGATAATAACGGATATTAAGGAGATTTTAAAAAGTCAAAAGTAAAAAGACTTCAGTGCTCTTTCCTTCAAAATTAACTAAATGAAAATATACCTCGATAACGCAGCAACAACGCCCATTGATAAAGAAGTGCTAAAGGTAATGGTAGATGTAATGGAAAACCATTATGGTAATCCTTCGTCTATTCATTCGCATGGGAGGGAAGGGCGTACTTTGGTAGAAAAAGCCCGCAAGTCAGTTGCTGCGTTATTGAAAACTGCGCCTGCAAATATATTCTTCACTTCTGGCGGAACCGAGGCTGATAATACAGCAATTAGAGCTGCTATCAGAGATTTTGGCTTAACTCATGCCATAACTTCCAAAATTGAGCATCACGCTGTTTTGCATACTCTGGAAATGTTGGAAAGTACAGGAGTGATAAAATTGAGCTACGTAAATGTTGATGAAAAAGGAAATATAGATTATAATCACTTAAAAGAATTATTGGCGACAAATGAGCGAAGTTTGGTTTCCTTAATGCATGGCAATAATGAACTAGGTACGCTGACAGATATTGAAAAGGTTGGCGAAATATGCGAAAAGTACAATGCCATTTTCCATACAGATACGGTGCAAACTATGGGGCATTATCCACATGATTTAAGTCGGCTGAAAGCTCATTTTATAGTTTGTTCTGCTCATAAGTTACACGGACCGAAAGGAGTGGGTTTTTTATTTGTGAATCCATCCATCAAAATTAAACCACTGCTTTACGGTGGTGCGCAAGAACGTAATATGCGTGGCGGAACAGAAAATGTTTATGGCATTGTAGGCTTGGCAAAAGCTTTGGAACTGGCTTACGCCGATATGGAAACGCATAAGAACTACATCCAGTTTTTAAAAGATTACATGAAGGAAGCTTTGCAAAAGGCAATTCCCGCAATTGATTTTAATGGAGAAACAGACGCTGATAAAAGCTTATACACCGTATTGAACGTCCGTTTTCCAAAGATGGATATGGCAGATATGCTGTTGTTTAATTTGGATATTAATGGAATTTCAGCTTCTGGAGGAAGCGCCTGTTCATCCGGTTCAAACATTGGTTCCCATGTTTTAACGGCAATTGGTGGCAATCCAGATCATCCGTCAATACGTTTTTCTTTTTCTAAATTCAACACCAAAGAAGAAATTGATTATACGGTAGAAAAAGTAAAGGAGGTTTTTGGTTAGTTAGTTAGTTAGTTAGTTAGTTAGTTAGTTAGTTAGTTAGTTAGTTAGTTTTTAGTTAGTTAGTTTTTCACTGCTTCAAAATTCCATTTGTTGAAAACCAATAAAAAAGACAGTTTATTCTTAACATCAAATTGATTTTTATGGTTCAATTTTTCATATATCTGCAAAGCATTCTATCATTCAATCCTTCTCTCATTCAAAATTAGTCCCTCTTGGCAACATATTTGTTTTAACCTATCCATATTCTATTTATTAAAACAAAAAAGGAGAAGTCATGAAAAGTCCAGCAGAAGAAATGAACGAATTTAAAGAAGAGTTGCAAGCTAAAAACCCGATTAAAAAAAAGGATTTAGGTACACCGACTACCGCAGAAGAAATCCCAGAGAAAAAGGGTTCATATTCGGAAACTTTAGCAGATAAATCCCGTGTAAACAAAGGCGCTATCGGGATTGATAGAGATACAATGTAGGTTGGTTAACTAAAATATTTAGAGCGAATTCCGAAAGGGCTTCGCTTTTTTTGTGCGTGGATTTTTGTAATTTGGTTTGTTTGGAGTACTTGGCTTTTAATGAGTTATAAGACATGTTTTCCAATACATTGGTTGTATGCAATTTTTTAAAAAAGAAATTAAATATTATGAAAGAAATTAAATATCCAAGATCGTTTTCACACATTGGAATTTCAGTACCCGATATAGAAAAAGCGGTAAAATTCTATAATGAAGTCATGGGATGGTACGTAATAATGAAACCATCTGTTGTTAAAAAAGAACGTGAAACCGCTATCGGACAAATGTGTATTGACGTATTTGGGGAAGACTGGGAAGAATTTGAAATTGCTCATATGTCTACTTCGGATGGTATAGGTATAGAACTATTTAGTTTTCCTAATGGTGAGAAAAATGCTCCAGAATTTAAACCGTTTAATACAGGATTGTTTCATTTTTGTGTTCAAGATCCAGATATTGAAGGTTTAACTCATAAAATTATTGAAAACGGTGGTAAACAACGAATGCCTATAAGGGAATATTATCCAAATGAAAAACCATATAAAATGGTTTATGTAGAGGATTCATTCGGAATTATTTTTGAGATTTATACACATAGTTATGAATTAACCTATTCTTCAGGAGCTTATCAGAAATAAAGAAAAAGCATACAACAGCAGTTTGCTTCGGTGCTTAAATGAAGCGTTGTGCTTCGTGTCAAATTCAGTTGGCAGAAAGTAAATGTTTCGGGATCCGCGTCCTCAACAAGCGCCAGTCCAGCCTTAATTACTGCTTCCTTAATAAGTTTTCATAAACTGTACAAATAAATTGCCAGCAATGCAATTGAATTTAACGAAAAGCCGGAAAAAACGGTTTTAATTTTAGAGAAATTTACTCACAAAAAAGCTCCGCAAAATTCATCTGCGAAGCTTAATCATTTCTGTTTAGCTGTATTAATCTACAATTATTTGTGTACTCAGTTGAGCGTTTCCGATTTTTAAAATATAGGTTCCTTTTACCAACAGTTTAGTGTCGATTTTATAGCTTGCCACTCCATTGTTAAAGTTTACTTTATCGTTCAATACCTCTTTACCCGATAAATCTATCATCTTTATGCTTTGCAGGCCATTTAAATTGGTATGAATGATGTTCATCACCCCATTTACAATAGGATTAGGATAAACCAATAAACTTTCTCGTTTTAAACTTTCTAGCTTCACAGATTTAATACCCAATTCTTTAGTTTTACCATCCAAATCTGTTTGGCTTAATTTATAATAGCTCACTCCCTGATAAGGCCGGTAATCAATGGTTTCATAATGGGCTCCATTACCTTTTGATTTTACCGTACCCACAGTTTCAAAGGTTTTGCCATCATGGCTTTTGGATAGGGTGTAATAATTATTATTTGTTTCTGATGCAGTTTCCCAAGTTAAGTTCACTTGCTTTTCATATTTTACAAGTGCTTCATATTTGGTGAGTTTTACTGGTAAGGTACCTAATGGAAAACTCTTGACAAATGCACCACCAGGACTATTATAAGCCACCATTAATTCACTACCTGCGCTAATCATGCTGATATAGTCTACCGTACCTTCAGAGAATCCTGCAGTACCTACAGTTTCCCATGCAGTACCGTTAAATTTTTGTACGGTGGCTTTAAATGAATTTGTTCCGTCGCCATAGACTGCATAAGGGGTAGTACCATCAAATATTAGTTTTGTGTAATATGCTGCGCCTGCCGAGAATCCTTCGGTACCTACCGCTTCCCAAAAGCTACCATTAAAATTTTTCACTGTTGCTTTACTTGAATTATACCCGTAAGAGTAAATTACATAAGGTGTAGTTCCTTTAAATGCTAGGCTGGAGTAACTTGATAAGCCTAAGCCAAAACTTTCCGTGTATCCTGGATAATCTACGGCTTCCCATGTGATGCCATTAAACTTTTTTACGGCGACTTTACCATCATTTCCATCGTCTACATAAACCACATAAGGTGTAGTCCCATTAAACGCCAAATCAATATAGAATGCTGCACCTACAGAGAATCCAGCAGTATCTACGGTTTCCCATGTACTACCATTAAACTTTTGTACGGTGATTTTATTTGACTTTGCATAGTCTTGATAGGCTACATAAGGTGTAGTGCCATTAATTGCTAGGCTAATGAAATCTGCCTGAGCTTCCGAGAATCCCGCAGTACCTACCGTTTCCCATGTGGTACCATTAAATTTCTGTACGGTAACTTTAGATAAATTTGCCCCATCGGCATAAACTACATAAGGCGTAGTGCCCTCAAATGCTAGTTTGGTGTTAGTTGCTGCGCCGGCAGAGAATCCTGCAGTACCTACGGTTTCCCATGTGCTACCGTTAAACTTTTTTACGGTAGCTTTATTTGAATTTGATCCGTCTTGATACACCACGTAAGGGGTAGTGCCATCAAATGCCATATTAATATAACTAACAGTCGAATAACTTAATTGATCAAGGCCTACCGCTTGCCAGGTTTGTGCAAATGAAACTTGATACATCAAACAAAGTAGGGTAATTAGGTAAGTTTTTATTTTCATTATTCAATGTTTTTAAAATTAAAAAGAGAAATGAATTTAATTTTTTATGATAAAAAAACAAAATTATTTAGCTAAAATGCCTTAATTCTCACCCAACCTGTCCTTAGTTTAAGCGAAGCGTCTCTAAGGATTGAATATTAGATAAGAGTCTCTGACTCGCTATTAGATTAAGTTTATAAAGCAAATAAAACAGGGAATTTCAAATTAACCAGGTCAAAACAATTATTCACCCAAAACGTTAAACCATCATTATGAAAAGAAGATCTTTTTTAGCCAGCAGTGGCATTACTTTAGGTGCAATCGCACTTGGTGGTTATTCGGGCTTGGCGTCTGTTTTAATGCAGGAGCCTTATAAAATCAAAATGTTGACCGACAATTTGGGTGTTTTTACTGAACAAGGAGGAACCATCGCATTCTTAATTCCTGATAAAGGCGCCAATAATGGTTTAATCGTGGTGGACTCGCAGTTTGTGAATCCTGCTCAGCACTTAGTTGCCGAATTAAAGAAAAAGTCTGATTCGCCCTTTGAATTACTCATCAATACGCATCACCATGCGGATCATACCAGTGGAAATATAGTTTTTAAAGGTCTGGTGAAACATGTATTTGCGCATGAAAATTCTTTGGCGAACCAAACTAAAGTGGCTGAAACTGCAAAAGCCAACGGGAAAGAGATTGTTGAGCAATATTATCCGGATACCGTTTTCAAATCGGACTATACCTACAAAACGGGAAAAGATACCATAAAAGCTTATTATTTTGGCGCCGGACATACCAACGGAGATGCCATGATTCATTTCGAAAATCAAAATGCAGTTCACATGGGCGATTTGGTTTTTAACAGAAGGTTTCCATATATAGATAAAACCGCTGGTGCGGATATACATAGCTGGATAAAAGTATTGGATAAAGCAATTGCGACTTTCGGAGCCAGAACCAATTATATTTTTGGACATGCTTACAATCCGGATGAAATTGTGGGTACTGTTGAGGATGTAAAAGCTTATCAGAATTATTTAGAAAAATTACTGGCTTTTGTTGATAGCGAAATTAAATCAGGGAAATCAAAAGAAGAAATTTTGAAAGCAACAGCAATACCAGGGGCAACGGAGTGGAAAGGGGATGGAATACAAAGAAGTTTGGATGCCGCATATCAGGAATTGTATAAAGGATAAAAGCCTCTAACCTTATTTTATTGAAGTCTTTAAAATATTTTGACACGTGTTTATTTTTTTAAAAAATACGTGTCATTTTTTTGATTATCTTAGTAATACAATTTATTGCAATGAACACGAAACTGACGCTAACTATAGAACAAACTGTTATTGAGAAGGCAAAGAAATATGCTCGCGAGAGAGAAAGAAGCTTATCTGACCTGGTCGAGAACTATCTTAAAGCTTTGACAGTTGAAGGAAAAAACAATAAGACCGAAATTAGTTCTGAGTTAGACTCCTTGAGAGGATCTTTTAAAATACCCGAAAACTTTGATTATAAAAAGGAACTGACTGAAAGATTATCAGAAAAATATCTGTAATGGAGAAAATTTTGATAGATACTGATGTTATACTTGATTTCTTTTTAGATAGAAATCCATTTTCAGAAGATGCCACAGTTTTGCTAAACCTTTGCAGGGACGGTAAAATACAAGGATTTGTAACACCGGTGATGATTAGTAACATTTATTATATCTTAAGAAAAGTTGCAAAACATGATAAAGTACTCAAAAGCATTAAAATTTTATTGAAAACTATCTGTGTTTTAGAAATCAATAATTCTATAATATTAAGGGCTTTGAATTCAGAATTTAAGGATTTTGAAGACGCTTTACAAAATTTCTCTGCCGAAAACCACGAGGATATTAGTGTGATAATTACAAGAAATACAAAGGATTTTAAAACTAGTAAACTGTCTGTAATGACACCCGGAACTTATTTAAAGACAGTTTTATCGTGACTCTAATAGCCATAACAAAAATTTCAAATTCTGAAGATCTACAAAAGGTCTTCGCTATCCGTAAAACAGTTTTTGTGGAGGAGCAAAGCTGTCCGCCCGAATTAGAATGGGAAAACGAAGATGTTTCCATTCATTTTTTAGCAAAATATAATAATGAAGATGCCGGTGCCTGCCGTTGGCGGAAAACAGAAAATGGCTATAAATTGGAACGCTTTGCTGTTTTAAAGCAATTCCGAGGAAGAGGAATTGCTCAAGAAATGATTAAAACGGTGTTAAACGATTTGCCAAAAGATGCAAATTACATTTATTTACATGCCCAGTTAACCGCTGTTCCATTATATCAAAAAATGAGTTTTGTTGCCGAAGGAAAACAATTTGAGGAAGCCGGTCTCCAACATTATAAAATGGTGCTTAAAACTTAACCAATTCTTTGGTAAACGCGGTTGTGCCCTACATTTAAAATGTTTTTAAATACTTGTGCATCAATTTCTTCGCAAGCTTTAGAAACTTCCATAATCCCTTTAAAAAACTTGGTTCCTGGATTAAAATTCGCGGCATCGTCCATTACCAAATAGCCGTTCGGCTTAACCAGTTTGGCGTAATTATCCAAATCTTCTTTACAAACTTTATAGCTATGGTCTCCGTCAATGTAAACAATGTCAAACTTTTGATTTTGCACCTGCGAAGCAATATTTTCATCGTTTGAATACCCTTTAATCAGATTTACTTCTTTTAAATCCAGACCAGAATTATCAAACATTTTTTCAATGTGCGCAATAAAATCTTCCTGAATATGGATATTACCGTCTGCAAAATCTCTTCGGATAGATGGGACAATGTAGGAAAGCAGTTTTTTGATGTAATAATTTCTGAAGAGGCCGTTGTTTGGATAATTTCCTTCTAGTGGCGAAATACCAGTAATTTTATTTTTTAAACCGATGTTTTTAGAGACCAAAGCCCAAAGAGAAATCACTTGCCCTTTAAAAACCCCAATTTCTAAACAGGAAATTTCATCTTTACGCTCCTTTAAATCCTGCAACAGCAGGTACCACATATAATGGAAACACCGATCTCCAAAACCTGCCTGTTTTTCTTCCACATAATCTCTGTGATTTTTTAAAAGTGGATTCCTATCTACCTCTTCCTTAAAGTGTTCCCATATAAAATCGTTGTTTTCGGCAGTATTTTTATAAGTTTCAACGTAATAATTTAAGGTTTTCATGATTTGAGCGCAAGAGAAATCTATAATTTAAATGTGAGGAAAGATAAAAAGAAAAATTGTGTTAAAATGCAAATTTTCTTAAGTTAAATCCGGTTATTTTATAATTGATCCACTATTTCTTGTGTCTTCAGTTTTTAACATTGTTTAAAATAATTTAACTTGTAGCCCTACATGTTTTCAAAATAAAAACTTTTTATAGCGCTTGTATGAGATCAGTTGTATTGGTATCGGTTTTTTTATTGCTCTGCGGAATCTCGTTTTTATATTCCAATCAAATAACTTTTGAGGTTGCAGGCAGGCTGGCGCTTTCTACTATGTTTTTGTTTAACGGTATTGTGCATTTAAACTATCGTGAAGGTATTTATTTAACCTATCCAAATTTTTTATCTCAACTATCCAAAATAAAATTGGTTTTTGCCATCGGCGACCTGCAGTTTGCTTTTGCTGCGGGGTTAATACTTGCAGATATAGCCAAAATAGTTGTTGCAAGTGTTTTAGTTTACTTACTTTTTGATTTTTTTATTCAGATAAATGCTTGCCTCAAACATATCAGCGTAAAGCGGGGGAATTATACGGGGAAAGGTAATGTGTATTTGCTGTTTAAAATCCCCGAACAGCTTTTTATTATCGGTTGGACGTATTATTTTGTATTGATGTGCTAATTAGTGTTTTTTGGCGCTTTAACACGCTTTTCACTGTATCTTTTTTTGTCAGCCTGAGCGGAATTGAAAGACAAAAAAAGGATGTCGTTACAATCGTTAGCGTAAATGCAAAAACCTCTTAAAACTGTTTTAAAGGGTGCTTAAACAATAAAAGGTTTAATCTGCTCAATAGCAAAATCCAGTTGTTGTTCTTCTGTTAAATTGGTATTGTCTAAAATAATCGCATCTTCTGCTCTTACCAACGGACTTTCTTCTCGGGTAGTGTCTAAAAAATCTCGGTGAGCTAAATTATCAAATATCTCTTCTAAACTCACATTTTCACCTTTGGCAATCAGTTCGTTATAGCGCCTTTCAGCTCTAATTTTTGGGTCGGCAGTCATAAAAAGTTTCACCTGTGCATCCGGGAAAACGGTGGTGCCAATATCTCTGCCGTCCATAATCATGTTTTTAGATTTTCCCATTTTCTGTTGTTTCCGCACCATTGCTTTTCGCACTTCTTTTATAGATGCAATCAGACTCACATTTTCTGAAACGGGCATTTGCCTAATTTCTTCAGAAACTTCTTCGCCGTTCAACAAAATATGCGATTGGTAATCTCTGGAATGGAAATTTAAATCAATATGCTCTAAAGCATCAATAATTAAATCATGATCTTTTAAATCGGTGTTATTGCGTAAAAAATAAAGCGTTACCGCTCGGTACATTGCGCCACTATCTACATAAATAAAATGAAGCCTTTTAGCTAATGCCTTTGCCAAAGTGCTTTTTCCACAAGATGAATAGCCATCAATAGCGACTAAAATATTTTTTAACATCGCTGTAAAGATAAATAATTTTGAGAGGAAATAAATGAGTGAAGATTACTATGATTGAAGGATAGATGGATTGAATGTTTATTAATGATAGAAGGATTGAATAATCTACGGACCATCAACAGTACTCTAAATCAAATTTTTACTACCTAAATATCCTCCCAAACTGCGGACAACGGACTAT
>NZ_CAMLIG010000034.1 GCF_946480185.1 uncultured Pedobacter sp. | reverse complement strand
TTTTACCTTCGCTTTTACGCTAAATAAATTAATTGTATAACTAGCAACTTGAGTTTATTATTTCAATTAAATTCTATAAAGAAGAATAAGTCCATTTTTCAGCCCAAAATCCAAATTGAAATATATTATCTGCCAGTTTAAAGCTTATTTTTTTACTTTTGGTTTTTATTCTCAGAACTGTCCCTCAATGATGAACGTAGAATTGTTTATTCCCTGCTTTATTGACCAGCTTTATCCGGAAACTGCTAAAAATACACTTAAGATTTTGCAAAAAGCTGGATGTAATGTCATTTACAATCCCGAACAAACTTGTTGTGGCCAACCGGCTTATAATGCTGGTTTTTGGGACGAAGCAAAAGCGGTTGGAAGTAAATTTTTGAATGATTTTTCTGAACAGAACTATATCGTTTCGCCCTCGGCGTCTTGCACTGGCATGGTTAAAAATTCATACAACGATCTATTCTTTAATACCGCTATCCACAATAAGTGTCGTAATATTCAGAATCATATTCATGAGCTTTCCGACTTTTTAATTAATGTGTTAAAAAAAGATTATTTCGGCGCTGAATTATTGGGAAGAGCTGTTTTTCACGATTCATGTAGTGGATTAAGAGAGTGCAAAATAAAAGATGAACCTCGTCAGTTGCTTTCTAAAGTTTTGGGTTTGGAACTGGTAGAGATGAAAGATGCCGACGTTTGTTGCGGGTTTGGAGGGACTTTTGCAGTGAAGTTCGACGGTATTTCTTCCGCTATGGCTGAACAGAAAATTCAGAATGCTGTAGCAACAGGAGCAGAAATTATCATTTCAACTGACGCATCTTGTTTGTTGCAATTGCAAGCTTACATCAATAAAAATCAAATCCCGATTAAAACGATGCACCTAGCAGATGTTTTGGCTACAGGATGGGGCAATGTTTAAATTATTTTTTTATGGATTCAAATTGTTATTAACCAAAATAGCCATCGAGCGAAAATTCATCGTAATAAACAGACCAAGGTGAGCTAGAGCTTCTCCATAGCTTAATGTTCAGCACTCCTTCTTTTTTATTCTTATATAGTTCAAAAGATGATTTGTAGCTGTAAGTTAAAGGACAGATGGGGCTGTTTCCAAAAGTAAAGTTTAATCCGTCGCTGCTCACACCAAGAAATAAACGACCCGCACTTCCATATTGGTTGTTTCGGGTGGTTGAAACCAATAGATACCATTTATCTTGGAATTTTTTTACTTCAATATGCCAAGGTTCTTCATCTGTACCCCAAGGTCTATTTGCAATATTTATCAGATTATAGCCTTGCGATTTATTGATTTTTATATCGTCAAAATTTTTAGTTGCTGTACGTCTGATAGCGTAATTGGTGAAATACGATCCAGGCATAGTTTCTCCCGTAGAAACTCCATAACAGTAATAATTGTCTCCTTCTTTTATAATACTTGGCGCAATTAAATCGATACCGGCGTAATCCCAGCTTGTGATCAGCTTTTTTTCAGACCAGTGCACTCCGTCTTCAGAACTTTTATAAAGCAATGTTCTTCCCTTTATCATTTTGTTTGTAAGCGGATCTATAACAGAAATCCCACGCCAAAAGCAATAAAGTTTGCCTTTCTCAAAAAACAGATTAACATCAGAGTTATAGCCTTCGCCTAACGGAGTTTTTTCTATGGGATTAGAAATACCCAATGGCTCTTTCCACTTTCGGCCATCATCAGAACAGAAAATAGTAGGATTTTCATACTCATTTACGCCAGAAGGGTAAGGTGTAATAGCCATCCAGTATTGATGATCGTTCCATTTCTTTTCAAAATACAATACAGAAGGATGTGTCCAGCCAATAGAGGTGGGTCTGTTGTAAGTACCATCAGGTTGTAACCGGCCCTGAACTACATCAGGAAAAACAAGTTGGTTGCTATTAAAAATGTAGTCTTTAAAACTTTTTAGACTGTCAGTTTCCACTGGTTTTGGCAACGGTTTTGGTTCAATGTATTCATCGCGTTTACATGAACTAATTAATTGCGCAAATAATAAAACTGTAAATACAATTCTGTAACACGTATTCACTTTTAAACGGATTTGCAACATTGAAACGAAACTGTTTATAATTTAATGTAAACGTAATAAATTTCACAAATAAATACGCAATAAATTATCGACAGATAAAAGAAGCTACTTGTTTAGCAATACACTTTTAAAATACTTTATAAACCGTTGTTGACTTAAATTCCTCTCCCACCTTTAAAACCGTTGTAGGGAAATTCGGCTGATTAGGTGAATTTGGGTGGTGTTGTGTTTCAAAACAAAAACCTGTTCTGGCATCGTAAGCTGATCCACTTTTTCCAATATCATCACTTAGGTAATTTCCCGTATAAAACTGCATTCCGGGCTGTGTAGTGTAAACTTCAAGTGTTAAACCTGTTTTATCGCCTTTGGCAGATGCCGCAAAGTTTACAATTTCGGTTTGGTTGATGACAAAAGAATGGTCGTAACCGTTTCCAAACTTTAACTGTTCATTATTTGAATCAATATCTTTTGCAATTGCTTTAGCTTCTCTAAAATCAAAAGGTGTATTAGTTAGGTCTTCAAAATTTCCTTTTGGGATACAATTTTCTTTAATTGGTACAAATTCATCGGCATTGATGCAGAACTGATGGTTTAAGATTGTCCCGTTTCCTTCGCCATTCAAATTGAAATAAGCATGGTTGGTAAGGTTTACCACGGTATCTTTATCTGTTTTTGCATTATAATTGATGATGAGTTCATTTTCATCCGTAATTGTAAAAATCACTTCACAGGTTAAATTTCCGGGAAAACCTCCTTCGCCATCAGCACTTGATATGGATAGCGCTAAACTTTTTTCTTTTACTTCTTTTACATCCCAAACACGGTTATGGAAAGCCACGCTTCCGCTATGCAAACTGTTACCGCCGTTATTGGCTTCTAAGTGGTAAGTTTTATCGTTTAGCGTAAACTTCGCATCTTCAATCCGGTTAGCAAATCTGCCCACCGTTACGCCGTAATAAACCTCACTTTTTTTATTTAAATAATCATCAATACTGTTAAAACCTAATGTGATGTCGGTTTTTTTATCCTCTTTTGAGATGATGAAATGCGTAATCCTTGCACCATAATTGCATATTCCAACACTTACAGTCTCATTTTTTAGCCAATAAAGATTAACTGGTTTTCCATCTATATTTTTTTCAAATTGGTGCTTTATTTTTTCTGACATAAGGTTTGGGATGTTAAATAAAGTGCTAAAATAAAAATTACATTTAGCTTTTTTTAGGAAAATATGGTGCTAAAACTTTGTGTCTGTAAAGCAATACGTAAAATCTATGTTAACTGTTTATTAAAAATTGGTTAAAAAATGAATATTAAAAACATAATCTCTATTTTGAGCTTTAAATAAGATAACAATTATCTCAATGTCGAATCATCAAGGAAATTCCATAAAAAAAGTGCTTACAGAGCTCATCTCTAATGTGCTTGAAAAATCGGGCAATAAGCCCATGAACTACCGTCAAATAGCTAATAAATTAAATATTATAGATCCCGATTCTAAAACAACCATTTTGGAAGTATTGGAAGAGCAAACTGAAAAAGGCATTTTTTTAGAGGTTAGTAAAGGGCAGTACAAATTGCATGAGGTTAAGGCTTTTTTAACCGGGAAAATTGCCATGTCTAATGACGGATCAGCATTTGTAATTCCGGATGACGAGAATGAGAAAGATATTTATATAGCTCCAAGAAAGGTGCGTACCGCTTTGCATGGTGATAGAGTTAAACTTTACGTTTACGAAAGTAGCAAAGGTAAACGTAAGGAAGGGGAGGTAGTAGAGATTTTAGAAAGAGCTAAAATGGAGTTTACCGGTATCGTTAAACTGAGCCAGCATTTCGCCTTTTTTATTCCGGATGACCGTAAAATGTTGCATGATATTTTTATTCCTTTAGAGGATTTAAATGGCGCAAGAAATGGCGTTAAAGCTTTGGCTAAAATTGTTGATTGGCCAGCTGGCGCAAAAAATCCGGTAGGCGTTATCAAGAGCATTTTAGGAAAGCAGGGCGAGAATAACACCGAAATGAATGCTATTTTGGCCGAATACGGGTTTCCTTTAACTTTTCCGGAGGAGGTTGAGAAAGAAGCGCAGGCCATTTCTGCAGAAATTACCCAGGAAGAAATTACTAAACGACGCGATTTTAGAAAAACATTGACTTTTACCATTGATCCCTTTGATGCTAAGGATTTTGATGATGCAATATCTTTTAAAACTTTAGAAAATGGCAATTATGAAGTAGGTGTACATATTGCGGATGTCTCGCATTATTTAATTCCGGATAGTGCTTTGGATAAAGAGGCTTATGACCGTGGAACTTCAGTTTATTTGGTGGACCGTGTGATCCCGATGTTACCGGAAGTTTTATCAAACAACTTATGCTCATTGCGTCCGAAAGAAGAAAAGCTGTGTTTTTCTGCTGTTTTTGAGATGGACGAGAATGCGAATTTGGTTACAGAATGGTTTGGCAAAACCGTAATTTATAGCGACCGCAGATTTGCTTATGAAGAAGTTCAGGAAATTATTGAAAATAAAGCCGGCGACTATTCGGAAGAAATTTTAAAACTGAACCGTTTGGCGCATATTTTAAGAGACAGAAAATTTAAACATGGAGCAATAAGTTTTGAATCAACCGAAGTTAAATTTAAGCTTGACGAGTATGGAAAACCAATTGGCGTTTATATAAAAGAACGTAAAGATGCCCATAAACTAATTGAGGATTTTATGCTTTTGGCGAATAAAAAAGTTGCCGAATTTATTGCTAAAAAAGGTAAAGGAAAGCATAAATATACTTTTGTTTACCGGGCGCATGATTCGCCAAAGCCCGAAAGTTTGGCCGCTTTCGCTGCGTTTGCTTCTAAATTCGGGCATAAAATTTCCACCAAATCTGATAGAGATACGGCCAGAAGTTTGAATAAATTAATGGCCGATGTGGAAGGCACAAAAGAACAAAACGTACTGACTCAATTGGCTATCCGTTCCATGGCGAAAGCCATTTATACCACAAAAAGCAGTAGCCATTATGGTTTAGCTTTTGACTTTTACACGCACTTTACCTCGCCAATCCGTAGGTATCCTGACGTAATGGTTCATAGATTATTGGAATATTATTTAGCAGGTGGCGATAGCGTAAATGCCGATCACTACGAAAAAATGTGTCAGCATGCTTCGCAGATGGAGAAAAAAGCTGCCGATGCGGAAAGAGCTTCTATCAAATACAAACAAGCTGAATATTTGGAAGATAACATCGGGCAAACCTATATGGGCATTATTTCTGGCGTTACAGAGTGGGGGATGTATGTGGAAATCCAGGAAAACAAATGCGAAGGTATGATACGTTTACGTGATATCTCCGATGATTTTTACGTTTTGGACGAGAAGAATTATTGCATCATCGGGCAAAAGAAAAAACGCACTTATCAGCTTGGTGATGAAGTTAAAATTAAAGTAAAACGTGTTGATTTAGGAAAAAGACAGATAGATTTTAGTTTGATTGTGGAGTAGGTTGAAGAAGTGAGAATCAAGAGCAAAGAAGATAGACTCAAGACAATTTTCGGGTTCCCTAAAGCAAAAATAAAAATACTATTTTCGCACCCAAATACGCACACACCAACATTGTAAATGCATAGCATCAAAGAATTACAACAAATCATAGATACGGCAGTAAAGGAGATCAACTATCCGGCAACGCCTAACGAATTATATGAGCCTATTGCCTATTTAATGGCGCTAGGCGGAAAAAGATTAAGACCAGCTTTGGTGTTAATGGCAACTGATTTATTCGGTGGAGATATTGAAGATGCTAAAGCTCCTGCATTGGCAATTGAAATGTTCCACAATTTTACGTTAATGCATGACGATATTATGGACAATGCACCGCTTCGTCGCGGACAGCCAACTGTTCATGAAAAGTGGAGTGATTCCGTAGCTATCCTGTCGGGCGATGTGATGTTTGTGAAAGCCTATAAGCTGATGATTCAGGTAAAACCCAATATTTTAACCAGCGTTTTAGAGGTTTTCAACAAAACAGCGATTGAAGTTTGCGAAGGCCAGCAGATTGACATGAATTTCGAAGCTCGTGACGAAGTTTCTATTGATGAATATTTAGAGATGATTCGTTTGAAAACTGCAGTTTTATTAGGTGGCGCATTAAAAATTGGTGCTTTAATTGGTAATGCAGATTCAAAAAATGCACAGCTGCTTTATCAGTTTGGCGAAAATTTGGGATTGGCTTTTCAGCTTCAGGATGATATTTTAGACGTTTACGGTGATCCAGAAAAATTTGGAAAGCAGGTAGGTGGCGATATCATATCTAATAAAAAAACCTTCTTATTAATAAAAGCTTTAGAACTTGCCGAAGGTGAAGATTTAATAAATTTAACTTCTTGGATCAATAAAACAGACTTTGTTGCTGAACAAAAAGTAGAAGCGGTTAAAGCTTTGTACAATCAGCTCAATATCCGTAAATTATCAGAAGATGTGATGCAGAATTATGCAAAATTGGCTTTAGACGCGTTTGATAAAATTGATGTTCCCGTAGAGAATAAAAAAACCTTGCTGAGTTTTGCGGAGATGTTGGTGGAGCGGGAGAATTAATTCAATTCTGAGGATTGAAGGGCCGAATGAATTGGCGAGATTGACTGGTGAAAACGAAGCCGAGAATTTAATTGATTCTACATATTTTAATTTAAAAGTCATTAATCTTTTTCTTCAAAAGGATTGAAAAACGTGTTTTACAAAAAACAGAAATCTTGATTATTCTTGTTCTAAGTCTATATCTCGACTGGCTTTCCCGCCGTCATACATCCTTATTATATGATGCACAATACCCATGTGTGAATTTGTGATTTTCTTTAAATGGATTACTGCTTTACATAAATATCAGTACGCTATAATTTCTGCTCTTTTTTATTAATCTATAGTGTTTAAAACACTATTCTTGAGATTTATCTACAATCAGCAAATCTATATAGGTCAGATAAAATCTTTCTTTTTTATCGTTATAAGGACGTTTTACAAATTTGTCCCTCCTAATGAATGAGATTCTCCCCTCAATAAATTAGCACAAGCATTTATTTTTGGTTCAGCAATTATTCAATCAATAACAGCTGAACCAATTTTAGATCTATTCTGTTTTAGTTTAGATTTTATTTACGATAAAAATTTGCATTTCAGTATTTCTGATTTTCAAAAACGATGATTTTTATATTGAAATTCCTTTTAACTGAAGTTGAATAAAGAGAACCAATTATTAAATTAAACCAAATAACACATGAAAGAAACAAAAGTAAAATCAAGTCTTTATCCTCTCCCAAAGAGTGAAAGCAACCTTATGCATTTTAAAAGCTACAAAAGCATTTTTTAATCTAAAAGCAAACCAATTTTAAATAAAAAACAATAATTATGTCGAATAAATACCTTTTATACGGTAAAGCCAAGATTGCATTTATGCCGGTTTTGCTATTTTTATTCTTGATGTCGCCAATTATAACTTTTGCGCAATCAAGATTGTTAACTGGAAAGATTTTGGACGCCAAAACATCCGAGCCTTTAATTGGAGTTCTTGTAAAAGTGAAAGATGGCAAAGAAGCCACCAGTACAGATGTAAACGGAGCTTTCCGGATTCAAGTAACTAACACTAGCATCTTAGAAATAAATTATATTGGATACATTTCTCAAGCTATTTCTGTAAACGGAAAAACAGAGCTTACGGTGGCTTTGGCTACGGATAATAAAGCACTGGATGAAGTTGTGGTTATAGGATATGGAACCATGAAAAAGAAAGATCTTACGGGTTCTGTAGTGCAGATTATGCCTGATAAGTTGGCCAACGAAAACCCCAATACGGTTCAGGATATTCTCCGTGGCACACCAGGTTTAAGCGTGGGTTATAATGCTTCGGCAAAGGGTGGAGGATCTATGCAAATTCGTGGTCAACGTTCTGTATACACCGGCGGAGGACACAATGACCCTTTGATTGTTCTTGACGGTATGATTTTTTATGGGGAGTTATCCGAAATCAATCCGGACGATATTGGACAGATTGATGTTTTAAAAGATGCTTCTGCAGCAGCGGTTTACGGGTCAAGAGCCGCAAGCGGTGTAATTATTATAACCACTAAAAAGGGAAAAGAAGGTAAACCGGTTGTGAACTTTACAGCTAATACTGGAATAACTCAAAAAAGTGAATACCGTGAAATGTTCGGTCCAGATGCTTATATGAAATACCGTGAGGATTGGTACAAAAAAGATACCTATGGTTTAAATGCTACTACTGGTATATATGGCGCATATCAAACTTCGGCTTCTGCAAGTAAGCCGGGACTTTATGAAATGCCAACCCCAGAAAATCTTATTAAGTATGGAATAACTATAGATCAATGGAGGGCTTATTCAACTAATACTTCTGGCGAATCTGACAAGAGTATTTATGCGAGACGCTTGAGTCTTGAAGGTGGTGTGCTTAATGATTATTTGGCCGGAAATACGTTCGATTGGTACGATCATACTTTTCGTACTGGACTTAATCAGGATTATAACACGAGTATATCAGGCGCTAGCGATAAAATGAACTATTACATGTCTCTTGGATACTTACATAATGAAGGTGCTGTAGATTATGATGACTACCAGGCTATTCGTTCTAATCTAAAACTCCAAGGATCAGTAAATAAATGGCTCGAAATAGGAGCAAATGTGAACTTTCAAGATAGGAGTGATGGTAGCCTGTCGCCAGGATTAGGGACAAATTACTATGACAATAACCAAATCCGTAATTCGCCTTATAGTCATTATGTAGAAGCAGATGGTACATTGTCGCAATATCCAATGGGTGACGGTTCTATTAAAAGAGGTTACAATTACGATTTTGAAAGGCAATATTTAGATCTCGAGAAAGGTTATACAGTGCTTAATACCATATTAAATGCTAAAGTGAAGTTACCATTTGGTGTCACTTACTCTTTTAACGCTTCGCCTCGTTTACAGTGGTATTACAACCGTTACTTTATGTCGGCTGCTGAGCCAGAATCCTTACCTATAAATCGTGGTGTGGACCGTAGCTGGGCTAAAAATTTCGACTGGTCGCTCAACAATACTTTAAATTGGGAGCATACTTTTGCAAAAAAGCACAGAGTAAATCTAACTTTAGTACAGGAAGCTGAAGAACGTAAGTATTGGTCTGATGACATTAATGCTCGTAATATCCTCCCTTCTGATGCATTAGGCTTTCATAATACTCAGAATGGAACTAAAGAAAATAATTCTATTTCAACTAATGACACTCATCAATCTGCTGATGGATTATTAGCTCGGGCATTTTATTCTTATGACGACCGTTATATGCTAACCACGTCAATTCGTCGTGATGGTTACTCTGCATTTGGCCAAAGTAATCCCTATGCAACTTTCCCTTCCTTAGCAGTTGCTTGGGCCTTTACCAATGAAAAATTCTTTAAATGGGAGGCAATGGATTATGGAAAATTACGTGTGTCTTATGGAGAAAATGGAAATCGTTCTCTGTCAGATCCTTATGTGTCGTTAGCTAATCTAGGTTCTGGACTTGGCTCAACAATGGGTTATGTCTTGAATAATGGGAGTAGTGAGGAGGTGAAATATCTCCTGATAGACCGTATGGCGAATCCAAATTTACAATGGGAAAAAACAGCTTCATTAAATTTCGGATTGGACTATGGATTTCTTAACGACCGTATCACAGGTTCTATTGACTATTACTCGATGAAAACGCATGATATGATTATAGCTCAACGTCTTCCTGGTTTCACTGGTTTTGGGAGTATAACCACCAATTTAGGAGAAGTGCAAAATAAGGGAATTGAATTAGCTGTTAGTTCTCTAAATATGAAAAATGATATGTTTGAATGGAGAAGTAGTTTGAGTTTTTCTTATAATAAAAATACCATAACGCATCTTTATGGAGATTATGAAAATGTGTTGGATGCCCAAGGAAATATTATAGGTCAAAAAGAAAGTAGTGATATAAGTAATAATTGGTTTATAGGAAAGCCAATCAGCGAAATATGGAATTATAAGGTTACAGGTATTTGGCAGGTCAGTGAAGCTACCGAAGCCGCTAAATACGGACAAAGACCGGGAGATCCTAAGGTAGAGAATAGTTATACTGCAAATGACAAGGTAAATGCAGATGGCAGTATAACACCTGTGTACGACGATAATGATAAACAGTTCTTAGGACAAACTTCTCCGCCTATAAACTGGCAATTACGTAATGATTTTACCTTCTTCAAAGATTTAAGTCTGTCTTTCAATATTTATTCCTACATCGGGCATAAAAGTTTAGATGGATCGTACCTTAATAACGATAATGGAGGTTCATTAATCACCTATAATTATAACACGGCAGCTAAACAATATTGGACACCAGAAAACCCTACAAATAAATACGCTCGTTTAGATGCAAAAACACCTTCTGGAGCAAGTGCGGGTAAACTTTACGACCGTTCATTTATCCGTTTTGAAAGTATCTCTTTGGGCTATTCATTGCCAAAGAAGATGATTAGTAGATTGGATATTCAAAAGGTAAAGGTATTTGGTTCTGTAAGGAATGTAGCCACATGGCAGAAAGATTGGGAATATGGAGATCCTGAAACAGGAGGACTTGCAACTCGTCTTTTTTCAGCTGGATTAAATGTAATTTTTTAAAAATTTAAACATGAAACTAATTAAATATAAAATCGGAAAGAAGTTGTCATTAGCTATGTTGATGACAGTTATAGGAACTACGGTATTTATACAAGGATGCAAAAAAGACTTTCTAAAACCGGATCCACTTTCAATATTTGAACCTAACTCAACTTTTACTACCGAGTCGGGACTAAAAGCGGCTTTAGCAATTTGTGATCGACACCTACGCTCTTATTGGACAAATACTTCGGCAAATACAAACTCGGTAGTTATAGGTACAGAGTATATGTTTTCGGATCTGGCTGTATATGGTAAAAGTGACGTTGATGGAAATAATGTGAACTTTAACTTTGCTGATGGTTTAAAACCAACGGGCGGAGCGGCAGGTCCCGGAGGCAATGACGGTAACTATATCAATCATTACTGGGATGAAACATATAGTGGTATTAAGTATGCTAATACCATTTTAAGTTATGTAGATAAAGTAGAAACACTTAGCGAAGAAACAAAAAACATCTACAAAGGAAGTGCGTATTTTCACCGGGCTTACCGTTACCTTGCATTGGTTTTCCAATATGGCGATGTACCCTTGGTTACTAAAATATTAGAAGTTCCAAAGCAAAATTATCGCAGTACAAAGAAAGCTGCTATCCTAGATATGATTACTAAGGATATGGAGCTTGCCGTACAATGGGTTCCGGAACAGAAAAACCTAGCTTATACCGGTACGGTTAATAAAGGAGCCTGCCGGATGTTGCTTGCTAAATGTTACCTAGCAACAGGTCAGTTCCAAAAAGCAAAGGACCAATTAGATATCCTAATTAATCAGTCGGGTTATTCATTGATGAAGAATAATTTCGGTACTTTTTATCCAGGAGGAGAGCCTAAAACGTGGCCTATTACCGAAAACGTAATATGGGATTTACACCGACCAGAGAACAAATTAATTGCAGCAAATAAAGAGGTTATTATGGGTATGCCTAACCGAGGTGTACAATCGAATATTGCATTTGCTACAATGCGTATTTTTGGGCCTCTCTACAATTCAGCAAATTTAAAATCACCTGATGGAAAAAATGCTATGGATCTTTATGCCCGTAACAATTCAAACTACAGGGCAGATCTTGACTACGGTAGAGCACTGGGTAGGGGTATTGGTACTATTCGTCCCACACCATTTGCACAAAAGGGATTATGGGTTGTTAACGGTATTGAGGATAATGAGGATCTTAGACATAACAGTAAGGTAGGCAACTGGGTACGTATGGACTCGTTGAAATATACTACAGTTGGAAGTACTTATCGTGGTCAGAAATTGAAGTTATACCATCCAACTACAAATGCGCTTTTATGCTCAGACACTATCCGCTCTTATTTCAATTGGCCACATTATAAATTGTTTATAACTGATGCCGAGGCTGAAGCTAACGTTGGTTCTAATGCTTACGCTGGAGCATCAAAAGGGAGCAATGCTGATTGGTATCTGTACCGTTTAGCAGAAGCGTATCTTTTAAGAGCAGAAGCTAAATATTACATGGGTGATGCTACAGCAGTGGACGATGTAAATGAAATAAGAAAAAGAGCTCATTGTCAACAGCTATATACCACAGTAAATATCGGTGATATTATGGATGAAAGAGCTCGTGAATTATATTTAGAAGAATGGCGTCACATGGAATTAAGTCGAGTTTCCTATTGTCTTGCCTTAAGTGGTAAACCGGATGAATGGGGTGGGACTTATACTGTGGAAAATTATGATAAGTATGCAGGAACAGATTTAGCCGGAGGAAGTTACTGGTATAAGCGTGTGGTCAAAGATGGTAAAATTTATAATATTGGAGGCGTAACTTCTGCCAATAAAACGCTAAATTATAAAATGGATAAATGTAATCTTTACTGGCCAATTCCTAACTCAGCCATTACAGCAAATAGCAAAGGTCAATTAAGTCAGAATTTCGGGTATACAGGTTATGACGCCAATACACCAAAATGGGACAAGTGGGAGGATGCTATTGCTGATGAAGATAAAACAAAGTAAATTCAATTAATTCTTTAGAAAAGTTAACCTTAGGCTCCCGTGGGCTTAAGGTAATTTTTTTTCGAAAATAAATTATCGATTCCTTTCTTTGAAAACAATGTTTTAAGATTTCATAAATCTATAACTCGTTTGATTTTTTTATACTTTATTAATTTTCCTGTGATAAATAAAATACACTAAGTCCTCTTAGAACTCTACTTTTCAAAAGAAAATTTAAAGAAGCATTTTTTCGCTAATCCTTCGCAAAATGTTCGTAGCACCTTCGCAAAAAGCACTCATTTTGCGAACAAGTAGCGAACTTGGTGCGGAGAAGCCACGAACAAGCATTTCATTAGATTTTTGTGTTGTTTAGAAAGAGCAGTAAAATAGGATTTTGTTTTTTTCTTAATTTTAAAAGGTATGGGTTGTTTTTGTATCTATATCCTCTCTTAGCCTCGCCGTTTTATTTCAACAAGCTTGAACGTCTTAAAACACGGTTGTTTTTAAACAGTGATTCTGCATTTTTCTAAAAGCGAAGTTTTGGCCCCGTAAACCTAAAACACGATTATAATTTACACTAAGTAGTAAATGTGTTGCAGTGACTTCTCTTGATTTTTTTACATAAAGTGGCTATTTTAGAAATTCCAGCATAAAATTCATAATTTATAGAATAAGTCATCTCCATTGTGAGCTAATTAAATGATAAAATAAGACAGGTTTAAACTTTCTGGACATTCTATTTACCTATTTGACAGTTATACCCCCCTTCTTTTCTCTATTTGTCCCCATGAAATATGGAAAATTATATGTTTTTTTGAATAAGGATAAATTAAAAACAGTTTAAATTTGAATTATAATGAACTGTTTAACGAATAGAAATATTATCGGAGATTCAAAAAATGTCAAAAAGTGACGCGTTTAAAATTAACGGTGTAATCTTAAATTTAAAAAACAATTATTAACATAACCTAACCTTTAAATGATTAAAAAAAACAGATTTAGAGTGTTTTCCCTTGCGCTATCTATGGTGTTTTGTCATCAGCATTTTGCTGTTGCTCAAAATAACGAATGGGAAAATCCGCAAAAGATTGACGAATTTAGAGAAAAGCCTCACGCTACTTTCATGCTATTTAACAAGCAGGAAGATGTAATAGCAGATGACTATTCAAAATCTCCTTATTATAAATTGCTAAATGGCGATTGGAAATTCACTTACGTTGATAAATATGCAGATCGTATAAAAGATTTTTATCGTGATGATTTAGATGATAAAAATTGGGCGAAAATCCCGGTTCCTTCAAACTGGGAATTAGAAGGATTTGGAACGCCAATCTATACAAATATTGTTTATCCATTTCCTAAAAACCCGCCCTTTGTTGGCGAAAATAATCCGGTTGGAACTTACCGTATGCACTTTGAAGTCCCAAAAAATTGGGATAACCGAGAGGTGCTTTTGCATTTTGGTTCTATAACAGGCTATGCACAAGTTTATGTAAACGGAAAAAGAGCCGGAATGAATAAAGCTTCAAAATCTCCGATAGAGTTTAATATCACGTCTTTGTTAAAACCTGGTGATAATTTGTTGGCAGTACAGGTTTTCCGTTGGCATGATGGAAGCTACCTGGAAGATCAGGATTTTTGGCGTTTAACTGGTATTGAACGGGATGTTTACTTGGTTTCTTTACCAAAAGTTTCACTTTGGGATTTCTTTGTAAAGTCCGAGTTGGACAGCCAGTACAAAAACGGTGTTTTAAATGCCACAGTAGATGTTCGCAAATTTGATAAAAGCAAAATTAGCAACGTTAACGTTGATTTAAGTGTTGTTGATGCATCTGGAAAAACAGTTTTTGAACAAAAAAGAAATGTTGCTATAAGTGCAGCTATAAACCAGTTTTCTTTTTCAGGCAACATTAAAAATGTAAATAAATGGAGTGCAGAAACACCCTATCTGTACGATTTAATCTTGAAATTGAGCGATCAGAATGGGAATTCTTTAGGCGTTTCAGGCTCAAAAATCGGTTTCCGAAAAGTAGAAATTAAAAATGCCCGGTTATTGGTAAACGGTATTCCAGTTTATTTTAAAGGAACCGATAGGCATGAGCATGATGCGGTTAAGGGACATGTGCCGGTTAAAGAAACCATCATTAAGGATATGCAATTAATGAAGCAATTCAATATCAATGCAATCCGTACCAGTCATTATCCAAATGATCCGATGATGCTGAAACTTGCCGATAAATATGGTTTTTACCTAATTGATGAAGCTAATGTTGAAATTCATGGCATGGGTGCATCTTTGCAGGGTAATTTTGACGAGAGTGTGCATCCAGCGTACCTTCCAGAATGGGCGCCGTCTATAGCAGATAGGATTCACCGTTTAGTTGAACGAGATAAAAATCACCCGTCGGTTATTATTTGGTCAATGGGTAACGAGTGCGGAAACGGACCTGTTTTCCATGATGCCTATAAATGGATTAAACAACGCGACGATAGCCGGGTAGTGATGTTTGAACAGGCAGGGGAGGATGTAAATACAGATATTGTTGGTCCAATGTACCCCCGCGTAGAAAACATGAAGAATTATGCCGAGTCCAACAAAACTCGTCCGTACATCATGTGCGAGTATTCACATGCAATGGGCAACAGCAACGGAAACTTCAAAGAATACTGGGATATTATCAAAAACAGTAAAAATATGCAGGGCGGTTTTATTTGGGATTGGGTTGACCAAGGACTTAAAACACAAACTGCTGACGGAAGAACCTTTTACGCTTATGGTGGAGACTTAGGGAGCTATATGCTGCATAATGATGAAAATTTTTGTGCAAATGGTTTGATTTCTGCAAACCAGATCCCGCACCCGGCATTATTTGAGGTGAAAAAAGTTTATCAGAACATCAGCTTTACTGCAAAAGATTTAAGTAAAGGCTTAATCAGCGTAAAAAACGATTTTGATTTCACCAATTTAAACCAATATACTTTCCGCTGGGAAATTGTGAACAATGGAGAAAAGGTAAAAGAGGGCACTTTTAAATTAAGTTTAGCGCCGCGTGAAGCAAAAGACGTTAAACTGGATTTACCAGTTTATAAACTTAAACCCGGTCAAGAACTGTTTTTAAATGTATATGCTTATACCACAAAAGCAACAGATATGATCCCAGATCATCATGAAATTGCCCGCGAACAGTTCAAATACGCAAATGATTTTTATGCTTTTGATAAACAAACCGAAGGTACTTTACAAACAAAAACTGCCAACGGCAAAATTTCATTTACCTCAGGGGCAATAAGTGGAGAGTTTGATGTGGCTAGAGGTGTTTTTACAAATTATCAGATAGATGGAGGATTAAAGATTTTCCGCTTTCCGGAACCTTATTTTTGGAGAGCACCAACCGATAACGACTTTGGAAATAAAATGCCAGAAAGATTGGGGATTTGGAGAACAGCACATTTTGATAGAACCGTTAAGGAGGTAAATGTTGGAAAACAAAATAGCGACGGATTACCGATAACGGTTGTTTATCAGTTAGATGATATTAATGTTCCGTACACTATAAATTACGTTATACAAAATGATGGATCGGTTAAAGTCACGGCTTCGATTGATATGACCGGAAGAAATCTTCCAGAAATGCCACGTTTTGGGATGCGCATGGATTTACCTAAAAAGTATGATAATTTAACTTATTACGGAAGAGGTCCTTGGGAAAATTATAGCGACAGAAATACCTCTGCATTTGTTGGTTTGTACAAAGATAAAGTAGACAATCAGTTCACCTGGACTTACATCCGCCCGCAGGAAGCCGGCTATAAAACCGATGCCCGCTGGGTAAAACTTACGGATGATAACAACAACGGACTTTTAGTAAAAGGCTATCAGCCCATCTGCTTTAGCGCTTTAAATGTTAGAACAGAAAATTTGGATCCCGGATTAACCAAAAAACAACAGCATCCAACAGATATTAAAAAAGTTGACAACACCATTTTACAGATTGATTTAGCACAAAGAGGCGTAGGTGGCGATAACAGTTGGGGAGCTTATCCTCATGAACAATATCTTTTAAAAGATAAAAAGTATAGTTATAGCTATAGCATTAAACTAATCAAGTAAACATCGGTTAAATAGTTTGTGACCCATCCAGAATTATATTTTGGATGGGTTTTTTATTTATATTAGTATAAGTTTATAATTTTAGGTGTTGAGCTGACATTTATTATTAAATTAGACTTAAATAACCAAAAACCGGTATCCCTTTTGCGCTGTAAATTTTTACTTATCGTTTTTTCTGCCGTTTTATTTTCGCAGATAGTTTTTGCCCAACAAATTTCAAACATTCAAAGTTTAGGGATTGAAAACGGCTTGTCAAATAATTCTGTTCGCGTTGTTTTCCAAGATCACAATGGTTATATGTGGTTTGGAACACATGATGGATTAAACCGCTATGACGGTTATGAGTTCGAAATATTTAGAAACCGTATTAACGATAGTACTTCTATCCCGCATAACTTTGTTTATACCATTGCCGAAGATATTTCAGGAAAATTATATGTCGGGACCGGACAGGGTGTAAGTTTATATGACCCTTTATCGAAAAAATTCTCAAGCGTTTACATGAAAAGGTTTAGAGACGGAGCGATAGAGAAGATACAAAACTCAATAAGCATTATTCAAGCCGACAAGCAGGGGACAATTTATATCGGAAGTAATGGGATAGGCTTGTTGGTACAACAATTAGGACAAAAGGAGTGCATACAAATTCCGGTTAAGGTTGGTTCAAGAAAAATTGACAATTATAACATAAGCTGTATAAATTTTGACAGTAACGGCGGAGTTTGGGTTTTTATTTCAGATCTGGGATTATTTAAATACAATCCGATACAGAAAGAATTAGCGCTAATAACTAACGAGAAGAAAGACGTTGTAGCGATGGCGGTTAACCAGAAAGGGGAAATCTGGATGGGGACAGATTTAGGGATTTATAAGTATGTGCCTGGTACTGGAATTTGGTCAAGAGGAACCCAAAATTCTTTATTGCTTTCAAATCAGATCAGTAGTCTTTTGCTTGATAAAAATGGTAAATTATGGGCGGGTTTGCCCGGCAAAGGGTTGGTTGTTTTAAACCTTGAAAATGATCAATCACTGTTTTTGCATAGTGGTCCTACTAACCCAAGCCTTACCAGCCAATCTGTAAGTGGTATTTTTGAAGATCGAGAGAGACGTAAATGGATAGCCACTTTAAACGGGGGCATCAACATCGTTCAGCCTCGCTCTTCCAAATTTAAAACTATTGCAAATAATCCGTTTAGTACAAATAGTCTCACCGCAAATTTCGCATCTACTTTTTATGAAGATGCACAAGAAAATTTGTGGATAGGTACCGAGAGTAACGGTTTCAGTATATGGAATTGCAAAAACAATAGTTTTGAGAATTATCGCTATCAGGCAAATTCAAATTCCTTAAGCAATAACTGGGTAACTTCTATTAAACAAGATGATCTGGGAAATACCTGGATTGCCACCTTTGGTGGTGGTATTAATAAATTTAATCGTAAAACACATTCTTTTAAACATTATACCTGTTACAACCAAATATTGTCTTTAGATAACAGGAATGTGCTCCAATTATATGAAGATAAAAACAAAGACCTGTGGGCTACAACTTACGGTTCCGGCAGGTTGTATAAGTATAACAGCGCCAAAGACAAGTTTGAGGTTTTTGATCAGCAATTAACAGACATTTATTTTTTAACCGAAGACAGAAACGGCGATTTTTTAGCGGGAAATGCTAATCAATTTATCAAGATTGATAGGATTAATAAAAAGCACCAATTTTATGAAATAGGCAAACCTGTTCGGGCAATTTATCGAGACCGAGACGGACAACTTTGGTTAGGTACAGAAGGCGGTGGTTTGCTGTTATTTGATCTTTCATCGGGGAAAATTATTAAAAGATTTTCTACAGATGATGGGCTTTCTAATAATTCAATCCTCAGTATTTTGGAAGATAATCATCATAATTTGTGGATGAGCACTTTTAATGGACTCATTAAATTCAATACAAAATCTAAAAAGGTAACCAATTACTATCAGGAAGACGGTTTACAAAGTAATCAATTCTTCTATCGTTCGGCAGATAAACTACGTTCGGGTAAAATGGTTTTTGGCGGGGTAAAAGGCTTCAATATATTTTATCCAGACAGCATTAAAGCTACAAAATCAGTACAGCCTTTATTTATTACTAAAATTAAGGTGCAAGGTAAACTGGTAACAAGTGAGAGCGATTTTGTGGATGAAATTACTAAAAACAATATCGCTTCCTTGCGTTTGCCTTATGATGATGCGGTAATTTCAGTTGATTTTGCAACCTTAGAATATTCTTCGCCGGGCTCTATCAATTATGCTTACTATTTAGAGGGCTGGGATAAAGGCTGGAATTTTTCAGGTAAACTGCGCTCTGCCAATTACACAAATTTACACGAAGGCCATTACGTTTTACATATCAAATCCACTAACACGGCGGGTATTTGGAATGATAAGGAGAAGCTTTTAAAAATTACTGTTTTGCCACCATGGTGGCGTACCTGGTGGGCTTACTTTTTATATTTAGCTTTTGTGTTTTTGCTGATTCGGAAATTTGTTGTTTATCAAAGAGATAAAGAACGTCTGAAATTTCAGGTGGAATTGGCCGATACCAAAATGGCGCAAGAGAAAGAACTGCATGATCGGAAACTTTCGTTTTTTACGCATATTTCTCATGAATTCAGAACGCCGCTCACATTAATTATCAATCCAATTAAAGAATTTTTGAACAGTAAATCACAACAGGTTGAGACCCGAGAGTTAATTGTAGTTTATAGAAATGCCCGCAGATTGTTGAGCTTGGTAGATCAGTTGCTACATTTCCAAAAAGCTAACCCAGATAAACTTAAAGTAAGCCAATTCAATTTAGTTAATTTTTGTAAAGAGGTTTTTCTGTGTTTTGTGCAACAGGCAAAATCCAAAAACATCAGTTTTGAATTTAACGCTTCGCAAGAAAGCATTGAAGTTTTGGCCGATAAAGAAAAGTTAGAGATAGCAATTTTTAATTTAATCTCCAATGCTTTGAAATACACACCAGATGGTGGTGCAATTGAGGTTTTTATCAATGATGAGGGAGAAAATGTGAACATCAGCGTAAAGGATAATGGCGTAGGGATTTCAGAAGATGTAGGCGAAAATATTTTTAACAGATTTTATCAGGTTACGGATAAAGAAAATTATAAAGGAGGATTTGGTATTGGATTGTATGTAGTGAAAGAAATTATGGAAAGCCATCACGGTAACGTGAGCTATACCAGCGTAAAAGGTTCCGGAACAATTTTTAATTTAAACTTGCCTAAACAGGCCACTTTTGACAGTTCTGTAGTGGAGTATTCAAGCCATACGCCAATGCACACAGAAGAGCGGATTGAGATTGAAGATACGCAAGAAATCCAGTTCCTTACCACTTCCCGTAACATCCCAGATATCAGTGTCGTTTCAGAGAAAAGTACCATTTTGTTGGTTGATGATAATTTAGAGATAAGAAATTACATCAAAAGTATTTTTGAAAATGATTACTTGATTATGGCGGCAGATAGTGCAGAAGCTGCCTTTGAAATGATAGAACTTGAAATCCCTAACCTTGTAATTACTGATGTGGTGATGGGCGAAATGAGTGGCGTGGATTTATGTCAGCGTATTAAAGAAGACAGTGCTTTAATGCATATTCCTGTTATTCTGCTTACCTCTGGAACAACGGCAGAACTCAAGTTAAAAGGGATAGAAAGTGGAGCGGATGATTTTATTACCAAACCTTTTGATAAAGAAATTTTGGTGGCAAGGGTAGCCAATCTTTTACGTAGCCGTAGCAATCTTCACCAACATTTTTACAACCAGATAACGCTAAAGACGGATGATTTTTCGGTATCGCCAGATTTGAAGAAATTTTTAGAAAGCTGTATAGAGATTACGGAAAAGCATTTGGATGATAAAGACTTTACCGTAAAACAACTGGCTGACGAATTAGACATGAGCCACTCGGCACTTTATAAAAAGGTGAAACTCATTTCGGGCAAATCTATTAACGAGTTTATCCGATTTATACGTTTAAGAAAAGTTGCCCAGTTGTTTATCAATACAGATTGTAAAGTGAACGAGGGAGCCTATCAAGCTGGTTTTAATGACATCAGATATTTTAGGGAACAATTTGCAAAAGTATTTGGGATGAACCCTTCCGAATATATACGCACTTACAGAAATGTTGGAAGCAAATCTTACAAGATTGGAGAAAAGTTCAGAAAGCCAAATCTTTGATAAAAACTAAAAATTAAGGCATTAAAAAGTACAAAATCTCAATTTACCCCGCTTAATTTCAAAACTAGCCCCCCCTAATTTGATAAACGTTTTCTCAAATTGCAGGCTCTATAAACCGTTTATGACAAAACCAATTATTTCAAAATCACTTATCTGTTGTTTAATGATAAGCAGTTTATTATTTGCCGGTACTTCCAATGCACAATCGAAATACTCGGCTTACCTTTTTGCGTATTTCACTGGCAACCAAAAAGCAGATGAATCCATCCATTTTGCTTTGAGCGATGATGGATTTCAGTACAAAGCTTTAAACCACAACCAAGCTATTTTAGCCTCGGCAACAATCAGTGAAACCGGGGGAGTTAGAGATCCTCACATTTTGAGAGGAAATGACGGTAAAACATTTTATATGGTTGCAACGGACATGGTTTCTGCAAAAGGTTGGAGTTCTAACCGCGGAATGGTTCTCTTGAAATCAAAGGATTTAATCAATTGGACATCAAGTATAGTTAATTTCCAAAAGCGTTTTAAAGGAAATGACGATTTGCTACGGGTATGGGCGCCACAAACTATTTACGATGCAAAGGCGGGGAAATACATGGTTTACTTCTCGCTAAAAAACGGGAACAGTGCTGATATTATCTACTATTCCTACGCAAACAAAGATTTTACCGATCTTGAAACAGAGCCAAAGCAATTGCTTTACAGCCCCGATGGAGGCTCTTGTATTGACGGAGACATTATTGAAAAAGACAATAAATTTTATTTGTTTTTTAAAACCGAGGGAAATAAAGCGGGCATAAAAGTAGCCGTATCGGATCATCTTACATCCGGTTATGTAGTCAATGATCAATATCTGCAACAAACAAATGATGCCGTAGAAGGGGCAGGTGTTTTTAAATTGATCAATTCTGATAATTATATTTTAATGTATGATGTTTACATTAAAGGGCGCTATCAGTTTACAGAAAGTAATGACTTAAATAAATTTAGAGTTGTTGACGATAAGGTGAAAATGGATTTTCATCCACGCCATGGTACTGTTATTTCTATCACAAAAGATGAAAAAGCAAGGCTGTTAGGGAAATGGGGCGATGCGCAATTGCTGTTAACCCATCCGCAATCAAAACTTGTAAAAACCATCAATATCGTAACCGACTCTGCAAAGCATAAAATAACGCTTCCCTTAAAACAAGACGCTAAATTGGGCGCTTTTAATCCAAAATTCATTAAAGCTAAAGGCTTAAGCTATCAGCCGAAAGGGAAAGCCAACTTTTTAAATGGTGCTGTTAATTATGTAGTTAAAAGAGACGGACAAAAAGAAGCAACCTTTAAGGTAGAAGCCAAAATTTACGGAAACCCTGTTTTACCGGGTTTATACGCAGATCCTGATATTATTTACTCGAATAAAAGGCATAAATACTATATATACCCAACCAGTGACGGTTTTGATAATTGGTCGGGCTATTATTTTAAAACATTTTCTTCTAAAGATTTAACAAACTGGAAAGATGAAGGCATTATCCTCAACCTTAAAACCGATCTAACTTGGGCAAATAGAAATGCCTGGGCGCCTTGTATTATTGAACGCAAAATCAATGGAAAATATAAGTACTTCTACTACTTTACTGCTGCTCAAAAAATAGGTGTGGCTGTTGCCGATGATCCTGCTGGACCTTTTAAAGATAGCGGAAAGCCCTTGATTGAAAAAAATCCGCAAGGGCATGGAGGGCAAGTTATTGATCCGGATGTATTTCAAGATCCTAAAACAGGTAAATATTACCTTTATTGGGGGAATGGCTATTTAGCTGGTGCAGAATTAAATGATGATATGGTTTCTATTAAAGAAGAAACTTTGAAGATATTAACGCCAGATAAAACTTTTAGAGAGGGTACGCATGTATTGTTCCGTAACGGAATCTATTATTTTATGTGGAGCGAAAACGATACCCGAGATGAGGATTACAGAGTGGGCTATGGAATGGCAGACGGACCTCTTAGCCCTATAAAAGTACCAAACCATAACATTGTTGTGCAAAAATCAGCTGAGAATGGCATTTTCGCAACTGGACATAATTCTACCATTCAAGTGCCGGGTAAAGATGAGTGGTATTTGGTCTATCACCGGTTTAACTATCCCAAAGGGATCACGCAAGGACAGGCCGCAGGCTATAACCGCGAGGTTTGTATAGATAAATTGTTGTTTAACCCCGATGGAACCATTGCAGAGGTTAAGCCAACACATGAAGGTGTTAAACTACAAAACAGATAAAATGGGATTAAAAACCAGCAGTTTACTGCTAACACTATTTTTGACGTGTTTATTGATCAATAAACCTATTCAAGCAAATTGCCAAAACTTGCCCACACAGCCGTGGCTTGATACAAGCGGCAACCCGATAAATGCACATGGCGGAGGAATGTTGGTTTTTAAAGGCAAATACTATTGGTTTGGTGAAAAGAGAGGAAAATCTGCATCTGAGGGAGTGAGCGTTTACTCTTCTTCAGATTTAAGAAACTGGAAAGCAGAAGGACTGGCTTTTAGTCCGGTAGATGATCAAACCAGCGATATCACAAAAGGTTGTATTATGGAAAGGCCAAAAGTGATTTATAATGTCCAAACAAAAAAGTTTGTAATGTGGTTTCATCTGGAGTTGAAAGGCCAGGGATATAATGCAGCAAGAGCCGCTGTTGCTGTGAGCGACAAAGTTACTGGTCCTTACCGTTTTATAAATAGTTTTAGACCAAACGGAAATATGTCTCGAGACATGACTTTGTTTGTTGATGGTAAAGGAGAAGCTTACCAAATATATTCTTCCAACGAGAACTATGATCTTAGAGTTGTTCGTCTTACAGATGATTATTTAGGCGCAACCACGCAGGATTCTCTTTTGTTCAGCAAGCACCGGGAAGCACCCGCAGTTTTTAAAGTTGGTGAAGATTATTTTTTAATTACCAGCGGATGCACAGGCTGGGCGCCAAACGAGGCAAGCGTACATACTTCGAAATCTTTGTTTGGCCCATGGAAATATTTAGGAGACCCCATGAATGGTGTAAACTCAAAAACTACTTTTGGCGGTCAGTCAGCTTTTGTTTTTAAAGTGCCGAAGAAAAATCAGTGGATTTTTGTGGCTGATCAATGGAATCCGAAAAATTTGGCCTACAGTCGGTACGTTTGGTTGCCTATCGAAATCAAAAAAGATAAAAATATTGCCATCAACTGGAGGGAGAATTGGTCTTTAAATCATTGAATTTACTGCTTTGGCAACGAGAAATTAACAGATGCTTTTTTATGAGCGCTATAATATTTACTATGACAGATTTTAATAAGAAGGCGGGACACTTTAACACGAAGCTACAATTTGAGTCAAAATTGATTTTAATTGTTTTTCTTCTGTTGACCATTTCAAATTCAATATCTGCCCAAAATACTTGGTCTTATGGTAAAGTCAGCGAACAACCTAAAGCCTTTACAACGCCTTTGGACCATCAGTTAAGTCCATATACCGGGATGACTCGGCAACACTGGAAAGAAGCAGGTCTTTTCTTACTATCCGGTGCTTTTTCTTATATCCATAATTTGGATGACCCAATGAAATTCCCGAAACAGCCTGGGAAAAGCTATCCTAAGGATGATGCTGTAAATTCAACAGAAAAACTGGAAGGTTTATGCCGAACCATGTTTATCGCCACGCCACTTTTAAAAGAAAATCCAAATCTTAAAATCAATAATATTTCGGTTGCAGCTTATTACCGTCATCAACTTACTTTACTTCTTGATTCAAGTACAAATATTTACGTTCCGCATCTTAAAAAAAACGGGGGCGCAAGTCAAACCTTGGTTGAGTTTGGCGGTTTAGCGGTTTCTTTATTTGCAGCGCCCGAGGTTTATTGGAATCCTTTGCCTCAAGCCACTAAAGATGCTTTGGCAAATACCATGTTAAGTTATGGCAACGGCCCAACCATTGATATGAACTGGCGCTTCTTCAATATTTTTATTCTTAGTTTTTTTAAAAGTCAGGGTTATCAAATTCGTGAAGATTATTTGACCGAGCTGTTAGATAAAACGCTAAAGCAATACGACGGACAAGGTTGGTACAACGATAGCCCATATTATGATTATTACAGTATGTGGGCTTTCCAGATGTACGGCACTTTATGGTCGCAGTTTTACGGGAATAAATATGCGCCAAAAATCGCTGCTCAATTTCATGCAAATCTGGATAGCTTGAGTAATCATTATCCGTTGATGTTTGGTCGTAACGGCGAAATGATCATGTGGGGACGAAGCATTACTTACAGAATGGCGGCGGCAGTTCCTTTCCCAATGATGGGTTTCTTAAATGACCCGAAAATAAATTACGGCTGGATGAGGCGCATTGCGTCGGGAACGATGTTGCAGTTTTTACAGAATCCGGATTGGATGAAAGACAGCATTCCAACACTAGGTTTTTATGGTGCTTTTGAACCGGGGATTCAGCCTTACAGTTGCAGAGGAAGTTCTTTTTGGCTGGGTAAATTATTTTTAGGCTTGCTTGTTCCAGCAGATAATCCGTTTTGGACAGCTAAAGAAAATGAAGGCGATTGGGATGATAAATTTGAAAAAGACAAAGTTTACAATCACTTTTTACCAGATCCAAAAATCATGATGACCAACTATCCGGCTATTGGCGCTTCAGAAATTAGGGCTTGGTGCAACAGTAAAACCGTAGGCTATTACCAAGGTACAGAAAACTACAATCGTTTATCTTATAACAGTGCTTTTCCGTGGCAAGCTGATGGTGAAAATGGCGAAGTAGCTATGAACTATGTTTTCCAAAATGCAAAAAGCAAATGGGAAGCGTTAAGGATGTTTTCTTTTGATAAATATCAGGATGGCGTTTATTACCGTAAAGCAGTTTTAGCTTCGGATACCTCCGTAAAAATAAACCTTGCTGATATCACGCTTCCAAACGGGATTTTACGGGTTGATACTTACACTGGAAGCAATCCTATAAAAGCCAGATTGGGTCACTATTCACTTCCACAACTTGATCAACCGATAATCACAACTATCAAAAAAGTTAATGGCAAAGAAGTGAAGATTATAGATAACGGAATTTATCAATTGGCAATGATTCCAGTTGCTGGTTGGGAAAATACAGAATTTGTTCAGGCAAAAGGATTAAATCCGGTTAAAGAAAACAGTACTACAATTGATGCAACCGCTAATTTAAAACCTCATGAAAATTCGGTTTATAGTGTTTTGATGCTCTGGAAAAAATCTGGTAAAAAGTGGAGTAAGAATGAACTGATGCCTGTAAAAGATTTTAAAATTTCGGCAGATGGGAAGGTGAGTTTTAAGTTGAATAAAGAAGAGAAAACTTTGAATTGGTAAGAATGTTTAAAACGGTTTTGATAACCTAATAACATTTTATTGAAATATGATACTGTAAAGAAATGATTAAAAAACTATTAGTGCCACTATGCCTTTTGCTAGGTTTTGTCGCTAACGCCAGTCCCAAAAAATCAAAAATAGAAGGGCCAGAGCAACGCAAATTTATGATTGAAACCATGCTGAAAATCGCTGATCCGGTTTTGGAAGCATTAAGTCAAAATCAGCTGAAAGCAACAATGCCCGTAGAAACTGCCCCGGGACAAGAAGCCAGTCGGCGAGAAGTAACTTATTTAGAGGCTTTTGGCAGATTAATAGGAGGGATGGCACCTTGGCTAGAACTTGGTGCAGATAACACTGTGGAAGGAAAACTGCGAGAAAAATATATTTTATTGGTGCGTAAGTGCATTCATAACGCTACGGATTCCACTTCTGCGGATTTTATGAATTTTACTAAGGGCGGGCAACCGGTAGTTGATGCCGCTTTTTTTGCCCACGCATTATTAAGAGCGCCAAAACAATTGTGGGAGCCTTTAGATGCAGATACCAAAGCAAATGTTATCCGCCAACTCAAAGCAACAAGAATAATTAGACCCGGTTACAGTAATTGGCTTTTGTTTAGTGCGATGATTGAAACCGCAATTTACAAGTTTGATACCGGTGCAGATTTTATGCGGATTGATTACGCGGTAAAATCACACGAAAATTGGTACAAAGGCGACGGTATTTACGGCGATGGACCCGATTTTCACTGGGATTATTACAACAGCTTTGTAATTCAGCCCATGTTGTTGGATATCACCAATCTTGCCCTTCGTGATAAAAAATTATATCAGCAATTTTTAACAAGAGCAACTCGCTACGCCGAAATTCAGGAAAGATTAATTTCTCCGGAAGGCACTTATCCGCCTATCGGACGTTCATTAACTTACCGGTTTGGTGCTTTTCAGCTACTTTCTCAGGCAGCATTACAAAAGGCATTGCCAGAAGAAATTTCGCCAGAACAAGTGCGTTGCGCTTTGTACACAGTAGTAAAAAACCAGATTGAAGCACCGGGAACTTTTGATAAAAACGGATGGTTAACCATTGGTGTTTACGGTCATCAACCGGGTTTAGGCGAAACCTACATCTCAACGGGTAGTTTATACTTATGCTCGCAAGTATTTTTGGTTTTAGGCTTACCTGCCGATGATTCTTTTTGGGCTAAGCCAAATGCCGATTGGACACAGAAAAAACTTTGGAGCGGTCAGCCGGTACAAATAGATCATGCTTTACCTCATTAAAATGAAAATAATTAGCTGTAAAATTTTAGGAATATTGCTGGTTTTGCTGGCTTGCACAAATCTGTATGCACAAAATCCGCCCAAGGTAAAAATAGTTCCAGTGGCAGAAGCTTGGGCTGGTAATACGGTTAATACAACTGTTTTTCGTAAAAATTCCTTGGTCACCTTTAAAAATACGCAGTACATCGCTTTTTATAATGCGGAAGGTAACGTGATACTTGGTAAACGAAAAGTAAATTCCTCTAACTGGACTATCCAGAAAACTAACTACAAAGGCAACATAAAAGATGCGCATAACATCATCAGCATCATGGTGGATGGCGAGGGATTTTTGCACATCGCTTGGGATCATCACAACAATAAACTGCATTACGCAAAATCTATCAGTCCGGGTTCTTTAAATCTGGGAGCGCAAATGGAGATGGTGGGTTTAAATGAGGATAAGTTATCGTACCCCGAGTTTTATAAACTAAATAACAACAAGTTATTGTTTTTTTACAGGGACGGGGGCTCTGGAAACGGCGATTTGGTTATGAATACTTACGATGTTAAAACTCAAAAATGGACTCGTTTACAAAACAATTTAATTAGTGGCGAAGGAAAAAGAAATGCCTATTGGCAGGCCTGTATTGATAAATTCGGTTTTATTCATATTTCTTGGGTTTGGCGAGAAAGCCCGGATGTAGCCAGCAACCATGATATGGCTTATGCCTGTTCTAAAGATGGCGGTTTAACATGGGAAAATTCAAAGGGAGTTAAATATCAGCTCCCAATAACCGCAAGCACAGCGGAATATGCGTTGAAAATCCCGCAAAATCACGAGTTAATTAATCAAACATCCATGGCTTCCGATGAAAATGGAAACCCCTTTATCGCTACTTACTGGCGAGATAGTGATACAGCTATTCCTCAATATCATCTGATTTATCACATTGGTAATGAGTGGAAAACCCGTAGCCTTGATTTTAGGAAAACATCATTTAGTTTAAGCGGAGGAGGCACCAAGCAGATACCAATTTCCCGTCCGCAGATTTTAGTAAAGGGCAAAGGCAATAACGCTTCCATATTACTCATTTTTAGAGATGAGGAACGGGGCAACAAAGTATCAGCCTTGAGCTTAAAAAAAATAACAGATGCCAAATGGACAGTTTCTGATTTAAACGATGAAGATGTAGGTTCTTGGGAACCTACTTACGATACTGAACTCTGGAAAAAAGCATTTAAACTCAATCTTTTTGTGCAACGTACAATGCAAAAAGATGGCGAGGGTTTAACAAGAACTCCACCACAGCAAGTAAACGTTTTAGAATTTAAGCCTCATTTTAAATAAGCCAATTACTACAATTATGCGATTAAAAGTAACGTCGATCCTTTGTTTAATTATATTTTTAGCCGGTTGTGTGTCTAAAAAAAGTAAAACGTATAACGCAACGGTGTCTAAGGATAGTGTTTTGGAAATCATTAACAGGGTAAATGGTTATTGGCAACAACAACATACACAACCCGGAAATCCTTTTTGGGATAATGCAGCCTACCATACCGGTAATATGGCTGCGTATGAGCTTACAAAAAATCCTACGTATAAAGCATATTCAGAAAAATGGGCGAGGAAGAATAATTGGATGGGTGCAACTTCTAACGATAAAACAAAATGGAAATATAGCTATGGCGAGAAACCAGAATATGTGCTTTTTGGCGATTGGCAAATTTGTTTTCAAACCTATATTGATCTGTACAATTTAGATGAGGTAAAAGACCCGAAAAAAGTAGCCAGAGCATTGGAAGTAATGCAATATCAGATGAGTACGCCCAATAACGATTATTGGTGGTGGGCAGATGGTTTGTATATGGCAATGCCGGTAATGACAAAACTTTACAAATTAACTGGCGACGAACAATATCTGGATAAACTTCATGAGTATTTTGTTTATGCCGATGATTTAATGTTTGATAAAGAGGCACATTTGTACTACCGCGACGGAAAGTATATTTATCCTCAACATAAAACAGTAAACGGAGTAAAAGATTTTTGGGCTCGGGGCGATGGATGGGTTTTTGCCGGTTTGGCTAAAGTTTTAGCCGATATGCCTAAAAGCTATAAACATTATAATTTATTTGTTACCCGCTATCAGCAAATGGCCGTTGCATTAGCTAAATCCCAACAAACAGAAGGTTATTGGACCCGTAGTATTTTAGATCCTGCACAAGCGCCCGGACCAGAAACCAGCGGAACTGCATTTATTACTTACGGCTACTTATGGGGAATGAATAACGGCTTATTAAGTAAAGCAGATTATAGTTCAACAACCCAGAAATCTTGGAGATACTTAACTCAATTTGCTTTACAACCAAATGGTTCAGTAGGTTATGTACAGCCTATTGGAGAAAAAGCAATACCTGGGCAAATAGTGGATCAAAATTCTACCGCAAATTTTGGAGTTGGCGCATTTTTATTGGCCGCCTGTGAAATGTATAGGTTTTTGAAATAGAAAAAGATTAAAAACATCCAATTAACAAATATGAAAATAACAGCTCGTTTAGCATTTTTAACCATTGCTTTTTTTATGCTAACCATCTCGGTCAGTTTTGTGAAAGCACAAACAAAAAAACCAACGGAAAAAAATATGTCGGCATATCTGCTGACCTATTTTAAAGATGATACCCACGGACTATATTTTGCACTAAGTGCCGATGGATATACTTTTACAGATGTAAATGGCGGTAAACCGATTATTGCCGGAGATACGATTGCCGAACAAAAAGGAATTCGTGATCCTCATATTATGCGTGGTCCCGATGGGAATTTTTATATGGCCATGACGGATTTACATATCTATGGCAAACAAAAAGGCTATCGTGATACCGAGTGGGAACGTCCGCAGGAACTTTATGACTGGGGAAATAATCGGGACTTAGTGTTGATGAAATCAAAAGACTTAATCCATTGGTCACATTCCATTTTGGACATAAATAAAGCCTATCCTGAATTGAATGTTGGTTGTGTTTGGGCGCCCGAACTGATTTATGATGAGGTGAAAGGTAAAATCATGATTTATTTTACCATGCGTAAAGGTAGGGGAAAAACAAAACTTTATTATGCGTATATGAACGATGCGTTTACCGCTCTAGAAACCAAACCGGAAATTTTATTTGAATATCCAGATACTACCAAACAAATATTGGATGCCGACATTACAAAACTGCCAGACGGAAGATTTTGCATGATGTACGTAGCACAAGAAAATCCCGGAGGTATAAAAATGGCATTTTCCGATAAAATTAACAGCGGATACCAGTACTTACCAAATCAAGTTGATTTTGAACCGCGTTCTTGCGAAGCCCCGAATGTTTTTAAACGCATTGGGGAAAATAAATGGGTGTTGATGTATGATGTTTTTAGTGTAAATCCGCACAACTTTGGATTTGCCGAAACAACTGATTTTATTCATTTCACTAATCTTGGTCATTTTGATGAAGGGGTGATGAAGCGTACCAACTTTTCCGTTCAGAAACATGGTGCAGTAATTCAGCTCACAAAAAAAGAGGCTCAACGTTTAGCAGATAAATGGAAGCTGAACATGAAGTTTTAAGTTAAACTGTTATTATATGCTGTATCATAAAAAATTATTCCTCGCCTTACTTTTTGTGTTTTTGCACAACTCGCTGTTTTCACAAACGCATGGCTATCGGTTTAGGAAAAACATCCCATTAGACTCCATACGCCTCAGCGATCCGTGTATATTTGCAGACCAAAAAACTTCCACTTACTACATGACAGGTACCGGAGGCCTGGTCTGGAAAAGTCCTGATCTGCGGAAATGGACTGGCCCTTACCATGTGGTAAAAACAGATCCTGATTCTTGGATGGGTAAAAATCCCATGATTTGGGCAGCGGAAATACATGAGTATCAGCATCGCTATTATTACTTCGCCACATTTACCAATCGAGACGTAATCATTGATACAGTAAAAGGCAATAAAATTGAGCGTCGGGCTTGCCATATTTTAGTGAGCGATCATCCGGATGGACCTTTTGTGCCGATGAAAGATTTAACCTACCTTCCTGCAAATATGCCAACGCTCGACGGAACGCTATGGGTAGATAAAGATCAACAGCCCTATCTTGTTTATTGTTATGAGTGGTTGCAGAACTGGAACGGAACTATTGAAAAGATACGATTAAAACCTGATCTCAGCGGTACAATGGGTAAAAGTAAACTGCTTTTTAAAGCTAGTGATTCACTCTGGAGCAAAGAACGCAACGAGAAAGGCGATACAGTTTTTAATAAAGTTACTGATGGTCCATGGCTGTTTCGTACAAAAACTGGTAGGCTGGGGATAATCTGGACAAGCTGGATTTTTGATGTGTACACACAGGGCGTAGCTTATTCGCAAAGTGGCACACTAGACGGCCCATGGATACATGAAAAAGCGCCAATTACGCCTCCCAATTTTGGTCATGGAATGCTGTTCAGAACGTTCGAAGGCAAATTGCTGATGTCTGTTCATAGCCACAGGAATGATAACGGACGTTATATCCGGGTTCCTCATTTATTTGAGGTTGATGATTCGGGCGATCGGATTGTGGTAGGAAAAGAATATTAAAATATACATTACTATTTAATGAATTAATTATGAGGAGCTTGAAATCATCTTTTTTATTGATGCTTACTTTGTTTTCGGTGAGCAGCTTTGCACAGCAAAAATCATCAGAAAACTTTTCGGGTTATTTATTTGCCTATTTTGAAGGCTCTGGAAATAAAGATTTGCAAGAACAATTACGTTTTGCGGTGAGTGCCGATGCACAAAATTGGTATGCGCTTAACAACAATCAGCCCATTATTGCATCTGCACAAATTTCGGAAACTGGAGGAATAAGAGATCCGCATATTTTACGAAGCGATGATGGCAAACGCTTTTTTATTGTGGCAACAGATATGTTCACTATAAAAAATGGATGGGACAATAACCCGGGAATCATATTAATGAGCTCGCCAGATCTAATAAACTGGAAACACGGAATTGTTGATTTGGCAAAAACCTATCCCAAAAAGTTTGGAAATGTAAAGTGGGTTTGGGCGCCACAAACCATTTACGATCCTCAAGCAAAAAAGTATCTAGTATATTTTACGGTTCGTTATCATAACAATGAGAAACTAGATTTTTACTCGGCTTATGCCAACAAAGATTTTACAGGTTTTGAGGCAGAACCCAAATTAATGTTCAGCCCAAAATATGGCGGAATAGATGGCGATATCATCTATAAAGACGGTTTATACCACTTTTTTTATAAGGGAAATACCAAAGATGCAGATGGCAAGGAAATTAAAAATGGCATTCAGCAAGCAACTAGTAGATCGTTAAAAGGCCCATGGAAAGAGGATTTTAAATATTTGGATGCTTATGCGGGGAGCAAAACCCATGTGGAAGGTTCTAGCATTTTTAAACTGAATAATAGCGATGATTATATTTTGATGTATGATTTATACTCGAGCCAAAGATACGAGTTCCAGAGGAGCAAAGACCTCATCAATTTTACCGAAAAGCCAGAATCGTTCACAAAAAACTTTAGCCCACGCCATGGCAGTATCATCAGCATTACCAAATCCGAAGCCCGTAATTTACAGGCAAAATGGGGCGGTGTACCTGGCGAGTTGCTTTCGCCAACAGTTGCCGGAGATGTTTATCAGTTCGAATCAAAAGGGAATCCGATAATTACACATGAGTTTACCGCCGATCCGGCTGCATTTGTTGAAGACAATAAACTTTGGCTTTACACCGGACACGATTTTGAGGGCAACCAAAAGGGCTACAAAATGAAAGATTGGTTGGTATTTTCAACCACCGATATGAAACATTGGACACAATATCCATCGCCCTTAAAGGCAAGTGATTTTACCTGGGCAAAAAGTGGCGATGCTTGGGCAGGGCAGGTAACAAAACGCAACGGAAAATACTACTGGTACATTTGTACCAATTGGAGCGGAATAGGTGTTGCCGTTGCCGATAAGCCCGAAGGACCTTTCAAGGATGCAATTGGCAAACCTTTGTTAACCAAAGAAGATTGTTTTGCGTCCGCACATTCATGGGCCTGTTTGGATCCGACGGTTTTTATTGATGATGACGGGCAAGCCTGGCTTTTTTGGGGCAACCGAGAATGTTACTACGCTAAACTTAAAGCAAACATGGTTGAGATAGATGGCGATATCAAACAGATTAAATTTACCGATGTTAATTATACCGAAGCACCTTGGGTTCATAAAAAAGACGGCAAATATTATTTATCGTATGCAACGGGTTTCCCTGAAAAAATATCCTATTCTATGGCAGATCATATTGAAGGACCCTACAAATATCAGGGTGTTTTAAATGAAATTGCCGGAAACAGCAATACCAACCATCAGGCAATTGTTGAACTTAACGGACAATCATATTTTATTTACCATAACGGCGGTCTGCAAAATGGAGGCAGCAGTTATAGCCGTTCGGTTTGTATTGATAAATTGGAGTACACCGCAGATGGAAAAATGAAAAGAGTACAAATGACCACCGAAGGAGTTGGACAGCAATAAATATTACGATAATATATTTTTTACTGGAGATGAAGAGCTGCTGTTAATAAGGAGGTTCCTTGATTTTTTAAACCTAAATCCTCCATCAAATTGGCGGACGGTTTATTTATGGAATGTTTTTTAGCGCTACCTAATCAACGGGTCTTTCTCTTTTTTAAAATGGTTATAAACCAACTTATCTAAAAATGCGGGGATGAATTTTTGTAAAGTAACGGTAAGTTTTCCTTGTCCCGTCATTACCAATAAGCGCTTTCTACTTTCAACGCCATCAACAATTCGTTTGGCCACTTCTTCGCTAGTCATCATTTTGCCCTCGTCCATGGAAGATTCTCCTTGAGGTTCTGCGCTGTTATTTAAAGCTACATTACGGATGTTTGAAGCAGTAAAACCAGGACAGACTACCATTACATGTAAATTGTTTTTTAAATTCTCTGTTCTTAAAGATTCAAAAAAACCGTTGATAGCAAATTTAGATGCGGAATAGCCAGTACGTCCCGGTAAACCTTTGAATCCGGCAATGGAAGAAACGCCCACAACGGATCCACCTCTGTTTAACAGTTCATCTAAAGCATATTTGGTACAATAAACTGTGCCCCAAAAGTTAATGTCCATTACCTTTTTTAAAACTTCCAAATCTAAATCTTTAAACAAGGCCCGCATAGAAATGCCGGCATTGTTGATTAAAATATCAATCTGCCCAAAGGTGGAAATGGTTTGCAACATTAATTGTTTACAGTCGCTTTCTACGCTTACGTCGGTTTGTACAGCTAAAGTTTTCACGCCGTATCGGTCATGAATTTGTTGGGTAATTTCACAAAGTTTGACATACTGACGGGCAGCCAAAACTACATGAGCGCCTCTTTTAGCAAATTCGTAAGCGCAAGATTCGCCAATGCCACTTGATGCGCCAGTAATTACCACAACCTTACCTTTTAAACTCATATCAAAATTTTAAAAAATACTTTTTTGCAAAGATAAACATTGAGCCGTAAAAGCTCTTCATATATCGTACACTCAGTTTGTGAGTGCTTTGTCCTTTAAAATGCGTAATGCACACCTGCGGAAAATAATAGTTTTTATATCCAGCCAAAATTAAACGGTAAGATAGGTCAACATCTTCTCCGTACATGAAAAAATGTTCGTCAAATAGACCGACTTTCTCCAACGCAGTTTTACGTAACAACATAAATGCGCCCGTTAAAACATCCACTTGTTGGGTTTCAAACTCATTGATCCAACCCATATAATATCGGTTGAAATTCCTTGACTTTGGAAAAAGCTTATATAAACCAGAAAGTTTGCAAAATGAAACCCAAGGTGTTGGCAAACCACGTTTAGATTCTGGTAGAAACTTTCCGTTTCCATTTAGCATCCTAACGCCTAAACTGCCTGCTTCGGGGTGCTCATCTAAAAACGTAATAGCTTTAAACAAGGTGTCTGGTGGCGTTATCGTATCGGGATTGATGACTAAAATATATTCTCCTTTTGCTTTTGAAATAGCTTGATTGTTTGCAACCGAGAACCCAACATTTTTTGTGTTTGCAGTTAAATGGATGGCCGGGTAAGCCTGTTTTATCAGGTCAACTGTTCCGTCTATAGAAGCGTTATCCACTACAAAAAACTCACTTTCGATACTTGAAGTGGCAATTAACAAAGAATCAATTGCCTGTTTAAGCAAATGCTTAACGTTATAGCTTACTATAATGACCGAGAGTTTCAAAGGCTATTTGCTAAGCGAATTTTCGTACGGAACCCGGGTAGTAATGGATCTGCCCAAAGTTAATTCATCAGCATATTCAATTTCGCCACCAAAGGCAATTCCTCTGGCTAAAGTGCTTATTTTTATGCTGGACGGTTGTAGTTTTTTGTTAAGGTAAAAAATAGTAGTATCGCCCTCCATTGTGGCGCTCAAAGCAAAAATCACCTCCTCAATTTCTTCACTTGCTACTCGCTCTACTAGTTGATTAATGGTTAAATCTGATGGGCCAACGCCATCCATCGGAGAAATTAATCCGTTTAAAACGTGGTATAAACCATTATATTGGTTCGTGTTTTCTATCGCCATTACATCACGGCTATCTTCTACCACACAAACTATGTTTTGGTTTCTTTTATTGGAAGTACAGATCTCACAATATTCGGCATCAGAAATATGATGGCATTTTTTGCAAAACTTAATGTTATTTTTAAGCAATGTTAAGCTTTCGGTGAATTTGCTTACTTCGTTGTTATCTTGGTTTAAGAGGTGTAAAACCAAACGTAATGCGGTTTTTTGCCCTATACCGGGCAATTTTCCAAATTCAGAAACGGCGTTCTCTAATAATTTAGAGGAAAAATTCATTTTGCTAAATTAAAAATTAAATGCTAATTAGCGATTGCTATTTAAGCGTAACCAATCAATGTCGTTTAGTCAAGGAAAACTATCGTCACGTTGAGGTACGAAACGTCACACTTGCAGAGTCTGCTACTTATTCGTGAGATGTTTCACTATCGTTCAACATGACGAGTTTCCTTATTAAGCATATTGCATAACCAATCATTTAAAAAACACTTATGTCGCCAAATATTCTTTTATCCTTTATTATTGGTTATTTCCTCATCCTTATTTTTATAGCGTTCTTAACTTCCAAAAAATCATCGGATAATTCGGCTTTTTTTATTGCCAACCGAAACTCCAAATGGTATTTGGTAGCTTTTGGGATGATTGGCACTGCACTAAGTGGCGTAACTTTTATTTCTGTTCCGGGGCAGGTAGGTTCTTTGGCCGGGCATCAGTTCGAGTATTTTCAGTTTGTGCTGGGTAACGCCATCGGATTTATTGTGGTGGCTACTGTTTTGCTTCCGCTTTATTATCGGCTCAATTTAACCTCTATTTACGGATATATTGAGCAAAGGCTTGGTAAAGTGAGCTATAAAACCGCTGCCGGAATATTTTTGGCCAGCCGTACCATTGGTTCCGCTTTCCGTTTATATTTAGTGGTAATTGTATTGCAAAAATTTATTTTTGATGCTTACGGCATTCCTTTTTTTGCTACGGTTTTAATTTCGCTTACGCTGATTTGGCTTTACACCTTTAGAGGCGGTTTAAAAACAATTATTATCACCGATACTTTGCAAACGTCTTTTTTGGTACTGTCGGTAATTTTAACCATTTATTTCATCTGCGACAGCTTAAACTTAGGCCTTGTTGATGCGTTTGAAACGATAAAGCACAGTGGCTATTCAAAAATATTTTTTCTGGATGATTTTATGACCAATAAGTTTCATGTGAGCAAACAGCTAATAGGAGGGATGTTTGTTACCATCGCCATGATTGGTTTAGACCAAGATTTGATGCAGAAAAACTTGAGCTGTAAAAACATTGGCGAAGCACAAAAAAACATGTTCACCTTTACGGCGATTTTTGTGATTATCAATCTGTTTTTCTTGAGCGTTGGTGCATTGCTTTACGTTTATGCACAAAAGAATGGAATTCCTATTCCAACTGATGCTCATGGTGCAGTGCGTACCGATTTCCTTTTTCCTGAAATTGCCTTAAACCATCTGAGCGTTTTGCCCGCAATTGTTTTTATGTTGGGTTTAACGGCCGCTACCTTTGCTACAACAGATTCGGCACTCACTGCTTTAACCACTTCTTTTTGTGTGGATTTTTTAGGATTCAATAAAAAGGAAGATGTTAATTCTAAAAAAAGCATCAATACTCGCCATTGGGTACATGTGGCGTTTTCTTTATTGATGTTTTTTACGGTGATTTTATTTAACGAAGTAAATAACAAAGCTGTTGTTGGAGCGATATTTACCGTTGCTTCTTATACTTACGGGCCATTATTGGGATTGTATGCTTTTGGACTAATCATGAAAACACGCGGAGTTTATGACAAATTGGTTCCTGTTATTTGTTTGCTCTCTCCTGCAATTTGCTACTTCTTAAATTTAAATTCGCAAACTTTAATGGGCGGTTATGTGTTTGATAATGAACTGATTTTAGTAAACGGCTTAATTACCTTTGTTGGTCTGCTATTAATTTCAAGAAAAAAATTACAAATTGCTGAAACGAGATAAAAAAATATATGACAAGTGAAGATAAAATAAGAAGTGCGTTTGAGAATAAAACGTGGCAAGAGATAAAAGTAACCGATTCTTGGCAGATTTTTAAAATCATGGCCGAGTTTGTTGACGGGTTTGAGAAATTGGCTAAAATTGGTCCCTGTGTTTCCATTTTTGGATCGGCCCGTACTAAAAATGAAAATAAATTTTACGAAACTGCCGTAGAAATTGGCCGGAGGTTAACCGAGCGGGGTTACGGCGTAATCACTGGTGGCGGGCCTGGAATTATGGAAGCCGGGAATAAAGGCGCTTACGAAGCTGGCGGTAAATCTGTTGGGATTAATATTGAACTTCCTTTTGAGCAGTTCCACAACCGATACATCGATAGAGATAAGTTGTTGGATTTCGATTACTTTTTTGTGAGGAAGGTAATGTTTATGAAATATTCTCAAGGATATATTGTGTTGCCTGGCGGTTTTGGTACCATGGATGAGCTTTTTGAAGCCATGACTTTGATCCAAACCGGAAAAATTGCCCGTTTCCCGATTGTTTTGGTGGGTGTAGATTATTGGAAAGGATTAATTGATTGGATTAAAACCACGATGTTGGAATCTGAACATAACATTAATCCGGAAGATTTGAATTTATTTAGGCTAGTTGATACTGCCGAAGAAGCGGCGGAACATATTTTTAGGTTCTACGAGAAATATGTGTTAAAACCTAACTTTTAAAAAAGGATTTATCTTCATTTAAAGATACGAGAGGCGAATTTCATCGAAGATAAATCTCACATGCAAAGTCTGCTCATAGGGTTTAACACCTATTTGTAAGATGTTTCACTATCGTTCAACATGACGAAGACCGTTAAAAACCAGATTTATTCTGGTTTTTTCGTTTGTGCCTGAGTACTGATTTTATAAAACATCAAATCTGCAATAGTTTTTGCTCTGCCTTTTGCTAAATCAGCAATATCGCCCGTAAAGTGTTGGTCAACGGTTTCATTAAAAAGTTGTCTCCAACGTTCAAAATGTTCTTCGGTTAAAGCAATTTTATCATTCAATTTAAAATGGACATCAATTAAATAGCCTTTGTACGCCGTTGTTCCTAATAAATTGGAACTCCAAAAACCGTACATAATGGGCAAATGTTTAGCCCAGTTTACTTTGGCAACATCGTTAAAAATATAGCCTAAAATATCATCAGCAATAACTTTGTCGTAAAATTGATCAACCAATAATTTTACGTCATCTTCGTTGCGTATATCGGTTTTCATATTGTTTTTTAGATGCTTAAACTAAGCTTTTAAAATCAGTGTCAATTCTTTGTAATCGATTATTGCATTGTAGGCTTGCAGGATATCCCCACCTAAAACGCCTATTACCGGTGGTAATTCTAATTTTTCGTAAGCAAACTTAATGGCAGATAAATCAAAAACTGGAGCTTCATAATCTTTAATTATCAAATCTCCCAAACCAAGTTCCGGGCAAACCACAAAATAACGTTCCATTGTAGTGGTACCTAAACCAATAGCGTGGTGGTCTGGTACATGAATAATTTGATCTTCAGGCGCTAAGCCAGAAATAATTTCCATATCAAATGCAGATTTGGAAGCACCTGTATCTAAAACTGCTTTAAATGCTTGTCCAAAAACCAACAAATCCACCAAAAGGTGGAATCCGTCGCCTTGTAAATCTATTAATTCGAGGGGAAGAAGAGCCTCACCCCAACCCTCTCCGAAGGAGAGGGAGTTATCTTCATTGTTGCTCTGCAAAATGGTTGTTTGTTAAAATTAATTTACCCACCTAATTTCCATAAAATAAGAAAAGTCCCTCTCCTTCGGAGAGGGATTTAGGGTGAGGCTTTTACAAATCCAACACGTTATTCATAGCTCTAACAGCATCAGCACTTTTGTTGAATTGTGCTTGTTCTGCATCGCTTAATTTAAAGTCTAGGATTTTCTCCCAACCATTTTTACCTAAAATAACTGGAACTACCAAAGAAATGTCTTTCTGGCCGTATTCCCCATCTAAAGCAACACCACAAGAAATAAATTTTTTCTCGTCGCGAACGATAGATTCAACCATTGCAGCTGTTCCAGCACCTGGCGCAAACCAAGCAGAAGTACCAATTAACTTAGTTAAAGTTGCACCGCCAACCATAGTTGCCGCAACCACTTTATCTTGTTGTTCTTTGCTTAATAACTGAGTTACAGGAATGCTGTTCCAAGTAGCGTGGTGAATTAAAGGAATCATGGTAGTGTCACCATGTCCACCAATAACAACCGCGTTTAAATCTGCCGGAGAGCAATTTAACTCTTGACTTAAGTAATATTTAAAACGGGCAGAATCTAAAGCGCCACCCATACCAATAATTCTTTCTTTAGGTAAACCAGAAGTTTTTAAAGTCAGGTAATTCATGGTGTCCATTGGGTTAGAAACCACAATGATGATGGTATTAGGAGAATATTTCAATACATTTTCTGTAACCGATTTAACGATGCCAGCATTTGTGCCAATTAATTCTTCACGGGTCATGCCCGGTTTACGTGGCAAACCAGACGTAATAACAACCACCTCAGAATCTGCAGTTGCAGCGTAGTCATTAGTAACTCCTTTAATTTTTGTATCGAAGCCGTTATAAGCAGCCGTCTGCATCATATCAATAGCTTTACCTTCGGCAAAACCTTCTTTGATGTCTAACAAAATTAATTCTTCTGATAATTCTCTTCTAGAGATGTTATCAGCACAGGAAGCTCCAACGGCACCCGCTCCAATTACGGAAATTTTCATGATCTATTATGATTTTATGTTATTGATTAAATAATGCGCACAAGTTAAGTACTAATTTTTTAAATAGAAAGCCATTTTTGAGATACGAGATGTGAGACGTTAGATACGAGACTCAAGCCATTCATTCATTCAAAATTCAATCATTCTCTCATTCACTCATTCAAAATTAACTTATTCACTATTTCAATCATTCTCAACCGATGACATTTTTATAACACGCAATCTATTAAAACATCTTACATTTGCCTTTACAGAAAGATTATGGCAAAAGTTTCGATAAACATAGCAACAGGTTCTATACAAAAAGAAGATATAATTGTAGGTATTGATTTAGGCACCACCAATTCTTTGGTCGCTTTTATTGATCCAGATCATCATGCAAAAGTTATCAATGATACCGGAAAAGGTGTTTTAGTGCCGTCTGTGGTTCATTTTGATAACAACGGGGAGGTTGTAGTTGGCAACGATGCCAAACAATTTTTATTGACCGATCCGCAAAATACCATTTTTTCTGTAAAACGATTGTTAGGTCGCTCTTATCAGGATTTACAGTCTCATCAAGACTATTTCTCTTATAAAATTATTGATGACGCCAATGATGAAAGCCTGGTAAAAATTAAAGTTGGAGATACTTTTTACACACCGATAGAACTTTCTGCATTAATATTAAAAGAATTAAAGGCTAGAGCCGAACATGCGCTAAAAACAAATGTGAACAGAGCGGTAATCACTGTTCCTGCATATTTCAACGATTCGCAACGCCAAGCCACCCGCGACGCGGGAAAATTGGCAGGTTTAGATGTTTTACGTATTGTAAACGAGCCAACTGCAGCTTCTTTAGCTTACGGAATTGGTTTAAACCCGGATGAACAAAAAACCATTGCAGTTTACGATTTAGGGGGAGGGACTTTCGATGTTTCTATCCTGAAAATTGAGAACGGAATTTTTGAAGTATTAGCAACAAACGGAAATACTTTTTTAGGTGGCGATGATTTTGACCGGGCAATTGTAGATTATTGGATCAAACAAAACAAGCTTTCTGACGAAATACCGATGCAGGAATTGCGATTGAAAGCTGAGCAAGCAAAAAAAGCACTTTCGCATCAGAATTTATTTAACGAAAAAATTGGCGATATTTTTTGCACTATTGACAAGCAAACCTTCGAAAGCTTAATTAACAATAAAGTACAAGAAACAATTGCTGCCTGCAAAAACGCATTGAAAGACGCAAATTTAACCGTTGCAGATATTGACGAAGTAATTATGGTTGGCGGTTCTACCCGAACAGCTTTAGTTAAAAATGAGGTTTCTAATTTCTTCGGAAAACCTGTTAATGATACGATTAATCCTGACGAAGTAGTTGCTTTAGGCGCCGCTTTACAAGCCGATGTTTTATCTGGCAACAGAAAAGATATTTTGTTGTTGGATGTTACGCCACTTTCTTTAGGGATTGAAACTATGGGCGGTTTAATGGACACCATCATCCCAAGAAACTCTAAAGTCCCTACAAAGGCCGGTCGGCAATATACAACATCTATTGATGGGCAAGTAAATATGAAAATTGCGGTTTACCAAGGCGAAAGAGATTTGGTGAAAGAAAACCGTAAACTGGCTGAATTTGAACTGAAAGGAATCCCGTCTATGCCGGCAGGTTTACCTAAAGTTGATATTAATTTTTTGCTTAACGCCGATGGTATTTTACGAATACAGGCAGTAGAATTACGCTCTGGTGTTAAACAAGAAGTTGATGTAAAACCAACTTACGGATTAAAAGACGATGAAGTGGAACAAATGCTTTTAGATGCTGTAACTCACGCTAAAGATGATGTTGCACAACGTATGGTGGTAGAAGCTAAAACCGAAGGCGAGCAAATGGTTTATACTGTTGAAAGATTCTTATCAAAAAACGGAGATTTTTTAAACCAAGAAGAAACAGACCGAACTAAAGAATTGGTTGCTAACTTAAAACAGGCAATTCAAAATGCAAACAAAGATGAAATTTTGAGTGCCGTTGATGCCTTAAATGAATATACACGCCCTTTTGCAGAACGTTTAATGGATGAAGCTGTATCACAAGCGATGAGAGGGAAGAATATTTAGAATCTGCATATCTTTTTCATTTTTAATTATACGAAACACATCATCATTCATGATATATTGTACAATGCTTTTTTGAACCAGGTGATTTAACTTGTAGCGTTAGTTAACAAGTTTCGCGAAATAGCAACTCCGTTTTGATTAAAAGCTTTGTTTTCTGTGTAATAAGATGATAGATAAATTATGTTTTTCTTTCTAATGTTGCTGGAGTTATCTCATTTTTAAAATACATTTTTCAAGACTTAATTTATAACTACTTTTCGGAAACTAAATGTCATATCCTACGTAGAATGGGCTTAACAATATAGCCCCGTTTACGTAAAATGAAACTATTTCTACTTTTAATTTCCTTTTTATTTACACAAGTTGCTTTTGCTCAGTCAGTAAAGCGTTCGGTGTTATCATCACAAGGAATATCTGTAACATTGCCAAGCGGAATTTTTGTTAGTCAGTCAGTTGGGCAACAGGGTATAACCGGAGTTGGCGGAGCTGGTGTTTATAACATTCAGCAGGGTTATCAACAAAACTTACAATCTATGTATGCACCAATTGTTGTGCTTAACCAAATTACAACAGATGTTTTTCCGAAACCTTTTAGAGATGTGGTTAATTTTAAATTTTCGGAACCTGTTACTTCGGAGATTACCGTGAGTTTATACAGTACAAGCGGAAAGCTTATTTTCCAAAAAACCTTTCCCGCTCCAGAATACCTTTTAACAGTCAATTTTGGTGAACTGATTCCTCAGACCTACGTAGTGAAATTGTTAGCTAAAGATTACTACTACTCTGGCTCGTTAATGAGAAATTAATAGCTTTTTATTTGTTACAAACAACTTATAATTTTCAATATGAAAAAAATAATATTCTTTTTTCTGTTTTTCGCGAGTGTTCAGGTTTTGGCTCAAACCAACGGAATTACTTATCAAGCAGTAATCATCAACCCGATAAGTAAAAATGCAGGAAGTACAACCAGTATTCCATTATCCAACAAGCAAATCTGTATGATGTTCAAAATTATGGATGCTAATTCTGTGTTAGAATATCAAGAAACCAATAAAGTTACCACGGATGTGTACGGTTTAGTGAATTTAGTGATTGGGAAAGGCGTACAAGTGGGTGGTTATGCAGGCACTTTTGATAAAATAAACTGGAATTCGCCGACTAAGAGTTTGATAGTAAGCGTGGATATTGACGGAGCTTGTAGCTCATTTACAGAAATAAGTAACCAGCCCTTCACTGCTGTTCCTTATGCGCTTTTTGCCGCGAATACGAATATTGGCGATGCGAGTAAAACGAACAAGGGGCTTTTGAATTTATCTGGCGATTTGGACGGCATTGGTTCCAGTGCTACAAATCCAATTATTTCTAACAATGCTATTTCGACCATTAAAGTTCAAGATGGAGCAATTACTGATGCAAAAATTGCTGCCGGAATTAGTCCGGCAAAAGTGGGTTTAGGAAATGTAAATAACACTAGTGATATTAATAAACCTATTAGTACCGCAAATCAGATAGCATTAAATACTAAGGTGAACATTGCCGATACCGCTAAAATGTTAAGTCCTTATTTAAAGACGGTTGGACTACAATCTTTAGTTAATAATAAACTGAATATTACAGACACGACAGCCATGCTGAGCCCCTATGCGAAAACACTTGCAACAAAGAATTTGATCGATGCAAAACTGAATATTACAGACACGACAGCGATG
>NZ_CAMLIG010000033.1 GCF_946480185.1 uncultured Pedobacter sp. | reverse complement strand
GTTAAACCACGTTAAGCACTCGTTACAAACGAACGCAAGATTAACACTCTAAAAACTCAGATTTCTTAAACAAAAAAACCTCGCCGAAAGCCGACGAGGTTTTAAAAAACTATTCTATTAAAAACTTAAGCCAACAAGGTAATTGGCGCCTCTAATAATGCTTTTAAAGTCTGTAAGAATTTAGCTCCTGTTGCACCATCAATCACTCTATGGTCGCAACCCAAACTTAATCTCATGATGTTTCCTGGAACAACTGCACCATTTTTAACCACTGGCACTTGCTGAATTGCACCAACCGATAAAATTGCACCGTCTGGAGCGTTAATGATGGATGTAAAATCATCAATACCAAACATACCTAAGTTAGAAACTGTAAATGTTGAACCTTCCCAATCTTTAGGTTGTAATTTTTTGGCTTTTGCTTTTTGAGCAAAGTCTTTCACTTCCGCGGAAATGTGCGATAGGCTTTTTCCATCTGCAAAACGGATAACTGGCACCAATAAACCATCTTCAATAGCCATTGCAACACCAATGTTTGTATGCTCGTTAAAGCGGATTTTATCTCCTCTGAAAGATGAGTTAACCGCTGGATGCTGTTTCAATGCAACTGCAACCGCTTTAATCACGATATCATTGAAAGAAACTTTTACCGGCGCAACTGTATTAATTTGTGTACGGGCAGCCATACAGCCTTCCATATCAACAGTAATGTTTAAATAGAAATGCGGTGCAGTGAATAAACTTTCTGATAAGCTTCGAGAAATTGCTTTACGCATCTGAGAAACCGGTTTCTCTGTAAATTTCTCTTCGCCAATAAATTGAGGAAGTACTGGTGCCGGAACAGTTGGTTTAGCCGCAGCAGCATCTGAACTTGACGAAGACGCTTGTGCAGATTCTTGTTTTGCTGATGGGTTGTAACCCTCAACATCTTTTTTTACAATTCGTCCGCCTTCTGCGCTTCCTTTAATATCATTTAAATTGATGCCTTTATCTTCTGCTAATTTTTTTGCTAACGGAGAAGCTTTTATCCTGCTATCATCAGAAGATGACGAGGCAGTTTCTTTTACCGGAGCAGCTGCAGCATCGGACGTTGCGGTAGCTTTTTCTTCTGTTTTTGTTGCTGCTTTCGGCTGACCTCCGTTTAACAAAGGCGTAATATCTGTACCCTCTTTCCCAACAATAGCAATAATACCATTAACAGGTACGGCTTCGCCTTCTTTACAAGCTAAGTATAACAACGTTCCTTCTTCATAACCTACCACTTCCATGGTTGCTTTGTCAGTTTCAACATCGGCAAGGCTATCGTCGGCTTTAATTTTATCACCAACTTTAAAATTCCATTTATTGATAACACCTTCCGTCATGGTATCACTTAGGGCAGGCATTCTGATAACGGATGCTTCGATTTTAGAAGTGTCAACCGCAGGTGCAGCTTTTTCTTCTTTTGGCGCCTCTGCTTTAGTGGTTCCTGCTTCGGTCGTTTTTTCCTCTTTGGCTTCTCCAGATTTGTTGCCTTCTAAAACAGATGTGTAATCTTCTCCTTTTTCGCCAATAATGGCAATCAAATTATCTATCGGCACAGCTTTACCTTCCTCAACACCTATGTAAAGTAGGGTGCCTTCTTGGAAAGATTCAAAATCCATTGTTGCTTTATCGGTTTCAATTTCGGCAACTACGTCACCTGCTTTTACCGAATCACCAACTTTTTTATGCCACTTTGCTAAAACACCTTCAGTCATGGTGTCACTCATTTTGGGCATTTTTATCGCTTCAGCCATTGTATGTTAGAATAAATTTGTCTTTAAAAATAGAGTTAATCTTTAATAAAAGGATAGTTTGGTTCTGCATATACATCTGTATATAATTCAGATGGATCAGGGAACGGAGATTCCTCTGCAAACTTAACAGCTTCGTCAATTTGTGCTTTTACTTTTGCAGCAACCTCTGTAAACCATTCTTCACTTGCCCATTTCTCTTTCTCGATATGTGCTTTAACAATCTCAATTGGGTCTTTTGCTTTATACTCTTCCACCTCTTGTTTGGTTCGGTATTTCTGCGGATCAGACATCGAATGTCCTTTATATCTATAGGTTCTTATCTCCAAGAAAGTTGGACCTTCACCTTTTCTTGCTCTTTGGATAGCTTCGTCCATGGCATTATGCACCGCAACCGGATCCATCCCGTCAACAGGCATGCAAGGCATTTCGTAACCTAAACCTAATTTATAAATATCAGTTGTATTTGCAGTACGGGCAACTGAAGTTCCCATGGCATAGCCGTTGTTTTCAACAACAAAAACTACCGGCAACTTCCAAAGCATTGCCATGTTAAAAGTTTCGTTTAACGCACCCTGACGTACGGCACCGTCGCCCATGTAACAAATATTTACATGATCTGTACCTTTGTACTTTTCAGCAAAAGCAATACCGGCACCTACTGGAATTTGACCTCCAACGATTCCGTGACCTCCATAAAAATGATGTTCTTTACTAAAAAAGTGCATTGAGCCCCCTTTTCCTTTTGAACAACCAGTTGCTTTACCGTAAAGTTCGGCCATAGCTACATTTGGAGACATTCCTAATGCTATCGGGTGTGCATGGTCACGATAGGTAGTGATCATACTATCGCCTTTTTTAATAGTGGACATTGCGCCTGCTATTACAGCCTCTTGGCCGATGTACAGGTGGCAAAAACCTCTTATCTTTTGCTGACCATATAATTGACCTGCCTTCTCCTCAAATCTTCTAAGCAGAAGCATTAACTCATACCAATACAGATACGTCTCTTTTGTTATTGCAATTGAACTCATTTGTACATTCTATTATGGACAGCAAATCTATCAATAACTTGGCAAAAATAAAACCTGTATGCCGTTTTAATTGATATTAAATTAAGCCGTATTCATATTACTTTTTGTTGAGTAAAAATATGGGCGCTTAAACACGCTGTACGTTGTATCTTTTTTGTCATCCTTGCCGGCGCATAAAAACAAAAAAGGATGTCACTCCCATCGTTAGCGCAAATTGCAACAAAAAAAATCAACCATTTACAAAAAGCTAAAAGTTAAAAATAGTTAAAACTTTATAAGTTTACTTGCGTAAAACAAAATTAACCGTTACTTTCGCAACATACAAAATAATAGCTTGTATAGTCCGTTTGTAATTGACCTATAGCCTTAAACGTAGTCAAAAATGAAAAAAATCTTAATTTTTACTTTTCTAGTTAGTTTCTTTTTAACCGCAAAAGCACAAAATTCAAAACCAGCATCCTCTACAACAACAACAAAACCCGAAGTCTCGGATCCAGATAATTTAGCAAGTCAGTTTTTTTCTCAGGTAATGGGAGTTGCAGTTTCTGCAACCAGCAACACTAAAATGTACCAATTTATTTACGATTGGTTGGGCACACCTTACCGTTTAGGCGGCGACACTAAAAAAGGGATTGACTGCTCAGGCTTTGCTTACGAATTATACAACAAAACTTTCAACACCATTATAGGAACCAATGCTAGAAACATTTTTAGTATGGTTGACCCGGTTAACAAAACTGATTTAAGAGAAGGAGATTTAGTATTCTTTAAAATCCACAGTAAATCAATTAGCCATGTGGGTGTTTACATTGGCGATCATAAATTTGCTCACGCCTCTTCTAGTAGGGGAGTTATGATCAGTAATTTAGAAGAACCTTATTGGCAACGCTATTTTTATAAAGGAGGCCGAGTTTTAGAAAACCTAAAAAGCCAGCTTAATAACGACTAAATAAGCTGAAAGCTTAACGCTTAAAGCTAATTCAGCGCATAAATATTGTCATAATACTTTTTAAAATCCTGCTCCTTAAAAGCGGGATTTTTTATGATTCGTCTTTTGTAGTACGCACCAAGCCAATTCCTGTAAAAAAGAAAATAACGCCCAAGACGCCTAATGTAATCACAGTTCTGGTTTCTCCGCTATGTTGTACAAATGAAACAGCTGTGTAAATTAGCCCTATAATACCTAATACGGTAAGTATGGCTCCAAAGGTTCTTTTTAAATTCATGTTGATTTATTATTAAAGTTTAAATGATGATTGATTAATTTTTAACTTTTGCCCAAATAAAACCTACCACGAAAAGAATAAATACAACAACAAATATCCCTACGTAATAACCAGCTTTAAAAACTCCTTCTATGGCAGCGCAACTGCTTAAGGAAAACATCAATAACATTAATGCAGGTATAGTCAACTTTTTCATATAGACACAAAAAAACGGGAAGATGTATTTCTTCCCGTTTTAAGTATAATTCAAAATGATGCCAAACTTATTTTGCAGCAGCAAAACGCTTTGCAACTTCAGCCCAATTAATGGTATTAAAGAATGCGGCAAGGTAATCCGGACGTCTGTTCTGGTAATTTAAGTAGTAAGCATGTTCCCAAACGTCAACACCTAAAATTGGTGTTCCTTGCACTTCTGCAACATCCATTAAAGGATTATCTTGGTTTGGAGTAGATGTTACCGCCAATTTACCATCAGCACCAACAATTAACCAAGCCCAACCAGAACCAAAACGAGTTGCTCCTGCTTGTGAAAAAGCAGTTTTAAAGTCTTCGAAAGAACCAAAAGCAGCATCAATAGCAGAAGCTAATTCTCCGCTTGGTTTGCCACCTGCGTTTGGTGCCATTACTGTCCAAAATAATGAATGGTTAAAATGGCCACCACCGTTGTTTCTCACTGCAACTGGATATTTAGAGATGTTTTTGCAAATATCTTCGATAGAGGAAGAATCATCCTTACCTTCTAAAGCTTTATTAAGGTTAGTTACATAAGCAGCATGGTGTTTTCCGTGGTGGATTTCCATTGTTGCTTTATCAATGTTTGGTTCTAATGCGTCTGATGCGTAAGGTAACGCAGGTAATTCAAAAGCCATAATTTTAGTTTTTAAGATTGTTTAATAATAATGATAAATATAAGCACCTGAAGTTTAATTTTATTCAGATTAATGTTAAGATTTGTTTCTTTTTTGGAGAAAGAAGATTTTAACAAGCTCACTACATTCTGCCTCAAAAACTCCGCCAACAAATTTGGTTTTAGGATGCAAAATATTTTCCGACAGCCTTGAAAAACCTCGTTGCTGGTCAAAGGCTCCAAAAACGATACGAGAAATTTGTGTCCAATAAGCTGCTCCGGCACACATTACACAGGGCTCCAGGGTTACATATAATGTGCAATCTGTTAAATACTTGCCTCCCAAAAAATTGGATGCGGCGGTAAAAGCCTGCATTTCTGCATGAGCGGTTACATCGTTTAATTGCTGAGTAAGGTTATGCCCCTTTCCTATTATACGCCCTTTGCAAACCAGCACTGCTCCAACCGGGATTTCATCTAAATCAAAGGCCAAACGAGCCTCTTTTAAAGCTTCCTTCATGAAAAATTCGTCTTCAGGAATTGTTGGCTCGTCTGTAAAAGAATAATATTTCATTTTTTTTTATTGGACGACAAATATAAGTTTTGTGCTGTGTTTGTGAAGATTTTTGTTCGAGAGATGTTGGAACGTTAATTTTCATTAAATTCAAACGACAGCATCCAAAAACCACTCATTTTCAACTTTTAAAACTGGTTCTCTATCTAATTGATCTAAATAAAAACCAACTTCTTCTGTTAAAAAACCTTTAACACATTAAAATAATTAGTCCTTTTAAAATTACCGTATTTTATTTATTGCTTTAATTTGAGGTTCGGTCAGTTTGAATATTAAGTTTCTGCCGATTAAAGTACAGGCAATATAATTGCAAAAACCGCTTTAGTTTTCCTGAAATTTTCTACTTATTAAACTTAAATAAATCTGAATAGGATTTCAGTTTTTCTAATTCTTGGGCAGTAATTTTAAGTATGGATCCATGGCGAATGCCTGATGGCAGTGCAATTTTATCAGAAACATCTGTCCAAGTTTTTAAGTCTTTTGAAGCTATTGCTCCGTATTTGTGTTCGCGGTATTTATCAAAGTAAACCAACCAATTATCACCGACTTTTACAGAAGTTGGGCCTTCTGCCCAGTAATTACCGCTGATGGCTTTACTTGCGGCAGAATATGGACCGGTCAGCTTTTTACTGTAAGCTATCTTGATGTTTTTTTCAACTGGCTCTACTGTTTCGTCTTTCAAAAACATCACAAAGCGCTTTCCGTCTTTTACGATAGTAGCGTCAATTACGTTGAAACCCGGGTCGTACAATAATTTTGTATCAGAAAATGTTTTAAAATCTTTTGTGGTTACATCATAAATACGATGGTTATAACCGCTTTCTTTGGCTGAGCTAGTCTCGGCAAATTTACCGGTAACGGTGCTAGCCCAATAAATCATATAAGTTTTTGTTTTTGCTTCATAAGTGATTTCTGGTGCCCAAGTATTTCTTGTACCCTCCAATTTTTCCATCACCGGCAAAAACTGCTGTTTGCTCCAATGAATTAAATCTTTAGAAGTAGCATATCCTATTCCCTTATCAGTCCAGCTCACAGTCCAAACCATGTGGAAAAAACCATCGCCACCTCTAATAATACAAGGATCACGCATTAACTTGTCATTGGCTACTTCTGGCTTCAGAAAAGATTCGTCATTTTTTAAAGCTGTCCAATTGTAGCCATCATTGCTGTAAGCGAGGTGTAACCCATCTAAACCGTTGTTTTTAAAATAGCCAAACAGGTATTTATCCGGAGGTATTTGGGCAAATAAAACAGCTGTACAAGCATTAAAAAAAAGAGCCAAAAAAATTGTTTTTCTAAACATCATCTATGTATTTATGAATAGCTAAAATAGCAGTCTTTTTATTAACGCCATCATCACAACAGAAATCTTTCTATAAACCCTTAAGTGTATTTAAATTATTTAAGTCTCACCAAGGAGCTTTTTGCCCATCCAATCGATATAAAAGAAAAAGAGCCTCATTTTTTTCAACGAAGCTCTTAAATATTGTTAACAAAAACTGGTTTACATATTTTTTAGCTTACTTACTGCCGCTTCGTCAACAAACCAATCTAATTTGCCTTTTGTAGGCTTAATTAATTGGGCAGGATATTTGGCTACGTCATGTTCACCTTCCAAAACTGCTTTAATTGCATCTGCTTTGTTAGCGCCAAAAGTTAAAAATGCGATTTGCTTTGCATCGTTAATTAAGGATGCAGTAAAACTGATTCGATATACTCCTTTATCTTTTAAGTAAACTTCTTTTACCTGTTCTTCATCAACCCAAACCAAATCAGTTCCGGGGAAAATTGAAGCCGTATGCGCATCATCTCCCAAACCTAAAAGTATCAGATCAAAAACGGGTACGTTATTAAAAAATCCACAAACACAACGCTGATAATCAAGCGCAGCACTCGCTGGATCCAAAGCGGTATCTACTTTAAAAACTTGATGGTCACTAATGTTTAAAGTATCTAACATGGCATTTTTGGCCATTAAATAATTACTATCCGGATGGTCATGTGCTACATATCGCTCATCTCCGAAAAAGAAATAAACCTTTTTCCAGTCAATGTCATTACCATATTTTGAAGCCAGCAACTCGTAAAGTTTCTTAGGCGAACTTCCTCCAGATAATGCTACAGAAAATCTGTCGCTTTTAGCAATTGCCAACCTAGCATCCTTAATAAAAAGTTCTGCTAAAGCTTCAATTGCCTGGTTGCTTTCTTTAAAAACGTTTAAACTCATTTTTTATCTTTTTTATCTCCTTTTTTTATGGGAAGTGTAAACCAATGGAAACCGTCTTTTGCTATTAAAGCTTCTGCAGTTTCTGGACCCCAACTATCTGCCGAATAATTAGGGAAACTGATACTTTTTTTGGATTCCCAACTTTCTAGTACAGGCATAATCAAATCCCAGGCCGTTTCTACTTGGTCACCACGCATAAATAACGTTTGGTCGCCTTTCATTGCGTCTAGCAGTAAAGTTTCGTAAGCTTCTGGCGATTCGTTTTCGTAAGTACCATCATAATTGAAAACCATATCTACAGGGTTTAAAGTCATATCCAAGCCTGGTCTTTTTGCCTGCACTTGCAAACGGATACTCATTTCTGGCTGGATGCTGATAATCAACCTATTTTGTTGCCAGCTTTCTGACGATTGATTAGGGAAAATTAAGTGTGGCACATCTTTAAACTGGATGCTAATAATGGATGATTTTTGATGCATTCTTTTTCCGGTTCTCACATAAAAAGGGACATTTTGCCATCTCCAATTATCGATAAAGAACTTTAACGCAGCAAAAGTTTCCGTATTCGATTCTTTGCTAACACCTTCTTCCTGACGGTAGCCTTCAACTTTTTCTCCTTTTACCCATCCTTCGCCATATTGTCCACGAACAGTATTAAACCTAATCTCATCTGCTCCAAATGGGCGCATGGCTCTTAAAACATCCACTTTTCGGTTACGAATTTCTTCAGCGTCAAAATTAACCGGTGGTTCCATCGCCACTAAACAAAGTACTTGTAAAATATGATTTTGCACCATGTCTCGTAAGGCACCAGAGCCATCATAATAACCTCCACGGTCTTCAACACCTATATCTTCCGTTACTGAAATCTGTACGTGTTCAATAAAATTACGGTTCCAAATAGGTTCAAATAAAGCGTTGGCAAACCTAAAAGCCAACATATTCTGAACCGTTTCTTTTCCTAGATAATGGTCAATTCTATAAATCTGGTTTTCGTCAAAAATATTTTTCAGCAATGCGTTAAGGTCTTTTGCTGTTTGTAAATCTCTACCAAATGGTTTTTCGATAACAATCCTTGTTTTTTCCTCATCACCCGCAGATTTTAACTTAGCCAAGTTGCTGGCAATAATTGGGAAAAAGTTAGGCGCAACAGCTAAATAATGGATTACAACAGGTGTCTCAGACCATTCGCTTTCATACTTTTGGATAATCTCATCCATTTTTGCGTAATCGGATTCCTTGTTAACATCTGTTCTTAAATAGCTAATTTGAGCAGAAAATTCTGCCCATTTATCTTTTTCGGCTTTTCCACTTCTGGAAAACTTGTTTACCCCGTTCAATAAATTTTTTATAAAGCTTTCATTATTATAATCAGTACGACCTAAACCAATAATTGCGAACTCCTTTGGCATGTAACCCTCTAAAAATAGATTGTATAAAGCAGGAATCAATTTTCTGTCTGCAAGGTCACCCGTACCGCCAAAAATCATAAATATTGTTGGCTTGGTTTTAATGTTAGATTTCATTTAAATTGTTGAGTTTGTTTTAACGAGTTATATTTGATGTTAAAATGGTTGGGTTCTAATTTTTAGCAAAAATTAATCCATAAGTTAAAGCGCCTTCAAAGTCGGTTTATCCAATTTTTCCTCGCTACTAATGGGTTTTCTGATATGATTTTTGGAACTCATATACGCTATGTGCTTTATTATGATTTCAAAAGTATCAATTGTTTCAATTGCTTGTGTGTTTTAATTTAAAAATCTACGCAATCGTTCTAGGGATTTGCAGTTTTCACACTGTAGCTCTCTTTTATACTCCACAATTTAATACCGCCTTTAATTCCGTCGCGGTTGTTTTCAACCGTAATATTCTCATCTAATTTAAAATTAATATGCCTTGTATTTCCACCACTTAAATATAACTGATCATAATTTATCACTGTTTTAAAAGTGTTTAAAGCCTCTTTTAGCTTTTTATTCCACATTTTTTCCCCGTCTTTTTTCAATGCCGCATCACCAACAAAATCATCATAATCTTGCCCCTTCCTCACCGGCAAATGTGCCAGTTCTAAATGTGGCAGCAAATTACCATCCATAAATAAAGCGGTGCCAAAACCGGTACCCAGCGTAATTACCATTTCCAAACCTTTTCCTTTAATTAAGGCAAAACCCTGCAAATCCGCATCGTTAACTACACGAACCGGTTTTTTAAGCTCAGTGGCTAGTGCGCTACTTAGGTCGAATTTTTTAAATGCTTTACTATCCAAATTTGGAGCGGTAAAAACCACGCCTTGCTTAATAAAGCCGGGAAAACCTACTGCAATTTTATCAAACGGCGGAAAATCTTTTATCAATTCTTTTATGGCCGCCAGTAAGCTTTTTGGGTTAGCTTTTTCAGGAGTTGGTACTTTTTGATACTCTTGTATAATTTCGCCTTTTGTATTTAAGACAGTTCCTTTAACATTAGAGCCACCAATGTCAATCACTAAAATTTTTTCTCCGGTTTCTTTCATAATCTTATCTCTAAAAAAATAGCTCAACCAAAGTTGAGCTATTAATAAAATGATAATTTACATTATCTGTTTAAAATTATCAAATAATTTATCTTATGCACACATTTTACTCATCCCTACAAAAAAACGATGGCTAAATGACAATCAAACATCACCCATTTATTTAATATTTAATGGCACATACAAGCCAAAAGTGATGTTTCTGCCCGGATTATATATTCCGAAATCTGGATTAGACTCATCCAATCTGCCAGGTTTATAACGGCTTAAATGATTGTAATAGCGTTTATCTAAAAGGTTATTGCCAGATATGTTTAATCTGACGGTTTGTTTGCCGATAGCTATTTGTGTTCCAATCCCGGCCTGTAAAAGTGTGTAGCCAGCCGTTCTGGTTTCAAAACTTGCAATTCTGTTCTGTGCAAAATTACTTTCTAAACCCACCGAGAAATAACTGCGTTTTAACCCACTTATTTTTGGTTCTATTTGAATTTCGTTCTTCAAACTCGCCGCTGGAATAAAAGGAACAGCCTCGTTTAAACCTAAATTTTGGGCGTGTACATAACTAAAAGTATTCTCGAAATGTAAAAAATCAAATGGGTGAAAAATTAAACTTACATCTGATCCATAAAAATTAGCATTATCTTGCTGATACCTGAATAAAGGAAAAACAGAACTAGTTCCGTTATTATCAGCAGTAATGGTTTCGCCGTTCTTTTGAGCCAAATAAATATAATCTTTCATGTAATTATTGTAAACGCTCAGGTTAAAATCAAAATCAGAAACACTGTACTGCAAGCTCATATCAGCCTGATAGCTTTTTTCTGACTTTAAATTATTGTTCCCCATCTCATAGCGGAATGTACCTTCATGCACCCCATTTGAGGACTGCTCTGCAGGATTTGGCGCTCTAAACCCGGTACTTAAATTGGCTTTAAAATTTAACTTATCACTGAGTTGATGTGTATAACCAACTGCACCACTCACGTTAGAAAAATCGGTTTTAAAAGCAGCGAATTTTTCTACACCACCATCGAACAGTTGCTTCCCTGTATTTTTGCGATAATCATAACGTACACCAAAATTAAAACTCGACTCAGCAAAATCCTTTTTCACATAATAAAACACACCCAAACCCCAATTATCATAATCCGGAATTAAAAACTCTGTTCCTTTATTCTTACTGTTTTGATGATCAGCACTTAAACCTATAATAGGTTGCCAGTCATCTGCGGCAGCATTTTGAACATATTTCGCATCTATACTATAACTATTTAAATCGAAAAACAAAGAAGGATCGGCTGCATTAAACTCCTTACGGACATTATCCTGATAACCCAAATCCAATTTCAAACTTCCTTTATTCATTAAAATATTACTATTTGACGCCACTTTAAAATGAGAAATTTCTTGATCTGGAAGAGCCAAATTCCTTGATTTTAAGTCACCTTTAGTAAATGAATTTCCATCTTCATCAATAAAATTTCCGTTTGCATCAAGCTCCGGATCGTAAAAACCAATGTTGTTTCTGAACGAAGAAACGTTGATATGGCTATAGCCCCAAGATTTGTTAAGCCCCAACATTCCGCTTAACGAAGTTTCATTAAAGCCCGAATTTGGGAAATAATAATCGGGTGTTTTAAAAGAGTAAGCATTTTTATAAGTAGCTCTTCCTCGCCAAACAAAACCATCTGTATTTCCTGTAAGCATAGCAGAATTGCTGGTTAAACCGCCATTTGTTGAATAATTACTTAATACTTCGCCTTTTATGGTACCTTCAGAAACGGTTAAAGGTTCTAAAATATTAATTACTCCACCTAAAGCATCAGCACCATAAAGCAAACTGGCTGCTCCTCTTAAAACCTCAACCCTATCCGCAGCAAACTGATCAATTTCAACGCCGTGTTCATCGCCCCATTGTTGTCCCTCTTGTTTTACACCGTCATCTACGGTAACAATGCGGTTAAAAGAAAGACCTCTGATTACAGGTTTTGAAATGGCCTGCCCCGTAGAAATTTGAGTAACACCAGCAACTTTAGAAACCGCATCAATTATATTGGTAGAAGGTCTGTTCAACATGTCATCGTGAGACAACACACCTACCGAAGTACTATTCTTTTTACTATCGGCACCAGTTACGGTTCCGGTAACTACAACTTCGTTTGCTTCAATACGGCTTTCTTCCAGCTCGAAAATAAAAGATTGAGTGGTAGAAAAATTAATGGTTTTATTAAGATACTTATAGCCCAAATAGGAAACTTGAACTAAAAACTTACCGTTTTCTGGGATTCTATTGAAAGAAAATCTACCGTTAGCATCGGCAACGGTGCTTATTTTTAAATCCTGAATGGTAATGGTTGCGCCCGGCAAAACTTGTTTGGTTTGTGCATCAATTATTTTTCCGCTAAAAATAATATCAGCAGCAAAAGTTTGGCTTACGCATAAAAATAGCGCAAGACTGTATAAAATACGGTTCATTGTAAAATGTTAAAAGGTAATGTTGCTTTGGCAACCTAAAATAAATTGTAAAATTTAAAATTTAGGAAAGCACAGGTGGTGCTTTATTACGCGTACGGTGGAAAAACTGAAAGTAATTATCAATATGATAAACACATTCTATCTTAGTAGCAGATAAATTTACGGAGAAGGTAAAGGCTTTAAGTGGCAACTCTCCAATAAAAACCGCATCTGAAGTTGTACAACAAGGTTTTTGATAAGTTTTTAAATGCTTTCTACAAATTTTTCCGCAGGTATCTTCTTGTACAAAATAATGGTCGTGAACAATACTATGTAAGGGCACAGCGGCACTCAACATAGAGAATGCTACAACATAAAACAATAATGTCCTTAAAATGTGTTTCAACATCAGCAGGCAAAGCTATAAATTATTTTTTCATTAAAAAGTAACAATGGTATGAGATTCTTTAGCCCCGTGGATGATAAATTTCTTGATTGTAACGCTATATTTGCCAATTATGAAACCATCAGAAGTCAATAAAAAGTTTAAAGAACTTCAACAGAAATTAGCTGATGATTTTGACAGTGAGATTCCGGACATCAAAGTGATTTTATTTTTGATAGGTGTACAGGAATTAGGAAAAGGCCCGAAAAAATTCAGTAAGCGGCAAAAAGAAGAATTAATGCACATTGCAAACTGTCGTTTATTCTCTGAGCTTGGATTTTATGAATTGGAAGGTATGGACCAAGACGGTTGGCCACATTGGAAAAAGGTAAAACCTATACCAGCATATAATTTATTAGAACAAGAAATGCTGATGAAAACCCTAATTGTAAATTATTTTCAAGAAGTTTTTTAAACCACGAAAGCCACTTTAAAAGTGGCTTTCGTGGTTTTCATAGGTAGATGAAAAATTATTTCCCTGGTCTTTTGAAAGCGTAAGCTAACCTTACAGCAACCATACCGTTGCTTCCAGCATTATATTCAAAACCTTCGTAACGTAAAGCGATATCCCATTTGTTATTTGCATAACCTAAACTAGGCGCCCATATAAAAGGTGTTCCATAATCTTTTTTGGTTGAAAAACCTACACCAACTTCTGGTTGTACGTAAAAGGTTTGTCCAAAAAAGAATTTAGCACCAGCTTTTAATGGGATTAAATCAGATCCAATTTTAGTCCCGGCAACTTCAGGCTTTCCAACAAAACCATAATAACCGGTAGTTAAAGTTAAGGAAGTGCGTTCTCCTAAATCATGTTGCAATCTTAAATCTGGCGCTATAATAATGTCGGCAACGTTAGATTTAGTTGGTACACCAATACCTAACGCGGCACTTAATCTTGTAGCATGTCCGTTATCGGCATCTTGTGCAAAAGCACCGGTAAATGTTATTAGAGTTATTGCAGCTACTGCAATGATTCCTCTGAAAGTAATTTTTTTCATAATTTTAATAATTTAAAGGGGTATTGGCAAGAGCTGTGCCAATATGAATTGTTTGGTGTAAATTTTGATACAGGATTGCAGAAATCATTGTTTTAGAGGCAATCTCGATTCCGATTTTTTATTACCAAAAACATAAGCGAGTTTTGCCCATCCTTAAAATATCTTAAAAAATGTTTGATAAAATATTCGAAGCACAGCAAAAAGCTGAAGAAGTAAAAAAAAGATTAGAGACCATTACCTTAAGCGAACAAGCGGAAGGCGGTGCAATAAAAGTTACAGCCACTGCAGGTAAAACCATTAAAAGTATTAGCATTGATGAAAACTTTTTGAGGGAAAATGGTGTTGAAGCAGTAGAAGATGTGTTGGTAGTTGCCATTAACAAAGTTTTAGCACAAGCAGAAAATGTATCGCAGGCGGAAATGGCAGCTATGACAAATCAAATGCTAGGCGGAATAGGCGGTCTAGCTAATCTTTTTGGAAAAAAATAAACACAATGATGAAGTTAAATTATTTTGGTCAGTCTTGCTTTTTATTAGAAATTAACGGAACAAAAATTTTGTTTGATCCTTTTATTACACCTAATGAACTGGCAAAGGATATTGACGTAGAACAGATTGAATGCGATTATATTTTGGTAAGCCATGGCCATCAAGATCATGTTGCTGATTTAGAAACTATCGCAAAAAGAACAAAAGCTAAAGTGGTAAGCTCTTTCGAGATTATTGCATGGTTACAGAAGAAAGGTGTGGATAACGGACACCCGATGAACTTAGGCGGAAGTTGGGACTTTGATTTTGGGAAAGTAAAAATGGTGTATGCGGCACATTCCAATTCTTTACCTGACGGAACTTACGCTGGAACTGCGGCAGGTTTTGTTATCCAGGCAGATGGAAAAACACTTTATTTTGCTGGCGATACTGCTTTAACGCAAGAAATGAAATTAACAGGCAAACTGTTTGATGTTGATTATGCGTTTTTACCTATCGGAGATAATTTTACTATGGGGATTTCTGATGCCATAGTTGCCTGTGAATTTGTAAAATGTAAAAAGGCAATTGCTATGCATTATGATACCTTTGGTTATATTAAAGTTGACCACGATCAAGCAAAAAAAGCTTTCGCGGATGCCGGTGTTGAGCTGAGCATGCTGAAGATTTCTGATAAAGAAGCTGACGCTAAAACTTTATAAAAGACAAAAGCGACCCTTCGGGTCGCTTTTGTCTTTTATTTTCAAATAAAGCTATTTATTTCTGTATCAAACAAACAGCATAAGCAACTACTCCTTCTTCCCTTCCAATAAAACCCATCGTTTCATTTGTGGTGGCTTTTATAGAAATATCTTCTTCATCAATCCCCATTGCTAATGAGATGCGCTTTTTCATTTCCGGTACATGAGGATTAATTTTAGGTGCTTCGATACAAAGCATGGCATCAATATTATTGATACTGTAACCTGCCTCTTTTAACATTTTAGCACATTCTTTCAATAACAACAAACTACTGATACCTTTCCAGCGATCATCGGTATTTTTAAAATGCTGACCAATGTCTCGCATATTTGCTGCTCCTAGAAGTGCATCGCAAATGGCATGAACTAAAACATCAGCATCTGAATGGCCGAAAGCACCCTTATGGTGTTCTAAATGTACGCCTCCCAAAATAAATGGATGTCCGTCTTTTAACTGGTGAACATCAAAACCAAATCCAACTTTAATCTTCATTATCTACCGCCTGTTTTTGATGGTGCCGCAAAATTAAACAGTAATGAAAATCTTAACGTATTGGCCAATGGCGATGTCTGTTGGTTAGCTAACAAATAAGAGAAATCTAAATCAACAATATTGTACCGTAAACCCAAGCCTAAAGTTAAATACTGTCGATTTCCTTTATTCGGGTTTTCATAAAAATAACCAGCTCTTATTGCAAATTGGTGGTTATACCAATATTCTGCGCCGGTAGCAATACTTACTTCCTGCAATTCTTCTTTGCCACCGCCTGGCGCATCGCTAAATGAACCAAAAATTCCTGCCGGAACTGAACGGTCTGGATCTTTACCTGCTATGATTTTACCGTTTGCATCCAAAATTGGATTTGTTGGTACTAATAACTTATTTAAATCTAAAGAAAAAGAAAAGTCGTTATAATCGTCGGCATGTACAGTGGCAGATCCACCCAACTTCATATTAGTTGGTAAAAAATATTTTGGACCACCAGCTGTATAACTCATTTTAGTACCAATATTGGAGATATCCAAACCCGCTGATATGGTCGCATTCTTATTGAACAAAGTAGATTCTGTTGTGTAAAAAGCAGAAACATCAGCGGCAACTGCAGTAGCAGCCTTCGTTTCTTGGTTATTTAAAACCTGACCGGAACTTAAATTAGAAGAAATGTACCTTAAAGCGGTACCCAAGGAAAAATTTTCTCCAAAACTACGGGCAAAAGAAACATCGAAAGCCAGCTCATTAGGGCTTGCTTCCCCCTGTACTACTTGGTTTTCATCAACAAACTGAATATTGCCCAAAGAAAAATAACGCAGTGATGAACCTAAGGTATTTCTGTCATCCAATTTATAGTAGCCGTTTAAATAGGCCAAATTAATATCTGGCACTAATTTTTGCAACCAAGGGCTGTATGACAATCCAAACCCGTACGGATCTTTAAGGAAAGCCAACTTAGCAGGATTTGAATTTGTTGCGTTAACATCTGGCGAAATGGCCGCACTTACATCACCCATTGATCCTGACCTGGCATCGGGCGTAATTAATAAAAAAGGAACTGCTGTTGTAATCGTATTTCCCTGCCTGCCGTCTGTTGTGGAGTTTTGCGCAACCGCATTATTGTATAAAATTGTGCTACAAGCAAGCGTAGCTATGTATGCGTAAAGATTTATCTTCATTTCTTAAAAAATAATTGGCCGTAATATAGGTGTTTAGGTCAAAGAATCAGTAATTTTTCTGTCTTTTTAGCTACAAAACCGTTAGTTGTAGAACGTACTTTTAGCTCATAAATGTATATGCCCCTTGCAACTTTTCCTCCGAAATCGTCTTTTGCGTCCCAAAATATATTATTTACCCTATTTCCGGTGGTATAAACGCTTTGGTTAATGGTTTTTATTAAGCGCCCGGTAATGGTTCTGATATTAATTTGCACTTCTAAATCCTGGTTAGGGTAATTGTGTTCAAACTGAAAACTTGTTTTGTTAGTAAACGGATTTGGATAATTTAAAACATGGGATAAAGTGAGCTTTTCGGTTGTTTTAACTTCAAAACTTATCATTTGTTCAGACGAATTATTAAAAACATCCCAAGCTTTTACTTTTAGCGTGTATAAACCAGGCGCCAATTCTCCTAGCGGATATTTAACGGTTCCAACTTGATACGAATCTAAATTGGCTTGGTAATATTGATTGAGTACAATGCTTTTATCATTCATAGTTGCGGAACCAAGTGTAGCTACAATATCATGACCTATGCCTATTCCTGTGGTGTTTATGCCACTTTCGTCGTTTAAATTTATCAGCAATACCGGGTTGGGGTTTGTAATACCGCCCGAAACAAAATTTTCATCGTTTAAATAAACTTTTACCAGCGGACCGGTTTTGTCATTTTGGGCATTAGTTGCAACTGCGCCTATTTTAACAGCGGTATTAAAGCCTTTGGCATCTAAATTTTGGTTATTGGCGTAATAACTGATTTTCCCTGTACCTACTTGCAAATTAATATCCTTGGGCACAATAAAATCAAAACTAAAAAGCCCATTGGTCACCGTTGCTTTTCCTTTGTAAATGATGTTTTTTTGGATATTGAAACTTTGCACATAACTTCCGTTAAGCCCCATATCCTGCCCTAATGTGCTTATGGCGGTGGGTTTGTCATAAATTGTAGGATAAATTATTCCGTTAAACTGATTTAAAATTTGCCCCTTGGTATTGTTAACGAATCCTTTTATGGTTACCTTTTGCCCGGCCTTCAAAGTATCGGGCAAAGAAGTAGTACTTATGCCGTTAACCGGGATGGGGAATAAAGCGGTCGGGTCGCCCAAAAGGGTGAAATTCCTTGAATTAATATTTAAACCACCAACGTTATTGTTTTTAGCTTCCTTAAAAATCTGTCCAAAACTGATGCGCTTATTGTCATTCGCCGGATTAAAAAGTGATTTTAAAAAGCTCTGATTTAAATCGAAGTTATACGATGAAAAAACAATTCGGGTGGTGCTGAAAATAGACGGCACTCCGCTATCTTTTCTGATCAGAGAAAGTTCTCCGCCAGAAACAATCTCAGGATCATCCCAACGGCTAAAAGAACAGGTTGCGGTAAAAATAACGGCCAAATTATTTTTGTTTTGCCACGAGTTGATATCGTTTAACGTTAAAATCTTTTCTTGCGCCCAACCGCTTTCCCCGCCATGTCCGGTATAATTGATGAGTAGAGTTCCCGAATTCATTTTTTGGTTGATGGCTTCCGTTGCTTTGGGATAAGTAGTACCGCCGGCAGCATTTTCTTGCTGGAAAGCATCAAAATAAATCTTATCAATATTAAAATTTTTATTGCTTTGTGCAATGAGTGTTGCGTTGGCTTCCGCCTGGTTTAAATGCAAATTATTGTCTTCATCATCTGCTACAACCGTAACTTGGTTTCGCCAATCACCAAAACTTACAGCGCCATCGTAGGTTATTAATTTATCAACTACATTTTTGGCGTCATCTAAATTTTTAGCCGGAATACGTCCAATCGCAATATCCAACAAACCGGGATTGGTATTGTAATCTTCTGGAAATTCGCCTTCATTATCATCTAACAAGCCAAAATAATCATCAGAAGTGTAGCTTGCGGTTGGAGATAAGGAGTTTCGCGACTGGTAAGTAGCCACAAAATTATTGTCTTTAAAATTTAACATTCTGTTATCAAAAGAACCTTTACCAAACAGCAAAAGATATTTAGGCGCTAGCCCCGGGTTGGCACCTGCCCTATCGTAAAACATCTTGACAAAATCGCGAATAGCTGTCGCATCTCGTTTTCCCGATGAAAATTCATTATAAACCTGATCTGTAGTTACCACTTGGTAAGTTAAACCTTGGGTGCTTTTTCTAAAGTCAGCTAATCTTTTTGCTTCGTTATAAAATTGTGGTGCTGTAACAATCAAAAAATCTGCGGATGCCAAACCGTGTAAATCCTGATTCGGTATTTTGCCAACGACATCTGGCGTTTTTAGTGTCGAAGCATCAAAAGCTACAAACTCTTTTAATGTTGAAGTTCCAGTGATAAAATTGCTTGTTCCGTTTGCTGTGTTTAGTTTTTGCGCTTGGGGCGAAGTAAAATCACTTACGTCCCAAACTCTGGCGTCGGCCGAAAGGCCAGGCAAGTTAAACTGCGAGATATTGCCGTTGCCTACACTACTTTTATCACGAAAACGCAAATAGCCTTTAAAAGCGGTATAATTTCTTTTACAATTGATTTCAATATAATCTAACCATGCATTTGAAGTTGAACTGGTTTTATCGAAACTAATATTCACTTTTACAGTGTTGCCACTGAGCCCAGCAACACTATTAACCGCTTGTGCTTGTTGTGCATAATCTGTTTCAAAGTTTAACGGCAGGCCGGAAGCCGTTAAATTATAAAGTTGCTGGTTGTTAATGCTCACCTTGGCAAATGAACCCGTAGCAGATCTTAGCGCCATTTTAGTTTGCACAGAAACGGGAAATGTGGAAACCAATCCAGGAACATCAAAGTTGAAATCTCGGCTGTTGTTAAACTCAAAATCTTCGCCGTACCATTCTCGTCCAGATTTAATATTAGCAGTAATTAGCCCGTACAAATCTTTTTCATAAAGCTGATAACCATCAAAACTATTGCTGGTAAAATTGGGTGTTTGGCTTCCGCCAGATGGCTGTACAACACGCTTTCCTGCGCCTTTATCTACATTAATAAAATAGTAAGCGCTATCTATATAAACGTTTTGCCGATGTTCAAAATTTTGCTGAGCGTTCAACGTCCATTGGGTATTTCCCGGATTGTAAAACATCAAATAATCGCCTGTATCAAACTTACCGTCTGCTTCGCCTACCACTTCTATCGCGTTTTCTTTTAGATCATCAATTCTTGGGGCGCTGTTTGCTTGGGGCAACATAAACCCGCCGTTGCCGTACATCCGGATGTTCTTCGGGTTTACTTCATCAACGTTAATCCCTAATTTCTTTAAAAAATTGTAATCAAGTTTATAAACGCCTTCATCCTTCACGGCTATTTTATACCAATTGCCACTTGCCAAAACAGAATTGCTCTGGTAAACTCTTGTTGCAGAAGGAACAACAGCATTAAGTTTTACCGAGTTGATTTGCAACCTGAAACTATTTATTTTTCTTAAATCCCCGCTTGCATCCTTATAAATAGGCAAAAAACTGATTAATAAATAAGGTTGCTTATCTTCTGTTGAGCTATAGTAATTGAGCTGAAAATCAGAAGTGATTTTATTTACAGTTTCTTTTTTATTATTGATTATGGCATTAGAGCTTTCATCAACGATTATTTTAACTGCGTTATTAGGTGTATTTACGGGGATTTTTAAATACACAGAAGGCAAGTTGCCAAAAATTTCGGGTCGGTATCTCGGAAAATAATTTGTAGCGTTATTAGTAATGGTAGTTTTTAAAAATACACTGTCAGATGGCCAGTTTAAACGGTAAAACTCTGACGAACTCTGCCCATAACTTCTCAGAAAACAAAACACAAAAATAGAAATAATCGTAATTTGCTTATTTACAGTACTTTTCAAAACAAAATTTTATTTACCTTTATTGTAACTATTCTTTCGTTTAGCCGTTTCAATATATAAAATTATTGAAAGCTTATTAATTTAGTTTGCAATTTATATTAATCGTATTTGATTAATCATAATTTTTATTTTTAGCTTTGGAAACACAATAAAGCACAATGAGAAAAATTATTTTACCTGTACTTGCTACATGTATTGCCATAACTATGGTAATATCTTCCTGCAAAAAATCTGGTAGCGCCGGAGTTTCCAAAACAACCGGTGCAGCATATAATGCAAAAAGACCAGGGTCGCTTCAAGTTTCTCGGAAGGTAAAACCTACTCCAGGACCAGGTTTGGTCCATATTGAAGGCGGTACTTTTGTAATGGGAGGCTCAAACATTGACGATATCGGCTTTGATTATGCGGCCCCGAAAAGACGTGTAACCGTTGCTACTTTTTATATGGATGAAACCGAAGTGGCTAATGTTGACTGGTTAGAATACTTAAATTGGATTCGCGAAGTGCCACAAGACCCAAGATGGTATTATGAAGCATTGCCCGATACTTTAGTTTGGAGAAGTCCTCTAGCTTATAATGAGCCTTACGTTAACAATTATTTAAGACATCCCGCTTATCAGGACTATCCTGTTGTTGGGGTAACTTGGGAGCAAGCAGTTGCTTATTGCGACTGGAGAACCAACATTGTAAACGAAAATATCTTAAGGAAGAAAGGTGTTTTAAACGACTGGAAAACTTACGAAGCCGCTAAAAAAGGGACTGCTAAAAAAGGTGGAAACACAAAAGGAAACGCCTCACCTGTGAGTACAGAACCTTTTGATTTAGACTTATACTTAAACGGGCAATATGACGATAAAGGAAAAGGAGCACCAAAAGTTTTAAACCAAATTGGAGCAACGCCAGCCACAAAAGGAAAAAGCGCTACCCCACAACGTTTTGCTAAAATAGAGGACGGTATATTTACTCCTGGAAGATATAGATTGCCAACAGAAGCCGAGTGGGAATACGCCGCTTTATCTTTAATTGGAACAGCAAATAACAACATTGTTAATAACAGCAAAATTTACCCTTGGTACGGCTTAGGAATTAGATCTGCAAATAAAAGTACTCGTGGTTTAATATACGCTAACTTTAAAAGAGGCGAAGGAGACAACATGGGTGTTGCAGGCTACTTAAATGACGGTGCCGACATTACCGCTCCGGTAAAATCTTACATGCCTAATGATTTTGGTCTTTACAATATGGCCGGAAATGTGAGCGAGTGGGTTTTTGATACCTACCGTCAAAGTTCATTTGATAAGGTTGAAGATTTTAACCCATTTAGAGGTAATGATTTCCAAAACGTTAAATATGACACTAACGGAAAAATAGAAACCCTAGGAAAAAGTAATGTTCCTGCTAAAGTAGATGCACTATCTGGAAAAAAAGATCCTTATGCTGACCATGCAAATAAATACGGTAACATTACTACACCAAGTCCGAGTACGCCAGATGCTATTGATACCACAAAAATGCCGGCTTTAAAATCTACTTTTAAAGCAGATGAACGTGGATATTTAGACCAACAGAATTTAGACTTATACGGAAAAATCACTTTAGTGAATGACCGTTCTAAAGTTTATAAAGGTGGCTCATGGAATGATAGGGCTTACTGGTTAAATCCTGGGACAAGAAGGTATTTAGACCAAGGTGAATCAAGTTCTGAAATTGGTTTTAGATGTGCAATGAGTAGCGTTGGAGATCCACAAATCAACAAGAAAAGTACTCCTCAGTTTAAACAACCGAAATCAAGAGTTGGATTTAAAGGAAAATAGAAATAACAAAAATTGAAAAGGCTAAACTTTAAAAAGTTTAGCCTTTTTTATGCCTAATAAATTTAACATCAAGAAGTCAGGTACTTATAAATCAATTTTGCAGTTTTCTCAGAAGCGCCTGACTTTCCCATTTTGTCTGATAAAATCTCGTATTTATCAAGCATTTCTCCCCTTTTGTGGGTATTCAAAATATCATCCAACTCTTTAGAAATCATGGTGATGTTACAGTCTTCCTGAATAAGTTCCGTCACCGTTTTGCTATCCATAATTAAATTCACCAAAGAAATAAATTTGATTTTCACCAACATCCTGGCAATACCAATGGATATTGCACTTCCTTTATAAAGCACCACTTGTGGCACTTTAAACAAAGCAGTTTCTAACGTTGCTGTGCCTGATGCAACCAATGCCGCTTCTGCTACATTCAACAAATCATAAGTTGCGTTAAAAACAATTGGAATACTTAAACTCCCAGTGTATTTCTGATAGAAATCCTCGGTAAAAGAAGGTGCTCCGGCAATTACAAACTGATAATCTGGAAAGGAATTGATTACCGAAAGCATATCTGGTAAAATGTAATTCAGCTCTTGCTTTCTGCTTCCGGGCAATAAGGCAATAATCGGTTTTTCGGATAAATTGTTTTCTCTTCTAAAGTTAGGATTTGGCATGAAGGCTTCCTTTGCATCTAATAAGGGGTTGCCAACATAATCAACTTCCATTCCCCATTTCTGATAAAAATCCACCTCGAAAGGTAAAATACAGAACATTTGATCTACATCTCTTTTGATTTTGAGCACTCGCTTTTGGTTCCAGGCCCAAACCTTTGGTGAGATGTAGTAATAAACCTTTATCCCTTGTTCTTTAGCGAATTTTGCAATCTTTAAATTAAAACCCGGAAAATCAATTAATACCAAAACATCCGGACGGTGAGCTAAAATATCTTCTTTACATTTTTTCAGATTCTTTAAGATGGTGGGCAAATTCATGGCGACCTCCAAAAAACCCATGAAAGCCATATCGGCATAATGTTTCACCAAATTACCGCCTTGGGCTTTCATCAAATCGCCACCGTAAAACCTAAATTTTGGTGCCGGATCAACCTTTTTCAAGGTTTTCATTAGGTTTGAACCATGTAAATCTCCGGATGCTTCGCCGGCTATGATATAGTATTTCATTTTGGTTAGTGTTTATAATCAAATAGCTCAGCTAATCGGTTCATTTTTTCGACTAAAATTTTCTTGTCTACCAATTTAGTCTCATAATCCAATGTCATTATTTAAGAAAATTTCGTCACGTTGAGGAACGAAACGTCTCACGAGCAAGGTAAAAACTCATAGAATTTAACGCCTATTTGTGAGATGTTTTACTATCGTTCGACAAGACGGCATGGCTCTACTTATTCTTTCTGCTCAACAACTTGCGTTAACGATAGAAGCTGATACCAGCATTATGGCTAATGCCCTATGCAGTATGGTCCGCCAGCTGACGGAGTGTTAAAACGCCTAAAACACCCCCCTTAATCAGTCAAACTCTTACTTATTAAATTTATAATAGAAGAAGATAAAGGCGCATACAAATGTTGCCGAAATAATTCCTTTTGCTGTTGCTTCCATGTCTTTTTTATAAAAGTATTTTAACAACAGCATGTTCAGCGCTACGCAACCGATGTAAAGTAAATCGTCTTTCTGCAAAAAAATAAGGTTTTTTTTAATCACCTGTACAACAAAAAAAGCAAGAGCAGGAAGTAAAAGTCCCACGCCTAAGCCTAGCCAAACACTATCTTTTTTAAACATTGAAATTCCAGCCATTTAACGTAGAAATTGCGTGGTGCGCCGTCATATCAAACTGCACAGGAACCACAGATACATAATGATTATTTAAGGCCCAAACATCAGAATCCTCTCCTTTATCATTGTTTTGGAAAACTCCGGTCAACCAATAATAGTCGCGGTTATGCGGGTCTTTTCTTTCGTCAAATTCCTCTGCCCATTTTGCATTCGCTTGTCTGCAAATTTTAATGCCTTTTATAGGCGCTGTATGGTTAGGGAAATTTACGTTCAACAACACTCCTTGAGGCAATCCGTTTTTTAATGTCTGCGAACAAATTTCTTTTATATACTGCTTGCAGGGTTCAAAGTTTGCCTCCCAAGTAAAATCATCCAAAGAAAAGCCGATAGATGGAATGCTTTCGATGGCACCTTCTACCGCCGCAGACATGGTTCCAGAATAAATAACGTTAATGGAATTGTTAAGCCCGTGATTGATTCCAGAAACACATAAATGTGGTTTCTGTCCTTTAAAAATCTTGTTAACGGCCAGTTTAACACAGTCAACCGGAGTGCCAGAGCATTTATACATTTCAACACCTTCGTATAAATGAACTTTATCTAAACGTAAAGGCTTGCCTATGGTAATGGCGTGGCCCATGCCAGACTGTGGGCTGTCTGGTGCTACAACCGTAACTTCGCCAATTTCCTTTGCTACTTCTATCAATGTTTTTATGCCGGGTGCGGTAATGCCATCATCGTTTACCACCAATATTCTTGGTTTTTTGCTCATTGGTATCTATTTTGTATAAATTACGTTATGCCGAAAATCAGCAGTCACTATTTTACAAAGTTAAAAAAGCTAAGGATAAAACTAGGGCTGATTATTGACCAACAAAAAAACAAGAACCTAACGGTTATTTTGTTGAGCTTAATTGTTGGATTAATCGTTGGTTTGGCGGCTATTTTAATCAAACAAATCACCTACGCTATAGAAAATTACGCGGTCAGTTTTTTTCCTGGCTACGTTTTGTTTTTAGTACCTTTAGTGGGTTTGCTATTGGTAAACTTATTGAACCAAACCGCTTTTAAAACCACCAGCTATTTTAAAGGGATGCGTAATGTGATTGATGCGATAGAGAACCATCAGTCGATTATTAAATTACGCTTAATATATAGCAAGGTAATTAGTGCTGCCATTACCATTGGTTTTGGCGGCAGTTCGGGTATGGAGTCGGCCATTATTACGTCCGGCGCATCCATTGGTTCCAACTTAGGAAAACGGTTGGGCTTAAGTTATAAACTGCGGACATTATTGATAGGTTGCGGAACAGCATCCGGAATATCTGCAATGTATAATGCGCCCATTGGCGGATTTTTGTTTGCCTTAGAAGTGGTTTTGCCAGGTTTTACGCCTTCTTTATTAATTCCCTTATTGATTTCCTCTGCAGCCGGGAAAATTTTGTTCGAGCTAATTATGGGCCAAAACCTAAGATTTGATGTCCACATCAACGAATTTTCGTACCAGAGTTTACCTTATGTAGTGATCATTGGCATTGCCGGAATGCTTACCGCAGCCTATATGACAAAGGCTTATAGCTTCTGCTTCCGTAGGTTAGCCCGACTGGGGAATCCGTGGATAATTGCTTTGGCAGGTGGTTCTATTTTAGGTGCATTGATTTATTTTTTTCCGGCACTATATGGAGAAGGTTATGTTTCCATCAATAAATTACTTCACGGACAAGAGCCTATGCTGTGGAAACATTCTTTATTGGCGAATCCTATTTTTCAACCTTTTAACGGATTAATCTTAATTATCGCACTATTGCTATTACGCCCAATAACCACGGGATTAAGTTTAGCCGCTGGCGGGGAAGGCGGTTACTTTGCTCCATCTTTAGTTGCCGGTGGATTAATGGGATATGTGGTGTTTAAAACCGTTTTTGTGGTCTCTGGAGATTTGGCAGGCTTAGCTCCAAATACTTTCGTTTTTTTAGGGATGGCCGCTACATTTGCCTGCGTAATGCGGGCGCCTGTTACTGCTATTTTTTTAATTGCCGATACCACCGAAAGCTATGCTATTATAGTTCCTTTGATGATTGTAACCGCTGTAGCTTATACCGTAAAAAACTATTTCGACAAAGTGAATCCACTGGTTTCTGCAGGGCATGGAACGTTACAGATGGAGAAATTCATTATTAACCAGATTAATATGAATGATATCATTGAACCGGTGAAGGATTTTGTGAACGAGGGAGATAAGTTGAGAAACATCATTGAACACTTTTCTGCTTTTGAATTTGCGCTGGCTCCGGTAGTCAACTCCGAAAATAAAATTGTTGGAATTATTGAACTAAAAACATTAAGAACGCTTTTAAAAGATTTTGACACTTATGATGTAAAAACTGCGAAAGAAATTATGGATACTGATTTTGAGGTGGTTGATTTTACCGGCCTAAGAAAAAAGCTATCAGGAAACCCATCAATTATTAAAGAGGAACATCTGCTGGTAAGAAAAAATGGCCAAGTAGTGGCACATGTATCAAAGTATAAATTACTGATGATTTACAACCAATATTTGAGTAACCCGGATTTGTTGTTTAGTAAGTAAGTTTGGAGTAGTGAAAATTAAAGTTTTTACCCAACTTTCCATTAAAAAACTGGGCTGAATGTATCGTAATACTAGCTCGTCAAATTTTATAAAAAAGGTTCCATCAGTTTCCAAACGTTCTCTGCAATAATTTTATAGCCCTCTGCTGTTGGATGTAAACCATCCGCTAAATTAAGACGAGGAATACCAGCTACATCTTTTAACAGAAAAGGAAGGAAATCCATCTTATTTTTTGTAGCCAAATCTCTGAATACATTCCGAAAAGCATTTAACTGAGGAAACGGAAATATATCTGGAAATTCCATTCCCAATAACACCAGGTGAACCGCCGGATTTTTAAGCTTTACTTGATCAATAATACTTTGTAGATTTTGTGTGGTTTGTACCGGATTAATACCCCGTAACAAATCGTTTGCGCCAAGACCCAATACAAAAATATCGACAGGCTCATTTAACACAATGGAAATTCGGTTTAACCCACCTTGACTTGTTTCACCGCTAAGGCCTGCGTTAATGACTTTATATCCAAAACAGGCTGCTCTTATTTTCTTTTCTATAAGAGCAGGGAATGAATCTTTGGAGGGGTTTGCAAGTCCGTAACCAGCGGTTAGGCTATCCCCGAAGAAAAGTATGTTTTTCATTTGCAGATTAACGGATGTAAAAGCAAATTGTTTTGTAAAGGAAAGTTAAGGGCAGAAAAATTTACGCTACCAATTTTTCTTTTGAACGCTTTCACAATTAGTTCTTAATTCCAAAAAAAGTTTTAGAATATACGTACTCCAGATGAAAGCTATTTAAAATAGCTTTTCACCAATGCATTATGAAGGATCAATCCGTGTGGGTCGGCTTTGGTTTTTAGCTCGGTAAAACTATTAGACCAGTCGGAAGTTCTAACTCTTAGGGGAGGATTCTCATTTTTCAGTAATTCCATAATTACTTCAGCAACTTGTTCTCCTGTTTGATAAATCTTTGCGACTTCTTCCTTAGATCTGTTTTGCATCCCACCAACGTATTGATTAAGAATCTCTTCATAATCTCCTGTGATACCTCCCGATTTCTTTAAATCCTTAAAAACAGAATTTGCAAATTCAGTAGTGATGCCTCCAGGTTCCAATAAGGTAAATTTTATATTAAAAAAAGGAGTAATATAGCTCGCCAATCCTTCTGTATATCCTTCTAGAGCAAATTTTGCTGCGCAATAAATTTCATTAAAGGGTTGTCCAACCAAACCTCCAATAGAACTTATATTAATAATACGTCCACTTTTTTGTGCCCTCATAATAGGAAGAACTGCATTAATGCACCTTACGGTTCCAAAATAATTAACGTCCGTAACTTTTTGAAGCTCCTCATCTGAGGTAAGTTCTGACGGTTTCAAAAATCCAGCACCAGCGTTGTTGATTAGTACATCAATTCGCCCCACCTCACTAATAATAGCTGTAATACATTCTTTAATACTTTCTAAATTAGAAACATCCAACTGCCGAATCTCTAAAGAAACTCCTGAACTTTCGGCTTTGCTTCTTAAAAGTTCTTGCTTATCTAAGTTCCTCATTGTTGCGTAAACTAAATATCCAGCTTTTGCAAGTTTGATACTTGTTTCTAAACCCAAGCCGGTAGAAGTTCCGGTAACTAATGCGATCTTTTTCATAAAATTAAATATAAGAATAAACGGCTAAAAAAGATTCCCGAAAAACACCTTTAATATTAAAAACAAAAGAAAGCAACTTAGTTTTAATCTTCTTGATGTTAATCTATTTAAAGTTTAGGGATAATTGCTTTTTATTCTTTAATATTTTCCAAATCTAACTTGGTCAAAATTCTTATAAAATGAAAAAGGAAACGATGGGCGTTTCCTTTTTACTAAACCTAAACCTAAACGTATGAAATGTCTCTTCGTCAAAGACATTTAACAACAATCAAAGTGAGTGCCAAAAATTTAAATTTGATATAATTAGCTGTTTAATGAGGTTGTATAGCGTTTTATGCTCCAAAAATTTAGCACACAAAAATTTATTTGGACAATGTTTCTAAAAATACGGACACAAAAAAATGCCTCAGAATAATTAATTTCTGAGGCATTTTAAGAGAAAGGTGATTACTTATAAGTTTTTGATCCAATCCACAACTTCATCTCTGGTTTTACCTAATTTTTGTTGCAATTTTCCGACTGTTTCGTCGCCTTTTCCTTCTTCGTATTTTAAATCGTCATCAGTCAAGTCGCCGTAAGCTTGTTTTGCTTTTCCCTTTACCTCATTCCAAGTTCCTTTAAATTCTAACTTATCCATGATCTTGTTTTTTAGTTTTTATAAATAGATTAACTGCTTATAATTAACCAACCATCATGCCAGTCTAAAAAGAGACGCAGGAAAAGTAGGATCAAGAAACAAGAGCCGTTCAATCTTGGCTCTTGTTTCTTGATTCTCGCATCTTTTCTCTATACTTTCCCTTTAATGATATCCTCAACAACAGCGGGGTCAAGCAAAGTAGAAGTATCACCAACATTTGACATATCACCTTCCGCTATTTTTCTTAAAATACGTCTCATAATTTTACCAGATCTCGTTTTTGGTAAGCCTGTTACAAACTGAATTTTATCTGGTCTTGCGATAGCGCCAATAATCCGGCTTACTGTCATTGCTATATCTTTTTTGGTCAGTTCTTCATCTCCAGAATCCTTATCTAAAATTACATAAGCATAAATTCCCTGTCCTTTAATTTCATGCGGATAACCTACCACGGCTGATTCTACCACATCCGTAAACATGTTGATGGCATTTTCTACCTCGGCAGTTCCAATTCTATGTCCGGATACGTTGATTACATCATCAACCCTGCCTGTTATTCTGTAATAGCCATCTTCATCTCTTAAACAACCGTCGCCAGTAAAATACATATTCTCATATGTAGAAAAATAAGTTTGCCTGCAACGCTCATGATCTCCATAAGTGGTGCGCAACATTCCGGGCCACGGAAATTTGATACAAAGATTTCCAGAAACTCCGTTTCCTTCTATCACCGTACCATTCTCATCTACCAACACCGGCTGAACACCAGGCAATGGCAGAGTTGCATAACATGGCTTTAAAGGAGTAACGTTCGCTATCGGTGAAATTAAAATCCCACCGTTTTCTGTTTGCCACCACGTATCAACAATTGGGCATCGTCCTTTTCCAATATTGTCGTTGTACCAGTGCCAAGCTTCTTCGTTAATAGGTTCCCCTACCGAGCCTAAAACTTTTAAAGAAGACAAATCCTTATTCTTCACATAATCTAATCCAGATTGCATTAAAGAACGGATTGCCGTTGGCGCAGTGTATAAAGTATTCACTTCAAACTTATCTACAATGTCCCAAAACCTACCGGCATCCGGGTAAGTAGGCACACCTTCAAACATAAGCGTTGTGGCACCTTGTGCTAAGGGGCCGTAAATAATATAAGAGTGGCCTGTAATCCAACCGATATCTGCCGTACAGAAATAAACATCTTCTGGCTGATATTGGAAAACATTTTGGAAAGTATAAGCGGTATAAATCATATAACCAGCAGTAGTATGCACTACACCTTTTGGTTTGCCGGTTGAACCTGATGTATAAAGAATAAACAGTTCATCTTCCGCATCCATTTCTTCCGCCGGGCAGTCAATCAAGCCTAATGTTTCTACTTTGTTGATTTCATCTTGCCACCATTTATCTCTGCCTTTAATCATTGATATTGGCGTACGGGTACGTGTTAAAACAATTACCGTTTTAACAGAAGGGCATTGCACCAGCGCATCGTCAATCACGTTTTTTAACGGAATATCTTTTGCTCCTCTAAAACCACCGTCTGCAGTAATCACCATCTCGCATTGTGCATCATTGATTCTATCTGCGATAGATTGTGCAGAAAAACCTCCAAACACAACAGAATGAATAGCTCCTATTCTGGCGCAAGCCAAAACAGCAATAGCCAATTCTGGAACCATAGGCATATAGATACAAACCCTATCGCCTTTTTTAACGCCGTTGCTTTTTAAAACATTGGCAAACAAACAAACCTTTTCATGCAGTTGCTTGTAGGTTAACACCCGATGATGTTCATGCGGATCGTTCGCTTCCCAAATAATTGCCGGTTGGTCGGCTTTGTCTTTTAAATGCCTATCTATACAGTTTTCTGTAATGTTTAATTTGGCACCTTTAAACCATTCAATTTTTGGATCTTTAAAGTTCCAATCTAAAACTTTATCCCACTTTTTTTTCCAAGTAAAGTTTTCGGCAATATCTGCCCAAAAAGCCTCCGGCTGATCAACACTTTTTTGATACGCCTTTTTATACTCGTCGAAAGACGAAATTTTAAAACTCATGAATTTGTGTAATTGGTTTGAAGGACGAAAATTAGGGATTTTATGTTAAAAAAGGAACTTATTCATCAACGTTTTGGCTAAAAGGTTTTTTGTGGAATATTATTAGCATTTTCTTTGTCCTAAAACTTACCCACGTACTATTAAAGCGAAAGTATTTTGTTAAACCAAGACGTATTTTGTCTTAGTATGTTTATGTAAAATTAAATCTCGACATGTCAAAAAAGGTAGGATTGGACACAGACTTAGGCTTAAACACTTAGCTACAAAACCTTCCAAAAAAATATTTCTTTATGTCTATTGTCTATTCAGATTTATTTTTCGATATTTGCACACTCTTTGTAAAACTGAGTTTTAATTAGGAAATAGGAAACACAACATATACAGTCATGTCAAGAATTTGTGATTTAACAGGAAAAGCAACAATGGTGGGTAATAGAGTGTCGCACTCTAACGTAAAATCAAAACGTAAATTTTATCCAAATTTACAGATGAAGCGTTTTTATCTTCCAGAGGAGGACCGTTGGATAACTTTAAAAGTATCAACATCTGCAATCAAAACGATCAATAAAATCGGGATAACCGAAGCTATCAGCAGATTCATCAACAAAGGATCTATTTAATTTAAAGAATTCAATACCGTTTTACAATGGCAAAAAAAGGAAACAGAGTTCAGGTAATTTTAGAATGTACCGAACATAAGGAAAGTGGAATGCCTGGAACTTCTAGATATATCACTACAAAAAATCGTAAAAACACTCCTGAGAGACTGGAAGTTAAGAAATTTAACGCAGTACTTAGAAAAGTTACGGTTCACAAAGAAATTAAGTAACATACGCTATTCTGTAGCATAAACAATATTTAACATGGCAAAGAAAGTAGTTGCAACACTAAAAACCGGAACCGGTAAAGAATACTCAAAAGTTATTACTTCAGTAAGATCTCCAAAAACTGGTGCTTACTCTTTTAAATCAATGATTGCTCATAATGATCACATTAAGGACGCAATTGTTGAAGCTAAAGAAAGCGTATAGCTGAATAATTGTTTTGAAAATATTTAAGCCGTCCTTTTAAATTAGGGATGGCTTTTTTTGTTTAAATTTATCAAATGGGATTATTTGACTTCTTTAAAAAGAAAGAAAAAACGATAGAAGAACAACAGGCATTGGATAAAGGTCTGGAGAAAACTAAAGACACTTTCTTCTCTAAAATTAGCAAAGCCGTTGTTGGCAAATCAACGGTGGATGATGATGTTCTGGACGATCTGGAGGAGATTTTAGTAACTTCTGATGTGGGCGTTGCTACTACACTGAAAATAGTAAAACGCGTGGAAGAGCGTGTTGCCCGCGATAAATATATAAACACATCTGAACTTAATCATATTTTGCGAGAAGAAGTTCAGGCTTTATTAGAAGAAAACAATAGCGCCGATTTTGAGAACTTCAATTATACCAATCATAAGCCCTACGTAATTATGGTGGTTGGCGTTAATGGCGTTGGAAAAACTACTACAATTGGAAAGTTGGCTCATCAGCTAAAACAAGCCGGACAAAAAGTGGTAATTGGCGCTGCCGATACTTTTAGGGCTGCTGCTGTTGAGCAAATTCAGCTGTGGGGGAAACGGGCAGATGTTCGGGTAGTTTCGCAAGGAATGAATGCCGACCCTGCTTCTGTGGCTTTTGACACTTTAAAATCAGCCGTAGCTAACAATGAAGATGTAGCAATTATTGATACTGCTGGTCGTTTGCACAACAAAATTGGTTTGATGAACGAATTGACCAAGATTAAAAATGTAATGCAAAAGGTTGTTCCTGGTGCTCCGCATGAAATTTTATTGGTATTAGATGCTTCTACCGGGCAAAATGCCGTAGAGCAATGTAAGCAGTTTACGCAAGCAACGGATGTAAACGCTTTAGCCTTAACTAAGTTAGACGGGACAGCAAAAGGTGGCGTAGTGATTGGGATTTCTGATCAGTTTAAAATTCCGGTTAAATATATTGGTGTAGGCGAAAAAATGACCGATTTGCAATTGTTTAATAAGAAGGAGTTTGTGGATTCCCTGTTTGGGAATTGATTACACAGATAGCTAAGATTACACAGATTTCCCCTTATAGGAATTAAAAAATTAGTTTTATGGATAGTTCCGAAAGAGACCCCTTAACTCATAAAATTATCGGCTGTTGTTATGAGGTTCATAAAGAATTAGGCCCGGGATTTCTAGAGAAAATTTATTCTAAAGCACTCATCATTCAATTTGAAAATGAGAACATCAAATTTGAATGTGAAAAAGAATTTAATGTTTACTTCAAAAGCAAATTGGCAGGAAAATTCAGATGTGATTTTTTCATAGAGAACAGTGTGATTTTGGAAATTAAAGCAGTAACAGGCATCCAACCAAAACTTTTTCAATCACAATTAATATCATATTTAAAAGCTAGTAAAATTAAAACAGGCTTATTGGTCAATTTCGGAAATGGAAGTTGTGAAGTAAAAAGATTATCTGTTTAGCTAGAAAGTAAAATCCTCAGAAATCAGTGAAATCATTCTAATTCCTAACAAAAATCTGTGGAATCACAAAAAAAGAAAAATGAAAGTAAAATCAGTGCAATCCAAAATACCACCCAGAGTTAACGTCATCACCCTAGGATGCTCAAAAAACACCTATGATTCTGAAGTGTTAATGGGTCAATTGAACGGCAACAAAATGGAGGTAGTGCATGAGGCTAACAATGTACGCTCAAACGATATTGTAGTCATAAACACTTGCGGTTTTATTGACAATGCAAAACAAGAATCTATTGACACTATTTTACAATATAGTGAGCTAAAGGATCAAGGTAAAATAGGAAAGGTGATTGTTACGGGCTGTTTATCAGAAAGATACACGCCAGAACTCTCTGCCGAAATCACCAATATTGATGCGTGGTTTGGCACTAATGATTTACCAAATCTACTCACCAGCGTTGGTGCTGATTATAAATACGAGTTGTTGGGAGAACGGATGTTAACCACTCCTTCTCATTTCGCCTATTTTAAAATTGCCGAAGGCTGTAACCGACCATGTTCTTTTTGTGCTATCCCGTTAATGCGTGGCAAGCATCTTTCTAAACCAATTGAAGATTTGGTAAAAGAAGCTAAATTCTTAGCCAAAAACGGCACCAAAGAACTCATTTTAATTGCGCAGGATTTAACCTATTACGGATTAGATTTATACAATGAGCGTAAACTCGCCGATTTAATGCGCCGTCTTTCTGATATCGACGGCATTGAATGGATTCGTTTGCAATATGCTTATCCTTCTGGATTTCCGATGGATATTTTAGATGTGATGAACGAGCGTTCTAACATCTGCAAGTATTTGGATATGCCTTTGCAACATATATCAGACCCTATGTTGCAGTCTATGCGACGGGGAACTACCAAACAAAAAACCATTGATTTGGTCAATAAAATCAGAGATAAAGTGCCAAACATAGCGATGCGAACTACTTTAATCTGCGGTTATCCCGGAGAAACAGAAGATGATTTTAACCAAATGAAAGACTGGGTTGCAGAAACCCGTTTTGATAGACTAGGCTGCTTTACTTATTCTCACGAGGAAAAAACCCACGCTTATGATTTGACGGATGATGTACCACAAGAAGTGAAAGAACAGCGTGTAGAGGACATCATGGAAGTTCAGCAGGCTATTTCTTTTGATTTAAACCAACAAAAAGTGGGCAACACCTACAAAGTGTTGGTGGATAAATTGGAGGGCGATTTCTTCATCGGGCGAACCGAATTTGATTCGCCAGAAGTTGATAATGAAGTACTTATTGATGCTAAAACAAATTATGCAACACCGGGAAGTTTTATAAATGCAAAAATAGACAGGGCAGAAGATTTTGATCTTTATGGGACTATTGTCAAATAAATATTGCAAAATAGCCAAGATGTTGAATTTTGGCTATTTTCGCTTTTTAGCATGAAAGTACAAACTATCGATTACGCTCAAACGCGATGTTTTTCATCAACAGTTAACCGACTGTTGAGCCATGATAAGCAATTCGAACCCTTTATTAACCAGTTTCCAGATTTAAAAAGCTTCGAAAGAATCATCAACGAAAGAAATTTCCGAGGGAATAGAGAAACATTAGTTTCCGTTTTAGAAAATCAGTACAATGCTATCGCCAACCAAAGTGCTTTAACAAAGGCGAATATTCAATCGCTTAAAGCCGAGAACACTTATACCATCACCACCGGTCATCAGCTTAATATCTTCACGGGGCCACTTTATTTCTTATTTAAAATAGTAAGTGCAATAAATCTAGCCAAAGAGCTTAAACAGGTTTTCCCAGATAAAAATTTTGTGCCTGTTTATTGGATGGCTACAGAAGATCATGATTTTGAAGAAATCAACCATACCTACGTTGATGACAAAAAAATAAGCTGGATTACCAAAGCTAGTGGTGCAACCGGAAGATTGAGTACCAAAAACTTTATCCAAACGCTGAATGAGTATAAAGGAATTTTAGGCATCTCTGCCAATGCGGAAAAACTGGCTAAAATGGTTTCTAAAGCTTACGCCGATGGAAAAAGCTTATCCGACGCCACTCGGTTTTTAGCCAACGAACTTTTTGCAGATTACGGCTTAGTAATTATTGATGCGGATGACCACTCGTTAAAGCAGGAATTTTCTGAAATTATCACTCAAGATATCATCGAGCAAAATAGTTTTAAAAATATACAGCAAGCAAGTGAAGCTTTAGCTAAAATTGATATTCATGCGCAGGTGAATCCAAGAGAGATTAATTTCTTTTACCTAATGGATGATTTGCGAGAACGTATCGTTTTTGAAAACGGAAAATATCAGGTTTTAAATACTGAAATATCCTTTACCGAAGCGGAATTAAAAACAGAAATCAACAATTATCCCGAACGGTTTAGCCCAAATGTGGTGATGCGTCCTTTATACCAAGAAGTGATTTTACCTAATCTGGCTTACATTGGCGGTGGTGGTGAATTGGCTTATTGGTTACAATTAAAGTCAAATTTTGATTTTTACAAAGTAGATTTCCCTTTATTGGTTTTAAGAAATTCGGCGATGGTGGCAGATGAAAAGGTGATTCACAAATTGAATAAATTAGGACTAAACCTTACAGACACATTTACCGCTACAGAACAGCTGAAGAAAAACTACGTTGAAAGCCACACTGCTCACGACTTGACTCTTTCGCAGGAATGGCAACAACTACATGCCGTTTTTGAAGCTTTAAAACAAAGGGTTGCAAAAATTGACGCTACGCTAAAGCCAAGTACGGAAGCCGTTGAGGTGAGGCTAAAAAACGCATTGGACAACTTAGAGAAGAAGTTGATTAGAGCTGACAAGCGCAACTATTCCGAAGCGATGAACGACATCGAAAAAGTAAAAAACTCACTTTTTCCTGGCGGAGGATTGCAAGAACGTAAAGAAAATTTTGCTCTATTTTACGTGAAGTATGGCGATGATTTCATCAAATCTTTGATTGAAAATTTTAAACCTTTAGATTTTAAGTTCAGCATACTGTATTAAAGTTAAAGGTGGAAAGTTAAAAGCTTTTCACTCAAAATAACATCAATAACGGCACCTTATATTTACTGAAGAAACACTTGGAAACTTCACCCAATTTATATTTAAAATAATTGGGCTGTTCTAATGGGCATGCGCAATTGACAACCAACATTTTAATTAAAGCCGGATTTACGCGGGATAAACTCTCATGGCGTTGCTCGTTTAACAGGCTATATAAAACTTTGGGAGAAGAAAAGATCAAAAGTCCATGAAACTCCTACTAAAGCAACTGTTGATGATGATGGTTTAGGTTTGGTGGCTGGGGGTGGCTATAAAAAACTCGAACCATTTCGGTATTGCGGGTTATCACGCTCTAATATAATGGTTTCTCAATATCTTGGTTTTTTATTCGTTTGATGATTTCCGATTATCTATTTGCTTTGGATCATCTTTTTCTTTAAGTGATGTCTGTGCGTTTAGGGACGTAACCACTTTTTTGCCTGTTTTCGCTTCTAATGCCTTTCTTGCATCGCCTGCAATTTTCCCGCCTTGTTGAGCGACTGCTGCACTTTCTTGAAAGGTTTCGGGATTTACTGCTTGTGAAATATCTTTGGTAGAAGCCTCCGCAAGCATATTTAAAATTAGTTCGGTGTTGGTCATATTGTCCCGAAGATTTTCCTTTTTTAATCCTTTGAGAATTTTATACTCTTTGGTCGTTTTGCCTGCCCACGCTTTGGTAATGATGGCGGGCAGTGTAGCGAACTGCATACCTTCTTTCAGCCCTCGTTTTTTCCACTCGTCCGTAAGTTCTTTACGGATTTCAATACTTTTCAGACGTTGGTTAATCCAATTTTCTGAATACCCTAATTGCAGATATTGTTCCAAAGCCCTGTCAACGGTAATTTCGGGGTCTTGCATTTCGCCTAATCGCTCAGAAGCTAATTGTGCCAACCATAGTTTAAATGGTTCTGCCCTTGGCGAAGGAATAGATTGAATAAGTCTGAAAATTTGTTCGGTATCAGCAACATCAGTTAGTCGCATTTTACCGTCAGATGCTATAATTTTCAACTGTCCGATTTTTTCGGACAGTTCACTCCCTTCCTTTTTTAGCTTGGTTTTTAGGTCGTTCCAATATTTTCTTGGACGGGCTGTACCTGTCAGCACTTCAATTACGTCAATAACAGAAATATACCAAAGTTCCTTTTCGTCGTCCCAATGAGTGCGGACTTGCTTTTGTTCAAATATTCTGATAGCATTTTCTCTTTTCATCCAGTCCCTTTCTGTATTTCTTAATACCTAGCCAACGTATAAACATTCTCAGAAAAAGTTTTTAACCTTTCCTCTCCTCCTAAAAAATCAAGGCTAACGATAAACGAGAATCCGGCGATTACACCATTCATTTTTTTGATCAATTGTGAAGTAGCATCCACCGTTCCTCCCGTCGCTAATAAATCATCATGAATCAAAATCCTTGCGCCTGGTTCAAACGCATCTTCGTGGATCTCGATCACTGCCGAGCCATATTCTAAATCATACGATTGTTGTATAGTTTTAAAAGGGAGTTTTCCAACCTTTCTAATAGGAATAAAAGGTTTATTCAATCGGTTAGCCAACATCAACCCAAACAAAAAACCGCGACTTTCAATGCCGGCAATTGCATCAAACGCTAACCCGTTTAATTCCTCCACAAAAGCATCAACAATTGCAGAACATAATTTTTGATCTTTCAAAATCGGCGTGATATCTTTAAATATAATTCCGGGTTTAGGGAAATCAGGGATATCTCGGATACTTTTTTTGATACTGGCGTCAATCATTGAAATTTAAATAGGGCGTAATTTTCTGAATAAGTTCAGGGCTCAATATCGCAATTTTATTCAAATCTGCAGCATTAGAAAAATTACCATGTTGCGTTCGGTAGGCAATAATTGCATTCGCCTGTTTGTACCGTAAATATGGGAAACTCCTTAAATCATCAATGCTACAGCGGTTGATCATAATCTTTTTAATATTCTGCTTGTTAATGTTTAACTGTGGTACCAACTGGTCATATTTTGTCGAATCAATTCCATAAACCTCTCTTAATTGATCAAAGGCTATAAAACCGCCCAACCGCTTTCTGTAAGTAATGATACGGGAAGCAAAAGAAGGACCTATCCCGCGTACAGTAAGTAGTGTAATGGAATCGGCACTATTAATTTCTACATTAACTGCCTTTTTAACATCAAATCCTTTTTGCTCGAATTTATTATTGTAAGGTTTAACGTCATTTTCCTTCTCCGGAATTTTTATATAAGGTTCAAGACGATGATACATTTCATCCGTAATCGGATACATTTTCTTAACATCAGCCAAAGTGCGAAACTGACCTCCTTTAGCTTCATATTTCTTGATACTGAGCGCCTGCTTTTGGCTGAGTCCTAACTTCATCCAGTTTTCTACAGAAAGATGGTTTGGGTTAAATTCAAACAGTTCACCTTTTGCTGGCACTGCATCTTCCGTATCGTAAAAATTATCTTTCTTCTCATCAAAAGCTTCGATAGTTGCGATTTTGGGCTGAACAATTTCTACTGAAATCTTGAGCGGATCACCCATTAGCTTTTCGTAAATATAGGGTGAGCTGTAAACCAGCAATAAGATGATAACGAAAACCACCATACCTCGAAATTCGCGGGGAGAAATTTCTATGTATTTTTTAATCTTCTGATACATTTAGGTAGAATACTTAACCGAATATAAAAGATTCGTCGCTAATTACTTAACAAAACATATCTGTGCCTTAAAATTTACATAAACAAAAAAGCCTGCGAAAACTCGCAGGCTTTTTGAAAAATATTAAACAGAAAATTAAAGTTTGATATCCTCTTCTTTTGCGTTTAAGAAATGGAACTCTGTTAAATGATAAGAGGAAACCGGACGAACCTTAACCCACTGGTTGTATTTAAAAAACCATTTCATTTGCAGGGATATCCATCCTTTTTTTATGAAAGCCTCAATATAAGGATGAACACAAAGTGTAATCCCTTTTTCTGCCTGTTCATTTAAAACATAATCTAAATTGGCAACAATATCGTCCAATAAAACAATGCTGGCTTTAATCTCACCAGTTCCATCACAACTTGGACATTTTTCATTGGTTACAATATTCATCTCCGGGCGTACCCTTTGACGTGTAATTTGCACCAATCCAAATTTGCTCGGTGGCAAAATGGTATGCTTGGCCCTATCCAAAAGCATTTCTGATTTTAAATAGTCAAAAAGATCTTTACGATTAGGCGCTTTGTGCATATCAATAAAATCGACCACCACAATTCCGCCCATATCTCTCAACCTTAACTGACGGGCAATTTCTTTTGCCGCTTCCTTGTTTACCATGAAAGCATTTTCTTCCTGGTTTTCTGGGCTGGCGGTTCGGTTGCCACTGTTTACATCAATTACATGCAGTGCTTCGGTATGTTCAACCACTAAATAAGCGCCACCTGCAAGATTTACAGTTCTACCAAAAGATCCTTTTATCTGCTTTTCTATTCCGAAATGCTCAAAAATAGGTTCTTTCCCTTTGTACAGTTTTACTATTTTCTCCAGTTCCGGAGAAATTTCGTGTACGTATGATTTTATTTCTTCATAAATGGCCGGATCATCCACGTGAACGTTAGAGAAATCATCATTTAAAAGATCTCTTAATATGGTAGAAGCTCTACCCATTTCCCCTAAAATCCGTTTAGACGGATCTGTATGCGGCAACTTTTTCATCAAAGTTTGCCACTTAGAAATAAGATCCAGTAAATCTTTCTGAATTTCTGTTACGCCTTTGTTCTCAGATACGGTTCTGATGATTACGCCAAAATTTGCAGGCTTAATGCCTTCAACAATTTTTTTAAGACGTGTTCTTTCTGTATTGCTTCTTATCTTTTTTGAGATAGAAATTACATCAGAAAATGGCACCAGTACCACAAACCTTCCCGCAATTGATAAATCTGAACTTAACCTTGGACCTTTTGTAGAAATAGGTTCCTTAGCAATTTGTACAGGCAATAACTGATTTTTGGTAAGTATTGACGAAATTTTTCCGCCCTTATCAATATCAGCTTCTTTCTTAAAATGATCTAATAAATGGTCTTTATAAGAATTACCTCTAACTTGCTTAGTAAGTTTTAGTAAAGATTGTACTTGCGGCCCGAGGTCTAAATAATGCAGAAAAGCATCTTTCTCATAACCAACATCAACAAAAGCAGCATTTAAACCGGGCATAATTTTTTTAATTCTGCCCATGTAAATATCGCCAACAGCATAACTGTTGTTAATTTGCTCTTTGTTAAGTTCTACGAGTTGCTTGTCTTGCAGTAATGCAATTGTAACCCCACTGGGGGTCGAATTGATGATTAACTCCTTTACCAACAGCTACTTTTTTTAAAAAGATTGTTACCAAAAACAATCTCTTGTCAACAGAGAAAAAAAACACAACAACAAAACATCACACCTAAAATATTAAGCGTAATGTTTTGTTAAAAAAGCTAAAAAGCTTTATTTATTTTTCTTATGTCTGTTTTTTCTTAAGCGTTTTTTACGCTTGTGAGTAGCCATTTTATGTCTTTTTCTTTTTTTACCGCTTGGCATAACTTTGAAATTTAATGTTTTATTTAATTATTTTAATTACTTAATTCCTTGATCTTGCGATCTACAAATTCTGTTAAGCTTGGATCTGCAGCCAGCTCTTTACTTTTCTTGTACGCTAGTATTGCTTCAGATTTTTGTCCTAAATTCTCATAGCTGGTTCCTAAATAAAACCATGCTTCTGGAGTTGGCTTAACTTCAATTACAGTTTTAAACCTGCCAACAGCTTTCTCAAACTGGCCTGATTTCATGGAAAACATACCCAGGTTCATATTCGCTTTTGCGTTTTTTGGATCCTCTTTAACTACGCCCAATAACAGCTGAATTCCTTGCATAGGACTTTGAGTACCGCTAACGTAAGCCACACCTAATCCTGTTTTCGCATCTAGGCTGGAAGGGTTAAGTTTTAATGCCTCATTATAAGCATCAATAGCCTTAACTACCAGCCCGGCTGTAACCGTTGTGTCGCTATAATTTTGGTAACCCTCTGTAAACCTATCGCCTGTTATTAACCAATTAGCGTAGCTAGGCTCTGCTTTTGCAACTTCTTCATAAGAAAATGCAGCTGCCGCAGGCTGATTTACATCATCCCATTTTTTAGCAATCTGCTTTTGCAAATCTACTTTCTTAGCTCCGTCAGCATCCTTTGCTTGCTTTTCAAGCTTATCGATATCTGCCGCTAAGCTAGCATTAATCATCTGTTTTGATACAGAAGTAACCGCATCTGCAGTAACGGCCTTTGCTGCTGGCGCATTTGCCATAGCACCGGCTTGCATTCCAGCTGGTTTTTCACTTTCCGCATCCTTCTTCACTAAACCCTTAATATCTAAACTATATAAAAACACCATTAGTATCGCTACTAACCCTATTGCAATATATTGTTTAGGTTTTATCATGGTCTTATGCAGTTACAGTGGATTTATTGCCAGTTTTTACTTTATCAACAAACACTTTTGCCGGTTTAAAGCTTGGCACAAAATGTTCAGGGATAATTATTGCAGTATTTTTTGAGATGTTTCTTGCAGTTTTTTCGGCTCTTTTCTTAACTACAAAACTACCAAAACCTCTTACATAAACATTTTCTCCACCTACCATTGCGCCTTTTACTACTTTAAAGAACGCCTCAACAGTCTCTTGTACATCAACCTTTTCTATTCCGGTTTTGTTAGCAATTTCTGCTATAATTTCTGCCTTTGTCATTTGATCTATTTTCTTATTAATTTTACTATGTTATGCAAAGATTTGGGGTTGCAAAAGTATTGCTTTTAGTTGAGTTTTTGAAATAAATAACTTAATTTTTTATTTCAACATCTTATTACACAACAATTAAGCAAATTGCACTCTCCAATTTTTACAATATACTGAATAAATGGCATTTAAAAACGAGCTAATCAATTGGTACAGAAACCATAAAAGAGATTTACCTTGGCGCAACAGCAACGATGCTTATTTTATTTGGCTATCCGAAATTATTTTGCAACAAACCAGAGTTGAACAGGGAATGCCCTATTTTTTTCGCTTTGCCGAAAACTATCCCACAGTAAAAGCATTTGCCGAAGCAAGTGAGGATGATATTTTACGGCTGTGGCAAGGATTGGGTTATTACTCAAGAGGGCGGAACATGCTAAAAACCGCAAAAAAGATAATGATAGATTTTAACGGCGTTTTTCCAACAGCTTACGCCGATTTAATCTCGCTAACCGGAATTGGAGAATACACTGCTTCTGCCATTGCTTCTTTTTCATCAAATGAAGCAAAAGCCGTGGTTGACGGAAATGTGTACCGCTTATTGGCTAGATATTTCGGCATTTTTACACCCATCAACTCTACAGAAGGCAAAAAACAATTTCAGGCTTTGGCCGATGAAATATTGGACACTAAAAATGCCGGAGAGCATAACCAAGCCATGATTGAGTTTGGTGCGTTACAATGCAAGCCTAAAAGTCCAAATTGCGAGATTTGCCCGTTTATCACCTCCTGTTATGCTTATAAAAATCAACAGGTCAATGAGCTTCCTGTAAAACTCAAAAAACTCAAAATCAAGGAACGCCATTTTCAATTTTACATCATTACCAATCCTCAAAACCAGCTTATCATTAAACGTAGGGGCAATAACGATATTTGGGCGGGCCTTTATGATTTGCCTGGTGTTGAGTTTTTGAGCGCCACTGAAAGTTTAGAGAGCCGGTTTGAAGTAGAAAAATGGTTTAAAACTAGGCCGATAATTAAAAGCATTTCGGAGGAGATTAAACATATTTTAACACATCAGCGGCTGTTTGCCCGATTTGTAGAAATTGAAAGCGACAGGGATGAATTATTGATGCAAGAAGGCTGGACTTGGGTTGATTTTAATGATGTTAAAAATTACGGAATGCCTAAATTAATTTTTGAGTTCCTTAAAAAAATCATAAATTGAATTAAAATTTATCCTAATTGGTATGTCAGGAGTTAACAAAGTTATTTTAGTAGGTCATTTGGGCAAAGACCCAGAAGTAAGGCATTTAGACGGGAACGTTTCTGTTGCCAGTTTTCCTTTGGCAACATCAGAATCGTACAACAAAGACGGAAAACGGATTGAACAAACCGAATGGCACAACATAGTGATGTGGCGAGGTTTGGCAGATGTAGCCGCCAAATATTTGCAGAAAGGCAAGCTTGTTTATATTGAAGGAAAGCTAAGAACCCGCTCTTTTGAAGACAAGGAAGGTCACAAGAAATACAGCACAGAAATAGTTGCCGAAAACTTTACGCTCTTGGGTAGAAAAACTGATTTTGAAAACGGAGCAGCGTCCTCGGCAACGAATACCGCCGCAAATGAAGTTGAAGCAGAAGCCCCAAAAGATTTAGGCACCGGTGAATTTAGAAAAGATGACGACGAACGGGATTTGCCTTTTTAAAGCATTGTATTTTAATTAAGCGACATTGATGTCGCTTTTTTTATTTATAGACCCCTTCTTTCCGCAAAAACATAGCCTTCCGCTTAGCTAAAGCTCTTTGTTTAGGTTTTTCATTCTTTAGCGTCAAACATCATCACCTTCCACTTGCCAAAAAACATCCACTTTGATGGCTTCCTCTTCTAATTTTTCAATAGGTTTTTCGGCAACAAATTCTACCAGAGCACCGTCTTTAATGTGTGCAACATCAAGGATGATCCCTGCCTGATAATTTTGGTTTTCAATAATGGTAGCTTTATTCAAACTATCAGTTTCAAAAAAGAGATTAGCTATTAAAAAAACAGCCATTTCTTCCTTTGCAGGAATATCAACCCTAAGCGAAGCACCCGGAAAACTCCGATTTTCTTTGATGTTGAGCTGGTTAGCATTTACGCTTTCGGTAGTTCCATTTTTAAAATCTGCAAAAACACAACATAAGCCAACTTTCATCCGTTGGGCATTTTTTGGTGCTTTGATTTTATTTTGCCAATCAAACGCCGGGATTTTTATGTTGATTTGCTTAGCAGTAATTTGGCTATCAATGGCTAAATTACACAGCTTTATAAATTGCGCTTTTGGATTTAGCTCAAAGCCTTTAAGTAGTTGTAGGTTTCCGTCAAACACTCCCCTTTCTCCCTTTTTTGCGCTAGTACCGCTTCTTATAATTTTTCTGAAAACAACAGCCAAACGGTTATGTAAAGTGGCTTTAAATGACCGTAAAATTAAGGACCCAAAAGCAACTTTTAATAATGCCACCGCTTTGCTTCCAGTGCCAAATTCGGCGCCAGCTTTTTGGCTTTCTGATGCAGGTTGGTACGATGCCGGCTTTGCCCTTTTATAAAATTTTTTATTTTTACGATAACCTACCGTATCACCCAATTTACCGGTGTAGGGCAAAATTCCTTCTTGTTCTGCCATGATTTTTGTATATTTAACCTCGCTTAAATCTAGCGAAATCTCCGCAAAAATTCAAAAATATTTCAGCTGTAACTCCACCTTAAGTCCACCCCAACTCCACCTAAAGTCCACCTTTAGTCTATGTTTCCTCCGGGACTTCTCCGTGTCTTCTTCGGGATTTTCTTAGGTGCTACCCGAACATGGGGCGAAGATGGTAGGGAGGAGATATGGGGGATTGATATTGGGGTAAATTTTAGTAAAAACAAGAAGATACAGTTGAAACTTTAAAATTTTATATAATTTAGGAAAGACAGGTTAAATGCGAGATTAAAAACATTATAACAGAAAAATAATCTAACGTGAGTTCGGTTTAAGCGGCTAAGAATAGTTGTTTATTATTTTCTTCGAAT
>NZ_CAMLIG010000032.1 GCF_946480185.1 uncultured Pedobacter sp. | reverse complement strand
CCGGTACTGATGAGGTTTTCACCATTCCGGAGTTTAACGAACATTTGGCAAAATACGCTAAGGTGGGCAAAGCAGAATTACGTGAGAATTTGGCTTATTTCTTAAAAGGCATTATGCCAACGGCAGAAGAAGAAGGTGTTAAAATGTGCATTCACCCAGATGATCCTCCCTTTCCTATTTTAGGTTTGCCACGTATTGTTTGCAATGAAGAAGATTTGCAGTTTATTGTTAATGCGGTTGACTCTGATAGCAATGGCATTACTTTCTGTACCGGTTCCTTAGGTGCAAACCCAGCTAACGATTTGCCTGCGATGATTGGGCGTTTAGGCCATAAAGTGCATTTTTGGCATTTGCGCAACGTACAGCGAGAGGCTGACGGAAGTTTTTATGAAGCTCCGCATTTAGAAGGAAGCAACAGCATGTACGCCATCATGAAAGCAGTAGTAAACGAGCAGAACAGAAGGGCATCTACCGGCGAAGGAATTGTAAATATCCCGATGCGCCCGGACCATGGACATTTAATTTTAGATGATTTTAACCGCAATACTTATCCTGGTTATTCTGTAATTGGCAGGCTTAAGGGGCTGGCAGAATTGCGTGGCTTGGAAATGGGGATCAGAGGAAATTAATATCTAATGTGATCGATGGAAAGCCGTTTTCTTTTTTAGAAAATGGCTTTTTCTGTGTTTGCAACATTTGACAAATAGCAAAGCGAGAGATTTAACGTAACTAAAATACTTATCCACCAACATAAACCGATAAACAACCATCTTCAGCAGTTTTGTTAGCTCCGTGTTACCCTTGAAATTACCCGTGTCAGTTTACCGTTTACCTCATAAGAAAAGCTCAACATCCAATTGGAATGCTGAGCTTTTTTGTTTCACTATTTATACATCCGCTTTCGCGGTCGAAGTAGATCACTTCCTTTATCGGATCATCAGCTGTTGGCTTTTTAGTTGCTTACCATTATCAATACTAAGTACATATTGTCCCGGTATCAGTTGTTTAGGGAGAATAAGCCTATAAATTCCGGTTTCTTTACTTTCCAATTTCTTCTTAAGCAAAGTTTTACCGGTTAAATCGTAAAGAGATATTTGAAGTCCTGAAATTGCCGCATCTTTACAGTTTATATCCACATAATCTTTAGCTGGATTTGGATAAATAGTGAATGCTTCAACGTGATCGAAAGAAAAATTCAGTGCTTTTATTCCAATCTCATGGGCAACTCCATCAAAATCATATTGTATCAATTTATAGTAGTTAATTCCATTTAATGGTGCAATATCCTTAAAAGAATAGCTATTTATTTTACTTGAATTCCCAGAGCCTTTTACAGTCCCTAGTGGAATAAAATCTACTCCATTCGCAGATCTTAAAATCTCAAACTTATCGTTATTCTGTTCTGTTAAAGTAATCCATGTTAACTTAGCTGTTTGCAGTTCTGGCTTGGCATCAAAAGAGCCTAATTTAATTGGCAACTGCAAATTAACATCGCCCTCTAACCTCACATAATCATACATCACTTCTCCGCTACTAGCACCGCCAGTAACCCTCAGCGTAAAGCTGATTTGGTTAGCTCCTGCTTTTAAATAGCTAGCAGGAAAAGTAAACCTAACTTCACTAAACGCACCATGGATTCCTTTCCTAATCATTGCGTTTGAGCTATTATCTGGAACAATGCCAGTTGAAGGCGATGTCACATTAATGCCGTTTACGGTTAGAATTAGCGCAGCACTAAAATTTTCTGCCAGGGCTACATAAACCGATGCGTTAGATCCTACAGTTGGCACATCCTGTAAGGTGAAATTCACTTTCCAGTTTGGAGAAGTACTTTGAACGTTTTTATCATAAGGTTGCACAAAATTCCACTCTGTTTTAATGTTACTTTGACCAACATTAAAGTTTACATCGTTCTGGAATTCAGCTACGTAGTTCATAAATTTGGCCCAACGGGTATCGGGGTAAACATTACTTGTCCACCAATCTTTACCGTGGTAAAATTCCGAGGCTTCTCTATCCGGCTTACCTATTTCCCAAACTGTACGCCCAACGCGTGTTGGTGTCCAGTTAACAGTTCCTAAACTTGTGGTATTGCCGGCAACTACAGTTGCGTAATTTGCTAAAGAAAGCTGGCCTGCTGCACCCGGACCAAATGCAAATAAGCTATAATTTCCCGGTAGTACATGAGGAATGGTAAAATTACCGTCTGCATCTGTTTTTACCCAAAACTGGTAGTTTTTACTCCATTGCTGAAAATTAGTACTGTTTGTAGTGCCTGTTGGCGGGACGGCCAAACCCACCCACATATTAGCCGCAGCGGAATTTTGCCCAATATCACTAATTGTTAATTTACCGGTTACTGTTCCCCTAGCGCTCTCCTGTTTATAATCTGAATTAGCAAACCAAGTGTAAGGCCAAGCTGCTTGCTCTGTAAGTGCCTGTGCTTTAGCATCATTCCATAAAGCCATTGGCGCATCAGTAGTACCAGCACTCACTTTGTTGCAATAAATTAAAAATGGACCATACGTTTTTTTCCAATCCTCGCCTGCCGCAATCGTAGTTTCGTCTCCCATACCGTAATGTGTACCTCCCAGCATATTTAATAATACAGGAGTTGCATGGCACATTAATTCACGCTTTTTTGGACCACCTGGATAATATTCTTTACTTGGCGCAGTAACCCACAATCCAACTTTGTTTGCAGTACTGCTCCAACCCCACACATTAATGTCTCCAAAATCGGCACTGTAATCATATTTGCACTCGTATAAACCATTATAAACACCGCTCGTTAAGCGGGTAACCTCTTTTGGCGCACCATTAACCGCTACTGAATTAGTCAAATCACTACCACTTGCCATAATTCGATTGCGCAATGAATCTACACTCATCCAATCAAACATGGGGTTAGGGTAACCGGCCATACGCCACTCTCCACCCGGATTTTCAGGATAATTAGTTGGGTGTGATAAGGTGGCAGCTGCATAAACACCCGATGCGCCTCTAGGAAGCGAATAATAAACATCAACGTCCATTGCCGCGGTAGATCCCGACCCATTCCAGTTCATGTGCAATTTGATTTCGGCGTAATCAAAATTATTGGCATGAGGGTCGGCAGTTAAAGTATAAGTACAACCAGACGGGTTTTGATAATTAGGCATGTTCCAGCTCCAATACAGAGAACCGCCACCATAACCACCACTGATCAACTCTAAACCATTGTATTTAATGCTGGTAACCGTCGCCGTTGCTTTGGTAATTGTAGCTTCAACAATCCCGTTTTTTAACACCACTGTTCCACCATTATCTTGCACAATAACACCTCCGGCATCTGGCGCTAGGGTTGTAAATACTTCATCGCTACCATAAGTTATTTCAGATTTATCATTGATTGCATAAGCCCTTACGTGATATAAGGTTCCAGGAATAAGACCGCTGATTGTAGTGCTAAATGAACCAAATCCACCGTTTGCATCAGCTATTTTAGTATCAAGTGTAGTAGGATTAACTGCTGTGCCATAAACAATTCCCCGTTCCGTAATTGTTGTACCTGCATCCACCCAAATTTCTCCGCCAGCGGTGGCAGAATTCTTGGTTACACCCGTTACTTCCTGGGTAGCCACAGATTTGCTAAAAACCGCAACAACAGGTGTTGTGATGTTCGCAGAATTTTTTCTGGTATATACGATATATGGTTTGGAAGTATCTCTGCCAATCGCAACATTAATATTACCAATTGAGGCATCCTGAGCTACTCCCTGCGTAACTACAGTACCAACTAATTCTTTAAATTTTGAAGTGCCAGTGCTCATTTTATAAACTCTGGCCATTGGAGAACTCCCTCCATTGGTTAGCAAATCCCCAAAAGCATTATAAACATTTCCACCGGCATCACTTACCAAAGTATTATTAGGCGCATCTCTTGAGCCGTTAACGCCAAGATATTCCCACGTAGCAGTTGTAACATTATATCTAATAACACTGGACCGGTTGCTATTTCCAGTATTAAAATAAGAAACTATCGGGTTATTATCGCTACCAATGGCGATGCTAGAATGACGAACCGAAACGGTGGCTCCTGTTGCAGTTGAGCCCGGCAAAACTGGATTAGGAGGCGATACATCTGACCAAGTATTATCGCTTAAATTAAACCGGAAAACTTTTAATACACCTGTGGTAGAAGTAGCGGTAGATTGTTGTATATAAACAATAAATGGAACTTTGTTGGAATCTATTGCAATGCTATTTGCCACGGTAATATCGGTGGAAACGGCGCTTCCTCCAAGTGTTTCCCATACGCCATTCACAAATTTTTTCACAAATGGATTCCCGGTACTGCGCTCAGAAAAAGTGATGTAAGGGATATTATCCTTATCAAAGGACAAACCACTTCTTGGTGTGGAACTGAACTGACTTATCGTATTAGTAACAGAACCGGTAGAAACATGCGCCTCGCCAGAAACTAAAGGTTCCCAAGCCTGCGTTGAAGTATTATAAGTTACAACTGCTAAACGATTATTGTCGGCCACATCTACGTAACTAACGTAAAGTTTATTATTTTGATCATTATAAATCCTTGTGTAGGTAATATTAGTTCCTATTGCCCCACCAACTTGGTCCCATGTGCCCGTACTGGAATTCCTTCTTTTTACTTTTCCAGCTGTTCCTTCAACATAAACCACGTACGGAACTTCTTGCAGTACTGCTATAGAAGTGTAATTAGAAGCAACCGACGAAATTTGAGTATCATTGCCCAAACTATTCCATTGCTGTGCATAAGACGAGCTTATACCGAACACAATCAAACAAATTAGGACAGTAATTCTGGAAATCGTGTCGCGAGAAAAAAACTCACCACAAGGGAATTTTTTGTAGATTTTCACCATAATCAGTAGTTATTTAGGTTAGTTAATAAGAGCAAGAAGCCCGTTAATTGGTTATTTTTAAGCAAAGTACAAGTAGCAATATGATCTGGCAACCTGTAGTATCCTGCTTCAATAATCATCTTATACCAATATTATTGACTCAATAAAAAAAGAACCAAAAACATCCACGATAAAACGCTACATATACCGGGTTTCCAGCGCTAAAAACAACTTGATATTACCGGCGTAACAAAGAGAAAAGAAATACTGTTTTGCAACAATATGTTTAAAACCGAAAAAATATTACTGTGTAAAATTAGAGTTTATGGTTTGAGATAATATCTTTGTTTAATAAACCTAAAAACCTATGCGATCACCTTACTTACTATTGCTACTTCTCATTTGTTACGTTCCTACTTTCGCACAAGTCGATGGTGATTTTCCGTTTGGAAGTATTGACAATATTAATCTGGACGCGAAGGTTTACCCAAAAGACTCAACCGCAAATGCTTATGTGATTAAAGAATTTGGATATGCTTATATCTCTGACAGAGAAAACACTGGTCTGGTTTTTACCTACCATGTTAAAATTAAAATATTAAATAATAAAGGGCTTGAACAGGCAAATATTGTCATCCCTTTAAGGAAATCCGGAAATTCATCAGAAACTGTTTCCAATATAGAAGGTACCACCAGTAACTTGGAAAACGGCACAAGTCAGTTTACGGCTCTGGCCGCTAACAAAATTTACACAGAAAAAGTCAACGATTACTACGAAAGGAAAAAGTTTACCTTGCCGAATGTAAAAGTGGGAAGTATCATTGAATATCAATACACTATTGAATCTCCTTTTATTTTCAATTTCCGGACTTGGGAATTCCAATCTGATATTCCTAAAATGGAAAGTCTTTATTGGGCAAAAATACCCGCCAATTACGATTATAACGTAGCTTTAATTGGTTACGAGAAACTTGACATCAAAGACGGTGAAGTTGTAAAAGATTGCTTTCGTATTGGAGGTGGCGTGGCCGATTGCTCTTTAATGAAATACGGAATGAAAGATATCCCTGCTTTTGTGGAGGAAGATTACATGACGGCTTCCAAAAATTTCCTATCGGCAATTAGATTCGAGTTAATGGATATCAAATATTTTGATGGAAGAGTGCAAAACATCACTAAAACCTGGCCGGATATCTATAAAGACCTGAAATCAGACCCAGATTTCGGCTTACAGATTAAAAGAAACTCGGACCTTTTTAAAGACGATATTATCAAATTAAAGGCAACTAACAAAAACCCTAATAGTTTAGCCAGAGGAGTTTATGACCTTGTGAAAAACAGGTATAAATGGGATGAATATTATGGAAAATACGCCAAAATTGGACTAAAAAAGGCTTACGAAAGTCATACGGGCAACGTAGGTGATATTAATTTAGCTTTGATTGGCGCATTACAATACGCTGGAATAAATACCGAACCCGTTTTAATTTCAACCCGTGATAACGGCATTCCTACAAAAATATTCCCTGTAATGAGTGAATTTAATTATGTAATTGCTAAAGTAAACCTCGATGATGGCACATACCTTTTGGATGCTACAGATAAAGATTTACCGTTTGGCACTTTACCTTTTAGATGCTTAAACAAAGAAGGGCGGGCAATAGGAAAAGATTCTTGCTATTGGGTAAATCTTATTCCGAAAAAGAAATACAAACAGACAAATTTTATAACCCTCAAGCTAGATTCGTCTGGAAATTTTATTGGCAAAATTTCTATAAAAAGTATCGATTACCAAGCCCTTTATCAGAGAAAAAAAATTAAGGAATTTGCCACCACAGACGAGTATATCGAGAATATGGATGAAAAAAATCCTCAATTAAAAATTAAAAAATATACCATTACCAATCTAGATTCGCTGGAACTTCCTCTTATTGAAGAATATGAAGTGGTGGTAAAAGCTTTTGACGAAATGAACAACACCTTGGCTATAAGTCCATTCGTTTTAAATAAGCTGACAGTAAATCCGTTTAAATTAAATGAACGGACTTACCCTATTGATTTTGGTGCGCAGAAAGATTTTTCAACTATTTTCCAACTAGAAATTCCAGAAACGTATCAGGTTAAATTATTGCCCACTGCCGTTGGATTAAAGCTGCCAGAAAACAATGGAAAATATGTTTTTAATACCGATATTCTAAATAAAAACACCATAATGGTTTCAGAATCTCTTATGATTAATAAAACAGAAATTGACGGAACGCAATATCCATATCTTAAAGAGCTTTACAACAATATTGTTCAAAGCAACAAATCAAACATTATGATTAGCAAAAAATAGATGGTCAAAATTATCTGCATTTTTATAGTTTTTTTAAGTTCAGTATTGAACTTAAGCGCACAATCTTACGATGTTGACCTGATTCCAAAAGAATTAAAGAGTTACGCCAAAGCCGTAGTAAGGCTGGATGAAAGAACAATTACCATCAGCTCTCCGTCCAATATGGTTTACCGAATACGCAAGGCTACCACCATATTTAACCAAGCAAACGAAGACCTAGCCGCAACCGTAGTTTTTTATAATAAAACAAAAAAGATTAAAAGTTTAGGCCTAAACATTTATGACGCAAAGGGCAGTTTAATTGGAAAAGTAAAAGAATCTGATTTTGAGGACCAAAGCTGCATTAGCGATTATTCACTTTTTGAAGATGCTCGAATGAAACGTTACTTTCCGTCCATCAGCAATTATCCCATAACCATTGAAGAAACTGTAGAAATCAGAAACAATCAAACTTTAGCCATTCCCGACTGGTTTCCGCAAGCTGAAGACAATATCAGCATAGAAAAAGGATCGTTCGAAATTTTAAAAAGTCCAGATTACAGCATCAATTTCAAATCTTTTGGTATCGCTAAACCACAAATTACTACTCAAGGAAAAGTAGAAAGCATAAAATGGACGCTAGAAAACGTAAAAGCCAATAAACAGGAACCTTACAGTATCAGTGCAGATCAAAGACTTCCAAATCTAAAAATTAGCCCGGTTAAATTTTCTTATGATGGTTTTGATGGGGAATATACTGACTGGAAAAGCTACGGAAAATGGGTTTACGATAAACTTTTAACGGGCAGAAATGATTTACCCGCAAGCACAGTTGCCACCATTAAAAATTTGGTAAAAGATTGTAAAACGCAAAAAGAAGCAGCCCAGCTGATTTATGAATACGCTCAAAAAAAGAACAGATACATTAGTGTACAGATAGGTATTGGAGGTTTTCAACCTATGAAAGCATCGGAAGTTGACGCGATGTCTTACGGTGATTGTAAAGCCTTAGTGAATTACACCGCTTCGCTTTTAAGCGCTGCCGGCATTGAATCAATTTACACAGAAGTTTGCGCAGGAAGAGAAAAAGTAGATTATTTAAAAGATTTTGCGAGTATAGGACAGGGGAACCACATTATTTTATGTTTGCCATTTGCAAAAGACACCACTTGGTTAGAGTGTACCAGCAAAGATACTCCTTTCGGATTTTTAGGTTCATTTACGCAAGACAGGCGGGTTTTACTAATTAAAAAAGAGGGTGGTGAACTGGTAAAAACACCCGCCTACAATTGGGATAAAAACCTTCAGGAACGAAATGCCTATTTTGATTTGGAGGCTTCCGGAAAACTAACTGGGTCAATAAAAACCACGTTTGCAGGTCTTCAGTACGAAAACAGAGAAGGTTATAATGAACTTACCCCAATAAAAAAAGAAGAGGAGCTAAAATCAGATTACGGTGATATCCCAGATTTCAACATGGTATCTTACCAACTCCAGCAAGAAAAATCTGCCCCAGTGTGGACAGAAAACTTGAAATTAAACACGGCACATTTTGTCAATAAAAACGGTAAATATCTACTTTTTGACGTTAACCCGGTCAACGTTTCCAGAGCAAACCCAAAGGAAGTAATGAACCGAAAAAACGAGCTTTATATCAATGTGGGCTATACTGATATTGACTCGGTAAGGATAAATATTCCACAAAATTACAAGGTTGAAACGTTGCCTATGGGCATAGATAAAACTTTCGAGTTTGGCTCGTACCAATTTAAAACCATCGTTAAAAATGGGCAATTACTTACCGTAAGAAAAATGATTTTAAAAAACGGAACCTATCCGGCTGAAGCTTACGACTCTTTTTTAACCTTTTATGAAACCGCAAAAAAATTTGATAAAAGCCGTTGTGTTTTAGTTGCTAAGGAATAGGGTTTATTCCTATACCTCCCTAATCTTTAAAAACGAAATAAATTTCTGCTTACTTCACACACCTAAATCCCATATTGCTCAAGCCCGAATCATAAGAACTTTTCATTCTTCTGGCTACTCTATATCCTGAGCAATAACTATCGTTACACATGTAAGAACCTCCTCTTGCTACTTTCTTTGGCGTATAAGGCTCATCAGGGTCATAACTATCTTTTGGCCCTTGTGGATTTTTAACGCCTTCTGGTTTGGTTACCGACTGATAATAATCGTTACGGTACCAGTCTGCACACCACTCCCAAACGTTGCCGGCCATATCATACAATTTATAACCGTTTGGCGCAAACTGTTTTACAGGTGCTAAGCCTTTGAAGCCGTCTCTTCCGGAGTTGGCATTCGGGAATGGCCCGTCCCAGGAATTTGCTTTCGGCTTCCCTAATGATACATTTTCATCTCCCCAAGGATAAATTTTATCCTGCATTCCGCCTCTTGCCGCATATTCCCATTCTGCTTCGGTAGGCAAACGCTTGCCTGCCCATTTACAATAAGCCATTGCGTCGTCCCAGCTAATGTGGACAACGGGATAATTTTCTTTTCCCTTAATGTCACTTTTTGGTCCTTCCGGGTGTTTCCAGTTTGCGCCCGGAACCCAGCTCCACCATTGCGAATAATCGTTAAGATCTACGGGATGGTTTGGCGGTGTAAATACTAAAGACGCAGGTACCAACTGACTTTCGTCCGGCTTTGGCGTGTTAGGTGGAAGCTGTTTCTTGAGCTGTTCCCAATCTGGTTTCTGCTCAGCGGTGGTCACGTAGTTTGTGGCGTCTACAAATTTTTGAAACTGGGCATTGGTCACTTCATGCTCGTCCATATAAAAGCCGTCCAATATCACTTTGTGTTTTGGATATTCGTCTTTATCTGCCTGTTTATTGTCGCCGCCCATCATAAAACTGCCTGCCGGGATATAAACCATTCCGGCCTTTGACGTATCTCCGTTGAATTTTATTTCTACCTGAGAGGTCGGTTTTTCGACAGTTGTTACTGAATCTGCTGGCGCTGTTTTGGTTTTATTTTGGTTACAGGATGCCACAATAACTCCTAAACCTGCAAAACATATACTTGTAAATAAAGAATTTTTCATGTATAATTTTAAATGCTGAAAATAACGTTTTTTCGTTGATTTTGGTATCCACTTCTTTAAAGATTTCATTACTCCCTGTAACTTTTCGCCAATTAAGTTATCTAAACTATAAAAAACTAAAACCATGATCGTTACCACAACAAACAACATTGACGGAAAGAAAGTAGTTAAATATTTAGGAGTAGTTTCTGGCGAAGCTATTATTGGAGCCAACTTTGTAAAAGATTTTTTTGCAAGTGTACGGGATATTGTGGGTGGCAGAGCAGGAAGTTACGAAGAAGGTTTACGCGAAGCAAAAAATATTGCAATGGCAGAAATGCAGGATTACGCAGCCAGGTTAGGGGCTAATGCTATTCTAGGGATTGATTTAGATTACGAAACTATGGGCAGTGCTGGCAGTATGTTGATGGTATCTGCAAGTGGAACTGCGGTTATTGTGGAATAAGCGTAAAGCTGAAGGCGAAAGGCTGAAAGCTGAAAAGCAAGATGCAAAAAAGGCTGTTTGATAAAATCAAACAGCCTTTCCATTTTTAATCTTAGACTTCAATACAGATTTAACACAAAAAGACGCCTTTAGCGCTTTAAGCTTTGTGCGTTCGGCTTTTTGCTTAATTAAGCCGTAGTTTCTATACTCAGTTCTTTCTTTTGTTTATCATCAATGGTTGATGGCGAATCAATCATCACGTCACGGCCAGAGTTGTTTTTAGGGAAAGCAATTACATCACGGATAGAATCCAACCCGGCAAAAATAGAAACCAATCTATCAAAACCGAAGGCAATACCGCCATGTGGAGGTGCGCCATATTCAAAAGCTTCTAATAAAAAGCCAAACTGCTTTTGTGCTTCTTCTGGCGTAAAACCTAAATGCTTAAACATTATAGATTGTAAGTTTCTATCGTGAATACGGATAGAACCGCCACCAATTTCTGTTCCGTTGATAACCAAATCGTAAGCGTTTGCCCTAACTTCTCCTGGTTTGCTATCTAGCAATGCAATGTCTTCTGGTTTTGGCGAAGTAAATGGATGGTGCATGGCGTGGTAACGCTCTGTTTCTTCATCCCACTCTAATAAAGGAAAATCGATTACCCAAAGTGGCGCAAATTTATTTTTATCGCGTAAGCCTAAACGGTTGCCCATTTCTAAACGAAGCTCATTTAATTGCTTGCGGGTTTTATCTGTATTGCCAGCTAAAATCAAAATTAAATCGCCTGGTTCAGTATTAAAAGCTACTGACCATTTTTGTAATTGCTCTTCGTTATAAAATTTATCTACAGATGATTTTAAAGTACCGTCTTCATTGTGGCGCATATAAATTAAGCCTGTAGCACCAATCTGCGGACGTTTTACAAAATCCGTCAGCTCGTCTAATTGTTTACGGGTATAACTTGCGGCACCTTTTGCATTAATTCCAACAACCAGTTCTGCATTATCAAAAACCGGGAATCCTAGACCTTTTACCACATCGTTCAACTCTACAAACTTCATCTCGAAACGAATGTCTGGTTTATCAGAACCATATAAACGCATCGCATCCGCATAATCCATCCGAGGGAAATCCTCAAACTCCAAACCCTTCACATTTTTAAACATGTGGCGGGTTAAGCCTTCAAACAAATTCAAGATATCTTCTTGCTCAATGAAAGCCATTTCGCAATCAATCTGCGTAAATTCTGGCTGGCGGTCGGCCCTTAAATCCTCATCTCTAAAGCATTTTACAATTTGGAAATAACGGTCAAAGCCCGAAACCATTAACAATTGCTTAAAGGTTTGTGGCGATTGTGGCAAGGCGTAAAATTCACCCGGATTCATACGGCTTGGAACCACAAAATCTCTTGCACCTTCTGGCGTTGATTTGATTAAAACCGGAGTTTCTACTTCTAAAAAGCCTTGTGCATCTAAATATTTACGGATTTCTTGCGCCATTTTATGACGAAGAATTAAATTATTACGAACCGGGTTGCGGCGTAAATCCAAGTAACGGTATTTCATACGCAACTCTTCTCCACCGTCGGTTTCATCCTCAATCATAAACGGAGGCAGTTTCGCCACGTTTAAAATCTCTAAATCTGCGACTTTAATTTCTATCTCACCAGTGGGGATTTTTGGGTTTTTGTTTGACCGCTCAACAACAGTCCCTTTAACTTTTATCACAAACTCGCGACCTAAATCTTTTACTTTTGAACGCAAAGTTGCTTCATCATCGGTGTTAACCACCAACTGAGTTAAGCCATAACGGTCTCTCACATCAATAAAAGTAGTTCCGCCTAAATCTCTCGATTTTTGTACCCAACCGCTCAATATAACTTCCTGACCAAGATTTTTGATGGTTAATTCACCGCAAGTATGTGTTCTGTGCATGATGTTGATTTTTGTAATAATCTGCGAATATAAGGTAAATATATTTTTATTGTAAAGCAGATTTTAGTTGATTAGGGACTTGCTATATAGAAAGACAGTTCATTAGGGAATTTCCGGAAAGCCAATTAATTTTATATTAGGTTTCTTTTTAGTGAAAAGAGCGCTCCGTCATGTTGAGCGCTGAGCGAAACATCTCACTAGCAGGGTTGCCATGTAAAGGAATCTAATTTGTGAGATGTCTCGTTACCTCGACATGACGAAAACTAATCCGCAGATGGATCCTCGCTTTTTTCTATTTTACTGAAAATTTTGTCCATCCGGTCAACATATTCGTTGGTATCATCTACAAAAAACTCCAGCTGCGGAACTCCTTTTACTTGGTCTTTAATACGTTTACCCAATGTATATCTTATTTCTGCAGTTTTTTCTCTGATGGTCTTAATGGCTTCGTCAGAATTAGGAGCATTAAAAAAACTCAAAAAAACCCTTACTATCCCTAAATCTGGCGTTGCCCGCACTTTGGTAACGGTTATCATTGCGTTGGGCAAATAATTATTTCCTTCCCGCTGAAAAATTTCTCCCAAATCTTTCTGTATCACTCTCGCAAATTTCTGCTGTCTTTTTGATTCCATGGTTATTAAGTAATAAGTTTTAAGTAGTAAGTTTTAAGTGTCAGGTCGCAAGTATTTCACTTGTAACCTACCACTTAAAACCTAAAACCTATTAATATAAAAAATTATTAAAAGGATAAATCTTCTGGTTTACAGTTTTTACACTTTCGTAAATGCGGTTGCGTAGTTCCTCTACATTTTCCTTTTCTGTAGCCGATATAAAAATTGCGGGGCTGTTGTGTTTTGCCATCCAACTGTTTTTAAAATCTGCCAAGGTCATTTTAGGTTTTTCTTCGTTTTCCACCTCCCAATCCTGCTCCACTTCCACTTCGTGGTAATTGTCAATCTTGTTAAAAACAGTAATCATTTCTTTATCGATAGCGCCTAAATCTTTTAAAGTTTCATTTACGGTAAAAATTTGGTCTTCAAAATTTGGATGAGAAATATCAACTACATGAATTAAAATATCTGCTTCTCGTACTTCATCTAACGTTGATTTAAAACATTCTACCAAATGGTGAGGCAATTTTCTGATAAAACCCACCGTATCTGAAAGCAAAAAGGGAACGTTTTCAAGCACTACCTTTCTCACTGTAGTATCCAAAGTAGCAAAAAGCTTGTTTTCCGCAAAAACTTCAGATTTCGAGAGCATATTCATGATGGTAGATTTACCCACGTTGGTATATCCAACTAAAGCTACCCTTACCATTTCCTTACGGTTTTTGCGCTGTGTTTCGTTTTGCTTATCAATAAGGTCTAACTTTTCTTTAAGCAAAGAAATCTTTTCCCTAATTACACGTCTATCACTTTCAATTTGTGTTTCACCAGGTCCACGCATACCAATACCCCCTTTTTGGCGCTCCAAATGCGTCCACATCCGCGTTAAGCGAGGCAACAAATATTGTAGCTGCGCCAATTCTACCTGGGTTTTCGCTTGCGCTGATTTAGCTCTGCTGGCAAAAATATCCAATATCAAATTGCTCCTGTCCAGCACTTTAACTTTTAGCTCACCTTCAATATTACGCAATTGCATTGGCGAAAGTTCATCGTCAAAAACAACAATATCAATTTCTTCGGCTTTAACGTAATCTCTAATTTCTTCCAACTTCCCTGTTCCCACAAAAGTAGCCCTTTCTGGGCGTTGCATTTTTTGTGTAAAGCGCTTTTCGGTTTTCCCGCCGGCGGTATCTACTAAAAAAGCCAGCTCGTCCAAATATTCTTTTTCCTGCTCTTCAGTTTGGTTTGCAGTAATCAATCCCACTAAAACGGCTCGCTCTTGTTTAGCTTCTGTATCGTAAAATTTCTTTTTTGGCATTTATTTTCCTTCTGCCTACAAAGATACAAATGCTTGTCAACTGTTTAGGCAAAGAAATGTAATTGTATGAGTCAATTGGGTTACTTTCTGTTAAAACAAGGATTTTTTATCAAAAATTAAACATATCTTAACGTTAACGTGTTTATCATAAACCAGCAAAACACAATAGTAATGCAGAACAAAGAAGGCAAAACAGTAAAGAAAATTAACCTGCCCACCAAAAATTGCCTTTCCTGCAAAAAGTCTTTTAGTTGGAGAAAGAAATGGGAAAATTGTTGGAACGAGGTAAAATATTGTAGTAAACGTTGTCAAAACATTAAATATTAAGCAATTTTGTAAAAATTTGAATCCTGATAAATTTTGTGTGAGAAATGAGTAAAAAAACGATACTTGTTTGGTTTAGAAACGACTTACGGGTACATGACAACGAGATATTGTTGGAAGCAACTCAAAAGGCATCAACCATAATTCCCGTATATTGCTTAGATAAACGCTATTTTACTCAAACTAACTATGGCACTAAAAAAACAGGGAATTTTAGGGCCAAATTTCTTTTGGAAAGCCTTAGCGATTTAAAAAGATCTTTACAGGATTTAGGTGGCGACTTATTGATTGTAGAAGGGATTCCGGGCGAAATACTGCCTGAAATCTGCAAAAAATATAAAGTTGATGAAGTTTATCATCACAGAGAAGTAGCATCAGAAGAAACCGAAATCTCATCAAACGTGGAGGATGCACTTTGGAAGATGCACATTAACCTCAAACATTTCATCGGGCATACCATGCACCACAAAGCAGATTTGCCTTTTCCCATAAAAGACATTCCGGATGTTTTTACAAAATTCCGCAAAAAAGTAGAGCGTGAAGCAGAAATACGCCCTTCATTTGATACGCCAACTCAAATAAAAGTACCGAAAGATTTAGAAAGTAGCCAAATTCCAACCTTGGAAGATTTAGGTTTAGAAGAACCTGAAGTTGACACCAGAAGCGTTTTAAATTTTAAAGGAGGCGAAACCGAGGGCTTAAAGAGATTAAAATATTACCTGTGGGATACCGATTTATTAAAACAATATAAAAAAACCAGAAATGGTTTAATTGGTGCTGATTATAGCACTAAATTTTCTCCCTGGCTTGCCGACGGATGTTTATCTCCACGAGCTATTTATTGGGAAGTTAAAAATTACGAGAAAGAAAGAGGGGCGAATGACTCTACCTATTGGTTGATTTTTGAACTCCTGTGGCGAGATTATTTTAGGTTTATGTTTAAAAAACATGGAACTAGTTTTTTCATGAAAGAAGGTTTTAAAGGCAAATCACAAGATTACGCCGAAAACCAACAGGAGCTTTTTGAAAAATGGAAAAATGCCGAAACCGGCGTTCCCTTTATTGATGCCAACATGAAAGAGCTTAACCTTACCGGCTTCATGAGCAACCGAGGCCGCCAAAATGTTGCCTCATATTTAGTAAATGATTTAAAGGTAAACTGGACTTGGGGCGCCGCCTATTTTGAAGAAAAATTAATTGATTATAGCCCTGCCAGCAATTGGGGAAATTGGGCTTATATCGCAGGCGTTGGAAACGACCCAAGAGAAGATCGTTATTTTAATATCGAAAAGCAAGCTTCAGAATATGACCCTAAAGGAGAATATGTGCAGCTTTGGTTGCAAAAATAACGCTGCGAAATAAAAAACAAACTCTAATTATCTTTGTTAACAAAGCATCAAACATAACAATAAAGAGTTTTGAAACATTTTTCCATCAGTGATATTGAGAGCCTAACCGGGATAAAAGCACATACGATTAGGATATGGGAGCAACGTTACAATATTTTTCAGCCTAAAAGAACCGAAACTAATATCCGTTATTACGATGATGACGACTTATGTTTGTTTCTAAACATCGCTACGCTTAACGAAAACGGCTATAAAATCAGCAAGATATCCAAAATGGATAATGCTGAAATCATAAAAATTGTTAAAGATTTACAAGCCAATCACACCAACGTTCACACTCAAATTCAGTCCCTTTGCAATGCCATGATCAAAATGGATGAAGCTGAATTTGAGGAAATTATAAACTACTGCATCAACGATTTTGGTTTAGAGGAATCTATGACAGAAATTCTGTTTCCTTTTTTATACAAAATAGGAGTAATGTGGCAGGTGGGTACTATTAATCCCGCTCATGAACATTTTGCTACTCATAAAATTGAGCAAAAAATAATAGAAGCCACTTACAGGCTTGATGTTAAAACAGATAAACACTCCAAAAAATATGTTCTGTTTTTACCGCCAGAAGAGCAACACGAGCTAGGTTTGCTTTTTGCACAATATTTATTGAGGAAATACGGCCAGCATTGCCTTTACCTTGGGCAAAACTTACCTTTTGACACATTAAAAGAAGTTGCCGACTACTATCAGCCAGATTTTGCCTTTACTTCTTTAACCACAGCCTTAGCCGACTATAATGTTGAAAACACCCTCAAACATTTAACTGATGCGCTTGGCAGCACCTTACTTTTTGTAACCGGAAATCAGGTGGTAAATTGCAATTACGAAAAGCCGGGTTCCTTGCAAATCATTAAAAATATCGCATCGTTTATCACCCAAATAAAGAAATAAACAAAAAGTCATCAATTTTAACCTTAGACTCTAATTTTACATTAATTTAAACTAATTAATTAGTGCTTTCCAGTGCTATTTTTTTTACTTTTGCGCTTGAAACATTTTAATTTTTAGATGGATAGTTTATCTTATCTCAGCAACGCAGATTCAGCCTATATTGATTCTTTATATCAATCGTACAAAGAAGATCCTCAATCAGTAGATTTCGGGTGGCAAAAATTTTTTGAAGGTTTTGATTTCGGACAACAGTCTGAAGCTAAAACCACTGAACAAACAACAGATGGTGCACCTCCAGCTCATGTTTTAAAAGAAATTAACGTATTAAACATGATTCATGGCTACCGTAGCCGTGGGCACCTTTTCACCAAAACAAATCCGGTTAGGGAAAGAAGACAATATTTCCCAGGAAAAGAGCTTGAAACTTTTGGCTTAGCGCAATCAGATTTAGAAACTGTTTTTAACGCAGGTGTTGAAGTTGGCTTAGGTCCGGCAAAATTAAAAGACATTTACCAACTATTGGAAGACACTTACAGTCAGTCAATTGGTATCGAATATACTTACATGCGTAACCCCATCAAACTAAAATGGTTTGAAGAACGCATGGAAAAAACAAGAAATAAACCAAATTTTGATGTAGAAACCAAAAAGCGAATTTTAAACAAGCTAAACCAAGCGGTTGCTTTTGAAAGCTTTTTAGGAACAAAATTTTTAGGTCAAAAAAGATTCTCGCTAGAAGGTGCAGAATCATTAATTCCAGCTTTAGATTCTGTAATTGAAAAAGGTGCAGATTTAGGAATTGAGGAATTTGTAATAGGAATGGCTCACCGTGGAAGGTTAAACGTTTTAACCAACATTATGGGCAAAACCTATAAAGATGTTTTCTCTGAATTTGAAGGAAAATACAATAAAGACCTTCCTTTCGGTGGTGATGTTAAATACCACTTAGGTTTTTCATCAGATGTTGAAACTTCATCAAACAAAAAAGTTCACTTAAGCCTTTGCCCAAATCCATCGCATTTAGAAACCGTTGCCGCCGTTGTAGAAGGTATTACGCGTTCTAAAATGGATTTAAAATACCAAAGCGACTATAAAAAAATTGCTCCAATTTTATTGCATGGTGATGCTTCTGTAGCTGGCCAAGGTTTGGTTTACGAAGTTTTACAAATGTCTAAATTAGATGCTTATACCACAGGCGGAACTATTCATTTAGTCATCAACAACCAAATTGGTTTTACTACCAATTACAAAGATGCCCGTTCATCAACTTACTGTACAGATATTGCAAAAGTTACCCTTTCGCCGGTTTTCCATGTAAATGGAGATGATGTTGAAGCAGTAGTTTATGCCATTAATATGGCGATGGAATATCGTCAGCGTTTCCATAACGATGTATTTATCGATATTTTATGTTACCGCAGGTACGGCCATAATGAAGCAGATGAGCCTCGTTTTACCCAGCCATTGCTTTACAAAGCCATTGAAAAACATCCTAACCCGAGAGAGATTTATGTAGAAAAACTACTTTCTTCTGGTGCGGTGGACAGTAAATTGGCCAAGCAGATGGAAAAAGAGTTTAAAGACCTTTTACAAGAGCGTTTAAACGAATCAAAAGAAGATCCGGGAGCACCAATAAACCCTGCTTTCTCTGGTGCGTGGAGTAAAATGCGTTTTTCAACACAGGAAGATTTTGATGTATCTCCTGATACTTCGGTAGCTAAAAAAGAACTTTTGGCAATCGCGAAAAATATATCGGTATTACCTGCGGATAAAAAGTTTCTGTCAAAAATTGAAAGACTGTTTAGCGAGCGCCTGAAAATGGCAACCGAAACCCATGTTTTTGATTGGGCAATGGGCGAATTAATGGCTTACGCAAGTATTGTTGAACAAGGTAGCAGAGTTAGAATAAGTGGCCAGGATGTAGAGCGTGGAACTTTCTCTCACCGCCATGCTGTTGTTAAGGTAGAAGATTCTGAGGAAGAATATACGCCGCTGGAGCATGTTTCAGCTACACAAGCCCCTTTTGAAATTTATAATTCTCACCTTTCCGAGTATGGCGTTTTAGGGTTTGAGTATGGTTATGCCATGGCAAATCCAAATGCTTTAACCATTTGGGAAGCACAGTTTGGCGATTTCTTTAACGGTGCGCAAATTATTTTTGACCAATATATTTCTGCAGCAGAAACCAAATGGCAAAGAGCAAACGGCATCGTTTTATTGCTTCCTCACGGTTATGAGGGACAAGGTCCAGAGCATTCATCTGCAAGGATTGAGCGTTTCTTAGAGCTTTGTGCAGAATTCAACATACAAGTTGTAAACTGTACCACTCCAGCGCAGTTTTTCCATGCATTACGTCGCCAGTTAAAAAGAGACATTCGTAAGCCTTTGATTAACTTCTCGCCAAAAAGCTTACTGAGATATCCAAAATGCGTTTCTCCATTAGTTGATTTTACCGATGGGAAATTCCAAGAAGTAATTGATGACAAAAATGCAAAAGCTGATAAAGTAAAAAGAGTGTTAATTTGCTCTGGTAAAATTTACTATGATTTATTAGAAGAGCAAGAAAAAGACAACCGTAGCGATGTTGCCATTGTAAGATTGGAACAAATGTATCCAACACCGTACAAGCAATTAGATGCAATAAAAGCCAAATACAACAAAGCCGAATATATTTGGGTACAAGAAGAGCCAGAAAACATGGGTCCTTGGCCGTTTATATCACGTATTTTCAGAAAATCTGATTTCAACTTTGATGTGATTTCTAGAAAACCATCAAGTAGTCCGGCAACTGGTTTTGCTAAACAACATTTGGCAGAGCAAGCGGCTATTGTTGCAAAAGCTTTTGAATTAAAAGACGTTGAAAAAGTAAAAGAAATAGTTAAAAAAGCCTCAGTAGCCAAAACAGCTAAAGTAGATTAAGGAAGAGGTTATATCGAAAAAATTATGAGCTTAGAAATTAAAGTACCCGCAGTTGGTGAATCAATCACAGAGGTTATCCTAGCAAAATGGGTTAAAAATGACGGCGACCATGTTGAAATGGACGAGGTTATTGCCGAGTTAGAATCTGACAAAGCTACCTTTGAATTGACTGCCGAAAAAGCTGGAACATTAAAATTGGTCGCAAAAGAAGGCGATACTTTAGAAATTGGACAACTGGTTTGCAAAATTGATGAAGGTGAAGCCGGAAAAGCTGAAAGCGAGAAGCCGAAAGCTGAAAGCGCCACACCGGTAAAACAAGAGAAATCTTCTGCCACAGGAGCTGAAACCAAGGAAACTGAAATCAAAGTTCCTACTGTTGGCGAATCTATTACAGAGGTTACCCTAACCAAATGGCTAAAACAAAACGGAGAACATGTTGCGTTAGACGAAGTAATTGCCGAGTTAGAATCTGACAAAGCTACTTTTGAATTACCTGCAGAAGTTGCCGGAATTTTAAATACCGTTGCTAAGGAAGGTGATACTTTAGAAATTGGAGCTATTGTAGCAACAATTAGCGGTGGTGGGGTAAAAGTGGAAAGTCAAGAGTCGAAAGTGGAAAGTTCAGTTCCTACGCAAACAGAAAAATCCGGGACTTCTTATGCTGATAAATCGCCGTCTCCTGCTGCCGCAAAAATTTTAGCAGAAAAAGGTATCGATGCCAAAGATGTTAAAAGCACTGGCGTAGATGGCAGAATCACCAAGGAAGATGCAATGAACGCTCAGAAAGTTGAAAGTCAAAAATTGAAAGTTGAAAGTTCAAACGTTTCTAAATCTACCGGTAGCACTTCTGCACCTGCAATTGCCGGAGCTAGAGATGAACGTAGAGAAAAGATGACTTCTTTACGAAAAACGATTTCAAAACGCTTGGTTACCGTTAAAAATGAAACCGCCATGTTAACTACTTTTAACGAAGTAAATATGGCGCCCATTATGGAACTAAGAAAAAAATATAAAGATTCTTTTAAAGAAAAACATGGTGTAGGTTTAGGCTTCATGTCTTTCTTTACCAAAGCAGTTACCGAAGCCTTAAAAGATTTCCCTGCTGTAGGTGCAAGAATTGAGGGCGAAGAAATAGTTTACAGTAACTTTGCTGATGTTTCTATTGCCGTATCGGCGCCAAAAGGCTTGGTTGTTCCTGTGATCAGAAATGCGGAGAGCATGTCGATGGCAGAGATTGAGAAAGAAGTAGTGAGATTAGCTGTTAGAGCTCGTGACGGTAAATTAGGCATAGATGAAATGACTGGCGGAAACTTTACCATTACCAACGGTGGAATTTTTGGCTCTATGCTTTCTACTCCTATCATCAACGCTCCGCAATCTGCAATTTTAGGAATGCACAATATTGTAGAACGTCCGGTTGCAGAAAACGGACAAGTAGTTATCCGCCCAATTATGTACGTAGCACTTTCTTACGATCATAGAGTAATTGACGGAAGAGAATCAGTAGGTTTCCTGGTAAAAGTGAAACAACTTTTAGAAGACCCCGCTAGACTTTTATTGGGCATTTAATTTATTAAAACATCAAAATACAAAACCTCTGTACTATTAAAGTTCAGAGGTTTTTCTTTTATTTAGAAAAACAAAGGGCATGAAATTAAAAAAGCAATTTCTTATTTTACTGATTTTGATACTTTCGGGAACGAGATACGCCTCTGCCCAGATTTTAGAAGGCGCCATCAACTTCCATGGTTTTGTCGACAATAGAGAATATGCCAAAACAGACCGTTTTTCGCCTACTTATTTTGGCGCTAGGTTTTCACCCGAAATTGGTTTTTTAGTTGATAGCGTCCATCGCTTTAGAGTTGGGATAAATGCTTTGAAACAATTCGGTTCAAAGGACTTTGCAGACAAAGTAGATCCTGTAATTTATTATCAATACCAAAAGCAGAACCATACATTTTTTATTGGAGCTTTTCCTCGTTTAGGTTTAATTGATGATTATCCAATTGCTTTGCTTTCGGATACGCTTAATTATTTCCGGCCAAATATTGAAGGTATGCTTTATCAATATCAGAACAAAACGTTTAAAGAAAATCTTTGGATAGATTGGACAGGTAAACAAACTGCTAGCGACAGAGAAACTTTCCTATTCGGTTTTTCTGGAAAGTATCAACCCGGAATGTTTTATTTAAGTCACTACGCTTATATGTTTCACAATGCACTAGCGGGAATTTCGCCTCCCGGGCAACATCTGGAAGATAACGGGGCGGTGCAATTACAATTTGGTTTAGATTTTGGTAAAAAAACATTTCTAGATTCTTTAACCATAAGTGCCGGACCAATGATTTCGATAGAAAGAACCAGAAACGTAACCGGCATCCAGACCCCAAAAGGCTTTATCACTTATTTTTATGCGGGCTACAAACAGTTCAATTTAAAAAACACTTTTTACGCCGGAGAAGGTCATCATTTAATAAATGGCGATTTATTTTATACGGCTAAACAGTATGATCGTTTGGATTTAGGCTGGACACCTATCTCTTATAAAAACATTCAAGGTGGCTTTGTTTTTAGTTTCCACTTTTTAGACCATATTATTAATAGCGAACAGGCTTTCTCTTTAAGATACAGAATTAGTGGCAGTAGAGACCTAACCCGTTAAAACAGCTTATTTATAGCATTAAACTGGATTTTGTTCAAAACTATGTAGTGGAATTGAGCGAGTTTTATATGTCGATTGAATCGACATGAAAAAATAACATGTCGAAAAAATAGAAAAAAATCGACACGTAAAAACAACATGTCGATTCAATCGACATGAGAAATCGGGACTTATTTTGATAAAATATCCATCAAACCTTTATTGATATAATAGGTTTCTTTCCCAATTTTAACGGTATCTAAAAAACCTACCTTTTCTAATTTTTTGAGATATTCTGAAGCCGTTTGTCGCTTGGCAATATTATGTTCCTCTAAAATTTTTATTTTGATGTACGGATAGCTGTACAATAAATCGCAAAGTTCCCTTGAGTAGGATGCTTTTAACGCTTTCTTTATCTTCTCCTCAGAATCTGCTTTCAATTGTAAAATAGCATTGATTTTTTTTAGCGTCAAAGCAGCTGTTTCGCCCACTCCTTTTACAATAAACAACACCCATTCTGCCCAGTTTCCTTTTTCAGTAACCTCTCTTAACAAACGGTAATAATCAGATTTGTTTTGGATGATATAATAACTCAAATACAAAACCGGCAAACCAATTAAGTTTTGATTGATAAGGTAAAGCACATTTAAAATCCTGCCGGTTCTACCGTTTCCGTCAGAAAATGGGTGGATAGCTTCGAATTGATAGTGTATTAAAGCCATTTTAATCAAACCGTCCAAATCAGAGAATTCCTCGTCGTTCATAAACTGTTCTAATTCTTTCAGCTTTTCGCGGATGATTTGGTCGCCTTCTGGTGGAGTGTAAACCACCTGTTTATTACTTGGATTTGCCAACTTTGTGCCGGGTGTATTTCTTATGTTCTCGTCGGTATTTCTTAAGCGTTGCATAATGCCCACCAATAAATTGGTAGTGATAAATCCCTTTTTCTGCATTTCGGCCAAACCCCAGTACATGGCTTCGCGGTATTGGATTACCTCTTTTGCCGCTGCGTTTTTAATGGTATCAGAAATACGCAAGGTTTCTTGGTAAAGCTCATCCTGTGTGGTCACAATGTTCTCAATAGCGCTGGATTCCTTACTCTCCTGCAAAACAATGGTGTTTAGCAATAAATTGGGATTAGGGAGTGTTTGGCAATAACCTTTCAACTCGGCCAAAAGCTTATTGGCTTCAATGCTTGCTTTTAAAATCTCAATGCTCTCTAAATTGGCTTTTGGAGGCAGTGGCGGTAAAGCATTGTAAGGTTTATTTTTATCGAATTTCTTCATTTTCTTCTTTTTTATATGTCGATTGAATCGACATGAAAAAATAACGTGTCGAAAATAATCAAAAAAATCGACATGAAAAAATAACGTGTCGATTGAATCGACATGAGGATTTTACGCAAAAGTTTGATTATAAAAGAGATGTCTTTCCGCAATAGGGATTGGTACGGAAATCCTTTTTGCTGATTTTTCATCAGCAAAAAGATTAGAGAGAAAGCCCGACCCCGATTTTTCATCGGGGTATTGCCCAAAATATTATAAAACTACTTTTTCTATCATTTTAATGTAGCCTGCAATACCTTCCTCAATTTCTTTCAAATACACATACTCATCTGCGGTATGCGACCGGGCAGAATCTCCAGGACCACATTTTAAAGATGGGATATCCAATAAAGATTGGTCTGAAGTGGTTGGCGAGCCGTAAGTTTTTTTACCTAAAGCAATGCCGGCCTGAACAATTGGATGTTCTTTTGGTATGGATGACGGTTTTAAACGAATAGAACGCGGAATAACCTCGCAACTTACAAATTGACGGATAATCTTGAGTACATCTTCATTGCTATAAGCATCGGTTACACGTACATCCACGGTAAAAGTGCAATTATCAGGAACCACATTATGTAAAGTACCTGCATTAATAATCGTAACAGACATTTTTATTGGTCCTAACGTATCAGAAAACTTGGTAAACTTATAATTCTGAAACCACTCAATATCTTTTAAAGCTTTATAAATAGCATTATCGCCCTCATCACGGGCAGCATGGCCAGATTTTCCTTTTGCATGGCAATCCAAAACCAGTAAACCTTTTTCGGCAATAGCCAAATCCATTAACGTCGGCTCGCCAATAATTGCAAAATCAAGTTTTCCTAATTCTTTAATAATTGATTCTAAACCGCCTTTACCAGAGTTTTCTTCCTCGGCGGTAGTAGCAATGGCGATATTATATTTTAAATTCTCTTGATTATAGAAATATAAAAAGGTTGAAATTAAAGAAACCAAGCAACCACCGGCATCATTACTTCCCAAACCAAAAAGTTTTCCATCCTCTTCATCGGGCGAAAAGGGATCACGAGTATAACTTTTGTTTGGCTTTACCGTATCATGGTGCGAGTTGAGTAGAATGGTTGGCTTCTTGGCATCAAAGTGCTTATTGTAAGCCCAAATATTAAAACCTTTGGTATGAAATTCAATTCCCTTTTCGGTAAAAAAATCAGTCAGAATTTTAAAAGTATCTGCTTCTTCCTTACTAAAAGATGGCGTCGAAATTAACCGCTTTAAAAGTTCAACCGCATCATTATAAAGTGTTGTTTCCGTCATTTCAGGGTTCTTGAATCTTGTCTCTTTAATCTTTGTTCTTTCTCGTTATTCTTTCGTGTATAATTCACCCGCAATTTTTGCCGACATTTTAATGCCTTTAATCATGGCAGAGCTGAAACCATTATGTTCCATTTCATTCAATCCGGCAATGGTACAGCCTTTTGGCGAAGTAACTTTATCAATTTCACGCTCTGGGTGAGATGCCAATTGCAACAATAGATCCGCAGCACCTTTGGCGGTTTGTGCAGCCATCATCAATGCATCATGTGCATGAAAACCAACTTCTACTCCGCCTTGCGATGCTGCCCTTACCGAACGTAAAAAGAATGCGATACCGCAAGCGCATAGCGCAGTTGCCGAAGTCATTAAATCTTCCTGAATTTGGATGGAAATCCCCACGGTATCAAAAATCTGTTTCACTGTTGCCAGGCTTTCTACCGATGCGTTATCGGTAGCGAAACAGGTCATGGATTGCTGTATGGCGATAGCTGTATTCGGCATTACGCGTACAACTTCTAAATCCTCATAAAGTTTTTCCTTAATATTATTGCAGGTAACGCCAGAAACTACGGAAGTAAATAATTGTGTTTTTGGGTTGATAGACGATTTGATCTCGTCTAAAACTTTGTTGACCTGCTGGGGCAAAACTGCCAAAACAATAATGTCAGCACCTTTTACCGCTTCTGCATTTTTGTTTGAGGTATTAAAACCTTGCGTTGCATATTCGGCTAAACCGCTGAGGGTTCTGCGGGTTAAAGTGATGGCTTCGGCTTTGTATAAGCCACTTTTGACTAATCCTTTAGCTAAAGACAAGCCCATATTTCCGCTACCGATGATGGTTATTTTTTTCATTTCGTTTAATTAGTTTGTTAGTTTGGTTCTAGTTTATTAGGCATATAAGCGTTTAAATTAGTTTTAAACATCCCGATAATTATTGAGAAAATATTGCAGGATTTATTAAACCCTACGCTGTGACCTTTGCGTACTCCGTAGTTAATCTTCGACTCCGCTCAGATTGACAAAAGTGCAATACATGCACTCGACCTTTGCTTCCTCTGTGAAAAACTTCGTGTCCTCCGTGGTTATCTCATCAACTTAGTTCCAAATTCCATTCCCGTTCCTAAATCATTCAAATCATCCGCTTTACCGATATAAACCGCAGACACACCTCTATTTATCGCATCAAATGCATTATGCAATTTAGGCAACATTCCGTCGGCAACAATACCTTTCGCTTTTAAATCCTCGTATCTGGCTGGGTTAATTTCTCTGATTACAGAAGCTTCATCCTCTACATCTACCAAAACGCCTTTCTTCTCGAAACAATAAACCAAAGAAGTTTCATATTTCTTAGCCATTGCAACCGCTAAAGCAGCAGCAACGGTATCAGCATTGGTATTTAGAAGCTGGCTTTCGCCGTCATGCGTAATTGCCGAAAAAACTGGGATAAAGCCATTTGCAAGTAGTTTGGCTAAGTTTTCTGTTTGGATAGAATTTTCATCTAAATCGCCAACAAAACCAAAATCAACTTCCGTTATCGTATCGTCAGTTTTAGATTTTATGTGCTGAACAGGGCGTTTTTTTGCTTTAATTAAATTACCATCGGCACCGCTTAAACCTAAGGCATTGCATCCAAACATTTGCAGTTGCGCTACCAAGTTCTTGCTGATTAAACCGGCATAAACCATAGTCACAATACGCAAAGTTTCAATATCGGTAATTCGGCGACCGTCAACCATTTTGGCTTCGATGTGCATTTCTGTAGCCAATTTAGTCGCCATTTTTCCGCCACCGTGAACCAAAATTTTATTTCCTTTTAAATCGGCGAAAGCTTTTAAAAACTCGTGAAGCTTTTCGGAATTATCAATAACGTTTCCACCGATTTTTATGATAAAGAGAGCCTCACCCCGACCCTCTCCGAAGGAGAGGGAGGTAGAACTGGATATATTTAGTGGATTATCTTTAGTCATCAATATTTACTTGTTTAATGTCCTCCAATATAGGCAAGTCCTCTCCTTCGGAGAGGATTTAGGTGAGGCTTAATATATTTTTTAATACAGCCTGCGCTGCCCAAACTCTGTTATTTGCTTGGTTTAATACCAAAGAATTGGGTCCGTCCAATATTTCATGAGATAGTTCCAAACCTCTGCGTACCGGTAAACAATGCATTACCCCTGCGTTATTGGTCAATTTCAGCTTTTCGTTAGTCATCATCCAGCCTTCGCCATCTGTTAAAATTTTTCCGTAATCGTTATATGACGACCAGTTTTTCACATACACGAAATCGGCACCTGCCAAAGCTTCATCCTGATTGTTGGTTACTGTTGCGTTACCAACAAATTCGGGAGCCAAATCATATCCTTTGGGATGCGTGATTACAAAATCATAATCGGCTTTGTTCATCCACTCGGCAAAAGAATTAGCTACCGCCTGTGGCAATGGCTTAACATGCGGTGCCCAAGTTAGTACAACTTTAGGTTTTGCTGTTTTCTTGAGTTCTTCTATGGTAATTAAATCTGCCAAACTTTGTAAAGGATGGCGTGTTGCCGACTCTAAACTTACCACTGGCACTCCGCTAAACTTTACAAATTTGTTGAAAATGGTTTCGGCATAATCATCCTCGCGGTCAACTAAGCTTGGGAAAGAACGGAAACCAATGATATCGCAATATTGTCCCATTACGCCGGCAGCCTCTCGGATATGTTCAACGGTTGTGCCGTTCATAATTACACCGTCCTGAGTTTCTAAAGCCCAACCCTCCTTATCCAAGTTCATTACAATCACTTGCATCCCTAAGTTCATACCGGCTTTTTGCGTACTTAAACGCGTACGTAAACTAGGGTTTAAGAAAATCAAACCTAAGGTTTTGTGTTTACCCAATTGTTCATCTACAAAAGGTTTTTTCTTCGATGAAATCGCATCGGAAACTAGTTTTTGGATATCGGCTACGTCGTTAACGGAAGAGAATAATTTCATTTTATTTGAGGTTGAGCATTATATTTTAATCAATTTCAAGACAAGCTAACTCGCTGTAATCAGGATTTTCAATAAAATCTCTTATTATTTGATATTTATCACAAAGAACCTGAGCAATATTAATGGTAGTTGTGTTCCCGAACCTTAGCCAAATAATTTTTGGCGGATGTCCTTTAAGATTTGCAATTTCAAAAAAATCTGCATCAAAAGTTACAATATTAAATTGTTGACTTTTTGCAAAATTCCATATTTCAATATCAGACTTATTTTCAAGCTGAAGCTCCCTTACTTGATGAGCATTAGGATACAATCCCTTTATTTTAGATAAAATTCTGAACGAAATATTCTGGTCAAAGAGCAGTTTCACTAGGCCACTCTTATTTTGTGCTCCCTATCTGCTGCGTATGCCAAACAAGCATTAATCTGTTCGTTAGATAGCTCAGGAAAATCTTCTTTAATTTGGTCTGTTGTTAAGCCGTTTGCCAGCCAGCTTAAAATATCGTAAACAGAAATTCTGGTCCCGGATATGCATGGCTTTCCAAATCTTTTTTCTGGTTCTATGGAAATGTAATTTTTATATGTTATCATCGCCTAACAGTTTTTTTTTGAAAACAAATATAACCATTATCATAAAGAGTTCAGTTATGCTTTTACTGCGATTGCAAATGCATCCAAAAACCTATCAGCATGATCCATTGTTAAATTCAATGCGGGTAACAACCTAATCACATTTGGACTAGCCGCACCAGTAAATATATGATGTTTAAAAAGCAATTCCTTCTTTACATGACTCAATTCTTCGGGTAAATCAATACCGATCATCAAACCTCTTCCTCTTACTTCAGTGATTTTATTAAATTTCTTCAATTCAGCAATCAAATAATCACCAACTTTTGCGGCGTTTGCTATTAAATTATCTTGTTCAATAATTTCCAAAACTGCCAAAGCCGCAGCGCAAGCTAAATGGTTACCGCCAAAAGTCGTTCCCAACATTCCATGCCAAGGTTTTAGCTTTGGGCTGATGCTGATGGCTCCAATAGGGAAACCGTTGCCCATACCTTTTGCCATCGAGTAAATATCAGCATCCACGCCGGCAAAATCTTGTGAGTAAAATTTTCCGCTTCTGCCGTAACCGCACTGTACGGAATCGGCAATAAAATAAACGCCATACTCGTCGCATAAAGAACGAATGGTTTGCAGAAATTCTTCACTAGCTACCCTAATTCCTCCCACGCCTTGGATTCCCTCGATAATTACCACACAAATTTCTTCTCCTTCGTCCTCAAAAACCGCTTTCAACGCGTTTACATCATTAAAAGGCAAAATAATTGAATTCGGGTTTTCGTTAACCGGAGCAATAATTTTAGGATTGTCTGTAACCGAAACCGCTAAAGAAGTTCTGCCGTGAAAGGCTTTTGTGAACGAAATGATTTTCTTTCTCCCGTTAGCGAAAGAAGCCAATTTTAGCGCATTCTCGTTAGCTTCGGCTCCCGAATTGCATAAAAACAACTGATAATCTTCCCTGTCAGAAACCTTTCCTAATTTCTCTGCCAATTCTACCTGCAAAGGAATCTCGATTGAATTGGAGTAAAAACCAATCCGATTCAGTTGATCGGTCAATCGTTTTACGTAATGCGGATGCGTGTGCCCGATAGAAATTACCGCATGACCACCGTATAAATCTAAATATTCTTGTCCTTTACTGTCCCAAACTAGGCTACCTTGGCCTTTTACAATGTTGATATTGTTGATTGGGTATACGTCGAATAATTTCATTTGCCTCACCCCGACCCTCTCCGAAGGAGAGGGAGGTATTGTTTTTTTAAAATTTATAAATTTATATTTTTGCCAGCTTTAATTCCCTCTCCTTCGGAGAGGATTAGGGTGAGGCTTTAAAAAAAAGAAGCCTTCAACCTCAACCCCGCTTTCTCATCCAAACCGAACATCAAATTCATATTTTGCACTGCTTGCCCGGATGCACCTTTCAATAAATTATCTGTGATGGATAAAATCAGCAGTTTGTTACCGTGTTTTTCTAAATGAATTAGGCATTTATTCGTGTTCACCACTTGTTTTAAATCGATATTGGCTTTACTTACGTGAGTAAAGGGAGCGTCTGCGTAAAAATCCTGATAAAGCTTTTCTGCTTCGGCTAAACTTAAATCACAATCTGTGTAAATGGATGCAATGATTCCTCGCGGAAATGCTCCTCGGTACGGGATGAAGTTAATGCTGTGCGCAAAGTTAGGTTGCAATTGCAATAAGCTTTCACCAATTTCATTCAAATGCTGATGCTCAAAAGCTTTGTAAACTGATAAATTATTGTTTCTCCAGCTAAAATGAGTGGTTGCCCCTGGCTTTTGTCCTGCACCGGTAGAACCAGTTGTTGCAGAAATATGAACTTCTGACTTTAACAAACCAGCCTTTGCCAAAGGCAATAAACCCAACTGTAAACAAGTTGCAAAACAACCGGGGTTTGCGATGTTGGTTGCTGATTTTATTTTTTCTTTGTTTAGCTCAGGCAAGCCGTAAGTAAAAAGTCGAGAGTTGAAAGTTGAAAGTTGCTCATCGGACTTTATACTTTCCGCTTTTAACTCCGAACTATTTTTAAGTCTAAAATCTTGAGATAAATCGATGATCTTGATCCGATTCTCAAACTTATTAGCTTCTAAAAACTTTCTGGCGTCGCCATGTCCAACACAAAGAAAAAGCACATCAATATCCTGTGAAAGCTCATTGGTGAATTTCAGATCTGTATCACCAAACAAATCGGTATGAACATCTGAAATTAAATTGCCGGCGTTGCTGTTGCTGTGAACAAAAGCAATATCCACGTTCGGGTGGTTTACTAAAATCCTTAATAATTCGCCTCCTGTATAACCTGCTCCGCCTACTATTCCTACTTTAATCTTACTCATTTTTTATAAGGTTTGAGGTGTAAGGCCTGAGGTGTAAGGTTTAAAACTCTACGCCTTAAACCTTATGCCTTTTACCTTACGCCTCGTTATTAACTTTATGCCAAATAGCTACCTGATTTCCGAAGATTTTCGAGAATCCTTTCACATCTTCTCCGGTATAACCTTCGTTCATTTCGCCGTAGCTACCAAATTTACTGCTCATCAAATCATTTTCAGATTCAATTCCAATTACTACAAATCGGTAAGGGAATAACTGTATAAATACTTTTCCGTTTACTGTTTTCTGAGTATTGGTTAAAAACGCCTCGATATCACGCATAATTGGATCGTGGAACTGGCCTTCATGCATCCAATTCCCGTAGAACATGGCCAATTGGTCTTTCCAGCTTAGTTGCCACTTGGTTAGTGTATGTTTTTCTAAAGCGTGGTGCGCTTTGATAATCACCATTGGCGCAGCCGCTTCAAACCCTACTCTGCCTTTAATTCCAATAATGGTATCTCCAACGTGAATATCTCTACCAATTCCAAAAGGCGCTGCAATTTCTTGCAGAGCTTGGATTGCTTGAGACGGATGGGAGTATTTTTTACCGTTAACGGCGATTAACTCTCCTTTTAAAAACTCCAATTCTAAATCTTCTGGATTAGTTTTGGTTACCTGGGTTGGCCAAGCCTCTTCTGGTAACATTCCTTTAGATGATAAGGTTTCTTTTCCACCTACAGAGGTTCCCCAAATGCCTTTATTGATAGAGTACTGCGCTTTTTCTGCGTTAATTTCCACACCATGTTTGTGCAAATACTCTATCTCAGCTTCGCGGCTCAGTTTTAAATCTCTGATGGGCGTAATAATTCCAACTTTCGGCACCACGATATTGAAAATCATATCGAAACGAACCTGGTCGTTACCTGCTCCAGTGCTACCATGCGCTACAAAATCGGCATTGATTTCTTTTGCATAATTTGCAATAGCTGTAGCTTGGGTCACACGCTCTGCACTTACAGAAAGCGGATAGGTATTGTTTTTTAATACGTTGCCAAAAACTAAATATTTCAGATAATCATCATAATAACCTTTAACTGCATCAACAGCATGGTGAGATTTTACGCCTAAACTATATGCCCGCTCTTCAATCTGCTTTAATTCTTCATCAGAAAACCCACCTGTATTTACAATAACAGAATGCACTTCTAAATCTAAATCCTTAGTTAAATATATACAACAAAATGAGGTGTCTAAACCTCCGCTAAACGCTAAAACAACTTTTTTCTTCATATTATGGGTTTTGAGAATTGAGTACAGCGTATTGAGTCTCAATACGCAATACTCTATACTATTTAATTCGCCAAACTAACGGCTATAATTTTAGTGAAACTTTTCAACTTGGCTTCTATTCTTTTAAACAGATTCGCTTTTTTTGATAGTTGCTTAAAACGTTCTTCCTCTTCCAATTTTTTTTCTGCGGGGTCATAAAGCATGGCAGTACACATGCAATTTTGGCGACCTTTGCTCATCAAAATATCGTAGTTTACACAACTTTTACAGCCATCCCAAAACTTCTCATCTTGAGTAAGTTGTGAGTAAGTCACCGGTTCGTAACCTAAATCCGAATTGATTTTCATTACGGCTAATCCTGTAGTTAAACCGAAAATTTTGGCATCGGGATATTTTTGTCTGGAAAGCGCAAAAACTTTATTTTTTATCGCCTTTGCCAAGCCGGCCTTCCGGTAAATTGGATTTACGATCAAACCTGAGTTAGCCACAAAATCTCCATGGCTCCAAGTCTCGATATAGCAGAACCCAGCCCATGTACCATCTTTATGCAACGCAATAACCGCCTTGCCCTCCAACATTTTATTAGCTATATATTCCGGAGAACGTTTGGCTATGCCGGTACCTCTGGCCTTGGCAGATTCTGCCATTTCTGTACAAATGGTTTCTGCGAAACCTACATGTTGTACATTGGCAACAATGATATTAAAATCGGGATTATGCATTCTTTAGGTGGTAATTCAAAACCACGTTTTCAGTTAAAACAACAATGAATTTTTTGATAAAATCACCATCAAACGGATGGTTAAAGAGGGTTATTTCTGTTCGCAGACCAATCAAAATCTGGGAGCAGATAGCGGTCTTCGTCGCAAAGAAGTTGTTCTGAAAGAAGGTAAACAAATAAACACAGAAACCGCACACTCCTGTAAAGAAGCACTGCCGTATTGTTTATGTAAATTAGTTTGTTTCATCTTTTTAAATATCAGGGCTTAGCCTGTTTTATCACGCAAAAGAGCGTATAATTTTTTTTAAATACAACAATTAAAGCAATTAATAACAATTAGATAACACAAAACCGAGTAACAGAAATAAAGCCAAAATATAAAAAATCACAAAAAAGCTCTTAAAAATTAATTAAGGGCGATTAAGAGTCTGTTTGAAACTTACTCTAAAAAGGTTCCTGCACTGTTTTTAGCGTTTTTAGTTATGTTGAGGCAACGAGACATCTCACATCCATTTGCCATGCAATACGTATAAATCATCCTTTCGAGTAAGATGTTTCACTCCGTTCAACATGACGTCATAGGCGCTCTATGCCTCAAAAGAGGCCTATAAACAAAAATTATTAGATAAATTTTAAACAGGCTCTTAAATATATTGAAATATGACTTAAACCTTTCTTAATCTGATAATCCTACACCAATGCATCACTTTCATGATGGGGTAAACCGGATCAATCTCGAACCATTTCTTTGCAAAATTAGCGCTGTTGGGGAATTTGTGGTGATTATTTTGGAAGAGTTCTCCCAACATGAAAAAATCAAAAGGTGTGGTATTCTTAGATTTGTCCTCGTTGTCAAAATTGGAATATCCATATTTATGTCCGCACCAATTTACAATTGCACCATGTAATGGGCCCATCACAAAATGGAAAGGCAAAAAAAGCCACATCCACCATTGCGTTGCAAAAGCCACGTAAAAAGCTACATATCCTAATGAAAATAATATCCTAGAGATTATAGATGTGCCCATGTCGTCAATGAGTTTCCATTCAGCATAATCGCCCCTAAACTGAGGCTCTGGCTGTTCCAAATCTTTTTCGTAAATAACGTACATTCCACGCGTATTCCACATCATTTGAAAAACATCTTCAAAAAAATGAGGCGAATGCGGGTCTTTTTCAGTATCGCTAAAAGCATGATGCATACGGTGCATAATTGCGTAAGCTTTTGGTTTTAGGTAGGATGCACCTTGCCCAGCATAGGTTAAGATATAAAAGAATTTATACCAAAAACTATTGAGATGGAACATCTTGTGCGATGCGTACCTATGCAGAAAAAAGGTTTGCACAAATAAGGATATAAACCAATGTGCGATAAAAAATATAATGATATACATGCTTGCGCTTTTATTTTTAATTTGAGTTTAAATTGGAGGCAAATTTAACTAAATGACCGGGGATTATTTATGACAATTATCATTTGTTATTAAGATACTAAAAATATCCTACACACGCCCTTACTAATGCCTATAAAAACGATTGTTATTGATAAAAGGATTTTAAAATTACAATAATCTTTATGTTTAGGTTGGAGATGGATAACACTTCCTACTTGTGGCATTAACACTCAAAACCTTATAAATGCATAAACAAGACAAATACACGAATAATTTGAGGTATGAATTTTGTTTTATAAGATCAAATAAATGTATTATTATGGAATTACCTAACGGAAGCTACGAGACACTATCGGAAGCGATGAATAAATTGAAGGAAAAAGGCTTTAACTACGAATTTGATTTTAAAGATGCTCATTTATGTTGTGCAACTGACAACAGAGAATACGGTTCTGATGAACTAAAAATTGTTGAAATCCATAGATTTGAAGGAATTACAGATCCTGAAGACAGCTCAATACTTTATGCTGTGGAAAGCAATGATGGCGCTAAAGGTTTAGTAGTTGACGCTTACGGAATGTATGCAGACGCTGAAAAAACAAAATTTATGAGTTCGGTTGAAATTGCGGAACATAATATGGATCCGGAAAACAAAACTAACTTTTAGCCTGTTAAAATAGACGAAGAAACAGCGTTAGATTTTCTAAAAAAGCATTGCAATAATAGCTTCGGAATTTAATCCGTCGGCTTCTGCTTTGTAATTTCTAACTATTCGATGTTTTAATATTGCAGTGGCAACGGCTTGCACATCTTCAATGTCTGGAGAGTATTTTCCATGAATTGCAGCATGGCATTTTGCGCCAACCACCAAATACTGCGACGCTCGCGGGCCAGCGCCCCACGACAAATATTTATTTACCGCTTCTGTTGCATATTGTGTTTGCGGACGAGTTTTACATGCTAACTTAACAGCATATTCTAAAACATGGTTTGCAACCGGAATCTTTTTAACCAAATCCTGAAAGTAGGAGATTTGAGCGGCGTTTAAAATCTTTTTTAAATCTGGAACTTTATTGCTGGTGGTATTTTTTACGATATTCAGTTCCTCTTCAAAACTTGGATAACCCAAGTCAACGTTGAACATAAAACGGTCCAGTTGTGCTTCTGGCAAAGGATAAGTTCCTTCTTGCTCTATCGGGTTTTGGGTTGCCAAAACAAAAAATGGCTTTGGCAAAGCATGGGTAACGCCTGCTGCAGTCACAGATTTTTCTTGCATCGCTTCTAATAAAGCGGCTTGCGTTTTTGGCGGTGTACGGTTAATTTCATCGGCCAAAATGATGTTTGAAAAAACAGGGCCTTTAATAAATTTAAAATGCCTGTCTTCTCCTAAAATCTCACTTCCAATAATATCAGAAGGCATTAAATCTGGAGTAAACTGAATTCTATTGAAAGATAAATCTAACACATTAGCCACAGTTTGCACCAAAAGCGTTTTTGCCAAACCGGGCACACCCACTAACAAACAATGCCCGTTGCTAAAAACCGAAATCAGTACAGACTTTACTACTTCATCTTGCCCAACAATTACTTTAGAAATTTCTTTTCTGATTTCTTGGTAAACCTTGCTAAAGGCATCTATAGCATCTGCATCTGATGGGTAATTCATACTAATTCTCGTCCGTTGGTTTGTCTGTAACAATCCAATCTTTTAAAATTGCGCAACCTTGGTAATCTTTATCAACTTTTATATAAGTAGATTTTCTTCTTTTCTCAAACCATTTGCTTACGGTTTTATTGATTTTGTCTTCGTAAGCGGCATCTTTAATTTTTGGTAAATCTTGATCTAAATTTGCTTTGTGTGGCGGAATTTTACTTTTTAGATATAAGAATCTGTAACCCATTTTACCGCTTGCATCTGTAAACATTGCAGGTGTTGAAAATGAACCCACTTTCATGGTATCAATAGTTAAAAATACTTTTGGATCCAATTTATCTGTTGGGATAAAGGTTGTACGCGATTGTACATTCTCTGCATTTAACATCATCCCGCCGTTAAACTTAGTTTCTTTATCATCAGAATAAAGAGACGCGGCTGTAGAAAAATCTAATTTTCCGGCTTTAACTTTTTTGTAGATAGAATCAATTGCTACTCTAGCTCTTTCTAAAGCTGCTGGCGGAGTTTCTGGGATAATTAAAATATGCCTAACCCTAACTTGCTCTCCTCTGCGCTCTAACACTTCCAAAAAATGGAATCCAAATTCAGTTTCAAACACCGGAGAAATCTCCCCTTCTTTTAATTTAAAAGCCCATGAAGTAAATTCCTTAGCCATGGTTTGTCTGTCGAAGAATGGCAACTCACCACCTTCTCTTGCAGAACCTGGATCCTGAGAATATAATCTGGCCAATGTTGCGAAACTATCTCCACCTTTAATTCTTAGCCGAAGCGCTTCGGCTTTATCTTTAAAAGGTTCTTTTTCTTTTTTGGTAAGTTCTGGGTAAACAACAAGGTCTCCAACTTCAACTTCCGTGTTAAACTCTGGCAAAGAATCTTTAGGGAAGGTATTATAATAGCGTTCAACTTCTAAAGGAGTTACTTCAACCTTTTCAGTAATTTTTGCCTGCATCTTTTGCGCTACCAACTGCTCACGAATGTCGGGTCTTATTTCGTCTTTATATTGTATTAAAGATCTTCCTAAAAAGCCTTCCAATTTATCCTGTCCGCCAGCTCTAGAAATCATTACACGCATCCTACGGTCAACTTCGCCGTCAACATCGTCATCACTTACGGTAATTGAATCTAAAACTGCCTGTTGCGTTAGCAGTTTCTGGCTCATCATATTTTGCAAAAAAGTGCATTTAATTTTATCATCCGGTTTATTTCCTTGCACCAGATATTGAGCGTATTGTTGGTCAACTTCAGATTTTAAAATGATATTATCGCCAACTACAGCAACCACTTTATCTACAACTTTATCCTGTGCATAACTACTGGCTAATCCCGAAAAGATGATGGCTATTAAAACTAAGTATTTCTTCATTTATCGTATATTTCTAATTCGTTGTTTTTTTGTGCTGTTTTAAAAACCTCTTTCTCCATTTGGTTAATAAGTTCCAGCTTTCGCTGATTTAAAATCAGGTTTTTAATATTTTCTTTTTCAAAAGCAATTGGAGACAAACTATCTCTAAATTTTGAATCTCGCAAAATTATAAGATATAATGCATTATTGTCAGAAATTTCAAAAATACGGTTTAAATTATTGTAATTACTTTCTGATAGCTTTGAAATGGGCAATATCTTTTCAAGCTCATCTGTATAATGCCATGCCGTATCCATCAAAGAAAAATTTGGCGAATATTTAAAGCAATATTTCTCCAGCAAATCCATATCTCGCATATCTTTAGAAGAAAACAGCTTTTTAACCATCGGTATTTTTGGGGCTTTTGCTGAGAGCTTGATATAGGATACTTTTAAAATTGGCTTTTTAAGCTGAAAATTATCTTGGTTGGCTTCATAATACTTTTTCACTTCTTGGTCTGTAACCACCGTATCCAGCTTTTGCCTAATCAGCTCCTGCTCGTACTCAAACCTAATTAACGAACTTTTATAAGTAGCTAACTGATTTTCGATACTTTTGTTGTCAATATTTACATTGTTTTCTGCCTGATGCTGAATAACTTGCTCATGTTGCCACTGGTCAATAAACGCTTTTATAATTGCCGCGCTATCATTCCCATGTGTATTTTTAGGTACTAAGCCCTCTAAATCTTTTGCATACAGGTAATGATCATAGGCTTTTGCTACAGGTTTGCCATTTGAATCACTAAATTTATTACAAGAAATTATAGCTAAACTTAACGTAAATAGTCCCGTCAGGTTTCTTAATAATTGCACCATTTTGGAACGAAAGTAAAGCCTTTTTAGCGTAATTTAGCCATGCTTTAAATTTTTTAACATTTTTTAGCGAATTTAGCCACACATGAATCAGCTACAAACAGATAATTTAATTGCTCTAAGTCTATTATTAGATGAGGAGATTTATGTTTTTAACGATTTGGCAAAGGACGGTGTTAAGCCAATTGAAGCAAGTAAAGCTACTGAGGTGCTTCCAGAAGCAGAAAAACCCACACCGGCGCCTGCTGTTACCATCCCAACAATTGCACAAGAAAAAGTCGCTCCGCCTGCTAAAGCTGAAGGTTTTGATTATTTGGGAGAAAACAACAAGTACGTTTTAATTATAGTCAACAACACCGATGAGAAATTTTTAAGCAAGACAGATTTAGCATTTTTAACAAAAATTATGGGTGCTAAAAAATGGGCTTTAGAGGACGTTGCAATTGTGAATATGGCGAATTACACCAACCTAAATTTCGACGATTTAAAAGCATTTTTTGCCTGCAATAAAATAGTAACCTTTGGTTTTAATCCCAGCATTTTAAATATTGTAGGCGCTGTTGCAAACCAAAAATCAATGTATAAAAACGTTGCTGTTTTAGGAACTTGGGATTTAACAAAACTCCAAAATGATGTAGCCAAGAAAACGGTTTTCTGGAACCAGCTCAAAGAATTTTAGTTAAATAATGAGTGGATGATAGAATTTTGAATGAGTGAATGGTCTTGCAGAGCCTCACAGCCTAATGACTAATGAACCAGTGACCAATGAACTAATCCACCAATCATAAAAACATGGAACAAAAACTGGTTTTCGCAACCAACAATCAGCATAAGCTAGACGAAGTACAGCTAAAAGTTGGCAATAGGTTTAAGATTGTTAGCCTAAAAGAAATTGGCTGCTTTGAAGATATTGAAGAAACTGGACTAACCCTTGAAGAAAATGCCAGCATCAAAAGCCAGCACATCTATAAAAACTACAACTTAAATTGCTTTGCGGATGATACGGGTTTAGAGATTTTTGCTTTAAACAACGAACCGGGCGTTTACTCTGCCCGCTATTCTGGCGATAGAGATTTCCAGAAAAACATAGACTTGGTTTTACAGAAAATGCAGGGTATTACTGATAGAAGCGCTAGGTTTAGAACCGTAATTTCTTTGATTATTAACGGCGAGGAGCATCTTTTTGAAGGAATTGTAAACGGCACTATCCGCACAGAAAAAACCGGCTCGGATGGTTTTGGTTACGACCCGATTTTTGAACCGGAAGGCCATAACATCACCTTTGCCGAAATGAGTTTGGCAGAAAAAAATAGGATTAGTCACCGTGGCCGAGCGATGGAAAAACTGATCGATTTTTTAAAGAACTAGCTTCCTCCAAAACCTAAATCATGCAAATTATATGCAGTACAGCTGAGGATATTTCTCAGATTTTTAAACTTTATGACGAAGCAATAGCTTATCAAAAATCAGTAAAAGGCAATATCTGGAAAGGCTTTGAGATTTCTTTGGTTGAGCAAGAAATAGCCGAACAGCGCCATTACATTATTAAGGAAAACGAGGAGATTGCCTGTACTTTTGTGCTCGCTTTTGATGATGAAATCATCTGGAAAGAAGCAAATAAAGATGCCGCAGTTTACGTTCATCGGATTGCCGTAAACCCTGCTTTTAGGGGAAAAGGATATGTAAAAATCATTATCAACTGGTTGAAAGAGCGTTCAGAAAAACTCAACATCCAATTCATTAGGCTTGATACCGAAAGCGGAAACGACAGAATCAACCAACATTACCTTAATTGCGGATTTACCTATAAAGGCTTAACAAAAGTTAATTGGGAAGAAGGAATGCCTTTACATTACAAAAACGCAACTTTAAGCTTGTTTGAGATTAAACTTTACTCATCTTTTTTAGGCGGTTCATAAGCTGGCGCTGCTTTTTTAACCCTATCATTATATTCTGGACCAAGTTTAATTGGCTTTGCGGTTGTATCCGCTACTTCCGGCTTAGCAATTGGTTTCACCGAAGTTTTAGTATCGGGTTTAGTAACTTTTGCAGGCTTTTTTGTAACAGACACTTTTTTGACTGTTTTTTTCACTCCGGTTTTGCTATTGGCTTTAACGGCTAAACTTGGCAGAATATCCAATTTTGATTTCGGACGCTCTTTGGGTTTCCAGTTAAAGTTTGGAAGTGTTTTTAGCTCCTCCGTCATCTTTTCTATCGGGTAGTAAGTATGCTCTGGCTTACGGATAAAAGTTACGCTCATTACGCTGTCATCAGCAAAATTAATCCGCATTCGCGAAGCTATTGAACGCATCATCCCTTGGCTGTTTGTGCTGTCTTTCGGGAAATAAATACTTTCGGCATTTCCGTTTACAAAAACCACATCCAGCTTTTCATTTTTAAAATAACCTTTCATCAGCTTACCGGCAATTTGGTTAAACTTAACCGAATCCTTATCAGTATTTACAATAATGGAATTTTTGATCATATCCAAATTATCCATTTTTTTGTTTTTCATTTGGATATACATCGTATCTGCAGAAAGCTGACTTCCCTGCGCCCAAACTATAGGTTTTTGGTAAATCCGTAGGGTTGAATCGCCATAGCTGAAAAATGCCGAATCTGCTTTTGCCTGCAAATCAGATTTAAAAATCTTCACTTGTTTATAGGCAGAAACCACCCTAATCTTGGTCGTATCTGTAGCATCAAAATCTAAAGGCACAAAATTTGGGTCCACTTTTTTTTCTTTCACCCGTATAGGAACCAAGCCCAATTTATTGTTGTTTTCTGCCAAAGCGGGCCATATCATCGTTTTACTCGGCGCTCTGGTAACAATTGGAATAGCCAATGCTTTAGGTTTTTTGTTTTCCTCACGCAAACGGTCATTCTCCTTTTTTTGTAATTCTTTAGCGTTTAAAACACTGTCTTTCAGAAACTGCTTTCGGGCAATTAAGCTGTCCTTTCGGGCGAGCAAACTGTCTTTTGAAAGCGCAATTTTAGCGCTATCAGTTAAGGTGCTATCAGTGGCGCTGGCTAAAACTGGAACCGGCGGGTCTGCTACAGTTTCCTCCTCGGTATTATCTGCGCTTCCATTTTTTAAGCTATCAGCTTTCGCGGTAATTTGCAAACTTGCTAAACGTGTTTTTTCGCGAAGCTGATAAAGCGCCATCTTCGTTAATACTTTGCTTTTCAAAGTATCGGCGGTAAGCCAAATGCTGTCTTTGGTTAAAGAATCCTTCTGCGTTAAAAAAATCACATACGCATTTTTAGTTACTGTAATGCTCTCATCCTTCTTTTTGTAAACTCCTAAATCACCACGTAGCTCAATTTTTTGGGCGGTATCTAAAAAAACAATATTCTTAACCGCTCTTCCATAGCCTTGTATGCCATCGTAAAACAAACTGTCGCCTTTTAAACTTTTTGAGTTTTGGGTGTATAAATTCTTTTTCCCGAAAGATGCCTGATCGTTTGAAGTATTATATTGGCCGTTCTCAGTATATAAAGTATCGGTTTTACCATAAATATTTGTTGGACCAAAAAAGTAAGCGATTTTAGAAATGGTATTATATTTTAAAGTATCCGACTTAATCAACACATCTGGCGATCTCACCTCCACGTTGTACCTAAAAAAAGCATCCTTATTTTCTGTAAAATAAAAGCCGTTTTGGCTAGTTAAGGTATTAGCGCCGTTCACAATTTTACCGCCGTTTTGGTACTGCCCAATTTTTGTCCCTAAATTATAAACTAAGTTATTGGTGGTCAAAATAGCCTGGTTATCCGTCAATTTTACGTTATTGGTTAAAACAGCCGTTTTGGTATTTCCATCATAATTTAAATTATCTGAGTAAATATTTATGGTATCAGCTTGGTTGATATGAACATTTCCAAAAGCCTCGAAACTATTTCGAGTGAGGTAAAAGTAAGCGCTATCACAAACTAATGTAGCGTTATCCTGTTTAAACACAGGCTTAATCACCTTATTTGTGTTTTCTCCGTTTCTTTTTAAACCTATAAAAGACTCGGACTGCAACAATTCTACACGAGTAACTTGCTGTGCAACCGAGGCCAAGGAAAAGCCAATAAAAAGTAAAAACAATAAATATTTTCTCACGCAGCAAAATTAGTTTTTTACTAACGATTTTAAACGGTTAATTTTGAATGATGTTATCAGCAAAAAAGCAGTTCACAGATTTCATAAATAGCAACCAGCTTTTTAGCCCAAACGATACCGTTTTGTTAACGGTAAGCGGAGGTAAAGATTCTGTATTAATGGCTACTCTTTTTGCCGAATGTGGTTATCACTTCGCCATTGCCCATTGCAATTTTAACTTACGTGGCGATGAATCCTTAAGGGATGAAAACTTTGTAAAAGCACTTGCAGAACATTTTAACGTACCGTTTTTTTTAAAGTCCTTTGATACCGAGACCTTTGCTTCAGCAAAAAAAATAAGCATACAAATGGCAGCCCGGCAACTGCGCTATGATTATTTTAGGGAGTTATATAGCAGCCAAGGCTTTGATAAAATTGCGGTTGCGCACCACCAAAATGATGCAATTGAAACGCTTTTGATCAACTTAATTAGAGGAACTGGCATTGCCGGCCTACACGGAATTAAAAATAACCGCGACCACATTATCAGGCCTATGTTGTGCTTTACAGCCGATGAAATTGATGCAATTGTCAATAGAAACAATATTAATTATGTGGAGGATAGTTCAAACGCATCCAACAAATACATGCGGAATAAACTGCGTTTAGATATTATTCCGCAAATGGAACAGCTGAATCCATCTTTAGCGCACACTTTCAAACAAAATATCAGCTATTTTTCTCAGCTAGAGGAATTGCTAAATGAACGTGTCTCCAGCTTAAAAGCGCAACTGATTATTCAAGAAAATGGTGTTGTCAAAATCAAGACCGATGATATTTTAGGTTTAAATCCGCAACAGCTTTTATTGTTTGAGCTTTTAAAACCTTACGGATTTAATGCCACGCAAGTAGATAATTTAATGACTTGCCTAAATGGCGAAGCCGGAAAACAGTTTTTTAGCACAAATTATGTTTTAACCGTTGACCGAGATTTTATTGAGATAGCTCCGATACTCAGCGAAAAAAGATTAATAGAAAAAGATATTCCGGCTTTAGGAGATTACAATTTCGGCGAAAGCAACTTATCCGTAAAAGAAACTCAAGAATCTCCTGACTTTTCAAACAAAAATAAAATCTACGTGAAGGAAGAAAAATTAGTTTTTCCGTTGAAGTTGCGGGCTTGGGAACAAGGAGATATTTTTAAACCTTTTGGGATGAAAGGTGTTAAAAAGCTAAGCGACTATTTTATCAGTCAAAAAATTCCGCTACAACAAAAAGCTCAAATCCCTATATTGGTAAACGGCAACGGAGAAATTATATGGATTTGCGGTTTTAGAAGCGATGACAGATATAAAGTAGATTTAAACAGCAAAAAATTAATTACCTTCGAACTACACAAATACTAACAATGACACAACAGTACCCGTTTCACGAAAAGCAATATTTAGGAAGAGATTATAACTTCATTAGTATTAGACTGGTAATGGCTGTATTCTGTTTAATTGCTTATTGGTTAACAGAAAACCGGGATCGCAACGGAGATTTACTGCTTTTAGTAGGTTGTATAATTTTATTGTCGAGCGTTTTTATGCTTTTTTTATTGCAATACCGTACCATTATTAACAATAACTCCATTATTTTAAACGGTTTGTGGACCACCCGTTTGGTTAAAATAGACCTAAACAGCATTATAAAAGTGGAGAAAGTGGCTTACAGCAAGTATTTTTTAAACAACCCGGTCTATAACTTACACCGCAACGGCACTATTAAATTTTATGCCGGCGGTAAAGATGCAATTAGGTTAACAGACAGAGACGGCTTGGTTTATATCATCGGCACCCAAAAACAAACCGAGCTTTACAATGCTATTGTGGAAGCACAAGCGAAATAGGTGAATGGTGAATAAATTTCGTAAAACGTATCATTATTTCAACAAATATTCCTTAAAATTTTACGCTTTTTAGGTCAGCTTTAAGCTTTGTGCTTTTAGCATTAAGCTTTTCCCCTTTATATCTAATTGCCCGTTGTTTTTATAGCAACATTCCTTATATTTGCGTTCCGTAAAATATATAATTTAGAGACATCATAATGAGAGAAATACAATTCAGAGAGGCACTTCGCGAAGCATTGAACGAAGAAATGCGCAAAGACGAGAATATTTACCTAATGGGTGAAGAAGTTGCCGAGTACAACGGAGCGTATAAAGTTAGTCAGGGAATGTTGGATGAGTTTGGGCCAAAACGCGTTATTGATACGCCAATTGCCGAGCTTGGCTTTGCTGGTATTGCTATTGGTTCTGCAATGAACGGCTTACGCCCAATTGTTGAATTCATGACTTTCAACTTCTCATTAGTTGCGATTGACCAAATTATTAACGCAGCCGCGAAAATTCTTTCTATGTCTGGCGGACAGTTTAACTGCCCAATTGTATTTAGGGGACCAACCGGAAACGCCGGTCAGTTAGGTGCGCAACACTCTCAAAACTTTGAAAACTGGTTTGCAAATTGCCCAGGTTTAAAAGTAGTGATTCCATCAAATCCTTATGATGCAAAAGGCTTGTTAAAAGCTTCTATTCGTGATAACGATCCAGTTATTTTTATGGAATCTGAATTGATGTACGGAGATAAAGGTGAAGTTCCAGAAGAAGAATATATTATTGAAATTGGAAAAGCAAAAGTAACCAAAGAAGGTACTGATGTAACTATCGTTTCTTTCGGTAAAATGATGTCGAGAGTTATTGCACCAGCCATTGAAGCTTTAAATAAAGAAGGCATTAATGCTGAGGTAATTGATTTAAGAACAGTTAGACCAATTGATTTTGAAACCATTTTAACTTCGGTTAGAAAAACTAACAGATTGGTAGTAGTTGAAGAAGCTTGGCCTTTGGCTTCAATTTCTTCTGAAATTGCTTTCCACGTACAGAAAAACGCATTTGATTATTTAGATGCGCCAATATTGCGTATCACTTGTGCAGATGTACCTTTGCCTTACGCCCCAACTTTAATTGCCGCCAGCTTGCCAAATGCAGAACGCGTGGTAAAAGCAGTTAAAGAAGTAATGTATGTGAGCAAATAGGTTGTTTTTCCGGTTTTTAGTCGGATGATATTTAAAAGTCCCTGATTTGAAAAGATTGGGGATTTTTTTTGTGGGAATTTTTCGGGCCTATAAATTTTTAGAAATCTCGTAAATCTTGGCATGATATACAAAGTTTAATTTACGCACTGGACCCGTTTTTTGAGCAATATCTTTTTATCGGCTTATTTTTTAAGTTGGTTTTCAAATTCCGCAGGTGTCAATTTTATTATGACCAAATAAATTCTTTCGCTTTTGGACTTTATGGGTCAAAACACTACTAACGGTTTGCAGGTTTGTCTTGTAATGGCATTAAAGCATTACCCATTTCAACATGCATAAACTTAATTAATTTGTAGAAAGTTATTTTAAGCAGTTCACCCGGGCATAGCTTAAACTTGCTGTTGTATGCAGTGCTATTTCTCCGTCTGCAATTTCAGGCTATTTACTCTTAAATATTCCAAAATTTCTGCAGTTGATTTTCCTGTTAAATCTTTTGAGATTGAATCTTTGATTTTACGAAAAGTTTCAACTGTGTCGAACTCTTTTTCTTCTGTCTTATTTTTAGTCTTCATATTCTAAGATTTCTTTCGGTGAACGTATTTCCAAAGATAAATAATTCATTCTCAGATTAATGGAATTGTAACCCCTAATTCTGTAAACATTCACGATATGTTTAAAATTCCAGCTTACTAAAATGTCTGCTTTGTTGAGGGTTGCAGTTGCAATATGCAAACAATCGTCGAAACTGGTCTGTCCTACAACTTTTTCTTTAATGTATTTAGTTGCAAGTTCGATTATTTCTGAATTTACAAAAACTTTTTCTGTGTTTTCTGATGGAAGGTTTTTGAAATATGTTCTAACTTTTTCAGGAGCCTTTAATAATTCACTTTCTGTCAGGTCGGAAAAGAGGCAAATGATTTTGCCCAGTTTTACCCTTTCAAAAAGCTGAAGTGTTTCTTCTTCAAATTCCTTGTCAAAAACGCCTCCAAAAACAGAAGTGTCAAAATAAAATCTCTGTCTCATTTTCTCATTCTCAATTTAATTCAAATTTAAGAAAAAGACTTTCATAATTTAGATTCTATCGATTTGAGTTCAGTCAAGGCATTGCATACAACTATTATATTGGAGCAATATAAATCATTTAATAACTCTATACGCTCCTCGCTTGGAACATTTCAGTACTTGCTTTCATTTTACAAAATGCTCATACTCAAACTTACTGCTTTTCGCTTTAAATTACCATAGCTAAATTTATGTTGCTGCTCCTTATCTTTACTTCAAAATCTTGATTCCTTATGGATTTATTCAGCACCAATAGCCACCCAAATTTACTTCCCACAGATGGCGAAGTGAATTATTACGGGCAAATCATGTCTGTGCAAAAAGCGCAGGAATATCTCCAATATCTGCTATCAGAAATTGCATGGAAAAATGATGAAGCCATTATTTATGGCAAGCACATCATCACCAAACGTAAAGTGGCTTGGTACGCCGACAGCAACTTTTCTTATACTTATTCAAATATCTCCAAAGAAGCTTTGCCTTGGACGACAGAACTTTTAGCATTAAAAAAACTGACTGAAGAACTTACAGGAAAGCAGTTCAACTCCTGTTTGTTAAATTTATACCATTCCGGCGACGAAGGAATGGCCTGGCATAGCGACGATGAAAAAAGCCTTGGTAAAAATACTGCCATAGCATCGTTAAGTTTCGGTGCCGAGCGCAAATTTGCTTTCAAACATAAAAAGACAAAACAAAAAGTAGAATTGGTTTTACAAAACGGAAGTCTGCTATTAATGCATGGCGAAACGCAAACCAATTGGTTGCATCGTTTACCGCCGACAAAAAAAATTAATCTGCCACGTATAAACTTAACTTTTAGAACAATTGTTTTATAATTGTGGTAACGTTTAGCAGTAAAAGAACGTCTTATTATAAAATCAGTTTTACTAAATAACGTGAGTTCGGGATAAGAAATAGTGTAAAAAAGAGAGCAAAGGGCAT
>NZ_CAMLIG010000031.1 GCF_946480185.1 uncultured Pedobacter sp. | reverse complement strand
CGGTGGTGTGAGAGGCGCACTCTGTCAGGTTTCTGGCAGAGCCGTCTACTCGATTTCTTTAAAGCAAGTTTCGGCAATTAACTATAAGCCACAATGCAGACGTGTAGGAGATGCCGCAGCTATCAGGATATTAATTTCAGCTTTTATAATAAAGCTATGCAATCGGAAATCGTTTAAAATCCCAGTTCTTAGGTTCATTAAAGTATTGATAAGAAAGTTGGTTAGCGCTGATCTCTACCGAATGATTTTGATGAAAATAACGCTTGACTAAGCTCGCTTTAATGGCACTTAACAAACTTGGATAACCAATCTTAAAATAAAACTGAAAGTCGCCTAATTTACGCCATTGTAAGATATGCCCAAACTCGTGTTGAATCAAATTAACATCTTTTGAAAATGCTCCGGCGTATGTAATTATACCTATTTGAGGAATTGTTAATCCATGTCCTATTTTAAATAGTGAACTTTCATAAACTTGAGTCTCTTCAAATAAGCCTATTTTCTTTAACATTAGCTCTTTTCCTCGTCGCCCAACAAAATTGCCCAAGCATTAAAACTTTCCACTTTTTCAAAAATGATTTTCAATACGGCAATTATGGGGATAGATAAAAACATACCGGGAATTCCCCATATCAATTCGCCTACAACAACTCCTAAAATGGTAATTAAAGCGTTGATTTTTACTTTAGAACCAACAACTAAAGGCAACAAAATATTGCTGTCAATTAAATGCATGGCAACTATAATAATGGCAACAATTAAAACGGTACCTAATGCAGCAGAGGTCGCAAAAGTGATCATGCAACTAATTAACAGCGCTGTAAAAATCCCTAAATAGGGCACAATATTAAAAATACCGGTAATTAAGCCAAGTAATATTGCATATTTAACTCCTAAAATTCCAAAAGCTAAACATACCACTAAGGCAACAATAGTCATCTGAAAAAATATACCAATGATATACTGGCGAATCATGAATTGTACTTGTTCTATAATATCATGTACAAGCTTCTCATTTTCTTCGCGGAAAACGCTTAAAAAGAAGTTTTTGATCAGTTTGCGGTAAAGCAAGAAAAAGAAAGTATATATAAATGTGAATACGAGAAAAAGTAGTGTTGAGGATAAGGAGAGCAATGTAGTAGTGGCAATTATAGTTCCAGAGTCCAACATTTTTTTTGTTAAACCATGAATAAGATCTAACTGTTTTGTTGCATTAATATGAAAGGTGCTTGTGATCCAGTCCTGAATGGTATTAATAGAAGCGGTTAGCTGTTCTTGAAACTGTGGCCAATTGTTAATTAAGTCGCTTAGCTGATTTCCCAAAACGTATAAAACTGATATAATTACTGCTAAAAACAATATTACAGACACAATCGCAGCGACTGCTCTTGGAAATTTAAGTTTCAATTCAAAAAATGAGGCTAATGGCAATAGTAGGATAGAAAATATACAGGAGAAAATTAATGGAGAAAGTATTTCTTTTCCAACAATCATGATGTAAGAAAGTGCCAATATACTAAAAAGTATGCAAGCCAATTTAATGTAAAACGGCAATTTCAATGTTTTTTCTTCCATAATTTATCTAAGATACAGATTTGCTGCTATGCAATTTTAATACCTAATAATTTGTTGCAAACTAGGGTGCTATAAATGCAAAAAGCCCTAAAGTTTTAAGAACAAAGGGCTTCATAAATATCTAGTTTTATCCTACTGATAAATTTGATTTCTCAAATAATGATCTGCAATTACCAATGCCACCATTGCTTCAACAATAGCAACTGCTCTTGGAACAACGCAAGGATCATGACGGCCTTTACCTTTAATTTCTGCAGCTTCGCCGGCAGCGTTTACCGTTTCTTGGTTGGTCATAATGGTTGCAACCGGTTTAAAAGCAACTCTAAAGTTAATGTCCATCCCATTGGATATTCCACCTTGTACACCACCAGAGAAATTGGTTTTGGTAATTACTTTTCCGTTTTCATCTTTCAAGAAAACATCGTTATGTTGTGAGCCTCGCATGGTTGAACCATCAAAGCCAGAACCATAATCAAAACCGTGAACAGCGTTAATGCTCAGCATGGCTTTGCCTAAATCAGCGTGAAGCTTATCAAAAACAGGTTCGCCCAAACCAACAGGGCAGTTTTTAATAAAACAAGTTACTTTGCCACCAATAGTATCGCCTTCTTTCCTGATGCCATCAACCAAATGAATCATTTCTTCTGCAATTGCTGCATCTGCACAGCGAACAATGTTGCTTTCGCGGAGTTTTATAAATTCTTCAACGTCATTAACTTCAACTAACGGTGCATCGATAGAACCAACGCTACTTACGTGAGCTACCACATCAATTCCTAATTGCTTTAAAAATAGTTTAGCCAATGCACCTGCAGCAACTCTAGCGGCAGTTTCACGAGCAGAAGAACGTCCGCCACCGCGGTGATCTCTAATCCCATATTTACTTTGGTAAGTAAAATCTGCATGAGATGGGCGAAAAGTATCTTTATTGTGGTCGTAATCTTTTGATTTTTGATCTTCATTTGGAATGATGATCGCGATTGGTGTTCCTGTGGTTTTACCTTCAAAAACACCGGATAAAATCTGACAGGTATCAGATTCTTTTCTTTGTGTTGTGATTTTTGATTGACCAGGTTTACGTTTATCCAACTCTTGCTGAATAAAATCTAAGTCAACCTCAATATTTGACGGACAACCGTCTATAATTACACCAATTGCTGCGCCATGTGATTCGCCAAATGTGGTGATCTTAAATATTTGCCCGAAGGAATTTCCTGCCATGTTTTTTTCTTTAAGTATTGAGTAGTTAGTATTGAGTATTGAGACACTTCGTCATGGCAATAACGCCTTTACGAAAATTTGCTAATCTTTTTATTTTGTAAAAGTAAACTAAGGTATTAAAGCTGCCTTACGCTTACGCAGGCCATCGCACTACGCTATACTCATATCTCATTACTCGCCACTTCAAATCCTATCTTCTTAAAATCTTCCCAAAAATGTGGGTACGATTTTTCTACTACCATTGCTTCTTCTACCACAACCTCATCAATTACAGTAGCTAGTGGCGCAAAAGCCATTGCCATACGGTGATCTTCGTAAGTTGTAACAGTAAGCTGTTTTGGAAAATGTAAGTCTTCGCAGTTTAACTGATAAACATCAGCTTGCGTTTCAATTAGCTTAACACCAATTTTTGCCAATTCAGTTTGAAGTGCAAAAATACGATCGGTTTCTTTGATTTTTAAGGTTTCTAAACCAGTAAAACTAAACTCTTTGCCTAAAGCTGCCGCAACAACCACAACGGTCTGCGCCAAATCCGGGCATTTTTTGAAATCTAAGAGCTGCGGCTTAATTTCCGTTGCCACCTTTTCAATTACAATCCCGTCTTCATCGTAAAAAGTATTTACGCCAAACAAAGTCATGATATCCGCAATTGCGCTATCACCCTGCAAACTGTTTTTCTTTAAGTTTGGAAGATGAATAATTGATTGCTCGGAAAGTGCGGCAACGCTGTACCAATAAGATGCAGCGCTCCAATCCGGTTCAACAGTTAAAGTAGTTTCCTCAAATTTTTGTGGTGCAATACTGATGGTCTCGTTCTTCCAAGAATATTTAATTCCACATTGTTGCAACATGGATAAAGTCATCTCCACATACGGGCGGGAAGTCAGTTCATCCACAATCTCTAAATCCAAACCTTTTGGTAAAGAGCTTCCAATCAATAATAAAGCAGTTAAAAACTGAGAGCTAATATCGCCTCTAATGGCAATATGTTTTGATTTTTGTTGAAATGCGCCATTAACCAAAACAGGAGGGAAACCGTTAACTTCTTTGTAAGAAATGGCTGCGCCTAAGGTTGTTAAAGCATCTACCAAAATACCAATAGGGCGTTGTTTCATCCTTTCGGATCCTGTTATCTCAACTTTTTGGCCACGTAAAGAAAGGTAAGCAGTTAAAAAACGCATTGCAGTACCGGCCGGACCAACATTTACAACAGCGTTATTGTTTTTAATTTGCTGATTGATGATGTTATCCAAAGTTATCGTATCTGCGGCGGAGGAAAGGTTTTTGATGTTTACCTTCCCATCGCTCAATGCAGCTAAAACTAAGGCTCTATTGCTTTCGCTTTTTGAGCCCGTTAGTTCAATGGTTTCTTCTATTTTAAAATCGCCTTTTTTAACGGTAAATGATGCACTCATTATCCTAAATCAGCTTTAGCGGTATTCATAATTGCAGTTTGCTTACGAATTGATTCGCTGTGGATTAATTCTAAAATTTTCTCAGTAAAACCTGCTTCCAAATTTAACGCTTTACCAAAAGCAGTTCTTTTTTGAAGAATCTCATCCCAACGCGAAACCTGCAAAATAGTAACGTCGTTATCTCTTTTGTATTCGCCAATTTGCTCAACAATTTTCATTCGCTCACCTAATTTTTGGAAAATTTGGTCGTCCAAAGAATCAATTTTATGTCTTAAATCAGCCAATTTATCCTGAAAATCTGGGTTTGAAGAATCTACTTTACGTAAAATAAAGCCATCAATCATTTCGCTTAAAGCTGCTGGAGTAACCTGTTGTTTAGCGTCTGTCCAAGCAACCGAAGGATCGACATGAGCTTCAATCATTAAACCCTGCATGTCTAAATCCAAAGCTTTTTGAGAGATGAAAGGAATTAAATCACGAGATCCACAGATGTGGGATGGATCATTCAAAATTGGCAGTTCTGGGATTAAAGTTTTTAAGCTGATGGCTAAATCCCACATGGGTTCGTTACGGAAAGCTGATTTCTCGAAAGAAGAAAAACCACGGTGAATAGCTGCAATTTTTGTAATGCCGGCGCCGTTGATACGCTCCAAAGCACCAATCCATAAAGATAAATCGGGGTTGATTGGGTTTTTAACCATTACTGGGATATCTACACCTTTTAATGCGTCAGCAATTTCTTGTACAGTAAATGGGTTTACGGTTGAGCGGGCACCAATCCAAAGAATATCAACTTTTGCAGCTAAGGCTTCTTCAACGTGTTTTGCGTTTGCAACTTCTACAGCGATAGGGAAACCTGTTTCTGCTTTGGCTTTGTTTAACCACTCTAAACCAATAGCGCCAATTCCTTCAAATTCTCCGGGACGAGTTCTTGGTTTCCAGATACCTGCTCTTAAAACGTTTACTTTGCCAGTGGCTTTTAATAAACGAGCAGTTGCTAATAATTGTTCTTCTGTTTCTGCACTACATGGTCCAGAAATAATAAGTGGTCCGTTTGTAACCGGTGCCCAGTTACTTAATGGCTCTATGTTTAGGTTAAGTTTCATACTTTTTAAGTCAGTTGTTTTTAGTCCGCTGTCCGTAGTCTAGCTTCCTTAAAACGAAATTTAATTTTATAATGAATTTTATGTTTTACTTCTTGTGTCTTTATTCTTTGCTCCTTTATCTTTATTCTAACTAAACCGCATCATTCCTTAAATACTCTCCCATAATGCTGAAGTTGATGGTATGTTTTACAATTCTGCGGATGGCATCATCGTAATTTTTTGAGCTATTGTATTCAATGTCCACGTAAAAATTGTACTCGTTACGTTTGCCTAAAACTGGCATTGATTGTACCTTGCTCATATTAATATCTAGCTCGGCCAAAATATTTAACACTTTTACTAATGAGCCCGCATCGTTAGTTACCTGAAAGCATAAAGATGCTTTGTTAGCGTTTTTAATTTCTACCTGTTTATCTGTTAATATTAAAAAGCGGGTGTAATTTTTTTTGTTTGATTCGATGCTGCGTTCTAAAACCGTTAAACCATAAAGCTTTGCGGCCAAATTATTTGCTATGGCGGCGGTATCAGTTAATCCTTCGTCTTTTATTTTTTTTGCACAAGCTGCAGTATCACTGCTTTCTACCACTTTTATTTGCGAAAACTCATCCAAAAAATCACCACATTGGCGGATTGCAATTGGGTGAGAGGTGATCGTTTTAATATCTTCAAAATTTACTCCGGGCAATGCCATTAAGTGAAGTTTGATAGGTAAGTAAACTTCACCAATCACTGGAAAATTATACTCTCTTAATAAAGAGTAATTTGGCAATAAGCTACCTGCAATGCTGTTCTCGATAGCCATTACCACATAGTCTGCCTCGCCCGACGCCAACTTTTGAAAAGTTTGTTTAAAAGAATTGCATTCAACGGTTTCAATATCTTCCCCAAAAAACTTAAAAGCGGCTTCCTCGTGAAATGAAGCTTTGATTCCTTGTATGGCAACTCTCTTTTTTGTACTCATTTTTTTGATAAAAAAAAACCCGGCTTATTCGGCCGGGTTTTAAAGTTCTTATATAATTTAAGACATAGATACCCGGCTCTTATTTCTAAAATAAAAGTAACCAAAGTAATATGTAGTGTTATTGTTCATTTTTGTTATCGTGATGCAAATGTAAATAATAAATTCAATTTATGATAATAAATTATTTTTTTTTAGTTCGGCCTGTAATACCTTGGCTGTTTGCGTACTTCCATTATGGCTCCAGCCGGGTGCGTAAAATATATACTTCAGTTTATCGCTAAAATTAGCGGCTAAAGAAATATCGTGTTTAATATTTTTAAATTCGTGGAAAATGGTTTCTTTTAGACTAGGTTCCTCGGCCGGTTTGGTAATGCCGAACACTACTTTTTCTTCTGGCAATTCTTCCTGAAAAGTGCCAAAAATCCTATCCCATATAATTAAAACCATTCCCATGTTTTTATCTAAATATTGGATATTGCTGGCATGGTGCACTCTGTGGTGAGATGGCGTTACAAACAAATACTCAAACCAGCTATGTAATTTATCAACTGTTTGGGTATGGATAATGTTGCCGTAAATCTGTGTAACCAAATACATGAACAAAATATCCACCACATGGAAGCCCATCAGCGGAAGCGGAATGTAAAAAAACGTTCTATATAAAGGTTCAAAAACGGTAGATCTAAAACCTGTGGTGATGTTGAATTTTTCTGAGGAATGATGCGTAACATGCATGGCCCAAAATAAACGGCTGTTATGGCCCAAGGCATGTAAAACCCAATATAAAAAATCCTGAGCTACAAATAAGATCAGGTAGTAAACAAAAACATTTTTAAATTCAAAAAATCGGAAGTTGTAAAAGAAATCGACAACGTATAAAGAGCCTCCTTGCGAAGCAATATTTACCAAAAATGCAGCCCCCATTAGGTAAATATTCATTAACGTATCTTTTTTATCGTAAAGGTTTTTATCCTTAGCATAACTATAAACCATTTCGGTAATGGAAAGTACACATACCAATACCAATAGAAATGTGAGCACTAAATTTTTATGACTGTCAAATATCATGTAACGAAAAATGCCTTTTTAAGGGATTTAAAATAAAATGCGAATGTATAAAAATTAAAAAAAATGCTTTATGCAGTGGCTCTAAAATTATTTTAAACTGACAAAGTCACGATATGATAAGAATAAAGTAGATAATATTTGTTAATAAATAACTTGTAATCAGTTTTTTAAGTCTTTATTTATATTTAGTATAAATAAAGCTTGCTAGTTTTGTTAATAATTGTTTTCTTTGCGTCATTATTTAGAATTAATCTTAATAAAAGACAAAAATGAAAGATAGATTACAGAAAATTTCAGGCTTATTTTTTACAATATTGGTATTAACAGCTCAAACCTTAATTGCCCAGGAAAAACAAAATTCAGCTATACAAGGGATAGTTTTTGTTAATGGTAGAGCAACAGAAGATGCTTCAGTTTTTTTAAGTCCAAAACAACGGATTGCCTATACTGATGAAAACGGATCTTTTACGTTTGCCAATGTAAAACCTGGAGTATATAAAATAGTAGTGAAGGTTACCGGAGCGCCAGTTCAGGAAAAAGAAATAACACATACTAATACGTTAACCTCAATTAATTTTTCTTTTACTGTGAAGAACCAAAGTTTAGCCGAGGTTAAAGTTCAGGGACAAAAGACTTTAAATGAAAAACCGGTTTCTGTTGGCAAAAGTGGTATAAAAGGTTTTGATCTGCCACAGAGTATCGCTGTAATTGATAATGAGGTGATAGAGGATCAGCAGGTTAACAAACTGAGTGATATTATACAGAATGTAAATGGAGTTGCTTTAGGCACAGCTAGGGGCAGTACTTCTGAATCTTTTTACGCTAGAGGTTATAGTTTAGGAAAAAACAACCTGTTGAAAAACGGGTCGCAAGTAAGCTCATCTGTTATGCCAGAGGCAAGTACTTTGGAACGTGTAGAAGTTTTAAAAGGAAGTGCAGCTTTGCTTTACGGAAATGTGAGTTCTGGTGCAGTTGTAAACATGGTGACTAAAAAACCTAAATTTGATTTTGGTGGCGAGGTTTCTTTCCGGACAGGAAGTTATGATATGTATAAGCCAATTGTTGATTTGTACGGACCAATTGCTAAGAATTTGGCCTTTAGGGTAGTGAGTACTTACGAAAATGCTGGAAGTTTTAGAAACAGCGTATCATCAGATAAAATATATGTAAATCCTTCATTGCTGTATAAATTTGGTACTAAAACCGACATCTTGGTTCAGGCAGACTATCTTAAATACAATAACACCCCAGATTTTGGTATTGGAACCTTAGGCGGTAAAATACCAACTACAATTAATAGGGATGATTTTTTTAATACTCCTTGGGCTTATAATAAAGTAAATCAAGCCACTGCTTCTATAAATATAGACCATAAAATCAATAAAAATTGGAATTTAAATGTAGTGAGTGGTTATCAAAACTATGACCGCAACTATTTCTCTACGGAACGTATTCAAGCCGATACGGCAGGATATTGGACAAGAAATTTAACCAGAGCAAATTCTTACGAAGATTATTTTAATGGACAAATTAACTTAGTAGGAAAGTTGAAAACGGGAAGATTTCAACATCAATTATTAATTGGAACCGATGGGGACAGCTATACAACCAAAACTAATCAGTATGCAGCATTGGCCAGTTATGATACCATAAATACTTTGGATCCGTCAAAAGGCAACCCAAGAACTGATGAACCTACAGCAACTTTACTTTCAGTAACTAAATCTCCAACTTATCGTTACGGAGTTTTTGCTCAGGATTTAATCAGCCTCACGGATAAGATAAAACTTCTAGCAGGTTTAAGATACAGCTACCAAAAAATAGCGACTAGTAAAATTACTGATGCAAATACCGGAGCAATTACTTCAAATACTAGCGGAAACAGAACTGACGACGCCTTTTCGCCAAGAGTTGGTTTGGTTTATCAACCAAATAAAATCACTTCATTTTTTGGCAGCTACGCTAACAGCTTTGAAGTAAATACCGGTACAGATATTTATTTAAATAATTTAAGACCTTCGATTATCAATCAATTTGAGTTGGGTGTAAAAAGGGATTTATTCCAGAACCGTTTCTCTGTAAACTTTACGGTTTATAAAATCATCAATAGTAATACTACTCAAATAGCAGAATTTATGGCTGATGGTGTAACCGAAAATAATGATAAAAATATTAAAGAATTTTTAGGTGAAACCACGAGCGATGGTGTTGAAGTTGATTTAAGTGGAAAAATTGTTAATGAATTAAGCTTTTTGGCGGGATACAGTTATAACTTTATGAGGTTTACAGATGCGCCTAAAACAAAAAACAGTCCAATTGTAGGAGAACAGTTTGTAAGAAATGTACCGCATACTGCTAACGCAAGTTTGTTTTATACGTTTAATAATTATAAAGTTAAAGGGTTAAAATTGGGAGCCTCAGTGTTTTACACAGGCGACAGATTTGCGGGTTGGAACAACAAAATTGGACAAACACAAACAGAAAGCAGAATTATCCCGGTAGCTGGTTTTACTACGTTTGACCTTTCTGCAGGTTATACCCTTAAAGGCGTTTCTATTCTTGCAAAAATTTCTAACATTACTGATGTTTTAAATTATAATGTACACGAAAATTACAGTGTAAATCCTATTGCGCCACGTCAGTTTACCACAACTTTATCTTATAAATTTTAAATACCTATCAAAAATAACTAATAGCAGATTTCTACTATAGAAATCTGCTTTTTTTTAAACAATGAGACCGTCATGAGTATGGTGGTAGCGCTTCCCGACCGGAATAAATGCTCATGACCGCTTCATAGCCATTGAAACAATATATACTGATGAAAAAGTTTTTTAGAACCATACACCTGTATTTAAGTTTAATTGCAGGTGTTTTTATTCTGCTGGCGGCCATAACAGGTTCTATGATGGTATTTGAAGATGAGATTAATCATACTTTTTATGCCGAAAGGTATTTTGTAGAACCAGTTTCGCGAAAACTCCCAGTAAATGATTTAATCAGCATTGCCGAAAAAGCAACTAAGGGTGCCAAAGCCAGTGCGGTTAAAGTATATAATCTGCCAAACAGAACTGTTGAAATTAGTTTAACGTCCAAAGAAAAACCCTCAGTTGTAAAAGAACAAACTAAATCAGCAGATAAAAAACCTAGAAAGCCTGGTTTTTTGGTTTATATAAATCCGTACAGCGGTAAAATAATGGACACTGTAAAATCTGGAGATTCTTTTTTTAAAAAAGTTGAAATGATACACCGTTTTTTGTTGAGTAAAAAAGGCGGAATTGGCAATTACGTCATGAGCTATTCATCGGTGTTTTTCTTTTTTATTTTGCTAACAGGTGTCATTTTGTGGTGGCCAAAAAGCAATAAAATATTAAAGCAAAGGCTCAAGATAAAATGGGACGGCAAAACAAAACGCTTAGTGCATGATTTACATGTTGTTGCCGGGTTTTATACCTCAGTTTTTTTAATTGTAATTGTGGCTACTGGATTAATTATGGCGTTCTCCGCTATAAATTCTGCGATATTTAAAGTAACAAAATCAAAACCGGAGAGTGCAAGACCTCCAAAGTCTGATTTTTTAAGCGATGCCAAACCTCTGGATTTAGTCTCCATTACTCAAACAATTGATCATGTTTCAAACAATTGGGAAAGCTATACTATGAGGTTGCCAAAAGAAAAAGAGGATGTAATTAGTGTTAGTATTTTAGAAAAAGGTGCTTTGGAAAACAAAGCAAGCACCTATTATTTTGATCAATATAGTGGTAAGCAATTAGGTAGGTTAGCTTTCGCTGATAAAAACTTGGGTCAACGGATCCGTTCTTATATTAAGCCAATTCATACCGGAGAATTATATGGCTTACCAACAAAAATATTAAGTTTTTTTATTTGTTTGTTAACCATTACCTTCCCAATTACGGGTGTGATAATGTGGTTAAACAGACTTAAAAAAGCAAAAGGTGCTGTAAATTAATACAACACCTTTTAATATTTTGTTTTTTTAAAGCGACTGGTAGTAAGCCAAACTTTCTCTGATTAAAGCTTCTTCTACAAAAACATCAAACTTACAATGGCCTATTTTATCGGGCAAAGAAAAGCTGATTTTTCCTGAATTGTTTTTCTTGTCCTGCTTCATAATATCTAAAAGCTGGTTTTCTATCCCTTCTCTAATTTTATATTTGCCGTAATACTTTAAAAATGTTTCGGTAATTGTGGTTAGTTCCTCTTCGGGTAAATCAACCAGTTGTGCAGCCAAATAGGCTTCGCAAACCATTCCAATTGCAATTGCTTCGCCATGTAACAAAGCATTTTTTTCGTTAGATAAAGACCAGGACTCAATCGCATGGCCAATGGTATGTCCGTAGTTTAAAGTTTTTCTTAATCCTTTTTCAAAAGGATCTTCAGTAACTACTTCATTTTTTATCTCAACCGAACGGTAGATATGCGCTTCGGTTACGGCTCTGGCATTTTCTAGCTGTGTAACTTCCCCAAAGAATTTTGAATCAGCAATAATTCCATGTTTAATTACTTCGGCAAAGCCAGAAGTCATTTCACGGTCTGATAGCGTTTTAAAAAAGTCTGTAGAGATAATTACAGCTTGTGGTTGGGCAAAAGTGCCGATGATGTTTTTAACATCGTCCATGTCAATGCCAGTTTTGCCACCTACGGAAGCATCAACTTGTGATAGTAAAGTGGTTGGTATCTGTAAAAAGTCGATACCGCGTTTAAAAGTAGATGCGGCAAAACTTCCCATATCGGTAACTACGCCACCGCCTAAATTTATCAGAATCGCGTTTCTGTCTGCTTCAAAATCTAAAAGTGTTCTCCAAATGCCAATACAAAAGTCAATGGTTTTATTTTCTTCGCCATTAGGCACTTCAATTAAATCAAAGTCGGTAAGCTCTGGCAATTTCTCGCGTAAAACGGGCAAACAAAGTTCTCCGGTAACTTCATCTGTTAAAATAAAGACTTTAGAATATTTTTTTTGTGCAAGAACTTCGTTTAAAACGCTTAAACTATTATCGAAATAAATTTTGTAATTACTGTTTTGTATGGGCTTCATATAATGGTAATGGTTTGTCCGTTAAATTCAACTTTATCACCTCTTTTCACCTTCAGTCTTTTCCTGTAATCAACTTCGCCGTTATATTTAACCAAACCGTCTAACACAACCATCTGTGCTTCGCCTCCGGAGGATACCAAATCAGTGGCTTTTAAAAGCTGAATCAAGGGAATAAATTCTCCTTCCAACGTAAATTTAATCATAGCAACAAACTTACAAAAAACGCTTGTTACGTATGCTTTTAATCGTGAATCATTTTTTATTTTTGTTTATCAGCCAATTACCTATGAAAAAGCAAAGTCCCATTTCAAATTTATCTTTTGATAATACCGAGGTTGCATTCAAACATTTGAGCAACAAGGAACTCAAAAAAGCATATTGGCTTTTTAAGACAATTAGTAATCGATCGCTAGCTAAAGTTGGCCCGTTTTTTACACAAACAGCCTTTTTTTTGAGGTTGCCTATTTCGGGATTAATTAAATCAACCTTGTTTAGGCAGTTCTGTGGCGGAGAAACTATTAATGGATGTACACCGGTAATTTTGCGATTATTTGCCAATAGGGTGGGTACAATTTTAGATTATTCTGTAGAAGGTAGAGTTAATGAACAGGCTTTTGATGACACTGCCCAGCAGATTTTAAGAAGTATCCATAAAGCGTTAGAGTTGCCGGATGCGATTCCATTTTGTGTTTTCAAAGTTACGGGATTAGCCCGTTTTTCTTTATTAGAGAAAATTGGTAAAAAAGCAAAGCTTCATTCTTTTGAGGAATTAGAATGGAAAAAAGCTGTGACGAGAATTGATTTGATTTGTAAAACGGCTTCAGAGGTTTTCCAGCCTGTAATGATTGATGCCGAAGAAAGTTGGATTCAGAATGTAATTGATGAAATAGCCATTGCCATGATGAAAAAATACAATAAGCAACGGGCAATAGTTTTTAATACCTATCAGCTTTATCGAACAGATAAATTGGCTTCTTTAATTAACGATTCAACCATTGCGGTAACGCATGGATTTATATTGGGCGCTAAGTTAGTTAGAGGGGCTTATTTAGAAAAAGAACGGGAAAGAGCTATTGAAAGGGAATATCCGTCGCCAATTCATGTTGATAAGCAAGCGACAGATAGAGATTTTGACGCCGCCATTTCTTTTTGTCTAGACAATTTACAGAAAGTGGCTTTTATGGCCGCCACGCACAATCAACACAGTTGCGAAGTTTTGATCGAAAAAATGGAACAGCGTCAAATTCCAGTTAATCATTCTCATATTTATTTTGCCCAACTTTTGGGAATGAGCGATAATATCAGTTTTAACTTAGCAACACACCGTTTTAACGTTGCCAAATATGTTCCATACGGACCAGTAAAAGCTGTTTTGCCTTATTTGTTTAGAAGGGCGGCCGAAAATACGGCTATTGCCGGGCAAATGGGACGGGAGTTAACTTTGATTGCGAAGGAGTTGGCGAGAAGGAAAGGTTTAGCTGATTAAAAGAGTTCATTAGGTGATTTAGAGATTCACTAATCTGTTTTTGCTATTTCATTATGCTTTTGTTCCGCTTTATATTTATTGAGCTTTTTCTTAAACTCAGAAACCTCAGTTTTTTTTATACCAATAATTATAATCCCATTTTTAGCCTCATCGCCGTAATTTTTTATTGCAACAGAATCTTTTAGAATGTTAATGGTTGCTATCATGTTTGGAGAAACGATGTTCAAAAAGCCTGAATTCTTGCACCGATATTCTTTTCTTCCATATTTGATTATATACAAAGGTGTAGTTTTAACCATATTCGCTCTCGAAGGAACACATATCCTAACATTTGAACTGTTTTGAGTATTAATAACGCCTGGTATTTTATCCTTTAAATCTGCATTTGTGTTTTTTTCCTGCGCATATCCAACTGCGCAACAATACAACAAAATAAAAAGTATCAGTTTTTTCATAGCTAAATCTAATGCTTTTTAACGACAGTCAGGTTTATGATTATATGAAATTGAATATAAACAACAAATCCCAATCAAATGTTGACTGGGATTTGTTGTTTGATTTTTATAGAAACTGAAAATTTTAAATAGCCTGTCCTTTTGCTAATTTCTCTTTTCTATGATCTTGCCATAAATAATGTAAAAGCGTATTTAAAACTACGGCATTCCAATCATGGTGTAAACTAAAAGTAGCTTTTTTCTTTCTGTCGCTTAAGCTCTCCACATATAAAATACCTTTATTTAAGTAGTATTTTAAATCGCTCCAAGGCACTAATTCGTTTTTTTGCTTTTTCCAGAACAAAAAACCAGACGTAAAATCCATCATAAACCCTTCATGGGTAATTTTAGTATTTGCTATCGTAAAACCTGTTTTATCGTTCAGTTGCTCAATCAAATGGCTGACCAAATATTTTTTTACATATTGCCAAACTCCAGACATGATGTAATAATAGGTATGGTCTTCTTCTAAAAGTTCGCCAACTTGGTTTGATTTAAATCTTATACTAACAGTTTTTTCAGACGTGGTTAATATATCGATATTATATTCCTTATTGCTTGGATTTTTTGAGTCGCCAATTAAAGATACGCCGTACTTCACTGCTTTAACATCCTTACATTCGATTTTATCATCATTAACTTCAATAAAATCTTTGTTGATTTTAACTTTTTGTTTGGTAAACGGCGTAGTGATATCTACATCAAAATTATGTGCTTGCATGGGGACTAATATAATAATTTATTGAATTTAAAAAAGAGTGCCTGTGCCTCCTGTTTTTAATTTGCCTAAATGTTTGTAGGCGCTTTCGGTGGCTTCTCTTCCGCGTGAAGTACGCATTAAATAACCTTCCTGAATTAGAAATGGCTCGTAAACTTCCTCAATAGTTCCTTCGTCTTCACCAACGGCTGTTGCAATGGTTTTTAAACCCACTGGCCCACCCTTAAATTTATCAATAATAGCAGATAAAATACGGTTGTCCATCTCATCCAACCCATGCTCATCAACATTTAAGGCGTTAAGCGCATATTTGGCAATTTCTGTTTCGATACTTCCGTTGCCTTTAATCTGGGCGAAATCCCGGGTTCGTCTTAAAAGCGCATTTGCGATACGAGGCGTTCCACGGCTACGGCGGGCAATTTCAAAAGCACCTTCATCTGTTATCGGTGTTTTTAAAATCTGTGCAGAACGCATTACGATGGTAGTTAACAACTTGGCATCGTAATACTGTAATCGCGAATTAATTCCAAATCTTGCCCTTAAAGGTGATGTTAACAAGCCTGAACGTGTAGTTGCGCCAACCAGGGTAAATGGGTTTAAAGATATCTGTACCGAACGGGCATTGGGTCCAGTTTCTAACATAATATCTATCTTAAAATCCTCCATGGCAGAGTATAAATATTCTTCAACTAAAGGGCTTAAGCGATGAATTTCATCAATAAATAAAATATCACCTGCATCTAAGTTGGTGAGTAAACCCGCCAAATCTCCGGGTTTATCTAGCACCGGACCGCTTGTGATTTTTATGCCAACGCCCATTTCATTGGCAATAATATGCGAAAGCGTAGTTTTTCCTAGCCCCGGAGGGCCGTGTAAAAGCACATGATCCAAAGCTTCCCCGCGTAATTTTGCCGCCTGTACAAAAATGCGCAGGTTTTCTAAGATTTTCTCCTGACCCGTAAAATCCTCAAATTCTTGCGGACGCAATACTTTTTCAATTTCCTTATCGGTATTGTCTAAGCGCTCAATGCTAGGATCCAAATTCTCATTCATGGCATGAAGATAGCAAAATCACATTTTGTTTAAGACAGAAATTACAAACAGGATGTTAAATTCTAATTTCCATAACTATATAATCAATCCCACCTTTAGAAAATGATTCGTCGGTTTTTATAAATCCCAGTTTTTCATAAAAAGTTGTAGCACTAATCCGGGCATTGCACCAAACTTTTTCGATGTGTTTTTCTTTGGCATAATTTAAAATATAATTAATCATCCGAGTACCCAAACCCAGTTTTTGGAATTTTTTATCTGTAGCTAGTTTTCGCAGCTGCAACGTTTTTCCTCTTTCAAATAATGAAACCACTGTGGCCAGCTTATTTTGGTAAAATAAACCTAAATGCATCCCTAAATCATCTTCTGGGAGTTTAATGGCATCAATTGGCAAATCCGGATACAGTTCTTGTTTCCTTAATTTCCAAGTGAGTTCTTGCGTTATTTGTTCAATATCATTCATTGTATCCAAAAATAATAAGCAAATGGTTTCGCCTTAGCTGTAAATTAATGCAATTTTACTTTATAAACGGACAGGACTTTTAAATTAGCTAGTATAAAACTAAAGAATAGCGGTTTTAATAGATGTGCCAAGGGGTATAAGCATTGAGTTAGCTGTAGGAATTATATTTTTGTTACAAACTAATTATAGAAACCCGTATTTTTACAGTGTTGATCAAAATAAAGGTAGCGACTTCATTAGAATTCAGTTGGCGCAGGAGGTGTCTTTTTTAAATAAAGGTACTATTCAATATACGTTAACTCATATCGCAAGAGATAAACCGGTGATAATTGACAGAAAAAATGTGCTGTTTATCGATAAAGCTGTACAGGCTACTATATTTGATTTTCATGGGCATACACATACAAAAAATATTTAGGTAGAACTTATTAATATTCGCCAGAATTATGAACTACCAAAATTAAAAGAATTGATAATTAAATCACAAGAAGAAAATGTCTAAAAAATCTGAAAATGAAAAACAACCTAGGGAAACTCTAAATATTTCCGTTGGTCATAATACCGAAGATATTAGTTACGATAATCTTTTAAAGTGGAATAAGGAATGGGTTGCGGATACTTTAAAAGAGGATAGAGATTATTTTAAAAAGCTGGCTCAAGGCCAAAATCCGCCCGTTTTGTGGATTGGTTGTGCCGATAGTAGAGTGCCAGCAAATCAGATTACTGGAACCAATCCCGGAGATATCTTTGTGCATAGAAATATTGCCAATATGGTTATCCATACGGATATGAGTATGTTAAGCGTTTTGGATTATGCGGTTGCAGTTTTAAAAGTAAAACATGTGGTTGTATGTGGCCATTATGGCTGTGGCGGTGTTTTAGCTGCAATGAGCCATAAACAATATGGCTTGATTGACAACTGGTTGCGACATATTAAAGACGTTTATAGAACTTACGCTTTCGAATTAGATATGATGGAAGACGAAAAGGAGCGAGGAAAGCGCTTGGTAGAACTTAATGTGATTGAAAATGTGTATAATCTTTGCAAAACAAGTACCGTACAAAATGCGTGGAAACAGGGTCATCAGTTAAGTGTACACGGTTGGGCTTACAGTTTAGAAACCGGTATAATTACAGATTTAAAAGTTTCCTTTAGTTCTGACGAGAAGCTGGGGAATGTATTTAAATTTGAAAATAAATAATTAATATACAAAGGGTTCGGTAAATTACCGAACTCTTTGTATATTAATTAGCAAGTACTATCCATATAGCAAACCGACCATGAAGCCTAACGATTTTTTGAAGATCATACATATTGATGATTATTCAGCTACCCCTAAATACTTGCAATTGGGTAACTCAATTATAGCGGCCATTGAAAACGGAAATCTTCAGAAAGACGATATTCTGCCCTCAATAAATGAAATGAGCTATATGCTCGAGATCTCTAGAGATACTGCGGAAAAAGGTTATAAATATCTAAAAAACGCAGGGGTAATTATTTCGGTTCCTGGCCGTGGTTTTTTTGTAGCGAATACCGATCTTAAAAAGAAGGTAAAGGTTTTTTTATTGTTCAATAAACTATCTGCCCACAAAAAGATCATTTATGATAGCTTGGTAAGTTCTTTAGGTGCAGATGCAGTAATAGATTTTTATATCTATAATAACGATTATGCGATATTTAAAAAACTAATTCAAAACCGAAGGACAGATTATTCTCATTATGTTATTATTCCTCATTTTTTAGAAGGAGGAGAAAATGCATTTGAAATTATCAATACATTACCAAAAGAAAAGTTAATACTTCTGGATAAAAAACTTTCTGGCGTTGATGGAAAATATGCGACTATTTACGAAAATTTTGAGCAGGATATTTACAACGCCCTGTCAGAAGCAAAAACTCGTTTAGCGAAATATGATACGCTTAAAATTATATTTCCCAAGAAAAGCTATTTCCCAAATGAAATATTAAATGGGTTTAAAAGATTTTGCCAGCAATATGCATTTAACCACGTGATTGTTAGTGATATTAATATAGAACCCTTAGCAAAAGGAGAAGTTTATATTAATTTGATGGAAGATGATTTGGTGGTGCTTATCGAACGAATTATTTCGCAAAACTTAGTAGTTGGTAAAGATGTAGGCGTAATTTCTTACAACGAAACTCCCTTAAAAAAACTTATCCTAAAAGGCATAACTACCGTTTCAACTGATTTTGTAAAAATGGGGACTATGACTGCGGATTTAATTATAAACAATAAAATTGAACAATCTGCAGTTCCCTTTAATGTGAAATTGCGTCCTTCACTTTAGCAAAAGTGACTTGCTATTCGTGTTTATCTGGGTTTGCTCGCTAAGCCCTCCTTTGTTCTGCTTACTGGTCTTATGGTTCCGTCATCATTAAAGTAAAGATATTCTGCGCATATCTGGCGTTGTTTTTTTCTAATTTCACAAGCGTCGCCCGTATCCATCCACCTATGGTAAAACAATAGCCATTGCCCTTTAAATTCAACTATTGAATGATGGTTATTGCTGTTATTCTCTTGTTCCATAATCACACCATGATAAGTCCAAGGTCCTTTAGGCGAATCTGCCATATAATAGGTTAAAATCTTATTATTCTCTGGCATTGTATAATAGTACTTGCCTTTTCTTTTAAAAATCCATGGCCCTTCCATTTTGGGCGTATATCCTCCCATGTCCATTTTATATCCCTCTCCCTTTACAGATTTCATATCATCTGCAAGTTCATACACTGTATAGCCAGGGACATACAAATAGGGTTTATTGTCATCATCAATAAATAAGCAAGGATCGTTGGCATAAGGCTTAGTCCACAGCGGTGCGCCAATATGGTCTACAAAAGGACCGGTTGGCGAATTGCTTACGGCTATCCCAATGCCCATCCATTTTGTGCTTTTTTTAGGGTCAACACGGTCTTTTTGTCCCGTCCCGGCCGGGAAACAGAAGTAATATTTCCCGTCTTTATATGCGCAATCGGGCGCCCAGGCATAATTATCTGCCCATGAAATATCATCTACAGACAAACAAGCACCATGATCTTTCCAGTTTATGAGGTCATCTGTAGAAAACACATGCCAATCCTTCATCCAAAAATCTTCCTGGCATTCTTGGTCATGTGAAGCATAAATATACAACTTGCCATCTTTCCAAACATGGGCTGATGGATCGGCTGTTTTTATATTGCTGCCAAAGTTTAAAGGATTCTGTGAAAATGCGAGACTTGTACTCAGTATAACAAGCATTATGGAGATGGTACCAGTTAGCTTCATATATTTATGAATTTTAGAGGGTAAGTTATAAAAAAACTACAAATATATTGAGGTTAAGGTATTGTTGTTTAGAGATGTGTTATAAGTACGCATACGCTTAAATTAAAAGCATAAAATGAATGCCTGTTTCTCCCTAAAAAACGACTACCTTTAAATTACAGGATCATTAAAATGTTGCATAAAGAAGAATTAAAAAGATACAACCGACAAATCATTTTGCCGGAATTAGGCCTGGAAGGTCAGGAAAAACTAAAAAATGCCAAGGTGTTGATGGTTGGTGCTGGCGGTTTAGGTTGTCCGGTTTTGCAATATTTGGTCGCAGCAGGTGTGGGCGAGATTGGTATTATAGACGATGATGTGGTGGATGAAACTAATTTACATCGACAGGTATTATTTTATCACGAAGATATCGGACTGAAAAAAGCGGAGGTTGTTGCTCAAAAGCTAAGAAAGCTTAATCCTTTTATAACCATTGAAAGTTTTGCAGAACGTTTGAGTGCAGAAAATGCCAATGAAATGTTTATGAATTACGATTTGATCATTGATGGTTCAGATAACTTCCGGACACGCTATTTAGTGAATGATACCTGTGTGGCTTTAGGTAAAGCGCTAGTTTTTGGTTCTATTTTTAAGTTTGAGGGACAAGTTTCCGTTTTTAATTATAAAAATGGCGCACAATACAGAGATATTTTTCCAGAACCTCCTCCAAAAGATGAAGTTCCTAATTGTGCTGAAATTGGCGTAATCGGGGTTTTACCAGGCATAATTGGAACTATGATGGCAAATGAAGCCATAAAGATGATTACGGGTATAGGCGAAGTTTTATCAGGGAAACTGTTAACTTTTAATTCCTTGGACACTAGTTCTCAGGTTTTTCAATTTCAAGCAACAGTAAGTCAGCCATCAAGCTTTTCTGATAAAGTTGTATCTGCTGAGATGAAGTCAATTACAATTAATGATCTATTGCTGCAGCAACAAGACAAACCTGATATTTTTTTTTTAATTGATGTGAGGGAAGAATATGAATTTGAGGACTTTAATATCGGTGGAATTAATATCCCGTTTTATGAATTAAAAGATCGTTTGAAAGAAATCCCCCTCAACAAGGTTCTCGTATTTTGTTGCCAAAGTAGCCATCGGAGCAAATCAGCAATAAAGTTAGTTGAACCGTTCTACCAAGGGACTATTTTATATTTAGAGGGTGGCGTTTTTGCCGATTAGCATATAGAAGTTGGAATTTAGTTTCAAACTCAATAAATGAAAGAAGGTTTAGAATCTTAGACAAAAGATTCGGAAATAAGGAAAAGGTAAATTGCTGGAAATAAGAGATAGTGCAAATTATACCGGACGGAGTCTCGTTTTTTCAGATAGGCATTTATTGATCCTTGGGGACACTTAAACGAGTGGGGTAACTAACTTAAATATTATGAATACAAAACAAATAAAAAACAATGTCATTCTTATCTTTTGCATATTGATTACACAAATAATTACGGGTTTTAAGCCAAATAAATCAAAATTGTTTTCAAATTTTGAGTATGGGGACTCCACGATTGTTGGATCGTGGAAATCGCAAGGAGATAATAATTGGAAATTTATATTTAAGACAGATAGCACTTGTTCATCCACTTACTCGGGCGGTGAAACTTATAACTATACTTATAAAATCTCTAATACTTCTCCTCAATGCGGTGAGACAGTAGTAATAGATAACTATACAAATTATTTGCAACTAACAAATATAAGTGACAGTACAGATAAGATTTGCTATTTAATAAATGGAATAACGAGCACAAATCTTTCATTAAGTCCAATTGATAGAGGAGGAGCTTTCGTATTTATAAAGCAATAACCAGCTGTTCGACATGCGCTACGCTAACATGTCGAACAGCTGAATCTTTTGAACCGATCAGAAAAAATCGTTAAATTTGGTGTAGAATTATAAACCGTTATGAATTTAGAAACCCGTAAAATAATACTCATTCAAGAATTTCTTAGACTTGATAATGAAAAAATTATCAGCGCTCTAGAAAATCTACTTCATAAAAGTAAATCTGAATTTTTTGAACAAAACTTAAAACCTATGACTTTAAAGCAGTTTTACGATGAGATTGATAAAGCATTGGACGATGAAAATAATAATAGACTGGTTAACGCTAAAGATTTAAAAAGTAAAATCCAAGAATGGAGTTAGAGATTTTTTGGTCGCTTATAGCTGAAAATAGACTACGAGATATTTTCAATTATTATAAAGTAAAAGCAGGACTTAAAGTCGCTAGAAAAATCGCAAACGAAATAGTCGAAAAAACTATTAATCTTGAAAATCATCCTAAAATGGGAGTTGTTGAGGAGTTGTTAATTGATAGACCTCAGGAATTTAGGTATTTAGTTTCTACAAATTATAAAATCATTTATTATATCAATTACGAAACTAAAAGAATTGTAATCGCAAACGTATTTGACACAAGACAAAATCCCGAAAAAATTCAAGAAACCAAATCATGAAAATTCTGCTCGTCGATAATATAATTTATTGTATCCTCTTTAAAAAGACATCCATCCTATAGAACTGTAGAAAACTCCAAGTGAACCTTAAACGAAAACATTCGATATGAGGATAAGTTAGGTATTGCTGGAAATAAGAGATAGTTTAAATTACCGGACGGAGTCCTCGGGTTTCAGATAGGCATTTATTGATCCTTAGGAAACAATAAACGAGTGTGAGATTTCGAGAAAAAACCTCTTTTGAAAATAGGGTTCAAAAGAGGTTTAATTTAATTATCCTAATAAATCCATCAATTGTTGCGATGCATTTTTGGTGTCCACCTTATCAATTATTAAAATAATTTTTCCTTCTTCATCAATCACAAAAGTTTTGCGGGCAGTTCCCATATAGGTTTTTCCGTACATGCTTTTCTCCACCCAAACGCCATAAGCTTCTACAATAGCTTTTTCAGTATCAGCAATTAAAGTGAACGGAAGCTCGAATTTTGCTTCAAACTTTTTGTGCGATTTTTCATCATCGGTGCTAACACCTATAACCTCAAAGCCTTTGTTCACAAAAAGCTGGTAGTTGTCTCTAAAACTACAAGCTTCCGCATTGCAACCTGGCGTATTGTCTTTCGGGTAAAAATAAAGGATTACCTTCTTGCCTTTAAAGTTAGAAAGGCTAACCGCTTCGTTATTTTGATTGTTGGCAGTAAAATTTGGTGCTACATCACCTACTTTTAAATTTTCCATATTGTATTATCTATAAAAAGTGATTTGATAAGTTTTGGTATTTTCTTTATTATCTGTAACCAACAACTTAAAAATATGTTTGCCGAAGCCTGTTTTTTCGTCAAATGTGTGCCATAACCTGCCGTTTCTAATATCGTATTCCATTAATACCCATTGGTTATCAATATAGGCATTAAAGCTTTTTATTCCAGAAAGATTGTCCGAGATCTTAAAAACCATATTGGGCTGTTTTGATAGATTGATGCCGTCTTTAACGTTTATCGCGGAAATTACAGGAGCAACACTATCCGCTCTGATACAGAAATTCCCAAAAGTTTTTGGGTTGGCAATTACGTAGCCATCCTTAAAAATCCCGCCTTGTGAACCCGTTTCTAGCTGGTAAATTATTAATTTATCAGCATGTGAAAAACTGTTGGAGTCAGCTTTTATTGCCAAATCAAAAGTGTTGTGTAATGGCGTATATTTATTGTGTAACTGATAAATCTTAGATGCTGCATAACTCGGCTTTGCTTTTTCAGCGTAGTCAAAATACAAATCATTATACAAAATACCAGCGGGCAAATTCATCTTAACTTTATCATTTTCATACTTATTCGCCGTTTTGTAACTCATAAATATTCCTTTATTCTCAGAAGGTTTACGATATAAAGCATCATTGTTTTTAACGTTGAAACTAAGTACAGACTCATTACCTGCATTATCTTTCAATATATAATCTATCTTGTGAGTTGCATTATCTGTAAGCTCTATTAATCCATTGTTTTTTGAAGCTTTAAAAAATCTAACTTTAGGATCTTCGGCAATAAAACCTTTTTGTATCACTCTGCCAGAGCTTAATTTGCTGTAATAATCAATATAGGCATTTACAGCTCTTGAATTCTCAAAAGCGAATTTATCAATCACCGTTTCATAAATTGTTTCTCCGTCGAGTTTAATAAGGGTTGAAAATAGCCCGTTATGGTTTGCGCTTCCGTTTTGTTGGTCAAAAGCGGTAATTCCCAAACCAAATTCTCCATTAACGGCAATTGTACCTATTTTTCCTAAAGTATAAATTCCATTAGTACCGTGGGTTGCAAAATACTGTTTTGGTGTATGTTCGTTAAAAACAGATTTATTGGTTTTGTAAAGATAAAACGCCGTCATTTGTGGCTTAATGGTGTCTTTAATCTTAATTCCCAATGTTAAAGGATTGATGGTTTCTTCGGTTTTTGTGTTCCGAAGTTCAAAATGGAGATGCGGGCCTGCAGAGCCACCGGTGTTTCCGGAATAAGCAATGATATCACCTTTTTTTACCGGAATTTCAATCGGCGTAAGCATAAAATCAATTGGAAAGCTCTGCTTTGTATACTGCATCGCTTTTGAGCGCATGGCAATCAGAGGATTAAATTTCTGAAGATGACCGTAAACGCTGGTTATTCCATTTGGATGATTGATGTATAAAGCATTGCCAAAACCGCCAATTTGTACTCGAATTCTGGATACGTAGCCATCGGCAACAGCATAAACTGGTAAGCCTTCGCGTTGGTTGGTTTTTATATCCAAACCAGAGTGAAAATGGTTAGGCCTAATTTCGCCGAAATTTCCGGCCAGATAAAGCGGTATGTCTAATGGGTTTCTAAAATAATCTGAGGAAATGGCCGGTAAACTGCTGTCCTGGCATTTTGCTACGTCAGAAAAAACAATAATATTCAATAAAATAATGAAGCTTAACTTCGGTAGTTTGATCATTGATAGGGTGTTTTATTTAATTTCAAAATTCAGCAGTTCTTTGCCTTGTAAAAAACCTGTTAGCTTATCGCCGATGTTCACTTTTGATACGCCGGCAGGTGTACCTGTAAAAATCAAATCTCCTTTTTTTAACGTGAAGTACTGAGATGCATAGCTGATGATTTTATCGAAACTGTGCAACATTTGCGAGGTGTTGCCTATCTGCTTCAATTCGTCATTTATCAATAGCTTAAATTCCAGATTGTTCAGATCATCCAATTCAGTTTTGGCGATAAACTCACTTACAGGCGCAGAGTTATCAAAAGCTTTCGCGATTTCCCAAGGTAAGCCCTTTGCTTTTTGTTGAGCTTGTACGTCACGGGCGGTAAAATCAATACCCAAACCGATCTCTTCATAGTATTTATGAGCAAATTTTTCGGCTATAAATTTCCCTTCCTTGCAAACTTTTAAAACTACTTCAACCTCATGATGAATTTCATTGGAAAACTTTGGATGATAAAACGCTTTATTTCCTTTTAAAACAGCAGTGTCGGGTTTTAAGAACAAAACTGGATTTTCAGGGATTTCATTATTTAGCTCTATAGCATGCTCAGCATAATTTCTGCCTATTGCAATAATCTTCATATTTATAAAATTTCAACAAAAATAAAAAAGCCCCGATGATCATCACCAGGGCTTTCAAAAAATAATATTCAAATTACAGTACTGAAATTCTTTTTACAATTGAATTAGAGCCTGAAATAATCCTTACGAAATAGAAACCTGTATTTAACTTGCTTTCAATCATAAACTTGTTTGACTGTACGCCGGCAGGAAGTTTTTCGTTAAGCAAAGTAAGCACATCATTACCTAATAAGTCTAAAACTTTTATAGTTACAAATCCTTCTTTTTTTAAAGAATATGATAAATTTAATTGGTCAGAAACTGGATTTGGATAAACCTTAACATTATCAATCGGTTTCTGTAAATCTAAAGCAACTGAAGACAATGTTTTTGCCGATGAACTTTTATTACTGTTAACAGTTTTATCTGGGCTTACGCTACTTTTTAAACTGGTCATTTTAAACATAAAAGCATCAAAATCTGTTTTAAAAGTAGTTTCAAAAACAGGTCTGTTTGGTCGGTTATCTTTAAATTTTAACGTCGATTTTATTAAGGTGGAATCTCCAACACTAGCATGGCTTTTCGCAAAAGCCGGCATCATAACTGCAAAACTTGCAGTTAATAGCAGTGCAAATAGCGGTTTTATGATGTGTTTTGTTTCCATTTTTAATTCTTAAACAAAAGTATAGATTAAATTTTTAATAATTCATACTATTTTGGATAATTTGCAGTTGTTAACAAATTTTAACATTCTTCATTTTACCGATGTAAATAAAATTATACGTTACAGAATTTTAAAAGTTACGATTGAAATATTTTGCTTTAATTTGCGCAATTAATTATTTATATTTTGTCTAAGCATTTCAACTTAAATAAATTATCTGCAGCGGGCGTACTCATAAGCCTTGGGATAATTTACGGAGACATTGGTACATCTCCACTTTATGTTTTTAAAGCGATTATTGGTGATCATATTATATCAAAAGAACTTATTTTAGGCGGACTGAGTTGCGTGTTTTGGACGCTAACTTTGCAAACTACTATTAAATACGTTTTAATTACATTAAAAGCCGACAATAAAGGAGAGGGTGGGATATTCTCACTTTATTCTTTAGTGAAAAGGCGGGCAAAGTGGTTGGTTGTTCCAGCCATTATTGGAGGCTGCGCATTATTGGCCGACGGGATCATAACGCCACCTATCACCATTTCTGCCGCCATTGAGGGATTAGAAATTTTCTCTCCAAATTTGCAGACCATCCCAATCGTAATTGCAATTATAACGCTCCTATTTGTTATTCAGCAGTTTGGTACTTCTTTGGTGGGTAAAGCTTTTGGACCAATTATGTTTATCTGGTTTACCATGATGGGCGTATTGGGCGTGAGTTATATTATACACTTTCCTGTGATTTTAAAAGCACTTAACCCTTATTACGCAGTTCATCTTTTAATCACCAGCCCATCTTCATTGGGGATTTTAGGAGCAGTTTTTTTATGTACAACAGGTGCAGAAGCGCTGTATTCTGACTTAGGGCATTGCGGACGTAAGAATATTAGGGTAAGTTGGATTTACGTAAAAACTTGTTTGATATTAAATTATTTTGGACAAGGCGTTTACTTATGGAACATTCAAAACGAGTTGCTAGATAATAGGAATCCGTTTTTTACAATGATGCCGAGTTGGTTTTTGATTTTCGGAATTTCTATAGCAACGGCTGCAGCTATTATTGCTAGTCAGGCCTTAATTTCCGGCTCTTTTACGTTAATATCTGAGGCGGTAAGGTTAAATATTTGGCCTAAAGTAAAGATAAACTATCCGTCAGAAGCGAAAGGACAGCTTTATGTACCTAGTATGAACTGGTTGTTGTGGGCTGGCTGTTTAATGGTTGTATTTTATTTCCGTCGTTCAGAAAACATGGAGGCCGCTTATGGCTTGTCCATTACCATTGCCATGTTGATGACTACTGTGTTGCTATCAGTTTTCCTCAAAAAGAAGAAGTATCCAAATTACCTAATTGGGATTTTTATATTGGTTTATGGGGCATTAGAAAGTATTTTCTTTGCCGGAAACCTTGCTAAGTTTTTACATGGTGGCTGGTTTACTGTTTTAATAGGTACGGTTTTGTTTAGCGTAATGTGGGCGTGGTATTCTGCCCGTAAAATCAAAAACAGATTTGTGAAATTTGTTGAAATTGAACAGTATTTTGATGTGATTAAGGAACTTAGTGTGGATGAAACTGTTCCGAAATTTGCTTCGCAATTGGTGTATTTAACCAGTGCAAATTTCTCTTCAGAAATTGAATCTAAAATTATTTACTCTATTCTGCAGAAAAAGCCTAAACGAGCCGATGTTTATTGGTTAGTGCATGTTGACGTTGTGGACGAGCCTTATCAAACCAATTATAAGGTAGAACATTTGATTCCGGGCAAACTGATAAGAATCGATTTTAAATTAGGTTTTAGAATTGAACAAAAAATTAGCGTATTGTTTAGAAAAGTGGTTGAAGAATTGGTTAAAAACAACGAGGTAGATATAACAAGCCGTTATCACTCGTTAAGTAAATTTAATGTGGTAGGCGATTTTAGGTTCGTGGTTTTAGAGAAAATCCTGTCAAGATCAAATAAATTATCTTTTTGGGATAAATTAACCTTAGATTACTATTTTATTCTAAAGCATTTTAGTTTATCAGAGGAGAAAGGTTTTGGTTTAGATCTGAGCTTTGTGAGCCTAGAGAAAGTGCCGCTAATGGTGAGTGAACATGATAATGTTGACTTGGTTAGATTAGGTTAGATTTTTGGTTGTCTGTGGGTATTTTTGTAGAAGGAAAAACTTTTGAGAGGCAAAGTTATAAACAAAGCCCATTGCCGAAAGGGGAATATGAAGACTGCGTTTTTAATAACTGCGATTTTGCCGAAGCAGATTTATTCGCTATCGATTTTGTGCATTGCCAGTTTATAGACTGTAATTTAAGTTTAGCAAATATTGCCAAGGCATCTTTTAAAAGCGTTGAATTTATTGGTTGCAAACTGCTCGGTTTGCATTTTGAACATTGTAATAATTTTCTTTTTTCAGTAACCTTTAAGGGTTGCAATTTAAATCTGTCTTCTTTTTACCGACTAAAACTAAAAGCTACCCTTTTTGAAAACTGTACATTAAAAGAGGTTGATTTTAACGCTTCAGATTTAACCCAGTCTAAATTTTTAGAGTGCGATTTAGCTGACGCAAAGTTTGACCAAAGCAATTTGGAGAAAGTAGATTTTACGACCGCTTATAATTACACCATAAACCCAGAGAATAACAGAGTTAAGAAAGCTCGTTTTTCCACAGCAGGCCTAGCCGGTTTATTGACCCACTACGATATCCTGATAGAGGGCTAAGTTTCTGAATAATTCTTCTTTTTTAATCTATTTCTAACAATTGAACCTCATTGTTCTGTTTTTTATTGGAAATATTTTAATCTTCCAGTAGTATGTGTTGGTTTTTAAGATTGTTTTCTCTAAAACGATTGTTATTTCTACTTTATTCTTGAATAATTGCAGTTTTGAAATCATTTTAAATTTCTTTTAGTGCGTTTTTGTGACTTTTAGTATGTAATATAGGCTATTTTATTGTGTTTTTTGCTGTATTATGTGTTATTTGTTACTAATTCTATTGTTATTTTATTAAAAATAGTTTTTAATGCTAATGATTTTGTTAAAAACTTATTAATAATTTATATGAATTTTATAAATTATAAAAAAATGTAGTTAAAAATAGCTTTTATTGTGTGTTTTCTGAGTGTTTTTGTACTTTTATAAAGTAAAAAATGATGTTTTTATATTAATATTGATTATTAAATTTATATTAAGTAGTTTTTTAGCTTTTAATAAAGTGTAAAATTTCAAAAATCACCGAAATGGCAAATAAAAAAGTAATAATTATAGGAAATGGCATGGTTGGCCATAAGTTTTGTGAAAAATTGGTTGCCAAATCAAATGAATTCCAGTTGGTTGTTTTCGGTGAAGAGCCTCGTATTGCTTATGACCGCGTTCATCTTAGCTCTTATTTCGACGGGAAAACAGTAGAAGATTTAAGTTTATCTACCATTAGCTGGTATCAAGAAAATAATATCCAATTATTTTTAGGCGATGCCGTTACGGAAGTCAATCGTACTGAAAAAATAGTGCATACGCAAAGTGGTAAATCCCAAAGCTATGATTATCTTATCATAGCAACGGGTTCTGCGCCTTTTGTGCCAAACATTCCGGGTGTAGAGAAAGAAGGTGTTTTTGTTTATCGCACCATAGAGGATTTGGATAAAATGAAAGCTCATGCGGCTAAGTGCAAAACGGGCGCAGTAATGGGTGGCGGTTTGTTGGGGCTCGAGGCTGGAAAAGCATTGCTTGATCTGGGAATCAAAGAAACTCATATCGTAGAATTTGCATCGCGTTTAATGCCTCGGCAAATTGATGATGCAGGTAGTAAATTATTGCAAGGAAAACTGGCTCAACTAAACCTTACGGTTCATCTTAATAAAAATACATCTGCAGTTTTAGGTGACGGAGAAATCACAGGTTTGGCTTTCGCCGATGGAAGTGAACTGGCTTTGGATATGTTGGTGATTTCTGCGGGGATTCGCCCGAGAGATGAGATTGCTAGACTTTGTGGTTTAGAGGTAAGCTCAAGAGGCGGAATCGTTGTCAACGAATTTATGCAAACCAGTGACGAAAGTGTATTTGCTATTGGCGAGTGCGCTTTGTTCAACAGCATGATTTATGGATTGGTTGCTCCTGGTTATGAGATGGCAGAAGTTGTGGCCTCGTTCCTGTGCAAAGGCGATAAGAAATTCAAAGGATTTGACATGAGCACCAAGCTTAAACTAATTGGCGTTGATGTGGCAAGTTTTGGCGATGCTTTTATTTCTGAGCCAGATTGTACTTCCATAATTTTTGAAGACACACATAAAGGCGTTTATAAAAGAATAAACATTACCAATGATGGTAAACAGCTTTTGGGCGGTATTTTAATAGGTGATGCAGATGCTTATAATATGCTTTTGCAGACTACCAATAATAAAATCGTTCTTCCGCCAAATCCAGAAGATTTAATTTTAGGTGCAAGAGGCGGAGAAGCTGGAGCTAGTACAGGTGTGATGGGTTTGCCCGATGATGCACTGATCTGTTCTTGCGAGGCGGTAACTAAAGGTGCAATTTGCTGTGCCGTTGCGGACCAAGGTTTGAAAACTTTTGATGAGGTGAAAAAATGTACCAAAGCAGGTACGGGCTGCGGTGGATGTGTGCCGATGGTTAAGGATTTAATCAACGGAACGCTTACTGAAAACGGAATGTACATTAAGAATGTTTTGTGTGAGCATTTTGATTATTCAAGACAAGAACTGCTTGATTTGATTAAGATGAACAAAATAGAGTCTTACGACCAAGTGCTGGATACTTTTGGAAAAGGCGACGGCTGTGAAGTTTGTAAACCGGCAGTAGCGAGTATTTTGGCTAGTTTATGGAATGATTTGATTTTAAAACAAGATACCATTCAAGATAGCAATGATAGGTTTCTGGCCAACATTCAAAAAGGTGGAACTTATTCTGTAGTGCCAAGGATTCCTGGCGGAGAAATTACGCCTGATAAATTGATTGTTATTGGTCAGGTTGCCAAAGATTATAACCTCTATACAAAGATAACTGGAGGACAGAGGATCGATTTGTTTGGTGCGCACTTGGTTGATTTGCCTGAAATTTGGGGAAAACTAATTGATGCAGGTTTTGAAAGCGGACATGCTTACGGTAAATCTTTAAGAACCGTAAAAAGTTGTGTAGGAAGTACTTGGTGTCGGTTTGGTTTGCATGATAGTGTGAGTTTCGCTATTGAAGTGGAAAACAGATACAAAGGCCTGCGTTCTCCGCATAAGCTTAAAGGTGGCGTTTCGGGATGTATCCGTGAATGTGCCGAAGCAAAATCAAAGGATTTCGGAATCATCGCTACAGAAAAAGGCTGGAACTTATTTATCTGCGGAAACGGTGGCTCAAAACCTCAGCATGCAGAGCTTTTAGCTTCAGATATCGATAGCGAAACCTGTATCAAATACCTTGATAGATTTTTGATGTTTTACATCAGAACCGCTGATCCTTTGACACGTACTGCTACTTGGTTGAATAAAATGGACGGTGGAATGGCTTACCTAAGAAACGTAATTGTAAACGACAGTTTAGGTATTGCAGAAGAACTGGAAGAAGCAATGAAATACCAGGTAAGCACTTATGCTTGCGAGTGGAAAGCGGCTATCGAAAATCCAGAGATGAGAAAGAGATTCAGCCACTTCGTCAACGCTCCCGAAGAAAGAGATCCAAGTGTAAAGTTCGAAGTAATGAGAGATCAGGTAAAAGCAGAAACTTGGTAAGTAAATTCATTAGGAGGAGGAGTTCATTAAGTATAAAGTTTATGAGTAAGAATAAAATGTACTAATAACCAATGAACTAATCTCCCACAAAACAAGTACTAATGAACCAATGACTAATCAACTAACAAACTAGTCAACTAACAAACTAAATAATATGAGTGAAATAATAGTATTAGACCGCGAAATTGAGAAACTACAAGGAGCAGAAGATTTGTTTTTTGCTTGTTACTCAGATGATGTTCCACAAAACGGAGGTGTTTGTGTGAAATACAAAGACGAACAAATTGCAATTTTCAACTTTACCCGCAGGGGAGAGTGGTATGCAACTCAAAATATGTGTCCGCATAAGCAACAAATGGCGCTTTCCCGTGGCATGATTGGCAGTTCTGGTGAAGACTGTGAGCCAAAAATCGCTTGTCCTTTCCATAAAAAATCTTTCTCATTAAAAACAGGAGATTGCTTAACAGGAGAAGATTATAAAATAAAAACTTTCCCAGTTAGGGTTTTGGGAGGGAAAGTTTTTATTGAGGTAACCAATGTTTGAATTGGGATGTTGGTGTAAAACAGGCATCTTTGCGTAAATGCACAAAGATTAATGCGAGACATTACCAACAAACAAGTTACTTTAAGAACAGCAAAAGCTGTAGGGGTGATTTATTGCACTCCAGAAACTATTGAACTCATCAAACAAAACTTGCTTCCGAAAGGAAATTTGTTTGACGTTGCAAAAGCTGCTGGTTTCATTGGTGCCAAATTAACGCCACAACTTCTGCCTCATTGTCATCCCGTTCAAATAGACGGAATGGATATTAAATTTGAATTTTTAAATCCCGATTTACACGTTGCCCTTTTTGAAACAAATGTTTTGGAAAGAGCGGGTATTGTGGTTACGGGCGAAGCAAAATCCATCGGTAGAACCGGAATCGAAATGGAAATGCTTACAGCAATTTCTGTTGCAGCGTTGGAAATTTACGACATGCTAAAGCCTGTTGATAAAACTCTGGAAATAGGTAGTATTAAACTGTTGGATAAAAAAGGCGGTAAAAGTGATCGCAAAAAATATTTCTCCTCATCTCCAATTTGTGCGGTTTTGGTTTGTTCGGATTCTACAGCAGCAGGAAAAAGAGAAGATAAAAGCGGTATTTTGATTAAAAACATGCTAGAAACTGTAAATGCAGCAGTTAAATATTACCAGATTTTACCTGATGAAAAAGCGCAGATTCAAGCACAAATTTTAAACTGGGTAAAAGAAGATGTACATTTTATTTTTACCACGGGCGGAACGGGTTTGGGTCCAAGAGATATGACGGTTGAAGCTGTAAAAGAAATTTTGGAGCGTGATGCGGACGGTGTTACAGAAGCCATGCGTAACTACGGTCAACAAAGAACACCTATGGCCATGATGAGCAGAGCGGTTGCAGGTTCTATTGCTCATTCTTTGATTGTAACTTTGCCGGGCAGTACTGATGGTGCTAGAGAATCATTAGAAGCTATTTTGCCAGGAATCTTTCACGCTCGCAAGATGATGAAGGGTGGCGGGCATTAGATTAGAAACAAATACACCAGTTTACTCACGTATATTTATCAGACAATCAAATGTTAGTAAATAAGCCCTCAGCATTCAGCTTTACAGCGTGAGCATTTTATAGTCATGATTTCATTCAAAGAAGCCCGAAATTTAATTTTAACTCAAGTCGCATCGTTTGGAACAGAACTGGTTCCCTTAGAAAAGGCTTTAGGAAGAGTGTTGGCTGAGGATGTTTTAGCGCCCAGGGATTTCCCGCCATTTAATCGTTCCGCCATGGACGGTATTGCGGTGCGGTTTCAGGATCTGCAAAATGGAATAAGGGAGTTTAAATGTATAGAAACCGTTTTTGCTGGCGATTTGTCTGTTGAGAGAATAGGTTTTGGCGAATGTTATAAAGTAATGACAGGTGCTGCCGTTCCCGTTTTTGCGGATGTTGTAATACGGGTAGAAGATACGATAGAGAGCGCAAGTGTCATCAAAATTTCTGTAAATGAATTCGAGCAGTTTCAAAATATCGCATTGCAAGGGCAGGATTTAAAAACAGAAGAACTTGCGATAAAAAAAGGAACGTTTATCAACGTTGCAACCATAGGTTTGTTGGCCTCCATGGGTAAGGAGAAAATTGAGATACAAAGCCTGCCAGTGGTAAATATTATCACTACAGGTAATGAAGTTGTTGAATTAGGTCGGGAAGTTTCCGCGGTACAGATTTATAATAGCAACAAATATGTTTTAAAATCGCTACTGAAGCAAAATGACATCAGTGTTAAAAATTGTATTCATGTTAAAGACGAGGTTGGTACCTTAAGAACGGTGATAGAAAAAAACCTACATGCTGATGTTCTAATTTTGACAGGAGGAGTTTCTGCTGGAGAAGCAGATTATATCCCACAAATAATGGAAGAGCTAGGGGTCGAAAAACTTTTTCACAAAGTGGCGATAAAACCGGGTAAGCCGATTTGGTGCGGAAAATTTGGGCGAACGATGGTCTTTGCTTTACCGGGAAATCCATTCTCGTGTTTGGTAACTTTTAAACTTTTTGTAGCGTTTTATATTGAAGCTTGTTTAGGTTTTGATGCAGGTCGTCTGGAAAATCTTCCCCTAAATTTCAACCGGACCAAAAAAAGCAATTTGGATGAGTTTTTTCCTGTAGATTTGAGAAACGGTTTACTGAATAAGATCGATATCAATGGCTCCGGCGATATTAGATTGGGTTTTGCGGCAAACGCTTTAGCGCAACAACCGGCCGGTCAAAAGGAAGTTTTAAGGGGAAATCTTGTTCCTTATCTTAATTTGGGTAGTAAAAGTTCGTAGTTCCTCGCTATCAGAATTTGTTATTCCTCTTTTTCAGAAAGTTCTATCAACCTAGCTTCGTCCAAAATCGTAATTTTTCTTTTGTCCACTTTTATAATCTTATCGGTGATCAACTCGTTTAGCATTCTAAATAGGGTTTCGTATGTTGCTCCAATATAAGCTGCGAAATCTTGTTTAGAGAGTTCTATTTTTAATGCCTTTTGTTCATCAGTGCCAAATTGAACCTTAAATTCCAATATTGCGGCTGCAATTCTGCCTTTTACGCACATGTGGGCAATGTTTCGCATTTTACGCTCCGACTCCCGTAGTTCATCTGCGAAAAATATCAATAGGCTATAAGTGAAATCAGGATTAACTTTTAATGTGCTATCAAAAAAATCGAATGATGTAGATGCCAACACGCCGTTTTCTAATGCAGTTGCAGATATTGAATAGGTTTTGCTAGACTTGGTTAGTCCTCTGTGGCCTATAATTGAACCTCCAGAAGCAACCCTTAATATCAATTCTTTATCACCCCACTTTTTATGGACTTTTACTTTTCCGGCATATATAAAGTAAATCCCTTCTACCAAATCTCCTTCTTTAAAAAGCGGTTCTCCTTTTTTAAACTCATATACTTTTTTGTTCGCTTCTATTGCGGGTAGCCATTCTTTAAGGCAGTTATTGCTCAGGTAGCAGTTTTCTTGATCCAACTTCTTTTTACGGAGTTTCATAAAACCAGATTAAGGATAAATTTGTTGTAAATAACGTTATTTTAATACGTTAAAATCAATTTATTTATATAAATGTATTAAAATAAGTATTTATTTATAATTTTTATTTGTTATAATGATTATTTATACGGTTTTATTTATAATAAAATATAATTTTTGTTACAAATTTCATAAAATCACCAATATTTTCAATTTTAAAATTGATATTTTGTTTATAAATCAATTATATTTTAATATTAATCGTATTAATTTGGTATTTAATAGAAATAATATTGAAATTATTCAATATTTGGTATATTTATTTTAAAATAAAGGGCGATTATTTGAGTAATTGTGAATTATTTCAAAAAATTAAAAACCCCATTCAGATTGCAGTCTAAAATGGGGCTAATCGTCTTAAATCGTTCAACTTAAAACTTAACAAATGTATCGAAAATTAAAACTCCCACGAATTTTTCTGATTTTATTAGTCACGGGTTTCAGTGTTGAAAATGCGTCCGCCCAGTTCTCCCTTTCCGGCGAAATCAGAACCAGAGCCGAATTTCGTAATGGTTTCAAAACGCTTAATACCTCGGTTAGTTCCCCCTCTTTTTTTACCGAACAAAGAACCCGACTTAATTTCGGTTACAGTAAAGACAAATTGGACTTCAAAGTGTCTTTGCAGGATGTTAGAACTTGGGGTTCCACTGCGCAGGTTTATAAAACTGACCCTTCTTTAATTAACCTTTATGAAGCTTACGCATTATATCATTTCAATAAAAAACTGGCAATGAAAATTGGCAGACAGGTTTTGAGCTATGACAATGAACGTTTCTTTGGCGAATTAGATTGGGCTCAACAAGGCCGAAGCCATGATTTGCTCAAGTTTTCTTATCATGATAGTTTGGGGTTTGCTATGGACGCAGGCGCTGGCTTTAACCAAAATATCGGCGTTGAGCCTACAAAGTTAAGCAGTACTTTTTATAGTGGAACTGCAAATTATAAAACCATGCAGTATGTATGGTTGCATAAAAGCTTTAAAAACGCAAAGCTTTCAATCCTATTTGTTAATGACGGTAGGCAGAATTTAGATTCAACTACAGCATTTAAACAAACTTTGGGTTTGTTTGCCGAACAAAAAACAGGAGGATTAACCGTTCAGGAAGAAGCTTATTACCAAACAGGAAAAACAACTACATCAAAGAGTGTAAGCGCTTTTTTGTTCGCGTTTAATGCATCATTGCCGAAGGTTTTTGCCAGTCCGGTGTTAGGTATAGATTATTTGTCGGGCACAAAAGCTTCATCAACAAAAGAGAATGCTTTTGATCCAACCTTTGGCACCAATCATAAATTTTATGGATATATGGATTACTTCTATGTAGGTAATGGCTTCGGACAATCAGGAAGAACAACCGGTCTCGTAGATTTATACCTGAACACAAAATTTAAGACCGGTGCAAAATCAGCGGTTTTAATAAACCTACATCAGTTTAATTCACCGGTTGATGTTTATTTGGGAACCACAAAATTAAATAGCTCTTTGGGTCAGGAAGTTGATGTGGTTTATAACCTCAACATATATCCTACCGTCAATTTAAAATTAGGTTACTCGCAACTGTTTTCTACCAAAGCTATGGAAGCTATAAAAGGAACAGTTAATAAAGGTCCTAACCAGTGGGCATGGACAATGCTTACTTTTTCTCCTACATTTCTTTAACATTCATTATCCTAAAAACTCAGATTATGGAAACTCAAAAGCCACTCAGCAAACTTAATATATTCTCTCTTAAAGGAGTTCAAATGAAGACTTTCCACATTACGTGGCTCATGTTCTTTGTGTGTTTTTTCGGATGGTTTGGGCTTGCACCCTTAATGCCAACTATCCGGGCAGAACTCGCCTTAAGTAAAGCACAGATAGGAAATATCATTATAGCGTCAGTAGCTTCAACAATTATTGCCAGGTTGCTTATTGGTAAACTCTGTGATATTTTTGGTCCCCGTAAAACAGCAGTATGGCTACTTATTATTGGTTCGGTGCCGGTAATGGCGGTTGGTTTGGCACACAGTTATGCTACATTTTTAATTTTCAGACTTGCTATTGGTATAATAGGTGCTGCTTTCGTAATTACACAATACCATACATCAATGATGTTTGCTCCTAATATTAAAGGTACTGCTAATGCGGTAACCGGCGGTTGGGGTAACTTAGGAGGTGGCGTAACCAACATGGTGATGCCCTTAATTTTTGCCGCAATTGTTGGTTTTGGTTATACCTCTGCAGAAGCTTGGAGATATGCAATGATTATTCCCGGTGTAATGATGTGGTTAACTGCGGTTTTATACTGGAAATACACTAAAGATACACCAAAAGGCAACTTTGAAGAGATAGGGCATTCAAGAGCAGAAGCTAAAAAAACGGACTGGTCTGTATTGGCAGATTGGAGAGTTTGGGCTTTAACCTTGGGTTATGCCATGTGCTTCGGAATGGAAATTACTTTTGATAACGTAGCCTCACTTCACTTTGTTGACAATTTTGGTTTAAGCCAAGCAAATGCAGGTTTTTGGGCAGGTATTTTTGGTTTGATGAACCTTTTTGCAAGGGCTTTAGGTGGTATTGTTTCCGATAAAATAGGTGTCAAATTTGGCATAAAGGGAAAAGGAATACTTTTAGCTTCCATGCTTTTGTTAGAAGGTTGTGGGTTAATCCTGTTTGCACATGCTGGAACGTTTGTTTTTGCTATTGTAGCGATGCTAACTTTCGCATTATTTCTGAAAATGTCTAACGGCGCAACATACGGAATTGTCCCTTTTGTAAACGAGAAGAATGTAGGTTTGATTAGCGGAGTTGTTGGTGCCGGCGGAAATTTAGGCGGTATGGCTTTAGGTTTTCTTTTCAAATCAGAATCCATTACTTACGTACAAGCTTTTGAATATATCGGTTACGCAATTATTGTAGTTTCTATCATCATTTTTATTACCCGCTTTACCGCAAAAGAGGAACTAGAGTCCGAAAAATTACTTTACGATTTTACAGAATAACAAGCTTTTATAAGGGCTTTTAGCCTTGAGTTTTTAACATTTTATGCCGATGCCGAAGAAAAAAGTTTTAGACGAATTCCCATCCACCTGCTGTTATTGCGGAGTGGGTTGTGGTGTTGTGTTGAAAAAGGAGAAAAGTGGCGATTTAACTTTAAAAGGAGATACCAACCATCCATCAAACAAAGGGATGCTTTGTAGCAAAGGGATGAATTTGCATTATACAGTAAACGATAAGTCGGATCGTTTAACGCATCCGCAAATGCGCTACAACAAAAATATGCCTTTGCAAAACGTAAGTTGGGACGAAGCTTTGGACAGAACCGTTGCCGTTTTTAAAACTTTTATCAATAAATACGGACCAGATTCCGTTGCTTTTTACGTTTCTGGTCAGTGCCTTACCGAGGAATATTACGTGGTAAACAAGCTGATGAAAGGTTTTATCGGTAGCAATAATATTGATACCAATTCGCGGTTGTGCATGAGCAGTGCGGTTGTGGGCTACAAAATGTCTTTGGGTGAAGACAGTGTTCCACTTTGTTATGATGATATAGAACTGGCAGATTGCTTTTACGTTACCGGAGCGAATCCGGCTTGGTGCCATCCCATTTTATGGAGAAGGGTAGAAGCGCATAAAATCGCAAATCCAAACATAAAAATAATTGTAGTTGACCCTCGGGTAACCGATACTTGTTCTATCGCTGATTTGCACTTGCAACTCAATCCCGGCACAGATGTCACTTTGAATCATGCCATTGGTAGGTTTTTGATAGAAAACGGCGACATCGATTTTAAATTTATTGAAAACCATACAGAAGGATTCAAGAAATATCAGGAAGTAGTTTTTGATAAAACCTTAGAAGAATCTGCAGAAATTTGTGGTTTGGCTGTAGCCGATATTAAGTTGGCAGCAAATATCATCGCAGGATCAAAAGGTTATATCAGCATGTGGACAATGGGTTTAAACCAAAGTGCCATAGGTGTTGATAAAAACCTGAGTTTGATTAATCTTCACCTCATTACAGGCAAAATTGGCAAAGCCGGTTCGGGGCCACTTTCTTTAACCGGTCAGCCAAATGCAATGGGTGGTAGGGAAGTTGGCGGATTATCAAACATGCTAGCGGTGCATAAAAATCTGGACAATCCAATCCACCGTCAAGAAGTTCAAGATTTTTGGGGCGGAGCGGAAATTAATCCGAAACCGGGCTTAACGGCAACAGAAATGTTTGAAGCTTTGGAAAGCGGAAAATTGAAAGCCATTTGGATCATGTGTACCAATCCTTTGCTGAGCTTGCCGAACGTCAGAATGGCGGAAGCCGCATTGAAAAAGGCAAAATATGTGGTAGTGCAAGAAATCAGCAATAAATCAGAATGTTTGGCTTACGCCGATGTGATTTTACCCGCAGCCGCCTGGGCAGAAAAAGAAGGTACAATGACTAATTCTGAAAGAAGAATCACTTACCTCCCAAAAATTTTGGATGCTCCAGGAATAGCCTTGCCCGATGCAGAAATCATTTACAAATTCGCTCAAAAAATGGGCTTTAAAGGTTTTGATTATAAGAATCAAGAAGAGATTTTCTTGGAACATGGTCGGTTAACGGAGGGCACAAATATCAACATCAACGGTTTAACTTATTCCATTTTAAAAGAAAAGCGTACGGTGCAATGGCCATATCTTCAAAAAGAAAATAAAGGAACGCAAAGGCTGTTTACCGATCATCAGTTTTATACGCCATCAAAAAAAGCGAAGATTTCGCCGGTTGAGGATGTTTTTAAAAGCGAAAGACCAAATGAAGATTTCCCTTTTATTTTAACCACCGGAAGAATTAGAGACCAATGGCATACGCGTTCAAAAACCGGAAAAGTAAATAAGCTTAATCAGCATATAAAGCAATCTTTTTTAGAAATCCACCCCGATGATGCAATCCGTTTGGGATTGGCCGAAGACGAAGTTGCGGTAATAAAATCGAAATGGGGCGAGGTGCGTGTGAAAGCTAAAATTACTGAAGGCATCAAACAAGGAGTTGTGTTTTTACCGATGCACTATGGAAAAATCCTCGGTAACGATTTAAACAGAGTGAACAATGTAACGAGTCCTCTGGTGGATTCCATTTCAAAAGAGCCAGATTTTAAGTACTGCGCCGTACAGGTTTCTAAATATAAAAAGCCTAAGCAACGTATCGTAATTATAGGTTCTGGTGCAGGTTCTTTCGGTTTTGTGAAAGCTTATCGCGAGATGAACATGGAAGATGAAATTACGGTCTTCAGTAAGGAAAATCTGCCGTTTTACAATCGAGTAATGTTGCCCGATTACATCAGCGGTGAGCAAAAATGGGAACAACTGGTAAAAATGACGGATGAAGAAGAGCCTGCTTATAACATTTGCTTTAAAAGAGGCATTGGCATTACAAAAGTTGACCGCGAAAATAAATTTGTGGTAGATGATTTTGGTGGAAAAACAGAATATGATATTTTGATTTTAGCTACCGGAAGCCGGGCAACTATCCCAAAAAACGTTCCGAAACTGCCAGGAATTTTCTCCATGCGTAGCCGTAAAGATGCCGATGATTTTAAAACGCATTTGCCAAAAGAAAGTCATGTATTGATTATTGGTGGCGGACTTTTAGGTTTGGAAATGGCAGCTTCTTTACGGGAGTTGGGAGTGCAAATTACCATCGTTCAGCGAATCTCCAGGTTTTTAAGTCGGCAATTAGATGCTTTAGGCAGTCAGCTTTTGCATGAAGAAATGGTAGATCAAGGTTGTGACATCTATTATGATGATGAGGTAGAGCTTTTTTACGGTCGGGATAAATTGACAGGTGTTGGTTTGCGAAGTGGTCGAAAAATAAATTGCGATGCCGTGATTTTAGCCATCGGGACCACGCCAAATACTGAACTGGCAAAAGAGTGCGGTTTAGATTGTAAACGAGGTGTTTTGGTAGATGAACGCTTGCAAACGAGTGATGAAAATATTTTTGCCATCGGCGAAATTGCTGAATTTCAAGGAACCTTGTACGGTATAACCGCTGCTGCAGAACAACAGGCAGAGGTGGTGGCAAAATACTTACATGGAGATATTGCCAGCGTTTACGGAGGCAGTACTTTTATGAACATCATTAAAATCCATGGTTTTGATTTGTGCAGCATTGGTATTCCCGAATGCCCGAATGATGAATATGAAGAAATTGTTTTTATAGATAAAGCTAAACGATATTACAAGAAATGTATCATCCATAAAGATAAATTGGTAGGCACCATTTTAATTGGAGATAAAGGTGAGTTTCAAGAATTTAAGGAACTGATTTCTAAAAAAATAGAGCTGAATGATAAGCGTTTGCAATTGTTGCGGAGTGGAAAAGTCCCCGAACCAGTAATTGGCAAGTTAGTTTGTAGCTGTAATAATGTGGGCGCCGGAAATATTGAAAACGCCGTACAAAACGGTTGCACGTCTTTAAACGCTATTTGTGATAAAACAGGAGCCGGTACGGGCTGTGGTTCCTGTAAACCCGAAGTAAAAAGAATTTTAGAAACAAGCTTAGAAAATGATTTGTTAAAAGCAGTATGATGATGGAAAACGGCGCAACAAAACATCTGATAAAAATAAATTTACCGGGAGGCATTGTTTATCCTGGTGATTTATTGGAAATTTTGGCTATTGCGAAAGTAAATGGTGTAAAATCAGTAAGGTTTGGTAATAGGCAACAACTGATTTTTTGGGTGGATAGTTTGAGGCTTGAAGATTTAGCACATTCATTTTTTTCTGCTGATATCACTTATGAGGTTGATACGGATGAATATCCAAATATCATGAGTTCTTACGTTACCGAAGAAATCTTGAGTGCCTCAAATTGGCTCAGAGAAGGCGTTTATAAAGATATTTTAAACGCATTTAACCACCAGCCAAAGCTTAAAATCAATATTGTTGATCATGCGCAAAATTTAATTCCGTTTTTTACCGGACACCTTAATTTTGTTTCTTCTGAAGTGAGTAATTATTGGTTTTTGCACATTCGCTATCCGCAAACCAATGAAATGTACAGTTGGCCTGCCTTGGTTTATTCGGAGGATATTCCTGTGATTAGTCGGCTTTTAGAAGAAAAGCTTTTAAACAAATCTGTTGGCGAAGAAATTAAAGTAAAAGGCTTGGCCTTTTATCAGGAAATTGCTAAGGAACATGGTTTAGCGGGACAGAATTACCAAAAACCATTACAACATACTGACTTTCAATTACCTTACTATGAGGGCTTTAATAGGTACGGACAAAATAAACTTTGGTTAGGTATTTATCGCAGAAATGAAGAATTCGCTTTGGAATTGCTGGAGGAAATTGCTGAAACCTGCGTGAAAACGCGTATTGGACAATTGTATACCACCGCTTGGAAAAGCATCATCATAAAAAGTATAAATCCAAATGACAGAAAGTTTTGGAGTCATTTATTGGACAAATACAGGCTGAATGTAAGGCATGCCGCAAACGAATTAAATTGGCAGTTGGAAGACGTTTGCGAAGAAGCTTTAGACTTGAAATTGCATTTGGTAAAGCATTTTGAAGAAGCAGATTTACGTACTTTCGGACTTTGTTTTGCCATTAAAACCAAACCACGCACAGGTTTATTTGGATCAGTGATCATCCGAAAAAAAAATGATAAAGCTGTTGACGGAGCTATTTTGTACGAGGTTTTACACACCAAAAATTTTAACCCTAACAATAAGGAATTTGTAGTTTTTAAAGCGATCAATCGTAAGGAAGATTTGGCCAAAAGTTTAGCAAGTTTATGCGAGTATTATTATAGCTTACAGCTCAATTTTGCCTTGCCAAAAGCAACCGAGAATGTTCAACAAACTTTGGATTTAGCCTTGCACAAAGTTCATCAATGCAAACATTGCAAAACCATTTTTGATGATAAATACGGCGATGAATTCAATAATATTAAACCGGGAATAAAATTTAATGAGATTGAAATGTATTTTTGCCCTCTATGCGAAGCGCCAAAAGAAGATTTTTATGCAATTGAAATTTAAAAAACATTAATCTAATGGCTTCAGAATATATTGTCATTTGTCTTTTTTGTTTGGGCTTTTTGTACGCTTCCGTTGGACATGGTGGCGCTAGTGGTTACATTGCTGTTTTTTCACTAGCAGGTGTAAGTGTGCCCGTGTATCGTCCCTTAGTTTTATTGCTCAATATTATTGTTTCTGGTTCAGCATTTTTACAGTTTAAAAAAGCTGGTTATTTTAAATGGAAATTAATTTTCCCTTTTTTGATTACGTCAATTCCCTTTGCTTTTTTTGGAGCAAAATTCCCTTTAAAGGGAGAGGTTTATAATATTTTATTGGGTTTGGCATTGGTTTTTCCTATCACCAGACTATTGCAAATTGGGCCAACAGAAAAGAAAGAAACCAAAGAACCCCCTTTGATTAGTGGTTTGCTATTTGGCGCTGTTTTGGGTTTTGCGGCCGGCTTGTTAAATATTGGCGGAGGAATTTTTTTAAGTCCGGTTTTGATATTAATGGGATGGGCAGACTCTAAACAATCGGCAGCAGCGTCGGCTTTTTTTATATTTTGTAATTCTATGGCAGGACTGATTTCTATAAAAAGCCAATCATTCTTTGTTGCTGAACATTCTTGGATTTGGTTTCTTGCCGCCATTTCTGGAGGGTTTTTAGGAGCATATTTTGGCAGTAATTTATACCAACAAAAAACGGTGAGGTATATTTTGGCTTCCGTAATGACAGTGGCTTGTGCTAAACTTTTATTTTTTTAAAAAATGATTAAGGACCATTTCAACCGGACTTTTAAAACACTCAGGATAAGTTTGCTTAACCAATGCAATTTTGGCTGTGTGTACTGTACCGATGATTTGGATAACGATAATCAGAAAAGAAATACAGGATTAAAACCAGATGAACTGCTAAATTTAGTACAAAAGCTACACACTAGTTTAAACCTAAAATCCGTCCGTTTGACCGGTGGCGAGCCACTTTTGTACCCCCATTTGGAGTATTTGATTAGTGGATTGTATTTAATGGGGATTGATGAAATTAAAATGACCAGCAATAGTTTTTTGTTGGAAAAGAAAGCAAAATCACTATTTGACGCCGGTTTGCGTGAAATCAATATATCATTAGATGCAGCAGATGGCGCTGATTTTTTTAAAATGACGCGGCGAGATAAATTTGAGGAAGTTAAAAATGGGATTGATGTCGCGATAAAAGCAGGAATAAAGGTAAAACTGAACAGCGTTTTAATGAAAGGTATAAACGATAACCAAATTATTCCGCTATTGGCTTTTGCGAAGCAAAGAAACATCCCAATCAGGTTTTTAGAGGTGATGGCAATGGGGCATTTGCATGATCGTAAGGATGATTTTCTGTTTTCACAGCAGGAGATTTTATCGCGTATTGCAGAATATCATCAGTTTACAGCTTTGCCACGTCAACCATCGGCAACAGCCAACTATTGGCAAACTGCGGAAGGCGCTATTTTTGGGATTATTGCAAACAGTAGCGAACCATTCTGTGGTGATTGTAACAGGTTAAGGTTGGACCACGAAGGTAATATTTACGGTTGCTTAAGTGTAAACGAACCAATTTCTTTAAAAGGAGTTGATTCAGCAGATCAATTTCAAAACAAACTTTTACGGGCACTAAAACAAAAGCAAGAAGTTAAATTTATAGGAAGTAAATTGACGATGTTAGAGATTGGTGGCTGATTTTTTTTTAGTTTTTATCTAATCATCATCTCAATACGCAATACTCACTACTTTTAAGAATATGAAAATAAAAATGTACGCTGTTTTAAAAGATTATTTTCCGAACACGTTGGAAATAGCGTCTGATATAAAAGCTATTTCCGAGTTGCAAAAGGTATTGGAGGATCAGAATCCATCAGCGAAAGCTATTTTAAAATTATCCAGGTTTGCTGTGGATGATGCTTTCGTCTCTTTGGATTTTGCTTTAAAAGGAGGCGAAACAATAAGTGTAATTCCGCCAAGCAGTGGAGGCTAATATGGAATATATTTTAACAGAAAAAATAGATGTTGTAAAACTGATTTCAAATTTTGAAGATGATAGTGCCGGTGCCGTTGTAATTTTCAACGGAACAGTGCGTAAACGAAGTTTGGGAAAAGAAGTGTCTTATTTATTTTATGAAGCGGCAGAAAGCATGGCAAACAAAATGATGCAACAATATATGGATGAGGCCAAAGAAAAATGGCAACTCACCAGCGTTATTGCATTCCATAGAATTGGCGAAGTTGGGATAGGAGAGAGTGCGGTTTTTGTGCTGACCTCTTCGCCACACCGTAAAGAAGCTTATGAAGCCAACCGTTACCTTATCGAAAAGATAAAACACGAATTGCCTTTGTGGAAGTGCGAATATTTTGCTGACGGAGAAAAAAAATGGGGTGGCAATTGTAATTGCCAGGAAATCACTGGTGATGCGAATGTTCACATTTACGAGTAGCAAGCATCAAGATGTAAGAGTTAAGAAGCAAGACTATTCTACGTATTCAATTCAACTTCCTAATAAAACCAACCACCTAACAAACTAGCAAATGAAACTAACCGGATTAATCCTCTCAGGAGGAGAGAGCAAAAGAGCAGGGACAGATAAAGGTTTAAAAACTTCAGATGGGAAAACTTGGGTTGAATTAATGCGACAAAAGTTGCTTGATTTAAATTTAGAAGTTAAAGTAAGTATAAATTCATCACAGCTTAGCAATTACCAGAATGTCATCACCAAAGAAAACTTGATTGTTGATGATGCCACAATTCCCGGTCCTTTGCGTGGCATTTTAACAGCTCATGCCCATTTTCCGGCAAATAACTGGTTGGTTTTGGCTTGTGATCAAATTGATATGGAAAAGGCAGTTATCGAAAAGCTGATTTGTTGTTTGGAAGAAAATCCCGGGTTCGATTTCTATGCTTACAAAAGTGAAAAACGTTATCAACCTTTTTGCGGAATTTATACGGCTCAAGGTTTGCAAAAACTTTTGAAAACCTACCGCTCCCAACATGAGGAAAATTACAGTATGCAACATGTTTTCGATAGCTTTAATACGTTTACAATCGCAATTAAAGATGAAAGTCTATCATTTAACAACTATAATAATTAAACAGACAAAAATTCTTCATAAAAAAGTCCAGAGATTTTAAAATCTCTGGACTGATAAAATGTAAAACTATTTTTAAGCTTAATTATTGGCCTTTTGTAAAATGCTTTAACTGGATAACTTCTTTTTCAGTTAAATATCTCCAACGACCTCTTGTAAGGTCTTTTTTTGTAAGATTAGCATAAATAACGCGGTCAAGTTTTACAACTTCGTAGCCTAAACTCTCAAAAATACGACGGACAATTCTGTTTTTTCCGCTGTGGATTTGAATGCCGACTTCATTTTTTGCGCCACCTGTAACGTACCTTATTTCATCAGGTTTAATTAAACCGTCCTCAAGCTCAATACCAAAAGCAATCTTGTTAAAGTCACCTTGGGTTAGGTTCTTGTCTAGCTCAACATTATATATTTTACTGATGCTATTTTTGGGATGCGAAAGCTTATCTGCCAAGTCACCATCATTGGTTAATAATAAAAGTCCTGTCGTGTTTCTGTCTAAACGTCCAACCGGATAAATACGTTCAGTAGTAGCTTTAGAAATTAGCTCCATTACGGTTTTGCGTTCCTGCGGATCATCTGTTGTGGTAATATAATCTTTTGGTTTGTTCAATAAAACGTAAACCATTTTTTCACGTTTCAACAATTCTCCGTTATATCTTACTTGGTCAACAGCAGGATTCACTTTTGTACCCAGTTCTGTAACAATTTCGCCGTTAACAGAAACAACACCTGAGGCGATAATCTCATCCGCTTTTCTCCTAGAGCATACGCCTGAATTTGCAATAAAACGGTTTAACCTAATTAATCCGTCATCCTTTTTAAAAGATGATTTATTGCCGCCGTTGCTACTCAGCTTAACCTGGTCGTCTTGGTATTCATTAGAGCGCTCATCAAATCTTTTACGCGTTGATTTTCCGTCTCTATAGTCAGGTCTGTCGCCATGGTTTTCTCTAGGCTCGTAGTAACGATCTCCTTGATTAAAATCTCTATCGCTACTTACAAAAGGTTTGCGGTCCTCATCACTTTTTGGGCGAAAAGGTTTATTGCCGTCAAATTCTTTTCTTTCTCTAAATGGTTTACGCTCACCATTGCTCTCAGGTTTATCGCCATAAGGCTTTCTGTCTCCGTAAGCGCTTCCGCTGTCGCGAGTTCCGTAAGGTTTTCTGTCGCCGGAGTTTTCTCTTTTATCGCCGTAAGGCTTTCTGTCTCCGTAAGAGCTTC
>NZ_CAMLIG010000030.1 GCF_946480185.1 uncultured Pedobacter sp. | reverse complement strand
GCATTTGAAAACCTACCATCGAAATATGGAAAGGCGTCGGGTGCTTAGCCTACTTATGCTGATTGGTATCATCGGCTATTTTACAGTTCCAGGAGTTGCCAGCTACATTGTTCATGCAGGTGGTGGAAATTCCCTTTTGAATAAGGTCACAAACATAGCAGGTCGCTCTTCGAATTCAGCAGCTTCAACGGCAGGTGCAGGTTTAGGGATGGCAGCAGATGCTTTAGGAAATCAGTGGCAAAAGGTCTCTCAAAGTATGTCGAGTAATGGCGTCAATTCCGATTACTTTAATGATAAAGGAGGCCAATCTTCCAGTTACCAAAAAGATAAATTATCAGGTAAATAAACCCTTAAAATTTTAAAATATGTTTCAGCAATTAAAAAATATAGACACCGCTTTTAGGCACATCAAAGTCTTTAGTGTGATTTTAATTTTGGTGTGTTTACTCATCTCTGGATTGGTGCTTTTCAAAAGCTATCAAGCTATTGATGTAGCCAATAACAGGATTTACATCTTATCAAATGGTAAAGCTTTAGAGGCTTTTTCTGCAAATAGAAAAGACAATATCAAGGTGGAAGCAAAAGACCATATCGCAACATTCCATCAATATTTCTTTTCGCTCGATCCTGATGATAAAGTCATTCAATCCAATATTGGCAAAGCTTTATACTTAGCAGATGAATCGGCTAAAAATCAATATGATAATTTGAAAGAAGAAGGATATTATACCAATCTGATTTCCGCCAATATCAGTCAGAAAATCAACATAGATAGCATCCAAATAGATTTAGAACAAACCCCCTATTATTTCCGATGTTTTGCAACTCAGCAATTAATCAGATCATCATCAACCGCTACTAGAAGCCTAATTACAGAAGGATATTTAAGAAACGTCAGTCGTTCGGATAATAACTCCCATGGTTTTCTGATAGAAAAATGGAAAATCATCAGTAATCAAAATTTAAGTAAACCATGATCCTTATGAAAGCTAATCAAAAGCTACATTGGAACTCTGGAATTAAACGGCATATCACAAGTTATAAAAGACAGTTAGCTAATCGTTTAAACCGAAAATTCTCAGAATTCAGTTCTAATCAGAATAAAATATTTCTGGCTGTAATCTGCCTAAGCTTTAGTACGGTTTGTACTTACCTCATATTTAAAGCAATTATTTAACCTCAATTCAATTTAACATGAAAACACAATCATCCGCGGAAACGCAAAAAAGAAAAAGACTTTTACTCTTTTTACCCTTATTAATTCTTCCCTTTACCACCATGGCTTTTTGGGCTTTAGGCGGAGGAAAAGGAAATGTAAAACCCTTTGATACCCTTCAAAAAGGTTTCAATACCAATTTGCCAAATGCCAAATTTGATGATACCCAGAAACAAGACAAGCTGAGTATTTATGAGTCATTTGCGCAATCACAACGAAGTAAAGAGCTATCAGACACCGATTTTCAAAATATACCTTTAGGAAATCAAAACGACGCAGCAGACAACGAAATTCAACAAAAGTTGGCTCAGCTTACCTCTGCTTTAAATCAGCCCGACAATCAACCGCAATTTAGTCCATCAAAATCACCTCGGCCAAAAACTACTGGAGGAATGGATAATGATGTCAATCGTTTAGAATCCTTAATGAAGAATATGGTAGACAAAGGTGATGATCCCGAAATGAAACAACTCAATGGTATTTTGGAGAAAATTATGGACATACAGCATCCCGGAAGAACACAAGAACGAATGGAAAATCAACGGAAAGATAATCCCGGTGCTTTAACTGTGCATACGCTAAACAATAAGAATAGTCAAATTTATCAATTAGCAAAAAGCCTCAAACCCGATTTACTCGACCCAAATACCAACACCATTAAGGCGGTTATCCATCAAACGCAAGAGGTCGTTTCAGGTTCAGTTGTCAAATTAAGACTGCTAGATTCCATTATAATCAATGGTACCATCATCCCAAAAAATCAAATGATTTACGGATTGGCACATGTAAATAATGAAAGGTTAGAAATAAACCTCAAAACATTGCGCTATAAAAATTCAATTCTACCAGTTTCATTATCTGCATTTGATTTAGACGGATTAGAAGGCTTATTTATCCCCGGAGCAATGAACCGAGATGCATCAAAAGAAGGTGTTGACGATGCCTTACAAAATCTCCAAATCATGACAATGGATCCTTCAATAGGTGCACAAGCTGCAAGTGCAGGCGTTCAAGCAGCAAAAGGACTTTTTAGGAAAAAAGTAAAACAAATAAGAGTAGAATTAAAAGCGGGTTACCAGCTTTTATTAAGAGATAATAACCAGTAAACCTAAGCAAAATGAGAACATTAAAATTAATGACAATATGCTTTTTGTGGAGTATAAATATGCTTTATGCAAACGATACCCTTAAAGTAAATCAGCTGATTCAGAAAATAGCAAACACCCATTTAGGTCAAATTCAAAGCGATGCTAATGGAAAAGTAAAAGTCCAGCTAAGTAAAGTCTTAATTGTAGGCGAAAGCTTATTTTTTAAACTCCAAATCGTTAATCGTTCAAATCTCAACTATCAAATAGACTTTATCAGGTTCTATGTTCGAGATTTAAAAACTAATAAAAGAACCGTCACGCAAGAGCAGGAACTTTATCCAATTGGATCATCAGATAAGCAGAATAATGCTTTAAAAGCAGGTGCGAGTTTAAATGATGTGTTTGTTTTAAAACAATTTCCTATATCCAAAACCAGCGCACTTTTCATAGAAGTTTACGAAAAAAGTGGCAGTCGACATCTTTACATCAAGGTGAAGCAAAAGCATATTTTAAAAGCAAAAGCAATTTCTTCAATTTTTAAACAAAAATAAATGACCATGAACACGCAAAATTTAGATTATTTAAAATCCAATTTAAAGTATTTTGGATTTGGTGAAAGAATGAATGATGAACTTGAAAAAAACATTCAATCTCAAAAGAAAGATTTCAAGCTGAATTGTGAAATCCCACATTTTAATAGTAAAATGAATTATACGCTGCACTTTAAAAGGTCGGACAATACAGATATGTATTTCTTCAATAAGTATGATGCTGTTTTGGAAAACAGTAAACCGGAATTGCGCAAAGAGCAAGCTTTTTACATCAATAAATCTAACGGGATTACAGCCAAAGAAGCTTTTAATTTATTAGAAGGACGTTCTGTACATAAAGAACTCGCTAATAAAAATGGAGAGAAATATAAAGCTTGGATAAAAGTAGATTTCAATTCTCCTGATGAAAAGGGTGGCTATAAGCTGCAACAGTTTAGCGAAAAATATGGTTATGATTTAGAGAAAACATTAGCTAAATATCCCATTAAAGAGCTGAATGATCCCGAACAAAAGAAGCACTTATTAAGTTCTTTAGAAAAGGGAAATGTGCAACAAATAGTCATTAACAATGATGGAAAAGAGGGTAAATATTTTGTTGAAGCTGTTCCGCAATATAAAAACATCAATGTATATGACCATAAAATGCATACGGTAAAAAGGCAGCAAATAGAATCGGCAACTAATCAAAATGAAACCGAGAAAAAGGAGAAAAGCAATAAGCAATCGGAAACAAATGCGGAAACTGAGGAACCAAAAAAGACAAGAAGTAGAAAGAAAAAGTTAAGTGTATAATAAAGGAAAGCCCGAAAGGGCTTTTTTAGTGCCATCAATATGAAACATAATTTATGGTCGTTAAATATTTACAGCTAACCAAAAACAGTCCAATCATGAAAAATCTATCTTATCTATTCGTTTCAATCCTTTTATTTACTGCTTGTGGTGCTAAAGATTTAGACAAAGAAACCGCATTAAAATTGCTTCAAGAACAAAAGGACTATCCCAGAACTATTGAAACTGATATTTACGTTGCTGACCCAGTAGATGCTACAAAACTTTTTAAATCTGACTTAGAAAAAGAAGGTTATGTGAAAATTGCTCATACCCAAAAACTAGCTGATATCGGTAAACCCATCATTACTTTTACCGATAAAGCCAAACCTTATTTGATTCCACAAACAGCTAAGGATAAAAAGAATAATATTCAACGTGTAAAAGTGGCACAAGAATTTATTATAGAGATTGTTAATGTGAAAAAGGAAGATGATGGGAAATCTGCTTTGGTAAAGTATAAAAGTTTGTTGAAGGGTAAAACTCCATTTTTTGTGGTTAGTGGGATTGAAAAGGAGGATGAAAAGGTGGTGAAAGTTGAGTTTCTGAGAGATGATAATGGATGGGAAATTAAAGGATATTGAAATATAGGTTTATCTTATTGAGTTTAATTAGTTAAAATAATTCAGTAAAGATATCTTTCAAAACAAGTTCTAGATTCTTATCCTGATCTTGAGGTATTCTTTTTATTTCTTCAATTTTTCTTAAAAAAGTTCCCTTTTTATCCTTTTCAATAACCTTATTCAAAAGCCCGTATTTTTCAAAGGCTAATTCCATATATTGCCATTGGGTTCTATGCTTAGATGTTGTTGCAACTGCAAATTGAACCCAAGATTTTATGGAGCTATCTATTATTTTTTCTTGTTTGATAGATTCAATATCAAATAAAAGTCTTTGATGTTTAAAAATGAGTCTCGATAAGTTTTTCCTTTTATTCTTTTGATAATAATTCAAAATTAGAATTTTACTCTCTTTTTCCATTTCAGACACATCATCTCTGCCGTTTAGATAATTTATATCACTTTCTAGAAGATGATAACCTCTTTTAAAAAAATAAGGCGTTAATAGCGGATAGATAAAATTTAAACATTCATTATTCATTAATTCTTGAAGGCTACTGATATTATTCAAAGATGGTTGATTAAAATCTAATAGAATTTTTTCTTCTTTTATAAGAAAATCAATAAATGCCCTGTTATAAACAGTTGTTTCTTTTATGTAATGGTTTAATATATAAAGCCCTTTAACTGTTTTAGTTTTAAATCCTAATTTGTAGTTTAAGAGTTCTACTTCTCTATCGTTTAGTTTTGAGATAATATCATGGAATTTATAAAGATTCCATCCTTTGTCTTTATAGAATTTTATATCTGTTATCAGTTTTTCAATCTTGACCATAGATTGAGTTTTTTCCTTCTCTAATTCAGCGGCAAGTTTCTTTGCGAGCCTGTCTTTTTTTAAAGCTAAAAGCTTTTCTTGGGTGAGATTCTTTTCATTTTCAAGGTTGTAAAAATAAACTTGAAAATTTAGAGGGTCAAATTTTATGTTATCGAGTTTTACATTTTGGATTTGCCATTTGGTCCTTAAATCAAGATCCTCTGTAATAAAAGGTTTTTTGTAGGTACATGTCAGGTTAAACTCAATTGCAGCTTCATTAAATTTAAAAAAGTTGTGGTAATCGCTTAAATATTTTATATCTCTAACTAATTGTGTTTGATCTTGAACATTAAAATTATCTAAGATCCATATTAGGTATATTCCATTTTCTCTATAAAATTCATAGCGGCTTAATATATATTTTAACGAGAGGTTTGAGAGCTGAATTTCAAATACTAACTCTTTATCTAAATATTTGCAATATACGTCTGGCTTCTTCTTTCCGTTATTTCGTAAAATAATTTTATTATCAATAGCGATAGAGGAAATTTCGATACCATTTACTTGTTTAAGAGAGTTACCAATTTTGTTTTTCAAATCCTTATGCCTCTGACTTTCCTTTGATTTAAAAATCAAATTAAATTCTTCGAGTTCTTCTGCAGTTAATGAATCTTTTAGTAAGCAATATTTTGCATTTGGTTGATGTTTAAAATGTAAATTATCATACTTACTTGTTGAGACGTTTAATTGCTGTTCACATTCACAACAATATAGCTCAATATCATTTTTATGAAATTTTTTTCTGATTAGAAAGCCATCTTTTTTGTCATCGAAAACTTGTTCTGCTTCGAGATATTCTCCTGATATCTTATCAAAAGCAACTTTAATTTTTCTTTCATATTTCATAGGCAAATTTCTAAATATCCACAATTTCTACCTGAACAATACCTCTAGTAACAGCACTTTGATGTATTAGAAATTCAAGTGTGCGTTGAAAATTTCTTATTTCACGATATTCCAGTAAATTTTCTTTTTCATCTTTTCCTATATGCTGGCGATTTGCATACATCCTAATTGATTTATTTAAAGCATTTAAAGTAAAAGGGATGTCCACAAGATGTAATTCGCCATTCACCGCTTTAGTAATATCAATTGAAAAATCATAATCTCGAGTATGTTTTGGGTCTACTTTAATCTTTTTCCATCCGTCTCGAAGTCTTTTCGCATTAACTTTATTAAACATATTGTCGTTCAGGTCGTTAGGTAATAATATGGTGAATTTCAAATCCTTTATTTGAAATTCACGATTATTCTCAAGTTGAAACTTAATACCATCTGCTTTATCTTCTAATAGTCGCTCGACGGTTCTCTCAACAAAATTGGTAAAATACCCGTAAGCTAATGCAGTTGAAGGTAAAAATCCAAGGTCGAATGTTTTTTCTTTGTTGGCTATATGCTCCTTAATTAGTTTTATAGTTTTATCTATTTCAGCCGCAAAATTCGTGTCTGAAAATTTCGGAATAAAAGGAAGAGTAATACCAAATAAATCACTTGGGATTTTGGTGCTAGTTTCCAACAAATAAAATACTCGAGAACGACCTAGTCCACCAGCAAATAGTCCGAATTCAAACAGAACATTGTCTCGAGCTCCCTTACTGCTTTTTTTTCTAGAAATTATCACATCATCTCCAGTTGCTATAAGAATAGCGTAATCATAAAAAGCAATTTGAGATATGAGGTTATCAAAATTACTTTTACCTAATTCAAAAACATCTTTCCAGAGCTTACATTCCGCAACTTCTTCTAGACCATTTTGAACTATCTCTGCAACGGGTAGACCCTCTTTAGAAGATCCTATAAAAATACTAGGTTTAAATATCATAATTTAGATTTTACGATGATCTACATAATGATGTAGCCATTTGCCAGTTACCTGATAGAGTTCATAAAATAAAAACCACTCGTGTGTCCAAGGGACTATTGTATTAAACAAGTGGGATTTGTCATTCCAACTATAATCTTTGGGGTAGTATAAACACAGTCGATTATCTGTTGAATACATATGGATTTCATCATCATATGTTATCTGGGGGTCTGTTACATAAACAGCTGGAGCATTACCTGGGGTGAATTTCAATTTAAATGTATAAGTAATAGATTCTTTACTGGGCTTACAATTTCCATAAGCGATTAACACACGGTTTCTAATGTTTACGGTTAAATGATCGTAGTATTTTTCAAGCAAATGTTTCTCAACCCTTAATATATGACTATCATCATTTTTATGTTTTGGGATGAAAAAATTAGCCGCCATAATTTCTATGAGTTGTATGGTTTACGCCTGATGAAGAATTTATAACTCCATTTCGACCTAAATGGGCATTTCGTTCAAGTACACTTGCCGCTGCTGCAAATAATGACTTTGCTTTTTGGTCAGTGTCTTCATTTACACCATCAGGAAAACGATTACCTAAATGTTTCTGCCACTTTTTTGATGCTTCTAATTGATTTGCTGTATCTAAAGCTAATTCTGCATTAGAAATAAATTTATTTAATTCTGTTTTAAATTTAGTTTTTTGATCTTCACTTAATTTAGCCGTCAAATCGTCAAATGGCTCAACAGGCGAGTAGCAGGAAACACCAAAGAATAAAGCAGATCTTATTGATTTTAATAATTTAAATAAACACTCATCGTCTCGATCATTTACTGCTGAAAAATTCTCTGCCGCCCATACAGTTAAAGCAATACCACTAGGCATCTTAAATGAGTTTACTTTAGAAGCCCAAACTTTAAGATATTTCACCATTCTTACTAATTGTCCGTTACTATCTTTGTAACCTTCAAACCAAGTAATCATGTGCCAAGGATCATCTATTATCCAACCAATACCTTTAACAGCCATCCTAGCGTATTCCTCATCTTTTAATTCATAATATACAGGAAAGTCGATGTTATAGGCGCATTTGTAATAGACTCGAATACATTTTTTTCGATGTTCAGCACCATCAGATGTATGATCGTTAACAGCATCATAAACATATTTCTGGACTGTTTCTGCACTTACTGAAGGTTCTTCTGGAAGATAAACGCCACGATCTGCATCGTAAGTTCCATCTTCTTTGATTATTATTGTCCTCATTTTTTGTGCCCCAGAACCCTGAGTGTAATAACTGGGAGTTACTCCCAGTTTCTCTTCAATTTTTGATGTAATCTTCTTTTCAAGAGCCACTCGTGAAGTCTTCATCTTCTGAAGTTGATCGGAACTTGGCGTAATTTCCTTGTTGAAATCGCCAAATAATTTGTTGCAATTTGCCATGTTTTTTTAAAAAATTAATTAATAAATATTCATTCGGTTGTGGCATGTCCGAAAAACATGGTATCAGGTAAAAATGTATTTGAGATGCGTTTTTAAATTAGTATTGAGCTATGCAGACTTTTAATACATTTGTAACAATAAACATAAAACGTCATACATGTATCTACCGTTAACTCCGGTTCCTGATTACTTTAGACACTTACCTGCGAAGACCCCCATCTCCGCAGGTTTTTTATTTTAGTATTCTTTCTTTCTTAATATCCTCCATAAAATCAAAATATTCTTTATTATTAATTGTAGCTATATTGAATTCGCCTAATGAATATACCTGCACTTTGAATGTTTCACAGATGTTCTTTATAAACGTATCTTCTTCGTTGATAATCAGGATAGAATGTTCAACTAAACAAAAATGGATTAACATTAGTAATGATCTACCAGCCGATCTATTCATTGATTCATGCTTTAAAATAAAGGCAGATGGCATATCCTGCTCCTTTATGATAATTAAACCTTTTCTATCAATTTCTTTGACGCTCCTCCAATAGAATGGTGAATAATTAGCCTCCCTTAATGCAGGTACTAGTATTTTTACACCAGTCGCTGAAATTCTACCAAGTACTTGGAGTTTATCTAAAAGGATCATATCATCAAGATTATAAAACACGAACATAGCTTCAGATTAAATTTAACTTTTTACGATATTTATCCTCAATCTGATCCAATGGAATATGGAATAGTTCGGAAACTTTTTCTTTCGAAATACGCTGTTCAGATAGTGCCCGGTTTATTAATCTATTAAGTCTAGAGGGTTCTTCTTTTGACTTTATAAAACATCCAAAATCTTCTTGGTCGTTACGCCAAACATTATATTGTTCTATCCAACATTTACAGATTTCCTTACTGATAAGTCCTATTTCATTTGCTCTATAAATAATACTCATCACAGATAAACCATAAATCTGTTTCAATTCTTTTAATTCTTCTAAGGAAATACTTGTTCTCTGGCTGCCTAAAAAATCTTTTAATGAAGTAGCTGGTAATAAAAGAGCAGAAGCAAACCTATTACAAAGTCTTTCTTTTAGATCAGAGGCTAAAAGTTCATCCATTTCCAGTAACAAGTGAGCGCATTCATGTGCGAGTGTAAATCTTTTTCTAGTTATTTCTCGAACGTGATCATTGATAGTATTTAAAACAATAAATGGTATAACTCGTTCACTCTCTTTAATAAAACCACAAATTCCAGGAGAATTAGTATTTCTTTCAACTGTAATGATTTTGAATCCTTGATTTTCTAATAAGCTACATATATCGTCAATTGGTAATGCGTTTAATTTCCATTTTTTTCTAAGCTTATTTGCAGCGGACTCCGCATCCTCTAAACTGTTTATATTTATACCTTTTAATGGATTCTCAAATTCAATTACAGTATCCAATAGATTCTCAATCTCTAAATAACTTCTTGAAGGAACGATAACCTCTTCATAAATGTTTTTTCTTTCTTTTTCAGAATCTATTAGTTTTTCGCCGTGTCTAAATTCAGCTAGTTCTAAAGAAATATCTTGCGTTTCATAAAAGCTCCACAAATTTACTTTTAACCCATGTGCTATAGCCAATAATGCTTTGTTACTAGGTTGAGTAGTTTCATCTTCATATTGTTGTATGCTGGCTTTGGATAATCCCACTAAGTCAGCTAATTGTTGAAGTGATAATGATCTTGAAAGCCTATTCTTTTTAATATTTTTACCTATACTCATATTTGAATCGTATAGTCAAATGTATAAAAAATAAATTAACTATACGAAATTGGACATTTAGAAACTTTTCAACATATAGGATTTTTGACCAAAAATTCATTTTATAAGCGTCGTTATTGGAGTAAGTAGTGTTTTACTTAAATGAAATAATCTCAACCAAAACCATCCATCCCTTTTTGTTCCTCAAATAGATGAATGCCCTCCGGGTGCTCCGTTCCGCTCTGCCGCGGAAAGACAGTTTTGGTTGTGCTTTTAAAAGCGAAAGAACCAATAGCTTCCATTGCATTCCAGCTATCCATTCTTCTTTAATGACATTAAAGTCGAAAGCTTTCTAAAAGCGATTATTCCTAAAGATTCTTCTTGGCTTTTTTGCAGAGGCAAATTTAAACCTCTTCGGCAATCAAGACCAAGCCCTTCGGGTTTGGACAAATAAATCTCCACACCTTCGCTACGCTTCGGGTAGTATTTTTTTGCCTCAAAGTCTTGACTTGCCAGCCCACCGCACAATTTTTCTGCCTCTATCAAAAAGCCAATGGAGGCGCAAGCCGAAATGGGTTGGACAAATTTTTTAACCATTTAATTTTTATTCAAATGAAAACAGCAGAAAAAACAAACGGAGCAGTTCAAGGAACGAGCAACAAATCAGCAGAAATCAAACCTGCTATCAAAAATCCAAGTCTTTCAAACAATGGAGAGGCAAAAAAAGAGGAACAAAAACAACAGCCAAAGCAAGAAGAGCAAAAACAATCTGTTCCAAATTTGGAATCCACTTTAAAAGTGGTGGCAGATTTACATCAAAGAAGCATCCACCGTGAGCGATTATTAAAAAGAATCAACGAATTAGACCAGTTTGAAATCACTTTAAAAAGTGAGAGTGAAGAATTGGAAAGCAACCATTTTCAGGGTTGCCAGTTAATAATTTCCGATGACAAAGGAAGAAGCTTTGCCACAAAAACCTCGGGGTTAATCACTTTGGTGACTTCTTTTATCCGCCAAGCTTGCATGGAAAAGTTAGCCGAAATTGAAGCAAACATTGTTTTTCCAAAACCTTAAATCTCATAGTCCCGGTATGTTGCTGGGACTTATTTCAAACCATTTTAACAGCAATTAACATGATAGAGTTATTTATAGAATTTACCGACCAAATATTTTGGGAAGGTTATGCAGAAGATTTAGCAGAAAGCAATCCGCAACGGTACACCACAGAATTTAACGATTTTTTAACCACCTATAATTTTTAAAACATGAAAGATGTATTGTTTTTAACCGTAAGAGCAGAAGTGAATTCGAGCTACGAGAAAATATCAGAAACCATTCAGGAGATAGAACAGAAAAGCGTAATCATTATTTCAGATACGCCAAACGTTCAGGTTTTGGATGTTGAAATTCTATTGACCCGATTTAGAAAACCTAAAAAATAAGACCATGGCACATCACATCAATTATAATAAACAGACCCAAAAACACAGTTTCTTTTCAGTGAAAGAAAAAGCCTGGCATGGCTTAGGGCAAATTGTTTCAGATTATCCCACCAGTGCAGAAGCTTTAAAATTTGCAGGTTTGGATTTTGAAGTTTCCAAACTCCCCAATCTGCACCGTTTACCAGATGGGAAAGAAATCATTTCAGAAAATTCATTTTTCACATACCGTACAGACAACCACGAAATTTTGGGCGATAAACTAGGTAGTGATTATGAAGTAGTTCAAAACAAAGATGCTTTTACTTTTTTTGATGCAATAGTAAACCATCAAGACGGTATTTTATATGAAACCGCAGGTGCAATAGGCAAAGGCGAACGCATTTTTATTACCGCAAAACTCCCTGATTATATCAGAGTTGGTTTTAATGACCTGATAGAAAAGTATCTGTTCTTAACCACTTCTCACGATGGCTCTGGCAGTATCACCGCAGCTTTCACACCGATAAGGATAGTTTGTAACAATACCTTAAATGCAGCATTGAAAAACAACAGCAATGGCATTAAAATTAAGCATACCAATAACGCCAAAGACAGGTTACTGCAAGCGCACCAATTAATGGGAATCAGTAATGCATTAGCAAATGAATTGGAACAGGTATTTAATCATTGGTCGAAAGTTAGAATAACAGACCAACAAGTTTTGAAATTGGTACAACAAGCCATGGCGCCATCAAAAGAGGTTTTAAAAAACGTTTTAGAAAATAGAGAGGATGAAAATTCCACGCATTTTAAAAACATTTGCAACAACGTTTTAGAATATGCTTTTTCTAATGAAACCCAACAGACCTTAACCACCAAAGGCACTTTGTTCGGTGCATATAATGCCGTAACAGGTTATTATCAAAATGTGAAATCACATAAAAATGAGGAGCAGAAATTGAAATCCATCCATTTTGGAACTGGTCTGCAAAGAACGCAACAAGCTTTTAAACTGTGCGAAACATTCGCCAAAAATAAAACTGAATTACCATTTTTCGTTTAAGAAAAGGGCGAAAGCCCTTTTTTTGACCCGGAGCCCCGCATTTTCCCGCTATTGATGATGATGATTCAAAACGAGAAAATGCGGGGCTGCCCATTGATGAAGAAGTTTGAAAACGGGATTTTGAAAAAGCGAAACAGACCTTAACGATTAAATTATTGCACAAAGATAGCCTCATTTTGGGATACGGGTTCGCTACGTCAAGGTCGTATTCAAAAAATGGGTATCCACTCTGGCGGAACCTCCACATTTTTCAAATCTCCACCTTGCCCTTTATCCCAAAGCAAGGCTGATGAAGCACCATAATTCATTCATTAAAATTTAAAAAAGAAGATTATGGAAAAGTTTCAAAAACAATTATCAAACGACTTAGATTCATTAAACACACAAATCTCATTGTTCAAAGTTTCAGAAATCAGCGTGAGTTATAAACCGAAATTCAAAGCTTCTGAAAGACCCCAAGTAACTTCCTCAAAACAGACTTTCGATATCTTAAACAGCCATTGGGATAAAGATATTATAGAACTGCAAGAACAGTTCAAAATCATATTATTGAATAGAGCCAATAGAGTAATTGGTATTTATGAAGTTTCTAATGGAGGAATGAGTGGCACCATTGCAGACCCCAAGCTCATTTTCTCAACCGCTTTAAAAGCTTGTGCAAGTAGCATCATATTAAGTCACAACCATCCATCTGGTAATTTGAAACCAAGTGATGCGGATATAAGATTAACCAAAAAAATCAATGCTGGAGGAGAATTATTAGATGTTACAGTTTTAGACCATGTAATTATGACTGCAGAAGGATATTTCTCATTTGCAGATGAAGGGCTGATTTAGCCTTTTTTAACGCTTCTTTTACATAACTCAAAATGATTAAAAATATTAATTTGCACAATATTTAATCCGAAAGAAATGGTGTAGTAGAAAAAACCGATAGTCAAGGTAATGCTCAGAACTAATATTGCAGACAGGGAGCATAAAGAAATCGAGAGCTATTTGGAATTGAATTTAACCAAATGGCTTTCACCTAAGCAGGAAAACTGGGAATTCAATATTTCAATTCTAACGGCTTCATATATCCAGATACATCAGTAGTTAGTACAAAGGCTAGCAGGTTGAATGGGTCCCTAAATTAATTAACCACTCCGGAATATCAGGGAAGTATAAAAATCCAACTGCCACTTATCTTTTAAGCCTAACCTCCAGATCTCGGAGACTTCCAAAACGCCATTACTCCATCCGCAGACTCGTTAGCTGGTTTGATTCAATACTGAGATGGACCTTGCATTGACCCTTCTCTTAAAAAATGTAAATCTAAAAGCTAGGATTAATATTCTAATAGATGAAAGCTGCTTTACCAAAAGGACTGATGAATATCTTGGTCCAGATACCATTCCGCCTAAGGGAAAAAGCTTTTACATCAGTTTGGGCTTTAAACTTTAAGATAATTGCAATGAGGAGCCAGATTGATCTTCAATTTTTTTGGATAAGTTTTTGGAATATATAGATTTTGACTACGCTTATCTACAAATTAAAACAGGCTTTGTGGTATGTCTCATTACAGCTTCAGCCGTACTACCTAATAATAAATGATTCACTCCAGTTCTACCGTGTGAGCCCATTATTATAATATCTGCCTCCCATTGGTCGGCTTTCTTTATAATTTGCTCGACAACATTCCCTGTTGTGATAAAAACTTTTTCTACATCAATACTAGGGTGTCTTTCTTCAATTTTCCTGATTATCTTTACAAAGTCTGACTTGACCTTGAGTCTCTTTTCATCTGGAAATTCCCCAGCATCAGGATTCACTTCTAACATACTATATTCCATAATGCAAATAAAAGAAATGGTAGCTTTCAATTGGATAGCCATTTCAAATGCAAAACCAGCTGCTTTAATAGATATCCTACTTTGATCAACCGGAACAAGAATTCTTTTTACCATGTCTTTATAAATATTTAAAACATATTTTTCCCTAACGTCATGCCTAGCCAGGCGAATAAAAATCCAACAACTAACGATATAACCACATAAAATAACCAAACGCCAATTTGATAATTCTCTATAAGCTCCAAGTTCTCAAAAGCGAAAGAAGAGAAAGTGGTGAATCCTCCACAAAAACCTGTGACCAAAAACAACCTCCATGGTAATGGCTGTGATTTTCCAACATAAAAAATAAAGAATCCAATTAAAAAGCAACCTATAGCATTCACAAAAAAGGTACCAAGTGGAAAAGATAGGTGATACCAGGTTAGCACCCATCTATTGATTAGATATCTTAAAACACTACCTAAACCGCCCCCTATAAATACTGCTAAAATTGCTTTCATAAATCTGTTTATTTAGCTATTGTCCATAATACAACTGATTTAAAAATGATGATTTTACCTTCTAACAAAAGATGGTTTTTTTGACAAAAGTTCTCCAGTCTTTCTTTGGTATCCACTAATTCTACACAGATAACCGTTTGAGCATTGTCCGTTTCAGTGTTTGAAATTACCATTTTTTCGTTTTGCAAAAAACCACCGTGGGTATGATATAACAACGCACTCATTAACTGTTCGTGTTTTGCCTGTTGTAAAATCTCGCGATAGGTTTGTCTGCCTCTGATCTTCCCAAGCAAGTTCTTAGCTTTTACTTTTTCCTTCGCTGTGACGTAAATTTTTATTTTCCCTACTGGGGCTTCCTTAATTTGGCTATTCATCTTTATTAGTTTTTTTTGTGAGGGAGTTTCTGTATTTCTCAATTTTTTTATTAAAAAAGTTGCGCCTACGATGATGGGATTGCGCTAATGATATTTCCTCAGAAAAATATTCATTAAAAACTTTAGGGACTCCAATTCTTTGCGAACTGTAAATCCCTGAATGTCCACTAAAAAAATATGCCGTAAAGCAGGCAATCGCAAAGAAAAGTAAATATTCTCCTCCAAAAAGTTCTACGCCCATAATGGTACAAGCCAATGGTGTATTAGTAGCTCCTGCAAATACGGCGATGAAGCCAAGGGCAGCGAAAAGACTAATGGGTGCATTCATCAAATTGGCCAAAGTATTACCTAAAGTTGCTCCAATATAAAACAGAGGAGTTACTTCGCCTCCTTTAAACCCAGTTCCTAAAGTAATGGTAGTGAAAATAGTTTTCCAGAACCAACTCCAAGTATCAGCACCACCTGTCTTAAATGCAGACACAAGCGTTACAGCACCGTGGTATTCAGCATTCACACCTAAACTCAAATAATCTGGTTTTCCTACTAAATAAGTCAAACCGATAATCGTTAATCCGCCTATGAACGGAATTAGCCAAGTTATTTTAAAGATTTTTAAGGATACATTTTTTACACCATGCACCATCTCAGAAAATAAGTAACTGGATAAACCAAAACAAATAGAGGCCGCCACAATTTTTAAGATTAAGAGAATATCCCAATGCAAATGTTCTGCAAAAATAAAATTAGTGCCTTGTAAAAAATCGATGTGATATAGCGTGTGATGAATGCCCCAGGCTGCCACAGTAAAATCGCCCACTAAACTTGCAATTAAACAAGGAATTAAGGCATCGTACTGGATTTTACCAAGTGTGATTACTTCCATAGCGAAGATAGCACCTGTTAAAGGTGTGCCGAACACTGCCCCAAAGCCAGCTGCAATACCAGCGGTGAGTATGATTCTCATATCTTCTGGCTTTAGATTAAACCATTTCCCGAAAAGCTGTGCAATACTACCACCAATTTGCACCGCTGTTCCTTCTCGACCAGCAGAACCTCCAAAAAGATGAGTAATGACCGTGGTAACTAACACTAAAGGCCCCATGCGAGCCGGTACACCACCGCCTGGCTGATGGATTTCGTCCATAATCATGTTATTCCCTTTCTCAGATGATTTACCCCATAGTTTGTACAAAAAGTGAATGACAAGACCCGAAACTGGTAATAAGAAAAGTAACCAAGTATGGCTGAACCTAAAAAAGATGGCCCAGTTTAAAAGCCAAAGAAATAAGGCAACCATGCTACCAATCGCCAGTGCAATGGGTAATGTTAAGATTGTCCATTTTACCAAATTATTGAAAATGGAAAAATGCTCTGATGTGATTCTATGTTTCATTGAAAAGAAAAACCGTTAAAATTTAAAAGTCTTTAGCCCTGCAAATGTGGCATTGCTCCCTAATTGTTCTTCTATACGCAATAGCTGGTTAAATTTAGCAATTCGTTCTGTACGGCAACCGCTACCGGTTTTAATATGCCCTGCATTGGTGGCGACTACCAAATCTGCAATGGTGGTGTCTTCGGTTTCGCCACTTCTGTGAGAGATGAAGCAATGGTAGCCATTTTGTTGAGCTAGGTTTACTGCTTCTAAAGTTTCCCAAACGGTACCAATTTGGTTCAGTTTAATCAAAACGCTATTTCCAATTTTTTGGTCAATTCCATCTTGGATGATTTTGGGATTGGTGCAAAAAATATCGTCACCTACCAATTCCACTTTACTGCCTAAGTTTTGGGTAAGTTTTTTCCAACCTTCCCAATCATTTTCGCCTAAACCATCCTCCAATAAAACGATTGGATATTTACTCATCCAGCTTTCCCAAAGTGCAATCATTTCGGCAGAGCTGAGTTCTCTTTTATCACTTTTGAAAAACTGGTATTTTCCATTTTGCCACATTTCGCTCGTGGCGGGGTCTAAACAAATGGAAATATCTTCCTCCGGTTTGTAGCCTGCTGTACTAATAGCTTCTAAAATTACTTCTACAGCTTCTTCGTTAGATTTTAAATTAGGTGCAAAACCACCTTCGTCGCCAACACCAGTGTAATATCCTTTTTTGTTGAGAAGACCTTTTAAAGTATGAAAAACTTCTTCGCCCATTCTAATACTTTCTTTAAAAGACGGAGCGTTGTGAGGTGCGATCATAAATTCCTGGAAATCGATATTGTTATCGGCATGACGACCGCCATTAATTACGTTCATGCAGGGAACTGGCATCACATATTGTTCTCGATTAATCAGTTGCTTATAAAGTGGGATGTTTTTTGACAAGGCCGTTACCCTCGCAAAAGCAATCGAAGCCGCCAGCATGGCATTTGCCCCTAAACGTGATTTATTTTCCGTTCCGTCTAACTGAATTAAAAACTGATCAAATTCTTTTTGATTTTCAAAATTCTTGTTCTCAAGGGCTTTTTTTATTTCAACATTTACACCTTTTACAGCCTTTTCTACTCCTTTTCCGCCATAGCGTTTTTTATCGCCATCTCTCAATTCCACCGCTTCTTTTTCTCCGGTGCTTGCACCAGATGGCGAAATGCCTCGGGCTGTATTTCCATCTGCAAGTGCGATTTCTACTTCTACAGTGGGATTTCCTCTAGAGTCCAATATTTCTCGGGCAATTATTTTAGTGATTTTCATAGTTTATGATTTTATATGCATTATCTCGTTAATCAAGTCGTTTAATGGATTAATGAATTGTTCGTAATCAGGTCTTTGCCATTCTTCAATATCGCCGTAACTTTTTAAACGATTAAAGGTAGAGCCAGAAATATCTTCCCAAATAAAGGCAGCTTTAACCGATAAAATATTTTTAAGACTTATCCGCTCTTTAGCATTTTGCAATTGGTAATGTTCAGAAAAAGCTTTTAGTACCTTTTTCATTTCGGCTATTTTCTTAATAAACATATCCTTTTCCGCCAAGGTTAAATCATTAACAACCTCCTTTTGGATCCCGTCAGTAGACTTGGTATGTTCAATGAAAAAAATCAAACTTTCCATTTCATGCAATTTCTCTTCCGTAAGCATAATGATTGATTTTATGGCTCTCTTTTGGCCTTCAGTTAATTTGTCCATAAGGTTTTTATAAATCCATCTGGCCAAGGCGCAGAATCAACCAAGTCTTCTAAACAAAAAACAGTATTAATTTCTTGTAATTCGATATCGCTCAAAACAGTTTCTAAAACTGGTAAATTGCCATGTATATCTGATATGAATGCTATTCTCATTTCCACAGGTTTAGATTAATAAAAGACAAAAGGGCTAAGAAATAAACACAGTAAATTGCTCGACGTTTATCGACAGGTTGATTTCCTTGAAAGAAGTAGTTAATTTTAAACATAAGCACCAACAAAAATTAAAATACAATGAATTGTAAATTTTTGTAGGTGCCATTAGCTAAGCGACTGCTTGAGCGGTTCTTGTGAAGGAAGACGCCATTTCCTTTTCACAAAGATATGATTAATATTTAATAATATGAATTTCTTAAAGAAATACGAGTTAAATCTTTAGTTGGAGGCGAATTCGGGAAGTATATGGTTTTGAGGGTGGTTATGAAATTTAACAGCAATCGCGAATGCAGTTGAAGGCTTATTAATTATAATAATTCAGCTATTTTAGCTCAAAATATTACGTAGGCGTTATGAAAATTCTCATTATAGAAGACGAAGAAGAAATCAGAGAAAGTATTGCCAGTTATATGCAAGCTGAAAAATACGTCTGTGAATTTGCCCATACTTTGAAGGTTGCTATTGATAAAATTGTAACCTACGATTATGACTGTATTCTTTTAGATTTAATGTTGCCAGATGGTAACGGGTTGAAAGTTCTAGAAAAAATCAGAGCATTGAATAAACAGGATGGGGTCATCATTATATCTGCCAATGGCTCCTTAGAAGATAAAATTACAGGTTTAAATATTGGGGCTGATGACTATCTCGCCAAGCCGTTCCACCTGTCAGAACTGAATGCCCGCATCTACTCAGTAGTTCGTCGAAAAAAATTCGACAACAAGAATATAATGTGTTATAATGAGCTAGAAATTAATCTTCAATTTAAAGTAGCTAAGGTAAAAGGTAAAGAAGTATTGCTAACACGTAAAGAATTTGATTTTTTACTTTTTTTAGTGGGGAGCAAGAATATGGTCGTTTCTAAAAACGCTATTGCCGAGCATCTTTCTGGCGATATGGCCGATATGATGGATAATATTGATTTTGTATATGCCCATGCTAAAAATCTTAAGAAGAAGTTAACTGAGGCAGGTTGCAACAACTATGTTAAAACAGTTTACGGAGTCGGATATAAGTTTCAGGTATGAAAAAGCTTTTAAACAAAACGCTTCTTTATTACCTGATTTTGTCTTCGGGGGTTTTGATATTAAGTGGACCATTCTTTTATTTTTTAATAGAAAAGCTCTACTTAGACGATGTAAATGAAGCCGTACTGTTACGCAGAGATGAATTCTTTGAAAAAAATCTACCTGATTTAAAAGTTGAGGAGATTCCGATGTGGAATAAATTTAATAGGGATACCCGGATTTTAGAGGATACGGTAACTGCTCCAAAAGACCAAATTATACTGCAAATATTTTATGATGAAATGGTGCCAGAATGGGAGCCTTACCATGTGTTATACAAAAACATTCAAATACAAAGTAAGCCATTTGTATTGATGATTAGGCTTAACTTGATAGAATCGCAGGATTTAATGCTCACCCTAACTTGGTTATATTTGGGTACATTATTGCTTTTGCTTTTAGCCAATTTTTACATTACTCGGTTAATCTCCAGTAAATTATGGCATCCGTTTTATGATACCTTGCAAAAAATAGAGCAATTTAATTTACAACACCTACAAGCCCCTGTTTTTGATAAAGTCAATATCATCGAGTTTGAAAAACTGAATTCTGCCGTAAGTAAACTGATCAATGATAATGTAAAAGCTTTTCAGATACAAAAAGAGTTCACAGAAAATGCTTCGCATGAATTGCAAAATCCACTTGCCATTTTTAGAAACAAATTAGATCTTTTATTACAAAATACCGCTTTAACTACAGAACAGAGCGAAGTCATCCAGTCTTTATATCAAGTTTCAGGTCGCTTATCACGAATCAACAAAAACCTACTGTTGTTAAGCAAAATTGAAAACAAACAGTTTAGCGATACGGAACGTTTTGATATTTTACCGATAATTCAGCAAGTAATCCCTTATTTTAAAGAACAGGCTTTAGCCAAAAACATCAATATCATCTTTGATAAGCATACTACCAAATTATATATTATTTCAAATAAAGGACTTACTGAGATTCTGATCAATAATTTGTTGTTAAATGCAATCAGTCATAATAAAGAAAATGGAATTATAAATATTGTGTTAAACAGTAGTGGATTATCTGTTCTCAACACCTCGGACAACACTGCCTTAAACAAAGATAAATTGTTTAAACGTTTTTCGAAATTTTCTGGCAAAAGCCAAGGAACGGGTCTGGGCTTAGCCATTGTAAAGCAAATAGCGGTTTTGCATTGTTGGCAGATTGATTATCAATATAAAAATAATCGTCATCACTTTTCTATTAAATTCTAAATTGATTCTAAATCTGGTTTTACATTCATCGCAGATAAACCTTAAAACCAGATGATGAAAACTTTTTATGATAGACTAACCATTGTTTTATTTGCGTTTGTTGCCATTGCGTTTGTTGCCTGTAACAATGGTAACCAAAAAGCACAGCAAAATGCTAAAGACAGCACTCAACTAAAAGTAACGCCAGATACGGCCTTAACCCTAACTACCAGAATTCCGTTACCCAAAGTAACAGGTGGATTTGATTTGATGTCTTTAGACCTAAAAGGCAAACGTTTATTTTTATGTGCTGAGGATAACCATAGCTTGGAAGTAATTAATTTGGATACCAACCAACCTATACTGAGTATCCCTGATTTGCAGGAACCTAAATGGTCTTTTTACGATGTAGCAAAAAACCGTATTTATGTGGCCACAGGTCTTGACGGAAAAGTTACCGAAATAGATGGAAACACCTATAAAAAAATAAAAGAATTTCAGTTTAAAGAGGCTTGTAACAACCTTAGGTACGATAGTACTGCGCACAAACTTTATGTAGGTGTGGGCAAATCTTTTGGTGCATTGGGTATTATTGATTTACAGCAGGATAAGATTGTTGGCGAAATTCCTTTATCAGGCTACCTCAAACAGTTTGAAATAGACGGCGACCTGATTTATGTGAACATAAAAGATAAAAACGTGATAGATGTGGTAGATAAAACAGCCGGAAAAGTTATCGCTACATGGCCTGTTAAAGAAGCTAAAGAAAACGTACCTATGGCTTTAGACAAAGAATATCATCGTCTTTTTATTGGTTGCGAGCCAGGCAAATTCATTGTTTTTTCCACCGTTACAGGTAAATCTGTTTTTAATTTAAATATTAGCGAAGGTGCGGATGGCATTTATTACGATGCAACCCGAAAGCTCATTTATATATCCTGCGGAGAAGGCACTATAGAAGTAATTAAACAGGATAATCCTGATAGCTATAGCTTAATTAAAACCATCCCTACCGTAAAAGGGGCAGGTACTTCCTTATATTCCAAGAGTTTAGACCGTTTGATACTGGCCACTCCAAAAACCGAAAATCAATCTGCCGGAATTAGTATTTATAAGCCCCTAAATTAAAAGATGATACGTATCAGGTTAGCCTTATCAGGATTGCTTAGTATAGGAATGTGTTATACCGCATTTGCCCAGCACTCCCTGTCCGATTATATCCAAACTGCAAAAGAAAAAAGTCCGCTTATTAACGATAATAAAAACAAGAGCATTGCCAATAAAGCAGAAGCAGAACGCTTAAAAGCGATGTTTAGCAAACCCCAATTAAACCTTAACGCCAGCTTTTTATTTGCTCCTGTTTACAGTACCGATGGTAATAAAAACAGTTTACAGCTGAATCCAAAAAACGTTACTGATTATTATGGCTATGATCTTTCAGCAACAAACGGAGGGACTTATCAGGGTTTGCTTACCATTACACAGCCTTTATTTAACGGTAAAGTTGTAGAAACCCTTGCAGATGAAGCTTATGCAAGAGCAAATATTAATGATAATGCCGTTAAACTAAACGCACATGATTTAGAGAAAGCCGTAACCGACCAATATCTACTATGTTTACAAGACAAGCGACAGATTGATTACGCTAAAAGCATATTATACCTTTTAAACCAGCAAACTGATATTGTAAAGAAACTAGTGGAGAGTAGCCTCTTGAAAAGCTCTGACCTTACGCTACTTAATATCGAATTTGAAAACAATGAAGCTCTCTTGACCACTTATCAGGCTAATTACAAAAGAGATCTGCTTGATCTAAATATTCTTTCGGGTATAAAAGATACCACGATAGTGAGTTTAGACCCGGTATCTATTTCTTTAAAAAGTGGACAACAATTTAACGGATTTTTAGATAAATACCGTTTAGACAGTCTTGGTTTAATGGCCAGCCAAAAGGCATTTGAAACCAAATACAAACCCCAACTCAGTTTTTTCGCCAATACAGGCTTAAATGCAGTTTATGTACCTACAATTCCTCAGCGTTTTGGATTTGGCGCAGGGTTAACTTTAAGCTGGAACATTTTTGATGGTCGGCAAAAAGAGCTGAACAGTAACAAAACCCAAGCATTATTAAATTCGGTCAGCTTCTATAAAGAAAACTTCCAAACCCAGAACGAGCTAAGAAAAGCTAAATTTTTAGCTGAATTGGAATCTTATAAAGGTAGGGAAATGCATATAGAACGACAGTTGAAATCTTATGAAGACTTAATCAGTGCTTACAAAAAGCAGATCATCACGGGGCAGTTATCCATTATTGATTTTGTGAATGTATTAAAAAATCAATCGGCAACAGAACGCGATAGAGTATTACTGCAAACCAATAAACAATTATTAATTAACGCCTACAATTACTGGAACTGGTAATCAATATATCAATAAAATAATCACAGGAGTTATCCTGATAGGGCTATAAGAAATATAACATGAGAAAATTAAACATACTTTTTGCTTTTTACGCATTGTGTTTGTGCGTTGCCTGCCAAAGCGCACAGGATAACACCGCCGAAGAAATGGCACAACCTAAAATCCCGGTTGAGGTTGTAAAAATTGATTCGGGTACGGTAAGCGATAACCTCGAACTTTCTGCAACTTCCATCTACCTCCAAAGAACCATGATGACGGCTCCAATTCCTGCGTTTATTACTAGGGTAAACACCCATTTAGGAGCACAGGTAAGGCAGGGAGAAGTGTTGTACGAGTTGGAAACTAAAGAGCACCGAGCCTTAGGAGCTGGTGCCTCACGAATAGATTCTACTTTAAAAGACTTTGGAATCATCAAAGTTAGAGCTGCCTCTTCTGGCGTAATCAGCACTTTCGATAAACAGCAGGCAGGCGAATATGTTACGGAAGGTACTCCGCTTTGCACCATTGCAAAGAGTAATGATTTAGCTTTCCAGATAAATGTACCCTACGAATATTCAGGAATTGTAAAACCTGGTAAAAATTGTTTTATTACCCTGCCGGATGGCAGCAGACATCAGGCAGTTATTACCACGCCTTTAACGTCTATGAATGTGACCTCGCAAACCCAAACGCTACTGGCTAAACTTAACCAATCCATGGTATTGCCAGAAAATCTAATTGCCAAAGTAGAAATAAGCAAAGGCACCAAAGGCAAGCAGCAAATTTTACCTCGAAGCTGTGTTTTAAGTGATGAAATGATGAAAGATTTTTGGGTTATGAAACTTATTAACGATACCACCGCAGTAAGAGTGCCTGTAACAACAGGGAATAAGAATGCCCGTGAAATAGAAATTTTAAAGCCCAAATTCAATCCTACAGACAAGATAATTATATCAGGAAATTATGGACTGCCAGATACGGCATTAGTAAGTATCACTAAAGAAAACTGATTTGAAGATGGACAGACGTAACAACTATTTTCAGGTATTTGCAAAGCCAATTGTTTTTATAGGGGTTTTATTGCTTGTGGCGGGCATTTTTGCTTACACAAGAATGCAGACCAATTTATTCCCGGAAGTGCTTTTTCCACGCATTACCATAATCGCCGATGCAGGCCAACTACCTGTTGACCGCATGATGATTACTGTAACCAAACCTCTGGAAAGTGCCGCCAAAAAAGTACGTGGCGTAACAGTGGTTAAAAGTAATACAAGCAGGGGTAACTGTACTATCGATATATTTTTTCAGTGGGGATTAGATACTTACGCCCAAAAAACACAGATAGAAAGTCGCATTAACGAAATAAAAAACTTTTTACCTCAGGGATTGAATATATCCGTAGAGGCAATGAACCAGTCGCTCTTTCCGGTATATGGCTTTACTTTAGAAAGCAAAGATCATAGCCAAAGTCCAGTGGCTATGAAAGACGCAGCCAATCTAATTATAAGACCCGTTTTTTCTCAGGTCGATGGCATTTCTAATGTAATTATAAGAGGAGGGAAAACCAAAGAATATGTGGTAATACCTGATGCAGTTAAAATGTCATCATTGGGACTTACCCCAAATTCACTAATTACCGTCTTTAACAACACCAATTATGTGCTTTCTAACGGAAATGTAGCTAATTACGACAGGCTTTACCTCACCCTTACCGATACCCGGGTTAATGATATTGACGAACTCAAAAACATCACCGTTAAAAACGATGGAAATCGCCTAATAAAAGTTGGAGATATTGCAAAAGTAGAAATTCAAGAGCAGCAGGAATTTATTAAAATTAATGCCAACGGACAAAGTGCCGTACAAATAGACTTGGTAAAGCAACCCGGAGTCAACCTGATTGATTTCGCCAAAAGTGCAGAAGCAAAGGCTGAAGAGGTACGTAAGCTTTTGCCTAAAGGATATGAGCTGAAAACTTATTATGACCAAAGTGCTTTTGTAGGCGATAGCATCCATAGTGTGATAAAAACCATTTACGAAGGTTTGTTTTTGGCTATCATTGTGATGATTTTGTTTTTACGTTCTTGGCGGGCAAGTTTGGCAGTTATGCTTACCATTCCAGTAACTTTGGGCTTTACTATTTTAGCACTTTACCTGGCGGGCATCACCATCAATATCATGTCATTGGGAGCTATTGCAGCCTCGGTAGGGTTAATTATAGATGATGCCATAGTTATCATTGAACAGATTTACAGAGGGCATGAAGAGCACCCTGAAATGAATCGGTTTAAAATTGTTCAGGGAGCTATTAAAGATTTGTTCCCAGCGATGATTGGTTCCTCACTGGCAACCATTGTGATTCATTTTCCTTTTAGATTGATGAGCGGATTGGCAGGCAGTTTTTTTAGGGAACTTTCAGACACTATGCAAATTACCATGGTTACCTCATTTCTAGTAACATGGCTTTTGCTTCCCGTTCTGCATTTGATAATCGGGTACAAAGAATCCCTTAAACCGAACCATAAAGAAAATCACAAAGAGGTAAATAAACTAAATTGGCTTACCTGGACATTCAAAAAACCTGCTTTGGCACTCTTATTTGTCTTTGCGATAAGCTTATCGGCGTGGTATGCATCCGGCAAACTCGAAACAGGTTTTTTACCCGCATTAGACGAGGGAAGTATTGTGCTGGATTATTATTCCCCGGCAGGTACATCAGTAGATGAAACAGATAGATTGTGTCAGGAAATGGAAAAAGTCATTCTAGCCAACAAAAACGTAGAAACTTATTCTCGCAGAACTGGTGTGAAAATGGCCTTTAAAACTGTCCCACAAAATTTTGGTGATTATTCCATACAGCTTAAGAAAGACAGGGAAAAAAGTACTGAAGAAGTCATCAGTGATTTGCGTAAAAGTATCGAAGCAAAATCTATCCTGCATATTTCTTTTGGGCAGCGTATTGCAGATTTGTTGGGTGATTTAACAAGCACACCAGAACCCATTGAGATCAAAATTTTTGGCGATGATTATAACACACTTCAAAAGGTAGCGGCAGACGCAGAAGGAGTTTTGCAGCATATCAAAGGAATTGTGGATATCGATAATGGCTTACTTACTGCCGGGCCATCTATTGTATTCTTACCCAATCCGGATAAACTGCAACAATACAACATTTCTCTTACTGATTTTCAGACCCAACTTAACGCCTATACCGGTGGCGTTCCTTTGGGGATAAATGCCAATGTGGTAGAGCCATCTCCACAGCAGGCTGCCTTAACTGGAGGGATACAAATTGGTAGTTTACAGGATGGCGAACTGATGCGCCGAATCCTGATGCGCTTTACCGATTTTAAAGACAATGATTTGGATAAACTGAAGAACAGCCTGATTTTTCTACCTGATGGCTCTACCAGACCTCTGTCTTTCTTTTGTGATGTGGAAGTAATTACTGGAGAGATTGACCGCAAGCGAGAAGACCTAAAATCAACCATTGTACTTACCGCCAGATTGGATAATTTGGATTTAGGTACCGGTATTTATGAAATTCAGCAACAGTTTAAAGAAAAACTGGCCCTGCCACAAGGCTATAGCATTGCTTATGGTGGTGCTTACTCACAACAGCAACAATCGTTTAAAGAGCTTCTGATGATTTTGGCTTTGGCTACGCTTCTGGTTTTTGCGGTTTTGATGTTTCTTTTCAAAGACTGGGCAGTATCATTTCTGGTAATATTTGTTTCGGTGATGGGCATTTGCGGTTGTATTCTGGCATTGTTCTTCATCGGGATTCCCTTAAATGTGAGCAGCTATACTGGTATCATTATGATTGTGGGCATCATAGCCGAGAATGCCATTTTTACGGTCAATCAGTTTAGGTTTAATTTTAATGCTACCTCAGATGTAGACGAATCTGTCAATTACGCCATTGCGTTAAGAATTAGGCCTAAATTAATGACAGCTATAGGTGCCATATTAGCTTTGATGCCATTGGCCTTGGGAATAGGATTAGGTGCACAAATGCAACAACCATTAGCAATTGCTGTAATTGGAGGATTTATTGTAGGCTTACCACTTTTACTATTTGTGTTCCCGAGTTTATTGAGGTGGTTATATCAATTTAGGGAAATAAAGCGCAATAGATAATGTTGCTGAATTTTTAAATATCAATAAAGGTTTTGGCGATTTACTTCATGAGGAAAAAAAGTTATAACGGTTTAGGGTTAAAAAACCAGTGGAAAACCCTTTCATTTGTTTACGATGAAGTTAACGTTGCGCCAAAGTCATGGGAGGCTTGGACTGTGATGCCATCATAAAGACTGTCGATATGGTCATTCAAAATGATGAAGCTTATAAGATCATTCAGGCAATTTAAAATTGGTAAGCCTACAAAGACTATTGTTTAGCAAAATATTGCATTAGCTATGGGTGTTAAAGTGATTGTTTTAGCCTTGGGAGCAGGAGGCATTGCCACCCTGTGGGAAGCGGTAATTGCTGATGTTGGTGTGGAGTTCCTTTCCTTGTCGATCTGTTCCTCGCTTCCGGCAGGGAAGATTTCCAGTTTCACTTCTCCGTCCTTTTCTTCTTTGTCTCTCAGCAAAAGAAAGAAGGTGCAAAGCAGGGCCTCTAGTTTCTTCGTCAAGTCCAGAGCCGTCCCTGGTTCGTTCATGGTGGAGAGTGCGGCTTTCATCAGTTCCCAAAGCTCTTTGCGCTGGTATTCCTGAGAAGTAGCAGCGAAGAAATTGAAGATGGCCTTCATGGGTAAAGGAGCCCGCGTAATCGGAATTAAAATTATGCATCCATTCCACTCATCGCATCATCAGAATTATTTAAATTAGATTGAAGGGTATTGATTTCATTTTCAGAATTAGCGGTATCTAATTCAATATTTTGTCGTTTCAAACTATCTAATTTGTTCTGTATTTGGCTTAAAGCCCATTTATTATTCATAATTTTATCTAGGTCCATGATCAGCGAATAAATTATTTGCCCAAAGTTGTTCTTTCTCGTCAACCAATAACCTAAAGTTATGATTGATGTTAATTTCTGATGTAAAACCATTACCATAAGGACTTACATTTGATCATCAATTAATTAAATATAACGATGGACAAAGAAATATTATCAGCGATTATTAAACTCAGTAGATATGTAATCGCAATCAGTTTGTTATTTTGTATCGTCATCTTGGCTACCATCCTAAATGCTTTTTTAGGCCATACGCCTTCTGAAAAAAAGGCGGCAGTGCCAGCTGTTAATGTAGCCACCAGCTCTGGTACTGTTGCAGCAATCGATACGAAACCTGTAAAAGTGGAAGAGGCCGTGTGGATGGCTCCAGATACTCGTACAATTCCTAATACCACAGAAGGAACGCAGATAAAGTATGGCAGGGCGCTGGTAGCAAATACCAGTAAATATTTTGGTCCGAAGGGAAGTGTGGCCCACATTTCAAATAATATGAATTGCCAAAATTGCCATAATGAGGCAGGTACTAAACCTTATGCACTAAATTATTCTGCGGTAGCATCCACTTATCCTCAGTTTAAGGCCAGGTCTAACACTTGGGTTTCTATCGCTATGCGTATTAACGGATGTTTCCAGAGAAGTATGAATGGCAAACCCTTAGATTCTACCACTCATGAAATGAAGGCCATGATTGCTTATATGAAATGGTTGGGAAAAGGAGTGGACAAAGGAGTTAAACCTGCCGGTGGAGGTGTAGAAAAATTGGCGTTTTTAGATCGGGCTGCAGACCCATTAAAAGGAAAGGCAGTTTTCTTGAATAATTGCCAGAGTTGCCATGGCAAAAGTGGTGAGGGATTACTTAGTGTAGATGGAAATGGTTATACCTATCCTCCTTTATGGGGAAAGAATAGTTATAATGATGGAGCCGGCTTATATCGTATTACTACTTTTGCGGGCTTTGCGAAAAATAACATGCCTTTTGGCACTAATTACCAGCATCCTATATTAACAGACGAGGAAGCATGGGATGTAGCTGCATATGTAAATAGCCAGCCTCGTCCTCATAAAGACCAGTCAAAAGATTGGAAAAATATAGCCCAAAAGCCTATCGATTTTCCATTTGGTCCTTATGCAGATCAGTTTTCAGAGAAACAACATAAACTAGGGCCGTTTAAACCTATCAAAGCAGCACAAAAATCAAAATAAATTTAAATTATATAAAAAAAAGAATCATGAAAAAGCTCATCTTATTATCCTTATTAACCGTACTAATTGGTGCCTCAGTAAAATCACAAACCAAAGCTTTGGATGAAAACCGGGAATTTACCGGTGCTAAAGCAAACTTAAAAGATTATCATGCCATTTATCAGGTAGACAGCAATGATCCTAAAATTATTAACAAAGCTTTAAGAAACATCAGCAACGCACTGGAAGACCCACGATTGAAAGGAAAAATCCATATTGAGCTGATTGCCTTTAGCGGAGGTACAGAAGTCTTACTCAAAGGAAGTCCCTACGAGGATCAATTAAAAGATCTGGTTGAAAAAGGGGTCATTGTAGCGCAATGTAACAACTCGCTAAAAGAGAGAAAAATTGGCAGAGATCAGCTTTATGATTTCATTGCTGTGGTTCCCAGTGGCAACGGAGAACTCATCATCAGACAAGCTCAAGGCTGGTCGGTGATTAAACCATAACAAAATAAATATTTATTAATCAATCAATGACTTAGTAAGATATAACTTGCTGAGAAAGGAAAATTACAACCATTTTTAAACTCATAAAACAATGAAAAAGTTAATTCTAACACTCACTATTTTAACTGCCGCCATTACAGGCAGTTTTGCTCAGGAGCACCGTTTTGATCCTCCATGGAATACCCCGCCACAAAGTCCGGTAATGTTTACCATTCCCGGTGTGGATAATGTACCCGATTTATTTGGCGATATCAACGACCCGCAGCTAGTGGTGTTTTTTGCAGGGAATCAGTTTATGTGTATAGACGATCTTTTGGCAGCATTTAAAAAAGATTACCCCCAGTACCAACGCATATTTGTTGAAACCTTACCTCCAGGGATCTTGGCCAAACAAATTGATGGTGGAGCCATTACCATAGGCAATATGCGGATTAGCTTAAAGCCCGATGTTTATACTGCTGGTAAAACTAGGATAGATCAAATGTTACCATTGTTTACAGAAACTGCTCCTTATGCTTATAATAAGTTAGCCATTATGGTGCAAAAAGGAAATCCAAAAAACATTAAAGGATTAAAAGATTTGGGTGCAGCAGACGTAAAGATAAGCATGCCTAATCCACAATGGGAGGGTATTGGAAAACGGATTGAAGAAGCTTATGTGAAGGCTGGTGGAGATCTTCTTAAAAATACAATTATGGTAAAGAAAGTAAACGATGGCAGTACCTATCTTACTCAAATTCACCATCGCCAAACCCCTATGCGAATCCTCTATCACCAAAGTGATGCAGCACCGGTTTGGTATACTGAGGTGTATTATCAGCAAATGATCAAACACCCTGTAGAAATGGTAAATATCCCTGACGCTGAAAATGTAAAGGCGACTTATATGGCTGGTCTTTTAAAAAACGCCCCTCACCAACTGGCAGCAAAAGATTTTATGAATTTCTTGCAAAGCCCGACAGCCAAAGCCGTTTATCAGAAATATGGATTTACAACGAATTAAACCACGCAAGTCATGAAAAAATTGAAATCTATAATCATGATCATGAGTTTATTAACTCCCCTTTTAGTGCAGGCGCAAACTGATACACTTTATGTGTATGGCCCTGGTGGACCATTTGGCCCCATTAATGAATGTGGAAAGATATTTTCTTTGCAACATCAGTTGATGGTGAAAGTGGTGGCTGGGCCAGAAAGTAACTGGATTAATGAAGCGAATAAAAATGCAGACTTAGTTTTTGGTGGTGCCGAGTATATGCTCACCCAATTTAGCATGAAACATCCTGGGTTAATCAATAACGAGAGTAGACAGGAGCTTTATAAAAGGGGAGCTGCTATTTTGGTAAGACCTGGGAATCCTAAAAAGATCCATTCGTTAAAAGATCTTACTAAAACAGGCATTTCTATTTTGGATGTAAATGGTGCCGGCCAATTTGGCTTATGGGAAGATTTAGCTGGAAAAGAGAATCTGATAGCTGGAATTCAGAAAAATATCAAACAATCTTTTGAAAATACGGCTTTAGGCATTGCTGGATGGAAGAAAGACATTTCTTTTGATGCTTGGATCAGCTATTCATCCTGGCATTATCGTTTAACAGATATCACCGCACTGGTTGAACTGCCTAAGGTTGCCAATGTGTATAGAGGGACACCCATTGCACTTAGTACAATTAGTACTCACCCAAAAGAAGCAACCCAATTTATACAGTTTATGCAGAGCGAAAAAGGGCATGAAATTTTTAAGAAATGGGGATGGGAGTAGGTAACAATAATATTAAAAATAATCATCCTATATCTTGGATGCAGACTTTGGTAGCTGGTTTTCTATCGATAGGAATGCATGCCTTTCTATTGAAAATTGCCAGCTTTTTCCAAATTCATGCAGAAAGCGGAGGTTTACTAAAATTACTGGTTTTACAGCTTAAAAAAGGGGGAGCTTATTTTAATGTGGAGGTAAAAAGTGTAGTAACTTATTTAGTCCCTCCAACAGTTTGGATTTGGCTTTTATTTCATTTTTTAACCGGATTTTTAATGGTCATTTTATATCGTTTGTTTTTAAAAGGGCACTTATCAAAAAACGTGATTGTAGAAGGTTTTTTATTTTCCTTATTTCCATGGATCATCAATAGCTTCGTGGTTTTACCACTTCTAAATCAAGGTTTATTTGGTTACCAAGCCATTCCATTCTCCGGGGTACTGTATTTCTTCCTAGCCAATACCTTATTTGGTGTTGTATTTGTGCTGTTAAACTCCAAACTCAACTTTAAGCATTAACAGGAGGCTGTCTCAAAAGTCAAAAACGCCTCTTTTCAATTAAAAAATCCTCAATATTTAATCCTTATAATGGTTAAATATTGAGGATTTGTGTTATTACAGGTCTCCTTTTTAAGAAAATTGTAATCAGAAGCGGCTAAAATTTCTTTTTGAGACAGCCTCATTAATTTATTCAGGCAAAATTTTGATAAATTAGCTTTTTGTTTTATCCATTTCAGACGATCAAACTAAATGTTCGATTTCAGATTAAAAGTTTTTTACACCGTTGCTAGGCGATTGAATTTCACTAAAGCAGCTCAGGAATTGTACATCAGCCAGCCCGCTGTTACCCGTCACATTCACGAATTAGAAGGAGCTTTTAAGTTGCAGCTTTTCGAAAGAAATGGCAATAAAATTATCCTCACTCCGGCAGGACAAACCCTACTCAGCTATACTGACCGCGTTTTTGAGCTTTATAGAGACATGGAGTTTGAGATGAACATTCTAGCTGAGCAGTATAGCGGAGTGCTAAGAATAGGTGCCAGTTCTACCATTGCTCAATATGTTATTCCGCCTATTTTAGCAGATTTTCATCAGAAATTTAAAGATGTAAAAGTTCATTTGGTAACTGGAAATACCGAGCAGGTTGAACAAGCGTTGTTAAATAAAGATATTGAATTAGGGATCATAGAAGGGCGAAGTAAAAATCCACGACTCAACTATCAGGAGTTCATCAAAGATGAACTGGTATTAGTATTGAATGCGCAAGAAAATTTTATCAAGAAAGAAACTATCAAAATAGAAGAACTCCAAAAATATCCTTTTTTGATTAGAGAAACCGGATCTGGCACCTTAGAAGTGATTGCCCATGCTCTAAATAAACATCAAATTAAAATAGATGATTTAAATATAGAGATGCAATTGGGAAGTATCGAAAGTATCAAATCTTATCTGTTACACAGCCCTTGTGTGGCATTTGTTTCTATTCATGCCATCATTAAAGAATTAAAGCACAATGAACTTCGTATCATTGATGTTAAGAACTTAAGCATAGAGCGGCCTTTTTATTTTATTGAAGCCCAGGGACAAGTAAATGCTCTGTCGAAATTGTTTATAAAATTTGCCTCCAGCCATAACCTATAGTTATGGTTTATACTTAATAAGCATTTAAACTGAACCTATTATTTATGGATCTTTGGTTAACAAAACAAAGAAAAATAAATAATGGAACATCAAAAAAATCACACCAGCAGCAGCCCATTAAAAATAGATATCGCCTACCAAAAAGTAATATTTGTAGGTCTACTTACTTTATGTTTAACCCCATGGATTAGTCCACCCATAGCATTATTTATGGGCTTGGTTGCCGCACAAACCATAGGGCATCCCTTCATCCATTTAAACCAGAAAGCCACTAGTATATTATTGCAATTTTCTGTAGTGGGTTTAGGTTTTGGGATGAATATTTTTAGTGCCATACAAGCCGGAAAAGAAGGAGTTATTTTTACCATCTTCTCCATCTTTGGTACTTTAACTTTAGGATTGCTATTTGGGAAATTCTTAAAAATCGAACGTAAAACCTCTTTTTTAATCTCTGCCGGAACAGCTATTTGCGGAGGAAGTGCCATTGCTGCCCTATCTCCGGTAATGCAAGCCAAAGAAAAGCAAATTTCTATAGCCATGGGAACCATTTTCATCCTTAACTCTATAGCCTTGTTTGTCTTTCCTGCAATAGGGCACTATTTTAACCTTTCTCAAACTCAGTTTGGATTATGGTGTGCCATAGCCATCCATGATACCAGCTCTGTGGTTGGTGCGGCAAATAAATATGGTGCAACTGCTTTACAAATTGCCACCACTGTTAAATTAACCAGGGCATTGTGGATTATTCCTATTGCTTTTGGAACCGCTTTTTTCTTTAAAAATAAATCAAAGAAAATAAAAATTCCTTATTTCATCGGTCTGTTTGTTTTAGCCATGTTAGCCAGCACTTATATCCCTACGGTACAACATGTTGCTCCAATCATCGTGAATATTGCCAAGATAGGATTAACACTTACCTTATTTTTAATTGGTGCCGGACTGTCTAAAGCAGTATTGAAATCTGTAGGCGTTAAACCACTCATACAAGGAGTCACCCTTTGGATCATTATTGCCTCCGTAGCACTTTTTGCTATCATCCATTTAGCCTAACTACAAATTTAAAACGCCATAAAAATGAAAACTTTAATCTTAGATCTTAAAGATCACAAACCAAGAACCTTTAAAGCTCAAAACAGTAGTTTTAGTGAGGAAAAGAAAATCATTATCAGTCAAACAAAAAGAAAATTTATTTTCTTCCCAAAAGATGCTAAACAAAATTTAAGTGGTGGAGCTTGCTTAGCTAGGGGCTTATCATTGGTGTTGTTACCATTCTTATCAGCCATAGACTGGTATTATGGAACCAGTACCTTACCCTTTCTTATAGCGGGGCTATTTTATTTAGAGGTAACGGCTTTAACAGCATATTGCCCTATTAAGCAGCGATTGATCCATTTAAATATTTTAAAAATGAAAGATCAACATATAGAAGACCATCAAATTTAGGTTCTTGAGGTGATGAATACTCAAGAAAAAAAAGCTCATCTATTAAAGACTCTGCCTCTATATAAGAAATAATTAATCCAATAGCATATTTGAAATTACAACTGCATTTAGCCTAGATGCAGTTTTTTATTATCCCTTTTGATACACTTATTTAATCACAAGAATTCCCCGGCACTTGCGTTGGAGGGTACGTAAAGACTGGTTTATGGCTTGTGAACTTTTAAAAATTACTCTAATCTAATATGTAATTGTAATCTTGATACCATAAAAGCTAATCCTCATAACGTAAGGAATAGAGGATCTTTTTAGGCTCTGATGAGTCATGAGTATTTTCTTATTCTCTTTGGTAGGTATACCACCTCTGGCAGGTTTTGCCGGCAAATTTTTGCTCTTTAGCCTGGCAATAAAAGTTGGGCATACCTGGCTGGCAATTGTTGCAATCATTAACAGTGTTATCTCACTTGCGGTTTATTTGCGCATCATTGCTCCTATGTATAATAAAAAAGAATTAGAAGTGCCTAAAAAAAATTCCTTACAGATTTCAATAGTATGGACAGTATGTTTGTTAGTAACTGTGATTGCGGGCTTTGGTGTGCAGTGGGTAATAAAGTATATACCTTATTGACTGCCGAAAAAGAGCTCATCTTTTTTTAAGCCTTGCAAGACAGTTTTGTTAAGACGATAAATGGAGATACATATCTTAGAATTTTGCAACATTTTTTCTTAATTATATAACAAACGTTTGCATACGATGTTATATCTTTACCCAATAATTTTATAGGTATTGAAAAGTAGTTTATCCATAAAGCTAAAAGCATCATTTCTGCTTACCATATTCCTTTTGAATACGGTAGTAATTTTTGCTTGTTCTTTAGGGATGAATATGAAATTTAATACCACTCATCATAGCGAAGCAAAAGCTATTTCAGGGCATACACATAAGGAGGAAAATACACATCATCATTCTAAAAAAGAAAAAGACAATTGCTGTAAAGACGAGGCAGTTAAGTTTGCTACCGTTAATAAGCTTACACCGTTAACAGTAGATTTTAGTTTTCAACCTTTGTTTGTTTCAGTAGCACTTTATGGCTTTGATTCCCTTAGTGTTTCAGAAACTACTGATAATATTGCGCATAGTAATTTCTATTTCTTAACCTATCATCCACCCATACCAGATATAAGGGTTGCTATCCAAAGTTTTCAAATTTGATTTAAGGTTTTAATTATTGGCTTAAAAGCGAATTTTCGTTCGCTCCTTATTCTTATACTTTAAAATTAAAATCAAAAAAATGAAAAAGATAATCTTAATGGTTGCACTTATGGCAACAATAATAGGTAAAAGCACTTTTGCCCTAACTCATGAAACCTCTCCATTATTAGATAAATATTATGCGGTTAAAAATGCACTGGTAACTGGCAATACCGAATTAGCATCAACTGCAGCAAGCAATTTCTATAAGGAAGTTACCGCCACTGAAACAAAAATTATTTCTTCCGAAATCCGCTCGGCGTTATTGAAAGATGCAGAAAACATTTCTCAATCAAAAGACATCAAAAAGCAAAGAGAATATTTTAAAGCATTTTCAGAACATCTCACACAGTTAGCAAAAACTACTTCATTAAGTAATGACCCTATTTATTTAACTTATTGTCCAATGGTCAAAGCAAATTGGCTTAGTAGTTCAGCAACTATCAAAAACCCCTATTACGGCAGTGCTATGCTCACTTGTGGAAAAGTGGTAGAGACAATTAAATAGAGTATTATCAGGGCGTTTTTTCCGCCCTGATAATTTTCAATTTACCCACAGTCATGATAAATTTTAAATCAGTATTTAAAAAGATATTTAAGTTTCTTTTATAAAAAAATGCTGTAGATAAATAGTCAACAAATTTTTAATTCAAATCTTAAATTATACAAAATGAAAACTTTAATTTTTAGCATCGCATTATCAACTATATTCTTTGCTGCCTGTAACAATGACGGCAAAAAACAAGAAACATCTGAAACAACGGATATGTCAACGGACGAAGCTGGTGCAACAAACGACAACCCTGTAAAAGGTATCGTAACAGGTTATTTAGAGCTGAAGAATGCTTTAGCAAAGGATGATGATAAAGGCGCAGGAGATGCAGGTAATGAACTGGTAAAAGCTTTTGATGGTTTTGATAAATCAGCTTTAACCGCAGACCAAGCAAAAGTGTTTGCAGATATTCAAACAGATGCGAGAGAACATGCTGAACATATAGGCGCTAACGTAGGAAACATAGAACACCAACGAGAACATTTTGAAACATTAAGTCAAGAAGTGTACGAGTTAGTGAAGGCTACTGGAGCGGGCGAGAAACTATATTATGCAAACTGCCCAATGTATAACAACAACAAAGGTGCTAACTGGTTGAGCGAGACCAAAGAAATCCACAATCCATATTTAGGTAAGTCTATGGCAACCTGTGGGTCTGTTAAAGAAGAACTTAACTAAACAAAATATGAAACGGATTAAAATCATATTATTAATCCTGTTCATTATTGCTATAGCTATTCAGTTTATTCAACCTGCCCGTAATCAAAGCGGGCAGGTTAATCAAAGTTCAATCACCAAAATATATCCGGTGCCAAAAAAGGTACAGATGATATTGAGTGTTGCCTGTTATGATTGCCATAGCAACAACACTCGTTATCCGTGGTACGCAAACATCCAACCTGGTGGTTGGTGGATGGCGTCGCATATTAAAGAAGCGAAGACTGAACTTAATTTTGATGAATTTGGCAGCTATTCTAACAGGAGAAAGCAGAGCAAATTGAAGTCCATCGTCAATAGTATAGATGATGGCACTATGCCGCTATCGTCTTATACGCTGCTACACAAAGATGCTATCCTTTCGAAAGACGATAAAATGAGCTTAAAAAATTGGGCCAGTACCATTAAAGACAGTTTGAAATTAAGGAACTAAAAAAGATGAAAAAGATAATAATATTGTTGCTGATGATTTGCATGGTGCAGATCTCATTTGCACAGCAAAGCGGGAATACCAAACCCACCGAAATACAAAAAAAGGAAGTAAGCTATACCTGCCCAATGCATCCAGAAATTCACGCAACAAAACCCGGCAATTGCCCAAAGTGCGGGATGAAACTGGTAGTGGAAAAGCCAAAGGTAACTCCTCCAGCTCCAAAGGAAAAAATGAAAATGCCAGCGAAGAAGGCTGATCCTGAAATGAAGGGGATGAAAATGGACGGCATGGATATGCAAAAGCCAAAGCCATCAGACACAAAGGAAAAGATGCAAATGCCGATGAAAAAAGCGGATGATAAAATGCCTACTCATTCTAGCGATATGAAAATGCCCATGAATGATCAAACCGAACATTCAAAAAGCATGATGAATATGGGCGGTATGCAAATGGAAATGGATGGGGGTGGCAATGCAGAAAACATAAAAACAGCGAAGGCTAATTTAGGCACTATTAAATACAAAACCACGCCATTTCCACCACGCACTGTAAGATATGATTTATACGTTGCGGATACCACGGTAACTTATGGTGGTAAGTCAAAAAGGGCTATTGCGGTAAACGGACAAATCCCCATGCCCACCTTAACTTTTACAGAAGGCGATACCGCACTGATTTATGTCCACAACAATTTAAAGGAAGAAACCTCTTTGCATTGGCATGGATTGTTTTTACCTAACCGATATGATGGCGTTCCAAATATGACCCAAATGCCGATAAAACCCGGAGAAACGCATGAGTACAAATTTCCACTCATCCAGCATGGCACACATTGGTACCATAGCCATTCAGGCTTGCAGGAGCAGATTGGACTTTATGGTTCTTTTATCATCAATGCCCGCAAAGAATGGGACATCCCAACCATACCCATTGTACTGAGCGATTGGACCAACATGAACCCCAAAGAGGTAGACAGAAGCTTACATGCTGCAACAGATTGGTTTGCGATACAAAAAGGAACCACCCAAAGCTATGCAGAGGCCATAAAAACTGGACATTTTAAAACTAAGGTGAACAACGAATGGAAAAGAATGAATGCCATGGATGTGAGCGACGTCTATTATGATGCCTTTTTGATCAACGGAAAAAATCAAAACGAACAGCCTCAATATAAATCTGGAGAAAAGGTTAGGTTGCGAATTGCCAACGGAAGCGCATCGTCTTATTTTTGGCTCAAATATGCCGGAGGAAAAATCACAGTGGTTGCCACTGATGGAAATGATGTAGAGCCCGTAGAGGTTGACCGTTTAATTATTGGCGTTTCTGAAATTTATGATGTGGTTGTAACCGTTCCCGAAAACAAGAGTTACGAATTTTTGGTAACCCCAGAAGACCGTACCAAATCCGCATCGCTATGGTTGGGTCGTGGAGAAAAAGTGGCTGCGGAGAAAATGCCAAAGCTTAAATATTTTGCCGGGATGAAGATGATGAATGAAATGATGGACATGAATGGCAATATGGTGCAAATGGAAGGGATGAATATGCAAAACCAGATCATGGATATGAATACAGTCATGTATCCCGAAATTACTGGAGCCGAGCCATCCAAAAAAGCAATTGAACAACACCAAATGTCTAATATGCAGATGCCAAATAACAATAGCATGTCTGGGATGAACATGGCTGATGATAATGCTGATATAGTCACACTAAATTACAGCATGCTGCGTGATCCAAAGAAAACCACTTTACCCGAAGGTCCTTTAAAAGAATTGAAGTTTGACTTAACAGGTAATATGAACCGTTATGTATGGACATTAGACAATAAAACCATCTCAGAATCTGATAAGATTTTGATCAAGAAAGGCGAGAATCTGCGCATTATCCTATACAATAACAGCATGATGAGACATCCGATGCATCTACATGGTCATGATTTTAGGGTAATCAACGGTGAAGGCGAATATGCACCAATGAAGAACGTTCTGGATATTATGCCAATGGAGCGTGACACTATAGAGTTTGCCGCAACTGAAAGTGGCGATTGGTTTTTCCATTGCCACATCCTTTACCACATGATGAGCGGAATGGGCAGAGTATTCAGTTACGAAAACTCTCCAGCTAACCCTGATATCCCTGATCCAAAATTGGCACAGAGAAAACTAAACTGGGACGATCAAATGCCACATTTGATGGGAAGTGCAAGTTTGCAAAGTAACGGAACAGATGGTCAGTTTATGTTAGGTAGCACCAGATGGCAATTGAGTACTTTATGGCATTTGGGTACTGATGCTAAAATGGGCTACGAGAGTGAGACCATGTTGGGTAGGTATATCGGTAGAAACCAGTGGCTATTGCCATATATTGGTTTCGATTACCATTATAAACAGTTTAACCCCGATGAGAAAAATATTTTCGGTAGCGACTACAGAAATATGTTTGGACAGGTAAGTAACAAAGAACACCGTAAAACCGCCGTGATTGGTTTAGCCTACACTTTGCCTATGTTGGTGGTAGCAGATGCCAGGATAGATGGCGATGGCAAGTTAAGATTTCAGTTGGGTAGAGAGGATATTCCTGTTTCCAAACGAATGAGAGCCAACTTTATGTTAAATACTGATAAGGAATATGCGGCCGGATTGAGATATATTCTTGGTAAATATATTTCTATATCTAGTCATTTCGATAGCGACATGGGTTTAGGAGGAGGATTAACCTTCACCTACTAAATTTATTTTCCTCAGAGTGGCTTAATAATTGTTACAATTATTAAGAAAGCAGGAATAAATTTAGTTGAAATTCATAAAAAAAATAACAGTTTTATTTTTATCCTTGATGATTTGCTACACTTCATCAGGGATGAATTTATTTATGCATACTTGCGGAGGTAAGTTGAGTAAACTTTCATTTTCAGAGGCTGATGCAAATTGTGGAATGGAAAACAGTAGATTGGATTACCAAGCTTTCTGTAAATCATCATTAGATAATGTTGATACCTGTTGCAAGAATCATTCTTTAAAAAGTCCCCATCATAATCAAATTATAGAGAAAGCGGATTCTCAGTTGACCAAGAATGCCTGGATTTTCTTACCTACCCAATTTTTGGGTCTTCAATATCTCATTGACCACAATTTCAAACTGACTGATGTAATCAGTCCACACCTAAAACAACCCGTTTACATCAACCCCAAAATTGATATTTACGTACTGTTACAAAATTTCAGGAATTAGCATTCCTCCTTCATATCATTCCGCTCTTGAATGAAATTTCAGCCGATACACATCGGATTTACCTTAATAAATTTTTTAATCAATAATAACTATTAAACTTATTCGCTTATGAAGAAGTTAATTGCACTGCTTTTGATTACAGTTTTAAGCCAGCTGGTTTTCGCACAAAAAAATATCAAAAGCTACAGTGCTACACCTGATGATCATCTCATTCTCCCTGGGAAAAAGGTGATTTATGATCTATATATCACAGATACCTTAGTAAACTTCACCGGAAAAACTGTAAAAGCCCAGGCCATTAACGGTCAAATACCTGGACCGACTTTGCGCTTCACCGAAGGCGACACGGCAATCATTCATGTACATAACAAAATGAAGGATGAAACCTCTATGCACTGGCATGGCATTTTGCTACCCAATAAATTCGACGGTGTACCCTATTTGGAAACTGCGCCAATAATGCCGGGGCAAACTCACGATTTCATATTCCCTTTACGCCAAACCGGTACTTACTGGTACCATTCGCATACCAAATTACAAGAACAAGCCGGATTATTTGGTTCGATAGTCATCGAGGCTCAAAATAAGGGCAATAAAATAGATCAATATCCTGATAAGGTTATGGTGCTTTCAGACTGGACCAACCAAAACCCTAAAAATGTATTGAGAATGTTAAAGCGAGGAAGTGATTACTTCGCCATTAAAAAAGGAGCCGTACAGAGTTATGGGGAAGCTATATCAAAAGGTTACGGAAGTGATAAACTGATGATGGAATGGATGCGGATGCCCGCGATGGACATCAGCGATATCAAGTATGATAAATTTTTCATCAATGGAAAAGAGAACGTTGAACAACAAGAATACAAGGCTGGCGAAACAGTGAGGTTAAGGATCATTGATGGTTCTGCCTCTTCCTATTTCTGGGTACAGTTTGCTGGCGGACAGATGACCGTTATTGCTGCCGATGGATTGGAGGTAAAGCCTATAAAAGTTGATAAACTTTTGCTGGGCGTGGCAGAAACTTACGATGTGCTGATCACTATCCCTAAAGATGGCAAATACGAGTTTAGGGCCACCCCTCATGATGTATCAGGGCAGGTCTCTACCTTCTTTGGCGCAGGGGCATTGCATAAAGCACCAGATATTCCAAAACTAAACTATTTCAGAATTATGCACAGCATGAGCCAGATGATGATGGGAATGAAAGGGATGCAGATGAGTGCTGTGAAAAACAGCAAACTTAAAATGGCTGGGATGCTGGAAGAAACAACCAACGGAATGGAGGGGAAGATGGGCATGTCTGATGATATGAAGACTGATATGGGAAATATGCAAATGGACGGCATGAAAGGCATGGACATGAAGTCGGATTCTTCTAAGATGAAGATGGATGGAATGAAGGGAATGGATATGGGCGGTATGGATATGATGGGGATGAAAGATGATGGAAGAGGTGTTAAAATGACCGTTCCGGGGTCAATGATGAATAGTTTGGGTGGGGAAGGTAAAATCCTGACCTATGATATGTTAAGGGCAAAGGCCTCTACAGAAATAGATTCCAAACAGCCGTTGAGGACTTTCCAGTTATACTTAACAGGTTCTATGTTAAGGTATGTATGGTCTATCAATAACAAAACCCTTTCAGAGCAGGATGTTTTAGCTATCAAAAAAGGTGAAAAAGTAAGGTTTGTGATGCACAATACCACCATGATGGAGCATCCAATGCACCTGCATGGACACTTTTTTAGGGTTATCAACGCTCAGGGAGAATATTCGCCATTAAAACATACGGTAAGTGTGGAGCCCATGAAAACGGTGACCATAGAATTTGATGCCAATGAGGAAAAAGACTGGTTTTTCCACTGCCATATTTTATATCACATGAATGCGGGGATGGCTAGGATCGTAAGGTATCAAAATTCACCGATAACACCGGAAGTTGCCCAGTATCGTGATAACAATCCTATTTTGAGAGAATCAAACCATCCATTCTTTTGGGCAAGTACTGCAATTCAGTCCCAAGCTAACTATGGAATGGCCAACGTTTCTAACGTTCGTTACAGCTTCAATGCTGATTGGCGTTTTAGTTATGACGGAAGGTACGAGGTTACACCAAGGTTAGAACGCTATTTGGATAACCGCTTTTATTTTTCAGGTTATATAGGTGCTGAATTTAAAAACGACACTAAAGGTGGTGCATTTTTAAGAGATGACAAACAAAATGCTTTTTTGGGTTTAAGGTATCTCTTACCCTTATTCATTCAAACAGATGTGAGGATTAGCCAAAATGGAAAAGCCAGATTTGAAATTGGGCGTTCGGATATTCCGGTTTCCAACAGAATACGTTTAGGGGGGAGCTGGAATACAGATAAAGAATATCGTATCAATACCACCTATATTTTAGGGAAGAATTTAGGCATCTCCGGTAATTACGATAGCGATTATGGATGGGGTGCAGGTTTAAGAATTATGTATTAAAATTAAATTTTAGAAAAATGGAAGACAATCAATCAAACAGCAATCAAAAAAAAGGAATGGGTTATGGCAAATTCGCCACAACAATGGGCATATCATTTATTGTGATGTACCTCATCATGTTCATCAACATTGTAGATATTGACCACTTTTACGTAAGTCTTACGCGGATTTACATGGCGCTATTGATGGTGTGCCCTATGTCCATCATCATGCTATTGATGATGGGTGAAATGTATCCGAATAAGAAGATGAATAATGCCATCATTGTAGGAAGTATAGTGGTCTTCGGATTAGTGCTTACTGCTTTAAGAACCCAGACGCCTGTTGGAGATGAACAGTATATGAAAGCCATGATCCCTCACCATTCATCTGCAATCATGACCAGTCAAAACGCGAACATCAAAGATCCAGAGGTGAGGAAATTGGCAGATGAGATCATTAAAGCTCAAAAGGAAGAAATTGCAGAAATGAAAGCCATATTGGCAAGGATGAAATAAATCATATTTCAAATACTATTAAAACCATATCATGGAACACACTTATAAAATAGATGGAATGAGCTGTAATGGCTGCCGTTCAAAAGTAGAGGAAGCGCTTAATTCAATCAAGGGTGTGTCTTCCAAAGTTTCTTTAGCACCTCCCATAGCCACCATTCACATGGAGAAACATGTTGATCTTGGAGAATTGCAAAAAGTCCTTAGTAGTGCAGGAGATTATCATATCGAAGTGTTAACTAAAAAGAATCAGGAAAAACATCATCAGCATCCTATAGGTGATAAGCCAACAAAAAACAAATCAACAGGTGAGGATGGAAAAGGGGCTTTTTATTGCCCAATGAATTGCGAGGGAGATAAGACTTATGATGAAGCTGGGAATTGCCCTGTTTGTGGGATGGATTTAGTGCAGGCACCTTCCTTAAAAAAAGAAGCCTCCTATACCTGCCCTATGCATCCACAAATCATCAGGAATGAACCTGGGGCTTGCCCTATTTGTGGGATGGATTTGGTACCCATAGAACCTGATTTGGATGAAGAGGACAAGACCTATAGCAATCTATTAAAAAAATTAAAGATTGCTTCTGCTTTCACAATTCCAATATTTCTGATTGCGATGTCAGAGATGATTCCAAATAATCCAATTTATAAATTGATGGATTTGAAATACTGGAATTGGGTTCAATTTGTATTCTCCATACCTGTTGTATTTTATGCAACAGGTATGTTTTTTGAAAGAGCATGGAGATCCATCGTCACTTGGAACTTGAATATGTTCACACTGATAGGTATAGGCTCTGGCGTGGCATGGCTTTTTAGTGTAGTTGCGCTATTGTTTCCTGATGTTTTCCCGGATCAATTTAAAACCGATGCAGGTACAGTGTATGTTTATTTTGAGGCAGCAACTGTTATTTTAACACTCGTTTTATTAGGTCAGGTTTTAGAAGCAAGGGCACATGGGAAAACAAATAGTGCCATTAAAGAATTACTGAAACTGGCACCTAACAAAGCGGTAAAAATTATAGATGGAGAAGAGGTGGAAGTTTCTATAGATGATATTCATGAAGGCGATTTATTAAGGGTGAAACCTGGTGAGAAAATCCCGGTTGATGGAAGCATAAAAGAAGGTGAAGCTGTGATAGACGAATCCATGATTTCTGGTGAGCCAGTTCCGGTAGTTAAAATAATAGGTGATAAGGTAAGTTCTGGCACCATCAACGGTAATAAATCTTTTGTGATGGAGACGGAGAAAGTAGGTTCAGAAACTTTGCTTTCTCAGATTATTGAGATGGTAAATAATGCCAGTCGTTCCAAAGCACCAATTCAAAAAATGGCAGATACCATTTCTGGATATTTTGTCCCAATAGTGGTATTGATCTCTGTGATAACTTTTATGATATGGGCTATTTATGGACCAGAACCTTCCTATATTTTTGCCTTTGTAAATGCTATTGCGGTGTTAATTATTGCCTGCCCATGTGCTCTTGGATTAGCAACTCCTATGTCTGTGATGGTAGGTGTAGGTAAAGGAGCAAAATCTGGTGTGCTCATAAAAAATGCAGAATCATTGGAAAAAATGGACAAAATGGATGTCGTGGTCATTGATAAAACAGGAACTGTTACAGAAGGTAAGCCGTCTGTTGAAAAAATCATCAGCACACAAAAGGAATATTCTGAAAGTGATATTTTGGAAAGGATAATTGCATTAAATAAAAACAGTGAGCATCCACTTGCGCAAGCCACTTTAAGTTATGGAAAAGAAAAACATATTGATATTAAATTGATTGAAAAATTTGAAGCCGTTACGGGTAAGGGAGTGATTGGTGAATTGAATGGCGAAGCGCTCGCATTAGGAAATAAAAAATTAATGGAGCAAGTACAGGCAGAAATTGATGAAGATTTAAGCAAGCAAGTTCAAGCGGAGCAAAAGCACGGTAAAACGGTTTCTTACCTTTCAATAGGAAATAAAGCAGTTGGCTTTGTGGTGATTTCTGATAAAATTAAAGAGACTAGCAAAGAAGCTATTCATCAATTACAAAAGGAAGGTCTAAAGGTGATCATGTTTACCGGAGACAATGAAGATACTGCAAAGGCGGTGAGTTCAACTTTAAATTTAGATGGCTATAAAGCACAAATGCTTCCTGATAACAAATTGGAGGAGATAAAAAAATTGCAGGCTGAAGGTAAAAAAGTAGCTATGGCGGGAGATGGAATAAATGATGCTCCTGCACTCTCTCAAGCAGATATTGGCATTGCCATGGGCACAGGAACAGATGTTGCTATTGAAAGTGCTGCCATCACTTTGGTTAAGGGCGATTTAAACGGTATTTTTAAAGCAAAAATGCTTAGCCATAAAGTAATGCGAAATATAAAAGAGAATTTGATTTTTGCTCTAGGTTACAACGTTATTGGAATTCCAATTGCAGCCGGAGTTCTTTATCCTGTATTCGGATTGCTACTCTCTCCGATGATAGCCGCATTGGCGATGAGCTTTAGTTCAGTATCTGTCATTTTAAATGCTTTAAGATTAAGGAGAGCTAACATTGATTAGCTTAAAAATGTTTCATGTATTGAAATGTGAATATGTATTCTTCAAGTAATTATTAGTTGTACATATCTCAAAAATTCCTTAATTTTAACTTTCATTCATGTAAGCGAACAAAAGAGTGAACAGTTAGATTTTTATTTTGTAAATATCTGATGTATAAATATTTAGAGAGAAGGATCCAAATCCTGCCATCCCGACTTTTAGGCTACGAAAAGTCACTAAAACCCCTTAAATTGTATTATTTAAGGGGTTTTTTCATTTTTATCAAACCAATATATATCAATCAAAACCAATGTAAAGGTGTCCTATTCGGTGTCCTATTTTTATTCTCTATATTTGGACTTGTAATATTTTAAATATCTGATATTCAATTATTTACTAATTAATTTTGATTGGTTTTGTGGTTGTTTAATACAAACAGGGTGTCCTATTAAAAAGGGGCAATTTCAAAACCAATCATTTATAAACAAATTAAATGATATGAGTTCAAAACAAAATGTCCTAAGAATTATCCCTTTAACTAGAAAACCCAGAAAACTGTCTCAGAAGTGCTTTAACGCATACCTGAATAATCATTCTGTGTCCTATTCGGTGCCCTATTTTTATAACCGTTTAGGAATCATAAAAGACTGATATTTAAAATTTTAATCAAAAAATTTTGACTGGTTTTAGATTTTTTTCCTTTATAATCAGTCATTTTAAGCTTCAAATGTTATGAATACACCACAAAATACCTTTGGAATGTTCTTTTTTATTAGAAAGAATAGAAAAGATAAAGAGGGCAAAGCGCCTATCTATGTTCGAATCACAGTAAATGGAAAACGCTCAGACATGGCGCTCAAACAAAACATATCTGAAATTAATTGGAATGCAAAAAGAGGAACTGCAAAAGGGACAAAACCAGAAATTGTCAAACTGAACAACTATCTAGAAGAATTTCGATCTGGAATTGTTGCCTCCTATCAGGAATTGGTATTGCAGAAAACCTTGATTACCGCTGAACTCGTTAAGAATAAATTTATCGGAGGGGATAAGCAGGAATTTACCATCCTTAAATTAATTGAGCTTCACAATCAGGAAGAAGGTAGCATTTTGGTTTGGGGTACAATGAAAAACTACTACACCACGCAGAAATACCTTAAAAAATTTCTGAAAGAGAAATACGGCACAAATGACAAATATCTTTCCGAACTGAATTATAAGTTTATTATGGATTTTGATTTTTTCCTTCGCCGGCTTAAAAATAAGCAAGGAAAAATCGCTTTGCAGAACAATGGCGTCATGAAACATTTAGAGCGATTTTTCAAGATGATTAATTTATCGCTAAAACATGAGTGGATTGATAAAGACCCTTTCCATGCTTATAAATTGAAGTTTGAGAAAACCGAACGTGAATTTCTGACTAAACAAGAACTTAAGAGATTGGAAGAGCATACTTTTACACGTTCGAGCTTGCAGACCGTAAGAGATCTTTTTGTTTTCAGTTGTTACACAGGCTTGGCGTATATAGATGTTTTTAATCTTTTGCCCTCAAATGTCGTAAACATAGAAGATGGCGAGCTATGGATAAAAACTTCCCGACAAAAAACCAGTACACCAGTCACTGTTCCTTTACTGCCCAAAGCTATCGACATTATCGAAAAATATAAGGAGCATCCTAAAGCACTTTCTGAAGGGAAACTATTACCAACTTATTCCAACCAAAAACTGAACAGCTACCTCAAAGAAATTGCAACTGCTTGTGAAATTACCAAACCGCTTACATTTCATATTGCTCGGCATACTTTTGCGACAACCATAACGCTTACAAACGGAGTTCCTATTGAATCAATCAGTAAGATGCTTGGCCATACAAAATTGAGTACAACACAAATTTACGCTAAGGTTGTAGAAAGTAAACTTGGGAGCGATATGGCTTCTCTAAGAAAGATTTTAGGCTGAGATCAATGAGCCGATTAATAAAAATAATCGGCTCATCTTAACAATTTAAATTAGTATTCAACGCATAATTGCGGTAATTACCTGCGATAATTACCGCATAAAATATGAATGGTTTTAAATATGCGGTAATTAAATTTTATATTTACCGCATATTTGCAATGATTATGTACATACACTTTTTAAAACAGTGGCCAGATTTTCAATGGAACTCAGATAGTTTATCAGCAAAGCTTGGTAAAGTTAGACATCAACAAGGTAAAATTTTAGGGCAGGTTAAGGCTTTGGGGTTTAGGTTCCAGGAAGAGACGTTGTTATATACCCTAACTCAAGATGTCTTAAAATCCAGCGAAATTGAAGGAGAGCTATTGAACCCAGAACAAGTTAGGTCTTCAATTGCAAGACGGCTGGGAATAGAAGTTGCCGGTACTATACATGCTGAACGAAATGTGGAGGGTGTGGTAGAAATGATGTTGGATGCAACACAAAACTATACGGACGAGTTAACAGAAGAACGCCTGTTTGGCTGGCATGCCGCATTATTCCCTACTGGAAGAAGTGGAATGTACAAAATAAATGTTGGCGCTTGGCGAAAACATCCAATGCAAGTAACTTCTGGATATATGGGTAAAGAAATTGTCCATTTTGAAGCACCGGAAGCTAATAGATTACATAAGGAAATGCAAACCTTTCTAATGTGGTTAAATGGTAAAGAAGAAATGGATGCGGTAATTAAGGCGGCAATAGCACATCTGTGGTTTGTAACGATACACCCATTTGATGATGGTAACGGGCGTACTGCCAGAGCTATTGCTGATTTACTATTAGCTCGGGCAGATCAAAGCCCACAGCGTTTTTATTCCATGTCCGCCCAAATACAGCAGGAACGCAATAGCTATTATGCAATTCTGGAACGTACACAAAAAGGAGATTTAGACATTACCGAATGGCTTAATTGGTTTTTAGATTGTCTATATCGGTCTATGGAAAGTACAGAAAAAACCATTGAAAAAGCGTTAGAAAGAGCTAGATTTTGGGAAGTACAACAGTCATTAGATTTTAACGCCAGACAGCAAAAAATGCTACAGGTTTTATTAGACGATTTCTTTGGGAAATTAAATGTTTCCAAATGGGCGAAAATGACAAAAACCTCAACAGATACGGCTTTGAGGGATATTCAAGATTTATTAAAAAAAGACATCCTCATACAAGAAGGTGCTGGAAGAAGTACCAGTTACCGGATCAATCAATCGTACTAACCTAATAGTTAAAGCTTTTGCTTATAGAAGTTATCAATTTCATCTAGGTAGTTTTATTGATATCTTCTGCACTTATTATAGGCGCCAAAACTTAAAAGTGCCCTAAAACAAGTAAGACAGCTTGTGAAAATCAATCTATAGTTGTCTTAAATCTATACGGATATGAAACCACCAAATATCCAGTCCATATTTTAGACAGGATATTCTCTGACATTCTTTTTATTTTTGTAAAGCGCAATTCGGCTGTGCCTATTTTTTATCTACCATGAAAAATGATCTTAAAAAAAAACTCACAACTCCGGTTGAGGTTGTGATATTTATCCAAAAGCAGTTCCGAATTTTGAAGAAGCTAAACGTTGAGATGGACAAGAAATAAAAGCCGTGATGGCAAAAATTTAGTTCTCACTCGGCGCATTTTACAAACCTACAAAAGCAAAATTATGTCAGTAGAAATTCTCACCAAAGAGGACCTTTATCAGTTCAAAGCAGAACTGCTTACCGAGATTCACAAAATCATCAGACCCGGAAAATTTGAGACACCAAAAGAATGGCTTAAAAGCTATGAAGTGCGTAAGTTTTTGAACATTTCTCCCGGAACTTTGCAGACGCTTCGTGTAAACGGGACTTTAACCTTTACCAAAATTGGAGGTTCGCTTTACTATAAACGTGAAGACATCATCAGCTTATTGGAAGGTAATGGAGCATCGGAATAATTGCGGTGGAATTTTCCACAAATTATTTAGACGAACGGTCCTATTTTAAGGAGCAAGCGGAAGTTGGGCAGAGCCCTACTTTTCTTGCCCTAAGCTATCACTGAGGGGGTTGAAAGTATCCTCCGGGGATACTTTGCTGGCAGTGCGCCTTGGAAACGGGCAAAAGAGTATACCGAGCGGTATATTATTGAAAGAAAAACAGATTGTATATTTCGGAGAAAGTGACCATATGATTCCGTGGCAAACTGACCACCTAA
>NZ_CAMLIG010000029.1 GCF_946480185.1 uncultured Pedobacter sp. | reverse complement strand
TTCCCGGCTCATTGCCGCCGGAAATAACCATATTCTTGAGTGCCTTTAAAAAACAATTGATAGCAACGAAAAAAGGCTAGTTCTTTTTTCGAGTTATTGTTTGATTTTTTTCGGCTCTCAAGATTGCTAGTGCAATTTCCTTTAGCTGAAAAGGAACCAAAAAGCCACCGTTGCCTGCCCGCCCCCCGGCTGGCGGAATTTGTCTATTTACAAAGTTTTGTGCGTTTAGCTTACTTTGTGGGCGCTCCTGTTTTTTGCACTGCCTTCCCATCCAGCCCGTCATCACGAGGAGGGAAACGACGTGGTGATCTCTGTGTTTCCTGCACTATCATGTCTGGTATTGGTCCCTTTTTATTTGTCTTGAATTTTATGATTTCTCTTCTTTGGAATATGTTCCCGGCTCATTGCCGCCCGAAAGGGCTAGTAACTTTTTTTTTGCAAAAAAGTAACAAAATGCCACCGCTGCCTGCCCCCCCGGCTGGCGCCGCTTACTACAATGGCAGTGCTTTTATTGCTGCACCACTACCGCAAGCGGCAAGGCGGAATTTATCTGTTTACAATGTTTGTGCTTTTAGCCTTTCTCGTGGGTGCTCCTGTTTAGCTATGCGATAAGCTCTTTCCATGCTGTGTCTCTCCGCCGGCTGGCGGACGGGAGAATTGGTAAAACCGTTTCCCCTATTGCACCTCTGCTGTTTTCTCATTAAAAAACAGATCTCTTCCATCTCAAGTACAGAATTACCAATAACACCGTTAACAGACCGAAAACTATCATTGTTGGATGAGTACTCTTGGAAACTGTTTTTTGCGCTTCTGATTGCTTACGTATTCTGGTTTTGTTCTGTTTACTTGCCCCGCTTGTCTTTTCCTCGGTCACTTGCACTTGACTACTTAATGCTTTCTCCTTTCGGATCAAATAAAGCTGATAATTACCAGCCTTTCCAATCAAACCGCTATCTGCCTTCCAAGTGAAAGGTGCATCACTATGAATCAATACCTGCTCTATCCTAATCCCTTCCTTTGTTTGCAATGTAGTGCTTTTTAACTGCTGCTGTAACAACCACTGTAATGATGAGTGCTCTTTCAATAATGAATCCGACTGTAACCTTCTCTTTTCCTTAAAAGTGGCGCAACTTGAACAAAAAATAATCATAACTAAAACCCATTTCTTCATCGCTTGTCCTCCTCTCCTTTTACCCAATCGGCATAAACGTAAATATTTTTCGCCAAACGCCTTCTCCGATATACGCCGTCGCCTTCCCTGCTGCCGGCAATATTGGTGTTCCCTTCAATGCTGATGATCCAGCTTCCCTCTTGCCTTTCCACCAAACCAACATGTCCAACCCGTTTTAATTTTGGAAACCAGATTCCGAAAACATTTGCGGGTTTAACTAAATGCGTTTTTACAATAGGATTAAACAACGCAGGACTCCATGCGGTGCAAGGTTTTGTATAGCCACCCTGCTTAAATACCCAACTGATGAAAGCAGCGCACCAAGGCTGGCCCTTTTTTAATCCCACACTAGCGAGATAACTCTCCACTTTCTCCCCATCGTTATGCCCGCTTTTTTCCCTTACCCCTATTTGTTGCCGGGCGATACTCAGTAAGTTTTTCCGTTGTTGCCGATCTATGCTTAGCAGAGGGCGCTCAGGCAGCCAATACCTGCCAACAGTAGCAAAGCAAAGGATGCCCAATAAAGTACGTATTGTTGCCATAAGGTTAGGGTATTAAATTGTGAAACCATCCAACTGAAAGCAGGCAAAGACAACCATTTTATGGTAATCTTAAAAAGATAAGCACTCAGTATCAATAACAAAAAAAAGACTAAAATGGAGAGCAGCACCAGAGCTCCTACCCCTGCGTCGGGAAGTGCCGCTGTAGGGTCTAAACGGTATATCCATAGCGGGAGGCTACGATAAACCAAAAACAGGATCAGCAATATTAGCCATAAAGGATGTACGCGAAATTTCTTGAAATCCTGACTTAGAGACCAACAAGGACGTAAATAAACTGTTTTCATATTCTTAATTTTTTAAAGGTGAATATTAATGAACATTAGTTGAGCAAAGTTGGTGTTACGCTATCTGGCCAGGTACTTAAAAGCGCTGGTACTTCAGGTAATTTATAGAGACGCACCTTATACCTCCGCCTTTTACTTTCGAACGCCGCACCCGAATACTGGAGGACATTCTCGCTCAATAGCTGTAGCAACTGCTGTTTAAGCAGGATGATTGACTGGTGATCCATCCCTTTATTTTTGAGCTGTTTAAAGCTTAAAGCCGATTTTTTAGTTTTTAATAAATGGAGGTAATCCGCATCGCTCAAAACCTGTAATAATAGGCCATTGTACCATTTACGAAGCGCTTCTGCTTCAGTTTTTAAAAATTGATTCATAATAAAAATAGCTTTATTGATACAGCCTTTGGGTAAAGCACTGAGAATCGCCCTTGCGTTTCTCTTATATAAACGCATGGCTTGCGTATAATTTAATGAGGTATGTGACATGATTTCTAAATGTTGAGTTGAACAATTCTTTGGAGGTAAAAAGGAGGGGAACCATAAGTCCACCCTCCTATCAAAAAGCAAATTATTGCACCACTATACTTCCAGCATATTTACTACTGGAAACGTCTTTGCCATCTGCGGATAACCAAAAGATGTAGGTTTCTACTGTCTCTCCACTGAATTCTGCTGGCAAATCGAACGCTAGTACTTGATCTAGTCGCGTAGCGACCGCTAAATCATAAATAGCCTCCCCCGATGTCGGACAAAAAACGACTACCATCAACTGGTCGGTATCCTTTGCCTTCCCTTTCCCGGCGTTATTTGTCCAGGCAAGGTTCAGTGTGGCCACAGCACTTGAAACGGCAGACAAAGTAGTTACTCCAGGCAAATCACCCCTGCTCAATAGCACCATGCTATAATCGATTGCCAAATTGGGCGTAAGGCCTGTCAACGCATTTTTAAGGTTATAAGAATGCGCACTGTTATAACCTGTTTTGCCATTGGCATAATTTTTAAAACCGATCTCCAATAATGGTTTTACCGGATTTAAAAAGGCGGTAATCATTGCAAAGCGGGCCTGTTGTTCCAGTTGCTTGTTACTGGCATTTGCATTTCCTCTTTTGGGTGCCAAGCTCCGCATGTAGTTGATACCTCGCCATGACGAGCCGATCACTGTTCCAACTTTTCCTGAAAAGGCTCCTAATATGCCTTGTGTGTATTTTCCCATGATGTTAAAATTTAAAGAATTAAAAAACTGCAAAAGCTTCTTTTATAGCGCTATAGGTCTTTTGTCTGTACCAAATGTAGTAGCGTAAAAAAGCCTAAACAAGGATTCGGAAATTCATTGCCGAACTTTTCCGGGTTTTGCCGAGCATTTCCACATTCTCTGTAATTTCTTCGGGACTGCTTCGAGACCGCTTCGAGAAAATGGGGGTATTTCCCGAAGGATTGTGGGAGAAGTCTGGGAGAAAGTATAAGGTTTTAGCTTGTTTTGTTGGTGTTTGTTCATTTTGGTTTTGTTGTGAATTTTATGATTTGTCTTCTTTTGAATATCCTCCCGGCTCATTGCCGCCGGAAATAACCATATTCTTGAGTGCCTTTAAAAAACAATTGATAGCAACGAAAAAAGGCTAGTCACTTTTCTCCGCGAAAAGTAACCAAAAGCTCTCGCCTACGCCATTTGCTACAGCGGTAGTGCTTTTACTTCTTCATCACTTCCGCAAATGCCAAGGGCGAATTTTTCGGCTACGAAAGGTTGTGCGTTTAGCTTGTTTTGTAGGCGCTCCTGTTTTTTGCACTGCCTTCCCATCCAGCCCGTCATCACGAGGAGGGTAACGACGTGGTGATCTCTTTGTTTCCTGCACTAGCATATCTGTTATGTTCCCTTTTTATTTTGTCTTGAATTTTATGATTTGTCTTCTTTTGAATATCCTCCCGGCTCATTGCCGCCGGAAATAACCATATTCTTGAGTGCCTTAAAAAAACAATTGATAGCAACGAAAAAAGGCTAGTCACTTTTTTCATTGTTGTTTATTGCGCTGGTTGGCATTCAAGATTGCTTCGCAATTTTTTCCGCAAAAAAAGTAACCAAAAACCCGAGCGGAGCGAACACATGAAAGCCTTAAAAAACAATACATAAATTGAATAAACTCTCGCCTGCGCCATTTGCTACAGCGGTAATGCTTTTACTTCTTCATCACTTCCGCAACCGACAAGGCGGGATTTTTCGGTTTACAAAGTTTTGTGCGTTTAGCTTGTTTTGTGGGCGCTCCTGTTTTTTGCACTGCCTTCCCATCCAGCCCGTCATCACGAGGAGGGCAACGACGTGGTGATCTCTTTGTTTCCTGCACTAGCATATCTGTTATGTTCCCTTTTTATTTTGTCTTGAATTTTATGGTTTTCTTCTTTTGAATAGTTTCCCGGCTCATTGCCGCCGGAAATAACCATATTCTTGAGTGCCTTTAAAAAACAATTGATAGCAACGAAAAAAGGCTAGTTCTTTTTTCGAGTTATTGTTTGATTTTTTTCGGCTCTCAAGATTGCTAGTGCAATTTCCTTTAGCTGAAAAGGAACCAAAAAGCCACCGCTACGCCGCTTGCTACAATGGCAGTGCTTTTATTTCTTGCTCACTACCGCAAGCACCAAGGCGGATTTATCGGTTAGGAAAGGCTGTGCTTTTAGGCTAAATGGGCGCTCTTAAAATAGCAGAGCCAAGCGACAGGGAGCGCTGGGCTGGTAAAACGCCGAGCCTGGGTGTATGACCTTTACCGATCGATCTATTATCTCCAAGGCGGAATTTGACGGTTATGAAAGGATGCGCTTTAGCCTTTTATGGGGCTTGATAAATTTCCGGGAAACTATCGGTTTAAAAATGGCAGCATCAACCTCTATGACTGATCTTCTCGATATCGCTGAACTTGAAATAAAGTTTTCCTTTGATGGTTCTGCAAGGCAAACTTGCTTGCTTTCGGAGGTTGTAAAGCTGTCGGTCGCTGATTTTGAGGAGCTGCATCACCTCCTGCTTGTCTAGATAGTTGAGCTGATACTGTTGTAACCTACTTTCTTTCAATTCGGATAGCTGGTTGTTGTTTGCGATGGTTACCAAACAAACCATGAGTTCTTCTATCCTCAGCATGATTTCAATAAAACGGTTTAAAAATTTCATCTGTAAAAAGGTTTAAAATTAGTCCATTAAAACTCAACGTTCATCATTCAGATTAAATTCGTTGAGTGCTTCCATTGGTTAAATTCGATTGTTTAAATTGTTCTAAATAGTGAATAATAGTGCTATTTGAGAAATAATTAATTTTTTATTTGATAAAAAAGATAAATAATTAAGTTTGTATCATTTACCTGTCGTCTCTACGAAAATACACTTATAACCTAAAACACTTATTGTCGAACATCAAAAAAAATTTATGCCTCAACAACTATTTATTGAAAAATGGGATCAGATCCATCAACTTAGTAATGAACTGAAAGAAATCTTACAGGACCGATTAAACACTCAAACCATTAAAAAGGGCCAGACGCTTTACAAACAGAACGAAAGGCTATACCATATCTACTTTATTGTAAGCGGTTTACTGGTGGGGCACCGGCTTGAACAGCATAAAAGTTCGGTCTGCTGGTTTTTAAAAGAGCATGACTTCCTCAAAGACCATGAAAGCATTTTTAACCAGAAATTAGCAAGTCATACCGTAATTGCCACCGAAAATACAACGTTGCTATCCCTCAGCTATCGGGACCTGCAGATGATCAATCACAAATTCCCCGAAGCCAATGTGATTGCCAAATATTTGCTCAACCATTACCTTCAATATCATCAACAAAGGATCTCTTTGCTCACCATTGACAACAGCACAGCACGCTACTATAGTTTTGTAAACGAATTTCAATGGGCAATAGGCCGGTTAAAGCGCAGCGATATTGCCTCTTTTTTGAATATGAGTCCGGAAACATTAAGCAGAATTCGGTAATAATTTATTGAAGGACGTCAAATTTTGAAATTTGGGAAATCATCATAATGCAGGGCTCTCCACAAAAGGGTTCTGTATTTTGAGAAATGCACCAAAGAGCTCATGAGTCAGAATAACCTGTTGTCCTTCTTTAAATACCCACAACTAAACGTTAAGAAGTTTTTTCTTATGAAATCTGTAAAATAGCTTTGCTATTAGACAAATAACCCTGCCTATAATACACCTTATACGCATATTCTAAATTTCTCATTATAATTTACGCCCAAATCCTTAATTATCTTACATTTGCCAATGATAAAAAAATTGTATTATTGGCAAATTTATGAGAATATCCCGCCAGAATTTAAAAAAAACATACTTCCACAAGTTTAAATTTATATTTATCCTTGCTTCCCTAACCTTAACATATAGTTGCAGTAACAAAAAAAGCCTTCTATTTTACGCAAATAATGGACAGGGAGTAAAATCGTCAATCAATAACGCAAATAGTGCCTCACATGATGCCTATGCACCTTTAATTCAGCCTGGTGATCAGCTAGTAATTACAAATTTAAGTAACGATGCGCTAATAAACGGCTTAGGCTCTTCTACGCCTCTACAGATCCAGTATCAAGTTGACGAAAATGGAGCAGTTAAGTTACCTATTATTGAAAAAGTAGTTCTTGGTGGAATGACGACCAAAGATGCTGAAGCTTACATAACAAATGCTTATAAAGCAAAAGCCTTGGCTAACCCCATTTTTGTAGTCGCAATTGCTAATTCCAAAGTCACCTTGCTAGGCGAATTCTCGAAACAAGGAAATTTTAAATTAGAAAATCAAAACACTTCTTTAATAGATGTTATTGGTGAGGCTGATGGTTTCACAACAAGGGCAGACAAAACCAAATTAAAAATTATTAGGGGCGACAAAAAAAATCCAGAGGTAATCGATGTAGATCTAACAGATATCAATAGCTTAGCAAGCGCTAAGTTGCAATTGAGAAATGGAGACATCATTTACAGTCAGCCAAGGAGCATTTATCTATTTACAGATAAATTTGCGCCGATCATCTCTTATGTGGGTATAGGAACTACCTTGTTAAATCTTATTTTCTTATTCAGTAGAAGGTAGTATGAGCTTAGCGCAAACCAACCCGCCCCGTCCCTCTATCAAGCAGGAATTAGACTATGTTAAATTTCTGAAAATTGTACTAAGCAGGTGGTATTGGGTTTTAGGTACTCTTATCATATCTTTAAGTATTGCCTATGCCTATCTTTGGTACACGCCTAAACAGTATAGTTCAAATATTTATTTAAAGTTTGAAAAGACAGAGCTGGGGCTTGAAAAAATTCTTTCCACTGCTCAAAATACAACAAACAGCATCACCTCAGAAAGTTGGGTCATTAAAAGCAAGCCGGTGATGCAAAGAGCGGTCAACCATTTCGACTGGCAGGTAAGCTATTTTATCAACGGGAAAGTGAGGGTTTCTGAAATGTATCCGGAACGGCCTTTTATTGTCCATCTTCTGCAACAGGACTCTGTACACTTTTACCGTGGCCCAGTCAACTTTAAAACCACACCTAACGGGATAGAATTAAATTATACCCTTAATGAAATTGAAAAAAAGATTCCTACGAAATATAATGAAAAAATCAGTTTACCGGGCGTTTCTTTCTATATCGAGAAAAACAACAACTTGGCAAACGATAAGCTGTTCTTTTTTAAATTTAATGATAAATCAAGCTTTGCCGAGAGAATAGCAGAGGGTATTTATATTACTGAAGCAGAGAAAAATTCCAACATCGCTTCTATTACTAAAACAGATGATAACCCCTTATTTGCTCGAGATGCGCTGAACGCGATTGCGAAAGAATATTTACAACAAGACCAACTGACTAAAACACTTTCCTCTTCTAAAGTCATTGATTTTATAGATGAGCAATTAGCCTATTTATCGAAAACGGTTGAAAAAAGCGGTGATAACCTCAAAGAATTTAAACAAAATAATAAGCTGATTGAATTAGGCACTACTTCAAGACTTTTATTAGAAGATGTTAAAACTAATGAAACAGATTTAAAATCGATTCAATTAGAGATGATCAATCTGCAACAGTTAGAAGATCAAATTAATAGCAATCAATCTGTAGTTGATCTTAATCTTAACTTTTCCGGCAATTTAGCTACCTTATTGCAAACTCTTACGTCCGACTGGAATTCACTGCAGAATCAGCGTTTAACATTATTAGACACATATACAAAAAACTCTACAGTTATAAAAGAAATTGATGTCAAGTTAAATATGATCAAAGATGCTGCTAAACACAACATCGCTGACCAGAAGAAACATTTGAATCAACTTAAAAGTTTCAAAACAGCTACCTTAGCTGAATATTATGAAAGACTAAACGCCTTCCCATCACAGGAACGACAGTTATTTAATTTGGAGAGGGATTATCAAATCTCGAATAACATTTTTACCCTGCTGTCAGAAAAGAAATTAGAATCCCAAATTTCCAAAGCCGCTATTTTACCCGGTGCCTCGCTCATTGATTCTGCTCAATATAACCCTATTCCAATCTCTCCAAATAGCGCCACCACTTGGAAGTTTGCCTGGATCATAGGTTTAGCCTCAGGAATTGGATTGATATTTTTAGTGAGGTTACTCAACCCCTACATTTATGATAAGGAGTTTGTAGAAAGCTTGACCAATACCCCTATTTTAGGCTTAATCCGGCATTATCCCGGAAAGATTGAGGACCGGAGCAGCCAGTTGCTCAGTATTGTTAAACCAAAGTCTTTGTTTGCGGAATCCGTACGTTCGGTAAGGACAAATTTAAGTTTCGTAGCCGGTGAAAAAGAGAGCAAGGTCATCTGTATCACCTCTGAAATATCTGGGGAAGGAAAATCCTTCGTTTCTTTAAATATTGCGGCTTCCCTCAGTCTAATTGAGAAGAAAGTCATCTTAATCGCCGCCGATTTAAGGAAATCCAAAATCCATTATAATTTTCATATCCGTAATAAAGAGGGCTTAAGCACCTATTTGGCAGGCCAAAGTAAGCTGTCTGATATTATCCACCCCAGCGGACAGCCTAATTTAGACATTTTAGTGGCCGGTCCGGTGCCACCGAACCCTGCGGAATTGATGTATAAAACTGAGCTCCAAGTATTGATCAATGAGCTGAAGAAAACTTACGATTTCATTATTTTTGATACTGCCCCGATAGGTTTGGTATCTGATGCGCTTCCTTTGATCAGGATTTCAGACATCAATCTTTTCGTGATCCGCACCGGTAAATCAAAAACCTCGGCGGCCTCCATTCCAGACCGTATCTCGAGCGAATATGAGCTCAATAATACTTTCATCATTTTAAATGATTTTGTTCAGGATCATTTTTATTCGCATTATTACAGCACCAAATATTCTGATGGCTACTATGGCTACTATTATTCGAGCAGTACTTATGACGGTGCCGGCTATTACGATGACGAGGGTGTTAAACGCAAATGGTGGAAACGCAAAATAGGCCAAATGAAAAAGAAGGTTAGGGGGCGCTCCTAGCTTTTAAATTTTAAATTCTTCATTTTTGACTTATAGCTATGTGTAGAATTGCCGGAATCGTCAATCAGGAGCTTTCCGAAGCGAGCTTAAAGCGCCAGCTGAAACTGATGGCCAGCTGTCAGGCGCATGGCGGGCCTGATGATGAAGGTTTTTTTGTGGACCCGCAACAGGCTATCGGATTTGCGCACCGCAGGCTTTCCCTCTTAGATTTGAGTCCGGCAGGCCATCAGCCTATGCACAGCAGAGATGGCAAGGTGGTGCTGGTTTTCAATGGCGAAATCTACAATTTTCAGCTTTTAAAAAATGAGCTCCTTGCCAAGGGCTATCCGTTCCAAAGCCACAGTGATACCGAAGTCATCATTGCCGCTTATCAGGCCTGGGGAACAGCGGCTTTCTCGAAATTGAAGGGCATGTTTGCTTTCGCTCTTTATGACCGTGATAAGCAAGCATTATATCTCGCCCGCGACCGGCAAGGCATCAAACCGCTTTACCTCTACACAAATCAGGATATCCTTGCTTTTGCATCGGAAGTGAAAGCTTTTAAAGCTGCCGAGCTTTCCCTAAGCAATGACCCGGAGTGGCCAATTGCTTTATTGAGCTTTGGACATCTTCCCGAACCTTTAACTACCTATAAAGAAGTGCGGATGTTGCCTAAAGGATGTTTTAGCACTTTCTTTTTAGCAAAAGACACTCCTGCCCAACTTCAGTATTTTGAGGACGAAACAATCCATCCGTCAGACATTGATCCCCAAACCAAGATCAACCAGCTCTTAGACCGGGCCATTCAAAGCCAGCTGGTAGCGGATGCGCCTGTTGGCGTATTTTTAAGCGGGGGAATAGACAGCTCTTTACTGGCGCTGCAGGCGGCAAAATACCAAAAGGAAAAGCTGCTCACAGTATCCCTGAATTTTAAAGAAAAACAGTTTTCTGAACTGGCCTTCCAACAGAAAATTAGCAAGATGCTCCCCGGAGCACACCATAGCAAAACCATTGACGAACAGCTATTCTCCGAATTTTTTGAGTCGATTTTAGAGCAGATGGACCAGCCCGGTGTGGACGGCATTAATACCTGGTTTGTAAGCCAAGCTGCCAAAGAGGCCGGGTTGAAAGCGGTATTGTCCGGCGTGGGTGCCGATGAATTGTTCGGTGGCTACCCTTCCTTTAAACGGATGCGCCATATCCCTTTTTTGCGTTCGGTAGCTGGATTAGCCCCCTTTACTCATCGTTTGCTTAAACAGGATGGCTTAAAACGGTGGACCTACCTCAAAGAAAAAGATCCATCTTTTGAATATTTATTCCTACGAGGGTTCTTTGATCCCTGGCAATTGCAAGCACTTTTCGGAATCAGTCTGCAACATCAAAGGGACTATTTTGAAAAACTGACCCTGCCCCACCAAAAAGCGCCGGCCCAATATAACGGAAAACGGGCGGCCTGGTTTGAGCAACATTACTTTATGCAAAACCAGCTGTTAAAAGATACCGATAGCATGAGCATGCGCCATGGCTTAGAGATTAGGGTTCCATTTTTAGATGATGACCTGGTAGCTTACACCAATAGCCTTCCGGCCGGCATCCTCTTCCCAAAAAACAAAGCGCCCAAACATTTTTTGATCAATGCTTTTGATCATTTATTGCCAGAAATCATTTGGAACCGCCCGAAGATGGGCTTTACTTTCCCCTTCCAGATCTGGCTAAAAAAGCATCCTCGATACCTGTCCTTAAAAAACGATTTCCCCGGCTTATCACCACTTTACCTAGCTTTTGAACAGGACCGAATGCACTGGTCTAAAATCATGAGCCTGTTGGTGATGCAAAAATTCGGCGGTTTCCAAATATTAAAAAGCTTTACAGATGCGCATTAAAGTACTTTTTGTAGGGGCTAAAACTTTTTCGGGCACCGGTGGGATTGAGCAGGTCAATAAATCCTGGATGTACAGCTTATCCCAACAAAACAATATAGTATTAAAAAGCCTCGTGTTAACGGATACCGAAGCAGATTTAGCTTATACTGGTCAATCTTTTTTTAAAGGCTATGGCGGACATAAAATAAAATTTCTTTGGGACCAGCTCCGTTATGCTTTACAAGCAGACATGCTCATCATCAGCCATATCCAACTGGCTGTTTTGATCCCTTTACTTAAATTGATCAAACCAAGACTAAAAACTTTGGTGATCTGCCACGGCATTGAGGTATGGAAAAAGCTTAACCCGCTACAGTTAATTGCGCTGCAACAGACCTGTCAGATCTTAGCCGTGAGCAGCTTTACCAAAAAAAAGTTAATGGATTTACACGGGATAAAGGAAAAACAGATTGAAGTTTTCCCCAATGCTTTGGATCCGTTTTTTAAAGTCCCTTCACTGTTTGAAGCATCCGCATCGCTCATTAAAAGATACCAGATTAAGCCTAATGAGGTTGTGCTTTTGACCATCGCTAGGCTGTCATCGGCAGAGCAATATAAGGGCTACGATTTTGTGATTTCCTCATTAAAATACCTCAAAGAAACCTATCCACAACTCAAATACATCATTGGCGGTAAAGCCGATACCGATGAACTGAAAAGGTTACAAAACTTAATTAAAGCAAATGGCGTAGAAGGACAAGTGATTTTACCCGGTTTTATTGCGGAAGAGGAGATGGTAGCCCACTATCAACTGGCAAATGTTTTTGTGATGCCCAGTACCGGCGAAGGTTTTGGGATTTCATTTATCGAGTCGGCCGCTTGCGGCACACCCGTATTAGGGGGCAATAGCGATGGCAGCAGTGAAGCCATCATTACGGGCGTCACCGGCGAATTATGCCCTCCAAAAAATCCCACAGATATTGCCCAGTACCTTGATGTCATTTTGAAAAGCAAGATGAACAAGCAATTAATCCAAGAGAATGCCTTAAAAAATTATAGTTTTGAGGTGTATCACCAAGGTATCATTAACTTATTGACACAATTGTATAAAAATATTTAGCATGTCGACCGAACCACACCCTGACGAATCTTGGGACTTAGAAATTAAAGCCAAGAACAGTCTTTTTGATCTCCAGCTCAAAGAAGTTTGGCATTATCGCGATTTGATGTGGCTTTTTGTGAAACGGGACTTTGTTGCGCAATTTAAACAGACCATTTTGGGACCGGCCTGGCATGTGATTCAGCCTATATTGACCACTTTAATGTTTCTCTTGGTTTTTGGTAAAATCGCGAAAATTCCTACAGACGGCATTGCGCCAGCAGCATTTTATCTGGCTGGTTTAACGGTGTGGAACTATTTCTCTGCCTGTTTAACCGCCACCTCCTCCACCTTTACGGCAAACGCCTCTATTTTTGGAAAGGTATATTTCCCCCGGATTGTGATCCCACTTTCCGTGGTCATGTCTAACATGGTGAAATTTGCCATCCAATTTATGCTATTGGTGGCAGTCATCATCTACTATCATTTCAATGGCTATCCTTTCCATTTTTCTTTAAACTTGTTATTTATCCCCTTTATCCTGATCCTGATGGCGGGAATCAGCTTAGGCGTGGGCATTATCATTTCTTCGGTAACCACCAAATACCGCGACTTTTCTATTCTACTGGGTTTCGCCGTTCAACTATTGATGTATGCCACTCCCGTGATTTATCCCCTCTCCTATTTAAAAGGCACCAGTTACAAATGGGTCATTGATATCAATCCCATTTCTTCTGTAGTAGAAAGCTTTAAATATGTTATTTTTGGTAAAGGTTTGGTTGAACCCTATTCTTTATTATATAGCGTTCTGTTCATGTTTTTGTCCTTATTTTTTGGATACTTGATATTCAACCGGGTAGAGAAGAGTTTTATGGATACGGTTTAGGATAATTTTGAAGGAGTACTGGAAGGATGGAATGTTGGAGCCCAAGCGCACCACACAATAGTGATTGGAGTCCTGGAATGGTGGAGGAGCTCCTCTCCTATACGTCACCTTGAGGTTACGAAAGGTCTCACAAGCAAGTAGGTGCTTCGACTCCGCTCAGCAGGACAACCTGTGGTACTAATATAAGGGATGTCTCCCTGAGAATTGTCACTCGGAGCGGAGTCGAAGAGCGATTCGAAGGAGAGCGTTGGACTTTATGCGCTTTGAAAGGTTCTCACCTGCAAACCGTTGCTTCGACGAGTTTATCCTGAACTTGTTGAATGACTCAGCAGGACAAATTTGGATTTTTGCCACTATAGGTGTCCCCCCGTTGGCGGGGGTTGGGGCTGGTGAAGCTTTGAAAACAACCTCATCTTTTATTAAAATCTCCACCTCCCTCTTTGGTTCTCCCTTCCGCCAGCTGGCGGAGAGACACTGGGTGGCAACCCTTAAAGCGAATGTGTGTGAAAATAGAATAATCTTGTAGTTATATCTATAATATTCAGTAATTTTACATAAAGCTATAGCTATAACTACAATGAAAGTTCCGGTTGATTTAGAAATACGTTCTGTTTATTTGGATAAGGTTAAACCATTTATCGGAAAACCTATTATTAAAGTGCTTACCGGCCAACGTAGGGTGGGTAAAAGTTATCTGCTATTTCAAATTATCAATTTGATCCAGCAGGAGCATCCTAAAGCCCCCTTTCTTTATATCAATAAGGAAGATTTAGCTTTTTCGTTTTTAAAAACCGCGGAAGATCTGAATCAATATGTATTATCAAAAAGGACTCCTCATAAAAAAACTTATGTCTTCATTGATGAGATCCAAGATATAGCTGACTTTCAAGATGCCTTACGTTCGCTTTTGTTGGATCAGGATTTAGACCTCTATTGCACTGGCAGTAACGCAAATTTACTGTCTGGTGATATCGCTGGTAAATTAAGTGGCAGGTTTGTAGAATTTACGGTTTACAGCTTATCTTATATAGAGTTTTTACAGTTTCATCAATTAACCGACAACGAAGTAAGTTTAGATCTATATCTTAAATACGGCGGTTTACCGTACCTCAAGCATTTGCCATTAACAGATGTCGTGATTTTTGAATACTTGAAGAATATTTACACGACCATTGTTTATAGAGATATTATTAACCGCTACGCCATCAGAAATACTGTTTTCTTAGAGCAACTGGTTATCTTTTTAGCTGCACATACCGGTAGCTTGTTTTCTGCAAAAAAAATAAGCGATTTTTTAAAATCGCAAAAAACCAACATGCCGCCCAACCAAGTGCAAATTTATATCCAACATTTGGTAAATGCTTTTTTGATACATAAAGTACCCCGGTTTGATATTGTAGGCAAGCGTATTTTTGAAATAGGAGAAAAATTTTATTTTGAAAACTTAGGGATCAGAAATGGAATTTGGGGTTATCGGCTAGAGGATAAAGGAAAAATCATAGAAAATGCCGTTTATAATCACCTGATCTATTCGGGTTACCAGGTAAAAGTGGGCATTATTGATACGCAGGAAATTGATTTCTACTGCGAAAAAAATGGTGAAAAGAAATATGTGCAGGTAGCCCTCTCTTTACAAGAACAAAAAACCTTAGATCGAGAATTTGGAAATCTAAAAAGAGTTAGAGATAATTATCCGAAGGAAGTAATTACTTTAGATACTTTTACAGGCAATAGCGTAGAAGGCATCGTAGCTATAGATTTACGAACATTTTTGAAGTCGTGATAGATAGTTGATAGCAGATGGTGAATGGTCAATGGTGAATGGTCAATGGTGAATTGAATAAAGAGTTCTTCTCCTACACGTCACCTTGATCCGCCGGCTGGCGGATCAAGGTCTCACCTGCAAACCGTTGCTTCGACGAGTTTATCCTGAACTTTTTTAAAGGATCGTGGCGAATAGTGAATGGTCAATAGTGATTTGACGAAAGCTCTCCTATATGGATACGGTGTAGGATAATTTTGAAGGATTGAAGGTGGAATGATGGAATATTGGAGCGCCCTCCTACCGTCACCTTGAGGATACGAAAGGTCTCACGAGCAAGGTAGGAATATTTTGTGCTTCGACTCCGCTCCGCAGGACAAACTTGGATTTTTGCCACGCTACAAGTGTCCCCCGCCGGCGGGGGTTGGAGGTGGTGAGCCTTTTAAAACAAACCTCATCTGCAAATTAAAACAAACCTTCACCTCCCTCTTTGACCCTCCCTTCCACCAGCTGGCGGAGAGACACTGGGTGGCTACCCTTAAAACAGCGGAAAGGCGGATGGTCAATAGCGAATTGAATAAAGAGTTCTTCTCCTACACGTCACCTTGATCCGCCGGCTGGCGGAGAAAGGTCTCACAAGCAAACCGTTGCTTCGACTAGTTTATCCTGAACTTGTTGAAGGACTCAGCAGGGCAAACCAGAATAGCGGTATTTTCGGGATGTCACCCGGAGTCGAAGGGGAGCGGTTATAGAGTGAAATACAGGCTGAAGCCGTTAAGATAAATCTGATAAATATTCCTTAAATTTGTGAGATTAGAAATTAAAAAATGGAGACTTTAATTGTACATCCGGAAAATAAAGCGCAATTAAGCGCTATCAAAGCTTTTTTAAAGGCTTTGAAAATAAGCTTTGAGAAAAAGGATTCAGATAACTATCATCCTGAATTTGTAGAAATGGTAAAAAAAGCAGAAAAAAATGCTGACTATAAAACCGTCGATCCTGATCATTTATGGGAAAGTTTACAATCAAAGTAGAAAAATTAGCAGAAGAGCAACTAAATAAGCATTTTAAATCAGGGAATAAGGCTACCATTAAGAAAATTGAAAAAATTTTCATTGAACTTTCCCAGTCACCCTATAGTGGTATTGGAAACCCTGAGCCATTAAAACATGAGCTAAATGGCTTTTGGTCTCGAAGAATCAATTCAAAAGATAGAATAATATATAAAATACAAGAAGATATGGTTACGGTTTTTGTAATATCTGTTATGGGTCATTATGAGGACAAATGAATTGAACGAGGGAAACAAACTTAGCTCCTAGTATAAAGATAAAGGGGTGTTTCGACTCCGCAGGACAAAACCTGTGGTATTAGTCTAAGGGTGTCACCCTGAGAATTGTCACTCAGAGTCGAAGCATTCTTTGCACTGCCTCCCCTCCAACCCGTCATCATGAGAAGTGCAACGACGTAATGATCCCTAAGTTCATTTGCACTTACCATTGCGTAGTTTCTGATTTCTATTATGGCCTCCGTTCAAGGAGGGTGTGTTACAATCGACCCTGCGTTTTGAATAGTAGCCTTAGTTCACTGTTGGTTTTTTTTGGAAGCTGTTATTAGAACAATAATTTCCCCGGCTCATTGCCGTCGGAAGGGCTATTACTTTTTTCATGTTTTAGTGAGGTTATAATTAGGTATTCAAGAGTGCTCCGCAATTCCCTTCAGCTGGAAAGTAACAAAGAGCCGCCGCTGCGCCGCTTACTACGATGTTAGTGCTTTTGTTTCTGCACCAGTACCGCAACCGCCAAGGCGGAATTATGGGTCAATAGAAGGTTGTGCTTTTCGCCTTTGTTGTGGGCGCTTTTCATTTTAAGCAGAGCGTCAGTGCTGTCCTGCGGAGTCGAAGGGGGTGCGTTGGGTATTTAGCGCAAACTTAATCACCTGACCTTGATTAAAATCCGCTTAAAACCTTATATTTGTGATGAGTAATTTATAAAACCATGGAAACAGTTTTATTACAAATCAATAACGAAAAGGCATATCAGCTTTTGAAGAGTTTGGAAGACTTAAAATTAGTTAAGCTGCTTAAACGCTACACATCTAAAAAGAAATTGAGCTTAGCGGATAAATATGCAGGTTCTTTGCAATTATCAGATCAAGAATACGACCAATTTCAACAAACACTTGTTGACTACAGAAATGAATGGAACAAAAATTCTTAATTGATTCAAATATTGTAATCGGTTATTTGGATGCCAGATTGCCAAAGAATGGTATGGAATTTATGAACAAAGTCGTTAATTCTATCCTTGCATATCGTCACTAAATAATTAAAATTTTTAAGCTATCAGACATCCGACTGAAATACCGAAAAAATTATAAACACCCTTGTAGTTTACCCACCTGACAATCAAAAGATTGACCATAACATCTAATAATGGAGGCGAAAAATTAAGCTCCCTGATATAAATGAAATACATAAAATCTTTAGATACCATAAGAGCTGTTGCTGTATTTTTAGTAGTAATTTCTCATTGGTATGGTACAAATAATTTAATTAGTAAACTCCCGTTAGGTTTAATTGGAGTTAATATTTTTTTTATAATTAGCGGTTTTTTAATTACTAATATCTTATTAGGTTACAAATCCAAGATAGAAAGTCACAAAGAACCATTTAGTTTCTACCTCAAAAAATTTTATTACCGCCGTACTTTAAGGATATTTCCAATATATTATTTACTATTATTTGGTATATTAATTTTCAATCTGCACGACTTCGAAGGTAATGCATGGTGGCATTTTGCTTATCTATCTAATTTTTATTTTGTATTTGTAAAGAACGGTTGGGAAGGGGTAATTTCTCCGCTTTGGTCCCTATCAGTAGAAGAACAATTTTACTTATTTTGGCCATTTCTTATCCTTTTTTCTTCAAAAAAGATAATTAATATTTTTCCAATAGGCCTTATCTTGTTTGCTATAGTTTACAGATATTTTAAACCAGAAGAATTTACGTTATGGAATTATTCTTTAATGGGGGCATTAGACGCATTGGGGGCTGGAGCACTAATTGCTATCTATAAAATTGAAAACATGAATAAGAAATTGAATGCCATTCTAATTTTTATCTTCATTATACTGGGAGTATTAAATTTTTATTATGACATCAACCAACTACCCCTCGTTGTTAATATTGTAGGATTTTATATCATTGTGTGGTGTATTGGGATTAGTAACAAAAGCGTATCTTTCACTTTTGAAATCCCATTCATTCTTTATTTAGGAAGAATAAGTTATGGTATATATTTGTATCACAATTTTATCCCTCGTTGGTATTTTGTTGAGATTCCAAAAATTCTAAATATCTTATTACCATGGTTTTTTTTAATAGTTTTATCTTCTATTTCATATTATTTTATCGAACTACCTCTTCTGAAACTTAAAGACAAGAAGTTCAATGAAAATGAAAGAAAAATAGACTGAGTTAAAAATAAATTTTAATGAGTAATACCGTAATTAAAATAGAAAACAAAGCCCCACTCTTATCTCCCCGAAGGGGAGAAGGTTTAACTGTATTGAATTTGAAATTTGGCCCCAAATGAGTAGTGTAATTAAAGTCGAAAACCTTAGTAAGCAATACCGTTTGGGGGAGATTGGTACCGGGTCATTATCTCATGATGTGAACCGCTGGTGGCATCGGGTGCGGGGCAGGGAGAACCCCTACTTAAAAATAGGCGAAACCAATGACCGCAGCACCAAAGGAGAAAGTGAATATGTGTGGAGCTTAAAAGACATCAATTTTGAGGTGGAGCAGGGCGATGCGGTAGGGATCATCGGGCGTAACGGAGCGGGAAAAAGCACCCTATTAAAAATATTGAGCCGGGTTACCGGACCTACTACCGGATCTGTTAAAGTGAAGGGAAGAATTGCCAGTTTATTAGAAGTAGGAACAGGTTTTCATCCCGAATTAAGTGGACGCGACAATATTTTTTTAAATGGCGCCATTTTAGGCATGCGCAAACACGAGATTCAAAAGAAATTTGATGAAATTGTAGATTTCTCTGGCGTGGAACGCTATATCGATACCCCAGTAAAACGCTATTCCTCTGGCATGTATGTGCGTTTGGCTTTTGCAGTAGCGGCACATCTGGAATCCGAGATTTTAATAGTAGATGAGGTGTTGGCTGTAGGTGACGCGGAATTTCAGAAGAAATGTTTGGGGAAGATGAATGATGTGAGCAAGGGGGAAGGACGGACGGTTTTATTTGTAAGCCATAATATGTCGGCAGTTAAATCATTATGTAGTAAAGGATTTATTTTAAAAAATGGCTTACTGCAATACGGTGGAAACGTTAATGAAGCTATAAAAAATTATTTATCTAATGACGGCGAGATAAAAGGAAATAAAAAGTCTTTTGATACAGCATATGGTTTTGAGGTTTTCGAACTTAATGAAATCTGTTTACAAAATAGTGATTCAAGTTATTTGGATCCATTGGTAGAGGATAAAGAAATCGAACTTACCACCACAATAAATTTTAAAGCTAAAGATGCCAAAAGATATCATATTACTTATCATTTGTATAATGAATTAGGGGAAAATATGTTCTCATTTTCAAATGTGCCAATAAATCAGGAAATGAAACAAGGAAAAAATTTTATACGCTGTATTTTTCCAGCTAATTTTTTTCAGTCAGGAAACTTCAGCTTAGCTTTGTTTGTTGTAATAGATGGTAGGGCTTCTATTTTTTCAGAAAAGGATATATTAACATTTACAGTAGTAAATGGTCTCCGAAAACCAGGAGTGTATATGGGACGTGAGCCAGGTTATATTAGACCACAATTTAATTGGAAAAACAGCTATGATCCCAGTAACTAAACCATTCCTTCCACCAATAATAGAGTATCAAAAATACATAGAAGGTATTTGGCAACGTAATTGGCTAACTAACAATGGTCCTTTAGTTAATGAGCTAGAATTAAAACTGAAAGAATATTTAGAAGTACCGCATCTGCTGTATCTAACTAATGGGACGATTGCCTTACAGATAGCGATAAAAGCTTTAGCTTTAAAGGGAGAAATTATTACCACGCCTTTTTCTTACGTGGCTACCACGAGTAGTATCGTATGGGAAGGCTGTAAACCCATTTTCGTTGATATCGATGAGAGAACTTTAAATATTGATCCTTCGAAAATAGAGGCTGCAATTACCCCAAACACCAGTGCCATTTTAGCTACACATGTATATGGTAACCCCTGTGATATAGACGCCATTGATAACATAGCAAAAAAACACAAGTTAAAGGTAATATATGATGCGGCTCATTGTTTTGGAACAAAATATAAGGGCAAATCGGTTTTTAACTATGGAGATATCAGCACTACTAGTTTTCATGCGACTAAATTATTCCACACCACAGAAGGGGGAGCTGTATTTACACAAAGTGCCGACTTATTAAAGAAAATGTCCTATCTCCGTAACTTTGGTCATAATGGTCCATACGAATTCACTGAAGTAGGTATTAATGGCAAAAACAGTGAATTTCATGCAGCAATGGGACTGACGAATCTAAATTATATAAACAAGATCCTAACTTCGAGAAAACTACAGTTTATTAGCTATACAGAAAAGTTAAATCACCGAATGGTTAAGGGGATACAAATAAATAAATATGCAAATTTCAATTACGCCTATTATCCGATTATTCTAGAAAGTGAAGCAACCACTGTAAAAATCATCAACGAGCTGGAGAAGAACTTAATTTTCCCTAGGCGGTATTTTTATCCATCGCTAAATAATATTAAAATATTCAATGAGGTGCCGTTAGTCATAAGTGAAGATATCTCTAAACGCGTCATATGTTTACCTCTATATTATGAACTATCTTCTTTTGAAATTGACTTTGTTTGTAGAATTATATTAAGAGCTCTAAATAATTAATATGAAATTGGCTATTATGCAACCCTATATATTTCCCTATATAGGTTATTTTCAATTGATAAATGCTGTAGATAAATTTATAGTTTATGATGATGTTAACTTCATCAATAAGGGATGGGTCAATAGAAATAGAATTTTAATAAATAAAAAGCCTAATTTATTTACTATACCATTGAAAGACGCTAGTCAGAATAAGTTAATAAATCAAATAGAATTGATTAATAACGACAAGTGGAAAATTAAACTCATTAAAACTATTGATTTAGCATATAAAAAAGCTCCTTATTTCAGTTCGGTAGTCCCATTAATTATTAAAATCTTAGAGTCTGAAAAGGAGAACATCTCAAGACTTGCACTAAATAGTTTAAAAGAAATAGCCAGTTATTTAAATATAGAAACTAAATTTGTAGACAGTTCGAGTATTTACGCTAATCAAAACTTATCTGGACAAGATCGGATTTTAGATATTTGTTTAAAAGAAGATGCTAATCATTATATTAACCCAACTGGCGGAACTGATCTATATAACAGAGAAGATTTTGAATCTTCTCAAATGACAATAAACTTTATTAAATCATTGGAAATTAATTATAGACAATTTGATAATGATTTTGTTTCTGGACTTTCAATTATAGATGTAATGATGTTCAATAATCCTCAAAAGATTAAAGAATTTTTAAAAAAATATCAATTAGTATGAAGGATAAAATACTCAAACTCCTCACTCCTCTTCTCGAATTTGATAGTATGTTAGTGATAAAAGATTTAGATGAGTACGTAACAAAAATTATAGCCAATGCATATATTATTTATCACTTTGATAGGGATATTTTAGTTGGCTTTATTGCATTCTATATTAACAAACAGGGAGCTTACTTAACTATGTTAGCGGTAGACTCTAGATTTCATGGAAAAAAAAACGGGCAACTACTTTTAGAATCTTCAATAGAGGCTGTAAAAGTTAGAGGCTGTAAGATCTATAAATTAGAAGTGCATAAAAAAAATCATAATGCTATTTCGTTATACCGCAAATTTGATTTCAAAACAGTAGATGAAAATGCTTCACATTACACGCTATCTAAAGCAATATGATAAAAACGTTTATTTATGACTTATAATTACGCCTATCTTTTTACATTTTAACCACTTTCAAAAACAAATAGCACTCTGTGACTGGATACCGCTTGATCTTACAAATAATAATGAATTTATTGATCTTTAAAGCCCAGTAAATGAACTACCACCTTTTAATTGACGAAAAATTCATTGATGATTTCATTAGCGATGCCGAATCAGTAAGTGATCAAAATGTATATATATATATGCTTTCTAAACCGTCAAAACACGTCAAGTCCAATTTAGGTGTTTTTGCACCTCTTGACTCTAGTGCTTTAAAAGAGATTATCGGTCAGATAAACACGGAAGATAAAGTCTTTGTACACTGCTATCAACCTGCCTACATGGCTATTATAAATCAGTTGCCCAAACAAACCCAAGTCTATTTACTTTTTTGGGGGGCAGATTTTTTTGTATTGCCCTACAACTGTGGTTATAAAAATAAGATTTCTAGATTTCCTTACGAAACCAAAAGTTTTAACTATTTAAAAAATCTGGTGACGAGGTCAAGAATTGTTCATTTTAAAAGTAAATTTAAAGCAACTTTGAAATCTAAAAAGCCTATACAAATAATCGAGATGTTAATTAAACTGCCTTTTGAATATCTGGCGTTCTTCAATGATAATTACAATTATGTTATCGCTGAGCGTACTAACTTCTTGAAAAGGTTAACGGCAGTGTGTCATTGGAATAGGATTGATATTGATATATTAGAGTCATTATACGATGTAAAGCTAAAAATGCTACCTTTTTCTTATGGAGTTGGCGTAGAAAAATTTAAAGATCTAGAAGAGGTAAAAACAAATAATATCAAGGAAACATCTATCTTTTTAGGGAATTCAGATACGCTTACTAATAATCATTTAGATGCGTTTGAGTTATTAAAAAAATTTAGACACGAGAATATAAAAATTTACTGTCCATTGAATTACGAGAAAAACGACTATGCAAAATACATAAGTGAAAAAGGAAGAGAAATTTTTGGCGACAGATTTATCCCATTGTTAGATTACTTACCTCGTTCAGAATATTATAAAATGATGGATAGTATCGATGTATGCTTAATGTATCACATCCGCTCTCAAGCAGGTGGGAATATTTTAGCTTTTTTGAAGAAAGGGGTTAAAGTATATTTGAATAACCAGTCTTCTATATATAAATTATACAGGAGTCTGAATATCCCAGTATTTGATGCCGAAACAATTAGCGTTGATAAAATTTACTCTTTAAAAATGCAAAATGATGCAACACAAAAATCTAACTTAGCTTTATGGGAAAATTATGAGAAAAGGAAAAAAGATTTGCAATATTTGTTGAGTTAAGCAACTTTAATATACGCTATGCTATTTTTATAGCTATACATGTTATGCAACTTGACAAGCGGAAACTCGTATAAAATATAATAAAAATCATCAATGAAAATATAAGAAATACCATCTCGACTATCAAAACTTACTACTTATTAAATTACCAGCAGAGCCGTTTAAAATAAAAAACATTAAACGGTTCTTACCGGCTTATGAGCCACTGCACTTTTTTTAAAGAAAAGAGTAAGTTTTTTATACAAATAAATTTGGAATTAGGTAACAAAAAGATATTAATTATCACGCACTATTCAGGAGTTTACGGTGCAAATATTTCTTTGGCAGAATATCTTGAATGCACTCAAATACCTCGAAGTAATTTTTTAGTAATTATCCCTCATCCCGGACCTTTTGAGAATATTCTGAAGAATTTGAATATCGCTTATGAAATCCATTGGTTTGAGTTTAACGCTTCGGATTCAACCATTCCGTACATCGAACGTACGAAAATAGCACTTAAAAGGATTAAGAAAATTCTAACTCTTTATAACGCAGTAAAACACTTTAGTCCTTCTGTAATTTACAGTAACTCTTCCGTGATCTATTATGGATTTTTTATCGCTAGACTTTTGGGGGTTCCTCATCTATGGCATATTAGAGAATTCGGGTATTTAGATTATAATTTGTTACCCGATTTTGGGTTTCGCTTTCAGCGATTGCTTTTTAAGTTGAACTATAACAACATCGCAATATCTAATGCAATAGCATTATATCATAAACTTAGACAAAGGAACACCGTTATTATTTACAATGGTGTAATTAAAGGAAACATGATATCATCAGCTGACAATCTGCCAAATATAAGTTTCCCACTTAAATTTGGCGTGGTAGGATTAATCATCCCATATAAAAATCAATTAAAGATTATTAAGGCATTTAAACAATTTCATGAAAAATATAAGAAAGCGTCAAAACTATATATTATTGGAATTGCAGATGAGAAATATTTAAAAGAAATAAAAGGTTATATAACTGAAGAAGACCTTCAGGATGATATTATCTTTTGTGGACATATAGATGACCGGACAAAAATTTACGGTATTTTCGATATTTTAGTAGTCGGATCAGAGCATGAAGGGTTTGGACGTACCACAGCAGAAGCAATGAGTTTCGGAAAAATACCTATTGGTTATAATGGAGCTGGCACAAAAGAGGTTATAAAAGATAACGTGACCGGATTATTATTTGATAATTTTGACGAATTACCTAAGATATTTCAAAAACTAAGCGAGGATGCCGAATATACTGAAAAGCTAAGACGGAGTGTCGTATTAAACTTTAACAAACAATTCACAACTGAATATTACAGTGCAAAAATTGACGAAATTATTTTAAAAACACTTTGAAAACACCATTCTTTTCTATTATTATCCCAACCTTTAATTCTGATAAAGTTTTAAGAAAAGCTATTTCTGGTATAGTAAATCAAACTTATAATAATTATGAAATATTAATCATAGACGGGTTATCAACTGATAACACTTTAGATATTGCCCAATCTTTTGGAAATGAAAATATTAGAATCTATTCAGAGAAAGACAGGGGTATTTATGATGCCATGAACAAAGGAGTAAGATTAGCAAAAGGAGAATGGCTATACTTTATGGGAAGTGATGATTCTTTTTATGCTCCAAATACCTTGAAGGAAGTATCAAAAAATCTCGCAGGAGTGGACGTTGTTTACGGAGATGTTTTTAGTACACGTTTTGAGGGCAGGTACGATGGGGAATTTGATCAAGAAAAAATAGTGCAGAAAAATATTTGCCATCAAGCTATATTTTTCAAGAAAGCCGTCTTTGATACAATAGGCTGTTTTGACATAAGGTATTCGTCTCATGCAGACTGGGAACACAATTTAAGATGGTTTTTATCTAAAACCATTAAAAAGGTTTATATTAACTTAGTGATTGCCAATTACGCAGACGGGGGGTTTAGCTCAACTAATGGGGATGTGCTTTTTTCTAATATAAAGAACTGGAAAGTAGCCTTATTAAGAAAGACAGAAATTCCATTTTTTGATAAGCTAATAATATTAAAAAGTGAATTGGCAAAAGCTTTGTTTACAGGCAGAAAAAGGGATTTTCTTACTATTTTAATCACATCACCAAAATTTTTAACATGAAGCCTAAAGTTTCAGTCATCATCCCTAATTTTAATCATGCTTGTTATTTAAAACAACGTATTGATTCTGTCCTGAACCAAAGTTTTAAAGATTTTGAGGTTATTATTTTAGATGATTGTTCGACAGATGATAGCAAACAAGTAATTGAAGCTTACCGCAATCATGAAAAAGTGAAGCATATTATTTTAAATGATGCAAATAGTGGGAGTACATTTAAGCAGTGGAAAAAAGGGATGAGCATTGCTCAAGGTGAATATATTTGGATAGCAGAAAGCGACGATTATTGCGATTTGAATTTTTTAAAGGTGGCAATAAAAAGTCTTGAAAAAAACTGCGCAGATTTATTTTTCGCAAAGAGTATAAGGGTTAATGAAAAAGGAGAATATATTGATGAGTTAGAATGGTGGTACCGCGATTTGGGGATAGAACGATGGAATAAGAACTACTGCAATACAGCTAATCAAGAATTGGCTGATTTTCTGGCACTAAAAAACACCATTGTGAATGCAAGCGCAGTCGTTTTTAAAAACAACTGCTTTTTAGAAAATAATCTGGAAGCAATTGCAAACTACAGATTTTGTGGCGATTGGTTGTTTTGGATGCTTTTCCTACAAAAAAACAAAAGTTTATGTTATTCAGTAGAGACCGAAAACTATTTTAGGATTCATCAAAATACCACACGATATAAGCTGAACACTGAAAGAAATACAGAGATATTAAATATCTATAAATGGATTTCAAAAAATATTCCTGGTCATGATAATAACTATTCCAGCTTCAGCTATTTTTTTGACCAACATATAGTTAAATATCCTAGAAGACATTTATTGAAGAATCTTTTTTTAACAATTAAAGTTGCTCAAATCAGTTTGAGTTTTACTTTGCTAATGGTATTATACTATATAAAACGAATAAATACATAGGTTGACATGAAAATTGCTTTGGTCTCTTTTGAATATCCCCCCCATTCCGTCGTTGGTGGTATTGGTACTTATTTTTTCCAGACTGCACAAATGCTGGTTAAAAAGGGGATCTATGTGGAGGTTTTTAGTTCTCATTCGAAAGCTCAATCATCTTCAGAAACTGAGTCAGATGTATTGGTACATCGATTAGGTACAAATGATATTGATGTATTTAGAATAGGGGTATTAAGTATTTTTGAAGAAAGACAGAAACAAATAGATTTTGGTTTTATAGAAGGAGCTGAGTACGGCGCTGATACTTTTTTTATACTTAAAAAATATCCTGCTCTACCGTCGCACATTAAATTACACACTCCAAGTTTCTTAATTAGAGAAATTAGCTTAGGGAGCTTGGGGCCTTTGGGGAAAGCCAGATATATATTTGGTGCTTTGCTAAAGTTGAAAAAGCCAGATATATTTTGGAGACAAAATTTTAGTGACGATATTGAATATCAGAATTTATTGAATGCGCATGTCATCACTTCGCCATCCAAAGATTTAAGGGAAAAGATAATACGGTACTGGCACATATCCCAAAAAAGGATCAAGCTTTTACCTAACGGGTACACCCCAAAAAAAGAATTGCTTCAAATACCTGTTAAAAGCAGTAATGAATTACTCACAATTACTTATATAGGCAGATTAGAGACACGGAAAGGAGTTCACCTTTTAATTGATGTTATCCCAGAGGTAATAAAAACCCACCCAAAGGTGGTTTTCAAATTTATAGGTCGAAGTTTATCCTCACCTGACACTGCTATAAGTATGAAATCTTATCTGAAGAAGCACTTAGCCACTTATACAAAAAACATCGAATTTGTTGACGAACAAACCCAAGAACAACTGTTTGCTCATTTGGCTTCATCTTCCATTTGTATATTCCCAAGTATATGGGAAAATTTTCCTAATGTTTGTTTAGAGGCAATGGCGGCAGCGAGATGTATTGTAGGCAGTAAAAACGGCGGTATGTCTGAAATGCTTGCTGACGGCGCAGGTGTTTTAATTTCGCCACATAGAACTAACCAGATTGTTAGCAAGTTAAACGACTTGTTGTCTCATGCTGACAAAAGACTTGCTTACGGCATAGCGGCAAGAAAAAAAGTGCTTTCGGATTACAATGAGGATATAATTTTTAAAAATTATATTGCCTTAGTAAATTCTACTTTAGCACAAGAAACTGATCAAAACAATTGTCGATGAAGAAAATTTCTGTAGTCATTTGTGTTTTCAATGAAGAATATTGCATCTTGGAGGCATTGAGATCAATAAAAAATAATGAAATTTATAATGAAGTAGAAATTATATTGGTTAATGACTGCTCATCAAATCCTGTTACGCTACGGTTATTAAATTTATTAAAAAAATTTAATAGGTATATAATCATTCACAGTCCAAAAAATCTGGGACTTTCCAATTCGAGAAATTTAGGCTTTCAGACAGCCTCCTCTTCTTTCGTTGCTCCACTAGATGCTGATGATACATTGCCTGCTCATGCGCTCGATAAAATATATCAGGTATTTACGGACTACCCGAATGTAGGCTTTGTTTTTGGAGACTATATATTGTACAATGAAGATTCAAAATCTGAGAAGGAAGTTTCTGGTCAAATCATATCAACAGGAAATAGATTAGATGTTAAAAAAGTATTAAACAATTGGATATTGATGGGACAGAGTCCTTGCAGAAAAGATGTTTGGAGTTTGGTGAATGGTTATGCTAACAAATATACCAATTCTGTACAAGACGCGGATTTTTGGATTAGGGTATTTGAAAAAGGAGTTGAGGGGCATTATATTCCCGAATTAATTTACAAGTGGAACAGATCCTCAAACGGCATGAATGAAACATTCGATAGAAAGGATTATTATTTAATGCTGGAAGAGCATTATTCATTTATCAAAAAGTTTCAATCGGCTAAAACCTTAGCAAACACAATATCTGAAGGGTTTTATAAGCGAAAAATGTTGTTAAAAATGCTAGTGTTTAATGCTAAACATCTCTTATTATTAAATTATAAAAATATATTAAGACCTTTAATATTGATGAAACAAGGTTTATTTAAACGTTAGTTTGGAGCAAGATGGATAAAAGTAATTGGCCTTATAAAGTAAATTTAGATGAGCAACGTTTTTCAGAACATATCAACTGGCCGAAAATCTCTGTAATAACACCAAGCTATAACCAAGGTGCTTATATAGAAGAAACTATTTTATCAGTTTTGAACCAAGGCTATCCAAATCTGGAATATATTATTATAGATGGCGGTAGCAGCGATGACACGGTTAATATTATTAAAAGGTATGCTACTCATTTAAATTATTGGACTAGTGAAAAAGACTTTGGCCAAACAGATGCCATTAATAAAGGTTTTGAAAAAGCAACTGGGACTATTTTTAGTTATTTAAATAGCGACGATTGTTATTACGAAGGTGCTCTACAGAAAATAGCAGAAGCATATTTAGCAAAAGCAGATCCTAGGGAAGATTTTCTTTTTGTGGGAAACTGTTATTGGGCAAAAGATTTCTCTGATGATACAGGTTGGTTAGATATCCCTAATTTCCCAAACAATTTAAAGCAGGCATTAATCCAAAGGGGATTATCTCCACAACCGTCAATGTTTTGGACTATGGTAAACCAAAAACTAAAATTTTATAATCAACTGCAATTTTGTATGGATTTTGAGTTTTGGTTACAATTGATTTTACACAACTATAAGGTGGTAAAAGTTGATTTTTTAATTGCGCTTTTTAGGCGGCACAATTTATCCAAAACAAGCAATCTAAATCATATTTTAGAACAAGAATTAAATGGATTAAGTATTATTTACGCTAAATATTTAAATACAGGTGATGATAGGTTTGAAATTAGAAACCAAACGCTCAAATTAGAACAAATTGCCTGTGCTAAAATGCTGGTGGAAAGCGTAGCAAACCAAAGTGCATATTTAAAAATCAAACATATTTTTTATTCAAATGTTCCTTTATATTTAAAACTTAAGATATTCATTACCACGGTTCTGAATATCAATTTACTAAAATAACCTTAATTTATACTATTGGAAGTTAGACCTGTTAGTTTAATCATCACTCATTTTAGGCAATACGAGCTTTTAAAAAAGCTCTTGACTTATTTAAGCTTAAACAACTGGGCCTATGCTTGTGATGTAATTATTATTGATGATTACAGTTTAAATGATGTTGAGGTTGAACACCTCTCAATAAGTTTTCCTATTGTAAAAATTTTACAAACATCCATTAATAGCGGCCCTTCATATGCTAGAAATTTAGGAGCCCGCCATGCTGAAGGAACATATCTGCAGTTTTTAGATGCAGATGACTGGATTAGTCCAAATAAAATTGTACTACAATACGCCGCCGCTCAACAACATAATTTTCCAGCTTTTATTTGCTCAGATTGGGCCAGAGTTGACTATAAAAGTACCCCGGACGATTTAATAGAACTAAAAAAATATAGCCCTTTGTTAAAGGAACCTCTTCCAATATATTTAATTGCAGGGAACAACTTTATCCCTTTAATGTCTGGTTTAATATTGAAATCTGCTTTTGAAAGTATCAATGGATTTGATGAAAATATGAGATTAATTGAAGACGTGAATTTAAATATTCGCTTGTATCAGTTAAATCCTCACTATCGTTTCTTAAAAAGTGAAAATCCTTTATTTTTCTATAGATCTAACAACCCGCTTTCTTTGTCAAGTAATAACAGTATCGATTTTAATAGAGGGGTGTTGATAAATTATTTTGCTGTAAAAACTTCAATTGAAATTCCCGAACAATATAAAGTTATACTCGTTGAAATGTTGTGGAATATCTATAAAAAGGCTATTTTGACAAAGGATAAACCAACTTTAACTACTGCACTTATTGAATTAAAAAAATACCCTTTTCAAAAAGATTTTAATGAAAGAAGCTATAACTACGCAGCAAAATTGAACTATATACTTTTCCCTTTCTTTTATTTTTATATAAACACCTTCTTGATTAATACTAAGTTTGTTATCAAAAAATATATGCCAAATTTATTTGACCAACTAAAACGACTAAAGGCTTGAAAATAATATTAGTAACCGAATATTTTTATCCAGCATCCAAGGGAGGTACGGAACAATACGTTTATTTTTTAGCTAAAGGTTTGCAAGCGCAAAATCACGAAGTAGTGGTCATTGCTGTTCATGAAACCCTCAGTAGAAATGAATATGAGCATATTGAAATCCAATATATAAAACCCCATTTAGGCGTAGAAGATGCTGTAATTAAAGGCTATAAACCAGCAGATAATTTGCTCTATTTTGAAAAGTTAATTAAAAATGTAAATGCGGATATTATACACTTCCATACATTTACAACTAGCATCAATCACCACCATATCGCTGTTGCTAAAAAACACGATTTTAAAACGGTTTTTACTACGCACATGCCGGGTCATATATGTCTGACGGGCACTTTACTACAGAATGGCAATAAAGTATGTAATGGAAAGATTGCTAAATTTAAATGCTCTTATTGTGCCACGTTGGCGGAGTCTGAAAACATAATTTCAAAAAGTTTAAGATTTGCAAGATATATCTTTCCCTTAACGGATACCCCAGTAAACAATAAATTACGAGATTTAAAGATACTAAATGAATCATGTGACCAGGTGATAGTTGTGTCGGCTTGGCAGAAAGAATACTGGGAAAGAAATATAAGCCCAAAGGCGCCTATTTTAATTTGTAGGCAAGGAGTTGATTACTCAAGGTTTGAAAAAAAGGCTAAATCTAGTACTACTCAAATAAAACTAGGGTTTGTAGGGCGTATATCTGCTGTTAAAGGACTGCATTTAATATTTGACGCATTAAAGCAATTAGATGACCCAACTTTTGAGTTACATATCGCAGGCATTCCAAATAAAGATGAGGTAGATTATTACGAATCATTAAAAGATATAAAATTATCTTCAAAAGTTAATTGGAATTTTGGTTTGAATGCAAAAGAGATGGAGGCCTTTTATAAAGGTTTAGATTATTTAATTATTCCATCGCTATGGCTAGAAACAGGCCCTTTCGTAGCTTACGAAGCCCTAGCGCAAGGTGTTCCGGTCATTGGAAGTAAACAAGGGGGTATAGCAGAGCTTATCAAAGAAAGTGAGAATGGATTAATGTTTGAACCGAATGCAGGAGATTTGGCAATAACTTTAAAAAAATTAATAATTAATGCTTATCATTTCGATATTACGCCTAATGATGTAAGGAAAGCAAATCTTATTAGTGCAGAGATGGAGGTAATTTATAAACACCTATGCGCTGTTTAATGCTGTTAAGAAAAATATTTTACTCAACGAACAACCCACCTCGTCAAAAAGCCGCTAACAGCTTTTTTCTATAATAGCATATTTATAATATACTTTAGTACTTTTGAAATTATGGAGGCAACCCAATTCCAGTCGTCTAGTAAATGCAATTCTGAGGTTACTTTACAGGTCTCTCTCGCTCCTTCAGATTATAAACATGCAATCCATATGTTGGAACATCAATTGTCTGTATTTGAAGATCAAGTGGCAGAAATTCTTCTCACATATGACACTCACAAAAGCAAGGGGAGGTTTGCTATAGGTTGGGAAGAAAACAATTCCAAATTATGGACATTCCTTGAGACAGTTGCAAAAAAACATCAAAAGGTTAGACTTCTTAAAATCGATTATTCGAAAACCAAAAAAAAAGAAATTGCGAATAGATTTTTGAAATTAAAAACGATTCCTGCAAAAGACTGGAGAGGAGGTCCATTTTATACCTATTTTTTTGGCATAAACGAATCTAAACATGATTTTGTATTCCACATAGATTCTGATATGTTCTTTGGAGGCTTAAGTAAAACATGGATGACTGAGGCTATTAAATTATATGATAATGATGAATCTATCCTTTTCGTGAGTCCACTTGCTGGTCCGCCTCGGTTAGACGGAAAATTAATAAATCAAGCTACAACCTTATATAAAGAAAAAGCATTTCACTTTCGCTTTAGTACAATGAGCACTCGTTTATTTTTAGTAAACAGAACTCGACTTTTGAAATATTCGCTGGGAAACATCCGCACTTTTAAAATCAATGAACTTTTGCGAGCTTTATACCGTCAAAACCCAGCTTACAGGCTACCCGAAGATATACTTTCAAGTCTTTTGGTTAAAAACGATTTAATTAGAGTAGATTTCAAAGGCGAGAGTCCTGACTTGTGGTCGTTGCACCCACCCTATAGGACCGATGAATTTTATAAAACGTTACCAATGATAATAGATAAAATAGTAAAAAACAATGTACCTTATTCGCAATTGGGATATTATGACATTGTAGATGAATTGGTAGACTGGAGCAAGGCTAGAGACCGGTTGAAGTGACACTATCAAGTTAATAGCATTTGTAGGTACTACAAATCATTGGGAGTAAAGATTTATTTAGTATATTAAAGGTTTGTAAGAGTGCGGAAATGGTACTTTATAACCAATCAATACGCCCAACAAATAATAAACTGTTTTAATTAAAACGCTACCTTCTGGATCTTTGACTACGAAACCTACTATTCTTTTAATCACCACCACGCACCTCGCTAAAAACCCACGCTTGGTAAAGGAAATTGATACTTTAAGAGATGAGTACCATTTAGTGGTGGTTTTTTTTTCATTACTGTCCCATTATCAAGAATTTGATAAAAAAATAATCCAACGCTTTCCAGATGTGGATTTTCGTAAGATCAATTGGGCAAAAAAATACTACCCACGTCGGTTTTTATATACCTTTCTACAGAAGCTATTGATTGTCATTTGGAAACTAAGTGGTAAAACATGTTGGGTTGAGCAACTTTTTTTTTCGGGTTTTTATTTTCTAAAAAAAACCTGTCGCTCTATTAAAGCAGATCTAGTCCATGCACATAATCCGGGAAGCTGGGGCGTAGCGGTTCAGATTGGGAAAGAGCAAGGCATAGTTTGTAGTTTTGATATGGAAGATTTCCATAGTGGAGAGTATGAGTTTAACGATTCTAAAAAAATTGTGCTTGAAGCGCTAGAAGCTAAATACTACTTTCGGACGGACTACCTGTTGGCCGCCAGCCCTTTAATTGCCAAAGCCTATCAAAAAAAATATGGTGCAAAGGAAATTGTTGTCATTAATAACGTTTTTCCAAAACAGCAGTTCCATGAACGTTCGGTAACAGATACAGCAAAACCTTTAGCACTGGTCTGGTTTTCACAGATGATAGGGCCGGATCGAGGCTTGAAGGAAGTCATTGAAGCAGTGAACAAACTAGCTTTTGGCGTGGTGCTAAATCTTTACGGGGAATGTGAGAAAGACTATCGACAGCAAATCATCTGCTTTTTGGATAATAAACATCAAATTAATTTTAGAGGCTTGTTGCCTAATGACGATTTAAACTATGCACTTAGTGACTACGATATTGGCATTGCCTCGGAAATGGGGCATACGCCAAATAGGAATTTCTGTTTGACTAATAAAATTTTCGCTTACGTACAAGCGGGACTCAGCATTTTAGCATCGGACACGGCCGCACAAAGCGACTTTTTAAAAGAACACCCCCAAACAGGAAATCTTTATAACAGAAAAGAACCTGCAGAGATTGCCAATATCCTTACGCAGCTTCATGAAAACAGGAATCTTTTACATCATCAACAGCAAGATGCTTACACGTTAGGCCAAACGAAATTATGCTGGGAAATTGAATCCTTAAATTTATTGAATTATTTCGAAAAAATTGTAGCATATCAAAAATCAAGGCCTTTAAGCATCGCCATTACCGTTGATCCGGAAATCCCCGTCCCCCCTACGCTCTATGGAGGCATTGAGCGTATTGTTTATTTATTGGTAGAGGAACTGAGCCGAAGAGGTCATTCAGTTACCTTATTTGCACATCCAAAATCTAAAACATCCGCTAACTTAGTTCCTTGGCGTGGCAAACGTAGTCCTTCTTTTTACGATACCCTCCAGAATAGTTTTAAGCTGTGGTCGCAACACCAAAAAGAGCGTTATGATGTGATCCATAGCTTTAGCAGGTTGGCTTATTTAAGTCCTATTTTGAACCAAAGCGTGGCAAAAGTGATGAGCTATCAAAGGGAACCTACTCTTTCTCAGGTTAAAAAAGCAAGATTATTCGGCAATACCCATAGCTTGCGGTTTACCGGTTGTAGCAATTATATTGCTGATCAATTAAGGGCTATTACCCCGGTGACTACGGTTTATAATGGCATTAATTTAAGCACTTACAAATTTGAGCCGAACGTAGCGACTGATGCTCCCCTAGTTTTTTTAGGTCGGATAGAGAAAATAAAAGGGCCTCATCTCGCCATTGAACTTGCAAAACGAAGTGGTAAAAAATTACTCATTGCGGGTAATATCCCAGAACTTGGACGATTATATTTCGATAAAGAAATTTCGCCCCTACTCAACGAAAACATTCAATATATTGGTCCCATTGATGACCAACAGAAAAATAAATTGTTGGGAAAAGCGTCTGCCTTGTTAATGCCCATTTTATGGGACGAGCCCTTTGGAATTGTGATGATTGAGGCCATGGCCTGCGGTACGCCCGTCATCGGTTTAAACCGGGGTGCTGTGAAAGAGGTCATTGTAGAGGGCGAAAACGGTTATATTGGAGAAAATATGGAGGATTTGGCGGAAGCCATTCAGAAGATATCATTGATTGACCGGGCTTTTGTAAGAAGCTACGTAGAAGAGCACTTCTCGGCCAGTATCATTGTGGATCAGTACTTAGACGTTTATAGAAAAACGATGCGCTCATGCAGAGAAAACAAAAAGGGATCATAAGCAACCCCAACTTGGCACCTTACATTAAAGAAAGCGTACTGGCCTATCAGGAAGCGGATATGCTGGCGAAATTTTATACTACTTTTTGTATTTCCAAACGTTGGACTAAAAGCCTAAACCTTTTACCAAAGAGTTTAAGCTTATTTTTGGGTCGCCGGTCTTTTTTAAACTTAAATCCCAGTTTATTACAAAGTAGCGAATGGGCAGAGATAATCAGAGTTTTGGCCATGAAATGGGGTAATGATCAGCTGGCAGACCAAGTATGGGAATGGTCCGAAAAAAGATTCGATGGGCAAGTTGCAAAAAAAATAACTGCAGAAACGGCATTTTTTCATGGTTATGAGCATGCCAGTTTAAGCTCCCTACGGGTGGCAAAAGATTTAGGTATTCCTACTTTTTATGAACAGCCTAGCCAGCATCACGCCTATTTCACTAGCATTGTGGAAGACCAAGTTCAAAAATATTCTTACTTAAAAAACGACGCAATTACCTTGCTAAATGATGAAAAAGCAGAAAGGCGAAACCGGCGAAGAGATGAGGAGTTGGAACTGAGCGATTATATCCTCTGCAATTCCAGCTTTACCAAAAGGACATTATTAATGGCTGGTGTGCCACCTGAAAAACTGATCGTAATTCCCTATGGTTATCCAGCTATCAAACCGATAACCCCTAAAGATCCGCAGCTATTCCATTTTATTTATGCGGGCAACCTGAGCTTGAGAAAAGGGGTACACCTTTTATTGAAGGCCTGGACACAATTGCCGGCAGACTTGCCCATATTTTTGACGCTAATGGGAAGTAGCCAATTGCCACAGGAGCTGTTGGCGGAACTGCCAAAGAATGTCGCTTGGATGCCTAACCTACCTTATGAATTGGCACAAGAACAGATGGCTAAAAGCCATGTGCTGGTATTGCCTACGCTTGCAGATGGTTTTGGCATGGTGATTTCTGAAAGCATGGCAATGGGTGTCCCCGTACTAACTACGGAGGCTTCTGCAGGTCCGGATTTGATTGAAAATTATACAGACGGCCTTTGTATCCCGGCCGACGATGTGGAAGCTTTGAAAAAGGCTCTACTATGGTGTGCCACCCATGCCAAAGAATGTGCGGTAATGGGCAGAAAAGCGCAGGCAAAAGCGAAAGCCTATCCTTGGTCGGCCTATCGGGAAAAGTTGATAGCAACAGTTAAAATGAGGATTGATGGAAAGGCCTGAGCAAAAGAAAAAAGTTTGCCTGATTACTCCTGGCCATCTTTGTAACTGTCCAAGATTAATTAAGGAAGCTATGGCCTTGGACCAATCCGGTTATCAAGTGCATATTATTGCTACTTCATACCTTTCTTTTTTGGCCGGGCATGATGCGATCATCACGAACAGCCAGCCCAACTGGAAGGTTTATATTAAACACTGGGAAAAAGGAAGCCTCAATGGCCTTTTTAACCGATATCAACATGCTGTTTTAAGCATTGCAGACCGGCTTTTCAAGAGTAGTTTCCTTTTCGCTAGACTTTTGAATAGGAATTACCATTGGCAATTAAAAAAAGCGATCCGCATTCAAGCGGATCTATATATTGCACATAGCGCTGCGAGTATTGCCGTAGCGGCAGCGGCCGCAAGCGCCCATAAAGCGAAATTTGGTTTTGATGCAGAAGATTTCCATACGGGGGAGGATTTATCCCCAGAGGCCTTAAAGTGGGTAGATTTTGTACAAAAAAAACACCTTCCACTGGCAAGCTATATCACTGCTGCGAGCCCTTTGATTGCCACGGCTTTAAAAAGCTATGTATCCGTCCATCAGGTGGAGACTGTGCTGAACGTATTTCCGAGAAACAAAGCCCCATTTATTCCTAAAATACTAAACCAGCCCTTGAGGCTTTTCTGGTTTTCGCAAAATATTGGAAAAGGTAGAGGCTTAGAATGGGTGTTTGAAGCTTTGCGAGGTAAAAAATTGAGCGAGATTGAATTTCATGTTTTAGGTAACCTAAGACTGGAAGAAGGCCTATTTTTCAAACAGCTCATTGCTGAGCACTGCTTACCTGAAGGGATGATCCGCTTTTATGAGGCCTTACCTGAAAATGATTTATTACAGCTAGCTAAGCAGTTTGACATTGGCTTAAGTCTGGAAACCGGCATCCCTTTAAACCGGGATTTGTGTTTGAGCAACAAACTCTTCGTTTACCTTTACGCCGGCCTCGGGATTATTGCAACAGATACCCATGCCCAGCAGGATTTTTTTAAGGGGCAGGCCGAGGGGACTGCTTTTATTTCTTTAGCCCAACCGGAACAATTAAGCCAGACCCTATCCTCACTCATCGCTGATCCAGGGAAAGTAGCTAGCATGCGCCGATATAATGATGAATTGGCGAAAAAAGAATACCATTGGGAAAAAGAACAGTTAAAATTTCTTAGTATTGTGGATCAATGTCTTCGAGAAAAATCATCATTGTAGCTCCTCATTTTCCGCCTTCTAATCTAGCGGGTGTTCATCGTAGTAGGTTATTTGCGCAACATTTACCGGCTTTTGGCTGGGAGCCCATTATTGTGACGGTACATGAGAATTATTACGAGGAGAAATTAGATAGGGATTTAGCGCAGCTACTGCCTGCTGATTTAAGAGTGGAAAAAGTTAGTGCCATTCCGTTAAAGCCCGTTAAAATTGTAGGTGACATTGGTGTACGCGGTTTCTGGGGACTCTATCAAAGGATTTTAAAAATCGTTAAAGCAGAAAAAGTTGATTTTCTATACATTCCCATTCCCAGCAATTTCGCCGCTTTATTAGGACCGCTCATTCATCAAAAAACAGGCATCCCCTATGGGATTGATTATATAGATCCTTGGGTACATGTTTGGCCAGGTTCGGAAAAAGTACTGAGCAAGGCTTGGCTTTCCCGGAAATTGGCCGAATGGCTGGAGCCATACGCCGTGAAAAACGCGAGTTTGATTACCGGGGTTGCACCGGGATACTACGAAGCCGTACTGGAAAGAAATCCGCATCTAAAAACTAGTGCAAAAACGGCAGCTATGCCCTATGGCGGAGAGCAAAAAGATCATGAATGGGTAGCCAAACTGAATATCCAACCTTTTTTGTTTCAGAAAGAAAGTGGTGTTTTAGATTTTGTATATGCAGGCGCCATGTTACCCAAGGCCTTTAAACCTTTAGAGGAGCTGATGAAGGCAATAAACACTGAACCGCAATTGATGCGAAATTGCAGAATTCATTTTATCGGCTCAGGCACATCACCCAACGACCCTTACGGATTTAATATCAAAGAAATGGCGCAACAGTACGGCTTATGGGAAAAGGTATTTTTTGAATATCCTAAAAGAATCCCTTATTTGGCAGTGATTACGCATTTAAATGCAGCCGATGGCACATTTATCTTGGGCAGTACAGAAGCGCATTATACCCCCTCTAAAGTTTACCAGTCTGTACTTAGTGGCAAACCAGTTTTTGCGGTATTGCATCAGGAAAGCTCCGCCTGCGCCGTCATCAAGGATACGCAGTCGGGGACAGTGCTTGCCTTTAATGGAGAGGAAGGCTTAGCGCAAGTGGGTGTGGAGTTTCCGGAAAAATGGAGACATCATCTGGCGTTTTTAGAAGCTTTTGATGCGAGCCGGATTAAACAGGATCAGTTTGAAAAATACTCAGCTAAAAGTGTGACTAAAGTTTTAGCAGATGCGTTGGATGAATTAATGCTTAGCCAAAAACGCCAGTGATTAAGGATAGACTCAAAATAACGTTTAAATTTATTCATGAGCATCCTTTTGCAAATCGACATGCTTTTTTGGCTTATAGGAAGTTTTTTAAATGGCAGTTTCAGTTGCTCATCCATAAAAAACTGATTCGGAAAAAGTTTATAGAAAACGTGTTTTTTTATGCCAAACGAGGCCTAACCGGTGTTACCGGAAACATTTACTGTGGCCTACATGAGTTTGAGGACATGAGCTTTCTTTTGCATTTCTTAAGGTCGGAAGATCTGTTTTTTGATGTTGGTGCCAACGTTGGTTCTTACAGTTTATTGGCCTCTGGAGTGACCAAATGTAAAACGCTCAGCTTTGAGCCTTCGCCAGCTACATTCGGTCTGCTTTCGGAGAACATCAAACTCAACCGACTGGAATCTAAAATAACTGCTTTTAACATCGCAGTAGGGAATATGGAGGGTTACTTGAATTTCACAGAAAATCAGGATACCACCAATCATGTGATTGCAGATTCAGACACAACTCCGTGTATAAAGGTAAAAGTGAAGAAATTGGATGATTTTTCGGATGTTGTTCCCCGCCTGATGAAGATAGACGTAGAAGGATTTGAGGCGCAGGTTTTAAATGGAGGAATGGTAATTTTAAACAACCCGATGTTAAAAGCCATTATTATTGAATTAAACGGCAGTGGCTACAGGTATGGGTTTGATGAACAGCAGATTCATTACCTCTTGACCGACTTAGGTTTTAAACCCTACAAGTACGAGCCTTTTTCTAGAAATTTAATCTTATTACCTACTTTTACAGCTTACGATACAATTTATATAAGAGATTTAGCTTTTGTTCAGCAACGGCTATCGGAAGCTAAAGCTTTTAAACTTTGGAATGAGCTCATTTAACCTTAGGATGTGAAACTAGCAATCGTCAGCACCCACCCCATACAATATTATGCCCCGCTATTTCAGGCTTTAGCGAAAGAAGAGGGATTAACGTTGAAGGTGTTTTATACTTGGGGGCCTGCTGTTTTAACCAATAAATTTGATCCTGATTTTGGTAAAAGCATCCAGTGGGATATTCCACTTTTAGAGGGCTACGATTTTCATTTTACAAGAAACACTGCAAAAAACCCCAGCTCGGCCACTTTTAATGGCATTTTAACGCCAGATTTAATTGGAGAGGTGAAGGATTTCGCTCCAGATGCCCTATTAATTTATGGCTATGCTTACCGGGGGCACCTCCAACTCATGCGTTATTTTAAAGGTAAAATCCCGATATGGTTTAGAGGAGACTCCACCTTACTGGATGAGGATAGCGGCTGGAAAAAATATTTGAAGGGCATGTATCTTTCTTGGGTTTACCGGCATATTGATAAGGCCTTATATGTAGGTACAAACAACCGGAGCTATTTTGAAAAATATGGCGTAAAAAAATCGCAATTACATTTTGTACCTCATAGCATTGACAATAACCGATTTGGGATTGATAGAGAAGGCGAAGCGACGCTGCTGCGAGAAAGTCTGGGCATAGCGCCTTCGGATATTTTGATTTTATTTGCCGGGAAATTGGAAGAAAAAAAGAATCCCTTGCTCTTATTAAGTTATGCAAAGCAGCTAAAAAGAAATGATGTGCATTTTTTGTTTGTGGGTAATGGTGCGCTGGAGGGGAAGTTGAAGGCTGATGCTTCGACTCCGCTCAGGGTGACAGCTGAATCGGCTTCGGAAAGCATGACGAATCGTGTACATTTCCTGGATTTTCAGAACCAACAATATATGCCGGTAATCTATCAAGCCTGTGATTTATTTTGCTTACCTTCCAAAGGGCCGGGCGAAACGTGGGGCTTGGCGGTAAACGAAGCCATGGCCGCAGGTAGGGCAGTAATTGTTTCTGATAAAGTAGGCTGTGCGGTAGATTTGGTAGCGGATGGAATAAATGGCTATACTTTTAAATCTGGTGATGAAAAAGATTTTTCATTTAAATTGACTGCTATGCTAAATAAGGTCAAACTTACGGAAATGGGGGGAAAGTCTTGTAAAAAGATAAAAGCTTGGTCTATAGAAAAACAGATGAAAGCTATTTTGGAAATAAATCACTAAAATATTCTGTAAATCTACTTTTAGAATAATAATATACACGTGGTGTTCTGATTATCGACATTCAGAGTTAGCAGGCATTAATAGTAATTAATAATAACAACAACTTGATGAAAAGCAATCTGTCCAATCATCTCAATCATAGATCTACGCTTTGCAATAATTATTTACGTGGATATGAACGAGCTAAATCCTTATTATTAAATATTTTTTATCTTTGAATTATTGGTTGACTGTATGGTAATTAAAAAAGGGTCTAAAGAAAAGTTTACGTTCGTTGGGTCACAATATCTTCCTGCTAAAAACGCTGAAATTGGATAAATTTAAATCGCCAAGCCGGGAAGGCATGCTCCTATTCGTAGTAGGCTTAATTTATTCTATTCTTGTAAAGAATACATTTCTAACCATCAGTGCGCTAATTGTTCCTTTTATTATTTTAAGATTGGTTTGGAGAAAAGGCGATTCCCCTATACTTTTTATTGCCATGATGGTGCAGTGGGTGTCCATTACAGTAAAAGTGTTCTATGCAAACTATACAAATGAAGATTTTATTGACGTGCATCAATATCCCGCGGAAATTATCACCGCTTTTTATGCCGCATTAATGGGGCTCTTGGCGCAATGTTTAGGAATCCATTTTGCGCTTCGGCGTTTAAAAGTAGAAGATAAGGATAATTTCGCAGTGAACGTCTCGGACTATAGCTTCAATAAACTCACCCAAGTTTACATGATCTGCTCCATTGCTTATCCCATTTTGTTTGCATTATCCTTTACTTTAGGCGGTTTACAACAACCACTCAGTAAGTTTATCGAATTTAAGTGGGCAATCTTTTTCTTATTCATGATTTATTGCTTTAAAACTGAGCAATACAAAATATTTATTTTGGTAGCTTGTTATGAAATTATTCTCAGTTTTACAGGTTACTTTTCAGGATTTAAAGATTATTTCTTTGCGCTTTTTATTGGGATGATCATGGTGTTTGGTAATAGATTGAAACCGAAACATATCTTTCCTTTGCTATTGATCGCTTCTATAGGCATTTACTTTTTGATGTTATGGCAATATGTTAAACCAGAGTACCGGAAATTTTTATCAGCTGGAGTTGAGGAGCAGGTATCGGTAAGAACAACCGGGGAATCCCTCACTAAACTATTTGAATTAGTTGTCGAGGCGGGTCCCGATGCAATCAAGGACGGTTTTGAATACACCGTAAACAGGTTAGAGTACATTGACCTTTTATCCGCCGTCATCATCCAAGTACCCCAAAACATTCCTCATACGGACGGTAACTTGTGGTCGGGTGCTTTCGCAAGAATTCTTCAACCGAGGTTGTTATTTCCAAATAAAGAAGTCATTGATGATTCCGAAAAGGCATCTTTATATTCAGGCACCGAATTTTATGGAGCAGAGCGAGGAACCTCGGTAAGTTTAGGTTATTTTGCGGAGAGCTATGTGGATTTTGGACTATTCGGTATGCATGTTATCTTACTGATTTTCGGATATATGATAGGAAGTATCTACAAATATGTGGTTGAGAATGCACCTAATTACCTGATTGGAACAGCACTGGTTTTTCCAATGTTTTTTGTAATTTATAGCTTCGAGACTGCTTTAGACAAAATTGTCGGTGCTTTATTCATGTACTTTGTAATGTATTTTGTTGTCCGAAGGTTTGCTTTAAAACCCTTATTAGCTTACATAAAAACTTAATTTATATAATGCGTTATACTGCAATTCAAAGATCTTTTATTATTTTTAAAAAGCATTTACCAACTGTAGTGTGGAAATCAATACGCTCGGCAGTAACAGCATTTTATACCCCTGTACGCTTTGGCTGGAATAGCGGACATTTTAGAAGCTCTTTTTTAAATAAGGCTGTTGACAAACATGGCGCTAAAATCCCATGGTACTCCTACCCAGCAATTGATTTTCTTAGAAATAAGGATTTCAAGAATAGAAGAATTCTAGAATTTGGCAGTGGCCAATCTACTTTTTGGTGGAGCGAGCGAGCCGAATCGATCATGGCTTTTGAAGAGAACTTAAGTTGGTATCAACAGTTAAGCAAAAGTCTAAATCATAACATTCATTTAGTTTATGCGGATAACTCCGACATGGTTGCTTGTCTATCCACAATTGCGGAATCATTAAAAAATCAGCCACCTTTTGATGTGATTATTGTAGATGGCCTCTACAGATATGAAGCTTGCGTATTAGCTATCCCCTATTTAAAGGAAGGTGGCGTAGTAATTACGGATAATTCTGAAGGAGAAGGCTATAACTTTAGAGATGCTTTTAAAGATTTAGGATTTAGTAGGGTTGATTTTTTTGGATACTCTCCTGGGGTAGTTTTAATGCAAGCTACTTCTTTTTTCTTCAAGGATAGCAGTTTCATCTTCTCTAATGATGATGCTATAGATAATATCAATTAGAGATTCATGACTGTGTTTTTTTTGAAATCATCCAAATCAGTCCTGCTAAAATACACCCTCATATTTATGTGGTGCCGACTGTGTGAAGGCAAGGTTTGTGAATTGAGGAAGGTATCATTTCAAACAGATGCAAATAAAAATTATAAGGATTTAATCTTATATTTTTGTTAAAAGATTTATCTTAAATAGTTTTTTTATTAAATGTAAGTTCAATTGAAGCTATCCCATAAAAATGAAACGTTAGAAGCGATTAGAGGTCTGGCTAGTTTATATGTTGCTATAGGGCATTTGGTCTTGTCTTATCCCAACTCAACAAACTTTGTTAAATTACTATTCTCGTTTGGTCAAGAAGCCGTCATTACCTTTTTTATCATTTCTGGATATGTGATTCATTATTCTTGGGAAAAGCGCAATAACGATTCCTTATTTATATATTTTAAGAAAAGGTTTAGAAGAATCTATTTCCCTTTTGTCATTGCTATAGTCTTGTCAGTAATCATAACAAATGAAAAAATATCATGGAAAGAACTTGTAGGTAATTTACTAATGTTGCAAGATTTCAATACTGCCAAACCAGGGGTATTTGTAAATACTTTTATGGGGAATGCTCCGCTCTGGTCTCTATCTTATGAATGGGGATTTTATTTAATTTTTCCATTTATCTATTTAACGATAAAAGAAATGAGAAACAGAAATTTTATCATCAGCATGATAAGCTTTTTCTGTATGCTTTCGTATATTCTTTTTCCAAATCACATACTTCTAGTTCCTGCCTATTTATTGATTTGGTGGAGTGGTTTAGAACTTTCCTCAATCGGTTTAAAGGGGGGTAAAATACAACTTAAAGACATTAAATCTGTACTATTTGCCTATTTACCTATTTTGACTTTATTAGTCATCACCTGTTATTTCTATTATTCTAAAGGGATTTTAGGTTCAGTTGGAATATACCCTATTCTCTTTTTAAGGCACTTTTCGTTTGCAGTTTTATTCGTTTATTTAACTTCGATAAATTCAAAGCTAAAATTAATGATTAGAACTTTGATTTCTCCTTTTAAACAACTAGCGCCAATATCTTATAGTATTTATATTTTTCACTATATCATTCTTGTACAATTGCAGATTAATTTACCTATCTACTATGAATTACCGATAAAAGTTGCTGCATTATTAGCCCTGTCATATTTAACGGAAATTAAACTGCAGAAATACATCAATAAAAGATTAATTAAAGTTTAAAGAATGAATATTCTCCACATTAACGCGTCCTATAAGCCCGCTTTCATTTACGGTGGTCCTACGGTATCGGTAGCTAAATTGTGTGAGGAGATATCAAGTAAAAAGTTAAAAGTAAAAAGTAAAAAGGGAGAAGTGGGCTTCGACTCCGCTCAGCCTGACAACGACTCCGCTCAGCCTGACAACGACTCCGCTCAGCCTGACAACGGTTCCGTTCAGCCCGACAGTAGCGTTGAAAAGGAAAAGATCGATGTGACGGTTTATACAACTTTAGCAAATGGAAAAGAGGAGTTGCCTTATCAAAATGGGGAAATCCGAAATGTAGATGGGGTAGCCGTTCATTATTTTAAAAGAATCACCAAAGACCACAGTCATTTTTCCCCGAGCTTTTTAAGCCATCTCTGGAAAAACGTAAAGCAGTTTGATCTTATCCACATCCATGCTTGGTGGAATTTGGTTTCCGTAGGAGCGGCGCTCATCTGTGTTTTAAAAGGCCGGTCTTATATATTATCCCCAAGAGGGACGCTCAGTACTTACAGTTTTTACAACCGGAAATCTGTAATGAAGCGTCTTTTCCATCTTTTTTTAGGGAGACCATTATTGAAACGAGCCGTTTTTCAGGTCAGTAGCGGTAAAGAAAAAAAAGATATTGAAAATATTTTAGGTCCTTCCTGTAAAGTTGACGTCATCCCTAACTTTGTGGAGCTAAAAAAGGCATGGGAAATAGCTATTGATTTTGAACTGAAGCACACCCAAGCGGAACTGCTGTTTTTCTCGCGAGTGGAGGAAAAAAAAGGCTTGGAATTTTTATTGGAAGCCTGTGCTTTATTGCCTATTCCTTTTCACTTAACTATAGCAGGATGGGGCGAGGAAAGCTATATTTCAAGCTTAAAAAATTTAAGCCGTCAGGTGGGGATAGATAAAAAATTGACTTGGCTAGGCCAAGTTGCTTCGGCAAATAAATTCGAGATTTTATCAAAATATGACTTACTGATCCTCCCCTCTTATGACGAGAACTTTGCCAACGTGGTAATTGAAAGCCTAGCCTGCGGAACGCCGGTATTATTGAGTCCGAATGTTGGCCTTGCAGATTATGTGGTAGAAAAACAATTAGGTTGGGTAGTGGCACAAGACCCTACAATGATCGCAGCAGCAATAGAAGCCCTATTCCAGAACAGTAAGCAGGAACGTATTGCCTTACGAAAAAAAGCAAGGCAAGTGATAAAGACGGATTTTGACGAAGACGCATTAAGGAAAACCTACATACAATTTTATCAATCGATGAATAAATGAGTCAGTATAAAGATTACAGCTGTAACGATAGCTTGGGCACATTAATATTTAACCCGACCAATTCTGTAGCTCTTGAAAAAATAAGGTTTGAAGTCACTAACTTCATCGGTTGTGGTAGAGTTCCGTATCTTTGGAAATCAATGATTATTTCCGCCAGGTTAAAATGAATAAAGAGTTTAGCTTTATTATCATCACCTTTAACGAGGATAGGCATTTGCCTAGGCTGCTCAACTCCATTAAAGGTTTGGACGCCAGAATTTGTATTCTGGACTCTGGCAGTACTGACGGGACTTTAGCAATTGCGGAAGAATATGGCGCAGAAACGGCTGACCATGCTTTCGAAAATCACCCTAAACAATGGGATTTTGCTTTAAACCATTTTAAAATTACCACGCCCTGGACCATAGGGCTGGATGCCGACCAAATTGTAAGTCCCGAATTATTTTCGCTATTAAAGAATTTTAAAGATGAAGATTTTAAAGGTTTCAACGGTATCTATTTTAACAGAAAAAACATCTTTAAAGGACGGTGGTTGAGGTACGGCGGTTATTACCCTTTCTATCTGCTGAAAATGTTTAGAACTGGCAAGGGTGCTTCTGACGTCAGTGAAAATATGGATCATCGCTTTATTGTTGCAGAGCCAACCCTGATCTGGAAAGACGGCCATATTATAGAAGAGAACCTGAAGGAAAATGAAATCAGCTTCTGGATTGCCAAACACAATAGGTATAGCGATTTAGTAGCAGAAGAAGAGATAGAGCGGATGCAGGCGCTAAGAATTCAGTCCATCAGGCCTAATTTCTTCGGTAGCCCAAATGAAAGGAAGGCATGGTTTAAGAAACTATGGTGGAGCCTGCCACGCTATTGGCGACCATTTTTTTACTTTTTTTATCGTATGATTTTCAAGCTCGGGATATTGGATGGAAAAAACGGTGTTATTTTTCATTTTTTACAAGGGTTTTGGTTTAGGTTAATTATAGATATTAAAATTGAGGAAAAGTTAAAACAGCAACAAACATTACCTAATCATAGCACTGATGGAACATAGAAGAACTGTTCAACTTCAAAAGAAATTCGACACTAAAGATTTTGAGCATGGCGCATCCACGCTTAAGCAATTGCTTTGGTATTTTACCAGTGTGTTGTTTTTTAGGTCGGGACTGGTACCCTTCTCTGTGGTTTTAGTTTGGCTATTGAAACTTTTCGGCGCAAAAATAGGAAAGGATGTGCGGATAAAACCTTATATCCATATCAAGTTCCCTTGGAAATTGGAATTGGGAGACCATTCCTGGCTAGCAGAATGTTATATTGAAAATTTAGCTCTGGTGATTATTGGCAATAACTGTTGCGTTTCCCAGAATGCCACGTTAATGACAGGCAATCATAATTATAAAAGTACTTCCTTTGATCTAATCACGAAACCTATTGTTCTGGAAGACGGCGTTTGGATTGGGGCCAATGCGATTGTTTGTCCGGGAGTAACTGCTCGCACCCATGCGGTTTTAGCTGTAGGCTCTGTGGCCAGTAAAGATTTAGAAGCCTATTCCATTTACCAAGGAAATCCTGCGGTTAAGGTGAGGGAGAGAGATATTGAAGGATAGTGCTTCGACTCCGCAAGACAGAGAATGGGGAATAGTCAATGGTCAATAGTCGATGGTCGATGGCTATTAGGAAGAAACAATCGAAACTTAAAACAATCTACCATGGACTGCGGACGATGGACAATAATCGATGGGCAGTGGTCGATGGACGATGGACTGCGGAATGAAAATCGATTCTACTGAGGGTATGTCTCTTTCGAACCTGTCTTCGACTCCGCTCAGACTGACAATCCCTTCGACTCCGCATGGACGATGGACAATGGTTGATGGTCAATGGTCATTAGTGAATGACAAGTAGTTCATTGGTCATTGGTTCATTTTAAGGCGCTATAATTATTTGGCTCCCTCTCCTTCGGAGAGGGCCGGGGTGAGGCTCACCCTCGTAGGCGTATCCTCTCCACTTATAATTGAACCTGAGCTAATGGCAATCGCTTTAATAATCTCAGTAATATTTTTAACATCTACAGTTTCAAACTCATCATCTACCGAATGATAAAGTTTATCCTTATCGATTTTATCGGATGAAATGGTATGCGCCGGTACGCCCAACTTTGCCAAGGTGGCGTTATCAGATCGGAAGAAAAGATTTTGGTTTGGATATGGATCCGGATAAAACTTGAAACCTGTTCCTTTTAGATTTTTTTGGAGGATTTTTCCAAAATCAGAACGCTCATATCCTGTAATAAAAGCGTTGTTCTTTCCAAATTTAGAGGGCTTACCAATCATCTCGATGTTGAACATGGCCACCACCTGATTGGGGTTTAGCTGCTTTGAAAAATACTGTGAACCGTAACCGCCAATTTCTTCTGCGGTAAAGGCCACAAAAATGAGTGTCCGCTCGTTATCTTTTTTAGCAGCAAAATATTTGGCCAGTTCAATAACCGCTGTGGTTCCACTGGCATCGTCGTCTGCTCCGTTAGCAATAGAATCCTGATTTACTGCTGGCAGAATTCCTAGATGATCATAATGTCCGCTAAATACCACGTACTCATTCGGTTTAGTTTTACCGGGCAATAGGCCTACCACGTTAAACATCGGCACACGGGAAACAGTATTTTTAAAATCGAGCGACAGGCTTTTAATTTTTGAATCGCCCAATAAGTAAATTATTGTTGGGCTTTCAGCTTCGCCTACCGACATGGTACCTTGGCTTAGGTACGCTTTTAGCCTGTCGAAAGATGTTTTGAAACTTTCATCAATTTGTACCAACACATCTTTTTTGCTATTGCTGAACGCTTCATATTTCGCGAAAAAATCATCTCCTTTATTTATTTTAACCAGTTTTGGAATGCGCTGTAAGCTCACATTCTCCTGGCCTGTAGAAACCATATATTGATCAGAGGCAATGTCTTCACCGTTAATTTGTAGGCTTCCGCCGATGGGAACGACATTGTTTAGGGTAAAATTTTGACGATAGCTTTGGTTGTTGTTAAAATATTGCAGACCCGCCTTTTTAAATTCATTGGCAATAAAGTTTGCGGCTTTAGTAATATCTTCAGGTTTAAGTGCATTTCTTCCACGCATTTCATCCGCCGAAAGGCTTTTGATTACCCTTCCAACTTCGCTTTCTGAAATATTAGGTTGCTCCGTTTTTTGAATGTTGCAGGCTTGGGTAAAAAGTAATGCTATGGCGGCGTAATATAAAATTGCTTTTCTCATATTGCTTATTTTATCAATTTGTATGTTAGCAAGCTTCTCTGTTTCCCGTCATCGCTGACGATAGGAAATAGCTCACTTGCAAGGTTGCCATGCTAAACGTAGATTTGTGTAATGAGATGTTTCACTCCGTTCAACATGACGGCGTGGCAATGTGAAATTTGTATTTCCGTGGTTAGCCTTCGACTCCGCTCAGGCTGACATAAACCTCAAAAATCCTACCCAAACAGCAAACTAAAAACCTCTTCAATCTTTGCTACAGTCTTAATTTCAATATTATACTTCGATAAATCGAGTCCTTTTTTATTGTAACGGGAGATAAAAATCTGTTCGAAACCTAATTTTTCTGCTTCGGCAATGCGTTGCTCAATCCGGGTTACTGCTCTAATTTCTCCAGACAGGCCGATTTCTGCGGCAAAGCAAACTTTGTAAGGTACCGGCATATCCTCATGCGAGGAAATAATGGCCGCTGCTAAACCTAAGTCTATACTCGGGTCTTCTACCCTAATTCCACCCGCTATATTTAAAAACACGTCTTTTGCACCTAACCTAAAGCCACAACGTTTTTCCAATACGGCCAAAAGCATATTCATCCGCTTGGTATCAAAACCTGTGGCGGAGCGCTGCGGTGTGCCGTAAGGCGAGGTACTTACCAAAGCCTGGGTTTCTATCAGCATGGGGCGCATGCCTTCCATGGTTGCCGATATAGTGACGCCACTCAAAGGTTCTTCTCTTTGTGACAGCAATATTTCGGACGGATTGGAAACTTCCCGTAAACCGCTGCCCTGCATTTCGTAAATCCCCAGCTCGGAGGCTGCTCCAAATCTGTTTTTTATAGCCCGTAAAATACGATAAACGTGGTGCCGGTCGCCTTCGAACTGCAAAACCGTATCTACCATGTGCTCCAATATTTTGGGCCCGGCAATCATCCCATCTTTGGTGATGTGACCGATTAAAAAAACTGGGGTATTGGTTTCCTTAGCGAAACGCAGCAGTTCTGCCGTACATTCCTTAACCTGCGAAACACTGCCGGGCGTAGATTCTATATGAGCAGAATGAAGGGTTTGTATAGAATCGATGATGACCAAGCTCGGTTCCAGCAACTCTATCTGTTTAAAAATATTTTGGGTGGAGGTTTCTGTAAGGATATAGCAATCGGAAATAGGATTGGGTAAAATACGTTCGGCCCGTAATTTAATCTGTTGCTCGCTTTCCTCACCAGAAACGTATAATATCTTTAGTTTAGGAATGGTGAGTGCCAGTTGCAACATTAAGGTTGACTTGCCGATGCCCGGTTCGCCACCGATAAGTACCAAAGAACCGCCAACAATTCCGCCTCCTAAAACACGGTTCAGTTCCTTGTCTGGAGTGATTAATCGGTGGTCTTCCGTGTAAGCAATTTCCTGAACTTTTGCAGGTTTATTTACCCTTGAAGTGGTTGGGGTAGTCGTTTTCCAGTCGGGCGCATTTTTGGGCGACTTATCAATAATTTCTTCTACAAAGGTGTTCCACTGTTGGCATGAAGGACATTTGCCCAACCATTTTGCAGATTCAAATCCACAGCTCTGACAGAAGTAAGCGGTTTTTATTTTAGCCAATTTTTTGTTGATTGTGATGTTGGTTAAAGATAAGATTTGTTTTATTTCTAAGGTATGACATTAGGCGATTATTTCTTTAGGATATTTTCTTAATTTCAAAATCTCCCCGGCTCATTGCCGCCGGAAGGGCTAGTAAATTTTTCATTTGTTGTTTATTGCACTGGCTGGCATTCAAGATTCTCCTTGCGGTTGGTGTTATCACCAACCGCTGTTCTACATTTCTGATGGTACGGGAATAACACTACAGGACAATTAGGAAACTACGCCATAAAAAAAAGACAATTCTCCTTGCGGTTGGTGATAACACCAACCGCTGTTCTAAAATCCTCCCCGGCTCATTGCTGCCGGAAGGGCTAGAAACTTTTTTTCCTTGCGGTTGGTGTTATCACCAACCGCTGTTCTACATTTCTGATGGTACGG
>NZ_CAMLIG010000028.1 GCF_946480185.1 uncultured Pedobacter sp. | reverse complement strand
TCAGGTTGCCATGCGATGCGTATAAGTCTTTCGAGTGAGATGTTTCTCCGCCAGTCGGCGGATCAACAGGACGTGATGGGCGCTCTTTGCCACTTTTCCTGTATAACAAAATCTTCTTGTTGTTCGGCGGTACTTTTTGTAAATTTAAGTCCGCTAAATTTCTTTTCCCACTATCAATTTTTTAATAGCTATAAGTCCACCTAAAGTCCACCCCAACTCCACCTTTACTCCACCATAAGTCTATCTCTCCTCCGGGACTCCTCCGTGTCTTCTTCGGGATTTTCTTAGGTGCTACCCGAACATGGGGCGAAGATGGTAGGGAGGAATCTATAGTTATTCCACCTGCGGTTGGTGTTATCACCACACCGCTTTTCTTTCTTCCTACAGTTCTTGACAACACCCAACACAAGAGAAATTTATGATGTTTATAGGATTTAGAAGTTTCCGCAACAACTGGATATAAGCGGTGGTGCGGTGATACCACCGACCACAAGTGAATCTATAGTTATTTTCTTGCGGTTGGTGTTATCACCATACCGCTTTTCTTTTTCTTGCGGTTGGTGTTGTCACAAACCGTTTCATATCCACTTTTCTTTTTATATTTAGTCAGTGTATCCCGGTTTAGAGTTCTTCACGGCAACATGCCGAATTGGTTTAACTTAGAGACATTGAACTCGCACTCGCACTGGAAAATAATCTATAAAAAAATAACATCAATGAATAGATATATTAAAATAAATATTTGCTTAATTATTCTCATCACAATTGGGTGTCACCCGTCAGTTGATGTAAAAACAAAAGACTGTATTAATAAACTCTCTTCGGATGAAAAGAACCTCTTCTCAAATATTGGATTTCATTATTATACAAAAATAATGAAATGGGACCATGATATTACCATTGCAATTAAAGGCGATGATATTAGAAAAGAAGATCCTGAAATTGTTAAATCAATTGTTGCAGAATTAAATCCTCTAATTAAACCTTTAAAAATCACTTTAATTGACAGTTATGAAAAGGCAGATATCACTATCGATTTTACCCACGAGATAACTAAGCTAGATAAATATGGATATGCACAACCACAATTTAAATTATTCGGTGCTGCATTTAAAAAAGTTGATGTTTTTATATTTCCAATTCAAAAAGGCGATTATCGTTGGAGAACGGTTCATCATGAGATGATGCATGCAATCGGTTTCAGTCATAATAGGACCTATTTAAAAGGCGCCAAATTTTATGATACAACTATGAATGGATATGTAGTGCCAAGTTATGAAAAAGCAGATGAAGACAAATTTATGAGAGCACATAGAGACTATTCAGAGACAGATAAAAGAATGATAAAATTGCTTTATAGTAGTTGTATGCCACTTGGCTTAAGAAAAAAGGATTTTGATGAGTTGCTGATTACAAATCATTAATAAAATACTTTTTAGCGAATCGCCGCTGGTGCGAGCTTGTAGTGGCTGTTGCACAACTAGTATCTTTTCCACCTGCGGTTGGTGTTATCACCATACCGCTTTTCTTTCTTCCTACAGTTCGTGATAACACGATACCGTTCTTCTCTGATAAAGGTCTATTCGCCTACTACATAAATGCTACGGAGACAACACCGACCACAAGAAAAAGCTTTAAACTCTTGCAGAAGCAATACTATCCCTAAATCACCACCGGATCCCGCATCTGCTCCAAAGCAAAAATAGCATCATCAATCGTTTTTATACCTTCAATTGCAATACGCAAAGTGTTTTTAACCTCTTTTAAATTTACGTTCCTTGGGTTTTGTTGCGCAAAAGACAATATCCTGCCAAAGGCTTCGGTTTCAAAATATTTAGATTGCTTGTCAGAGATAAAATAACCTCGCAAAACGCCTTTTTTCCAGCTGATTTTTTCTAAGCCGATTTCTTTTCCTATCCACTGTAATTCTACGGTACGCAATAAATCTCGCACTTGCCTTGGAACCGGACCAAAACGGTCATGCAATTCTTTGGCGAAAGCATCCAACTGGGTCTGGTCTTCTATTTTAGAAAGTTCGGTGTATAAATTATAGCGCTCCTGAATGTTGGTGACGTATTCATCTGGAATCATCAGTTCCATATCGGTATCAATCTGCGTAAAGCTCACAAACGGACGAGGTTTATCATCAGCAAACAAGCCTTTAAATTCGTCTTCTTTCAATTCCTGAATGGCTTCGTCCAAAATTTTGTGGTACATATCGAAACCTATTTCGGCGATGAAACCGCTTTGCTCGGCACCCAACAAGTTCCCGCTACCGCGGATATCTAGATCTCGCATGGCCACATTGAAACCGCTTCCCAAATCAGAAAACTCTTCAATGGCGCTCAAACGCTTTCTCGCTTCGGAAGTTAAAGTAGATAAAGGCGGACTCAACAAATAGCAGAAAGCTTTTTTATTGGAACGCCCAACCCGGCCACGCATCTGGTGCAAATCACTCAAACCAAACATGTGAGCGTGGTTAATCAACATGGTGTTAGCATTCGGAACGTCCAAACCTGCTTCAATAATAGTGGTGGCCACCAAAACATCGTATTTGCCATCAATAAAATCAAGCATGATATCTTCCAACTTATCACCTTCCAACTGACCGTGTGCAATAGCGATTTTAGCTTTTGGAACCAACTTTTGGATCAATCCGCCCAACTGACGTAAATCTGCAACGCGGTTATGGATAAAGAAAACTTGCCCATCACGATCCAACTCAAATTCAACAGCTTCCTTAATTAAAGTCTCGTTAAAAATGTGGAGTTCTGTTTGTACAGATTGCCTGTTTGGCGGTGGGGTTTGAATGATGGATAAATCCCGAGCGCCCATTAAAGAGAAATGCAAAGTACGCGGAATTGGCGTTGCGGTAAGCGTGAGCGTATCTACATTTGCCCTAAACTGTTTCAGTTTTTCTTTAACAGAAACACCAAATTTTTGTTCCTCATCAATAATCAGCAAGCCTAAATCTTTAAACTTTACATCTTTACTTACCAGTTTATGCGTACCAATAATGATGTCCACCTTGCCGGCTTTTAAATCCTCCAAAGTATCTTTCACCTGCTTTGTGGTTTTAAAACGGTTGATATAATCGGTACGGACAGGAAAATCCTTTAAACGTTCGTTAAACGTTTTGTAATGTTGCATCGCCAAAATGGTAGTCGGTACTAAAATAGCCACCTGCTTGCCGTCTGTTGCGGCTTTAAAAGCTGCCCGAATGGCAATCTCGGTTTTACCGAAACCCACGTCGCCACAAATTAAACGATCCATTGGATTTGGAGATTCCATATCCTTTTTTACATCGGCCGTAGCCTTTTCCTGATCGGGTGTATCCTCGTAAATAAAAGACGCTTCCAGCTCGTTCTGCAAATAAGTATCGGGCGAAAATGCCATTCCCTCCTGCGCTTTACGCAAAGCATAAAGTTTGATTAAGTCTCGGGCAATGTCTTTAACTTTTTTTTTTGTGGTTTTCTTCAGCTTATCCCAAACATCGGTGCCTAATTTGTTCATTTTTGGCACCTGACCTTCTTTCCCCGCATATTTAGAAATGCGGTTTAGCGAGTTGATATTTACGTACAGCAAGTCGTTATCGGCGTAAACCAAACGAATCATTTCCTGCACTTTATCGCCTACTTCCACTTTCTCTAATCCGGCATATTTGCCAACGCCATGATCAATATGGGTAATAAAATCTCCGGGCTTTAAATCACGAAGTTCTTTTAAAGTGATGGATTGCGAGCGGGTGTAACCACGTTTCTGCTTATACTTATAATACCTGTCGAAAATCTGATGATCGGTATAACAGGCTATTTTTTGTTCGTGGTCGATAAAACCTTCCCTTATGGAAACGTTGATAGGATTAAACTTGAGCGATTTATTTAAATCATCAAAAATGGCGAACAAACGCTCCTGCTGTTTTGATGAATCTGTTAGAATATAGTTGTCTATTTTTTGTTCTTCGTTTTGCTGAAGGTTGTGCATCAGCAAGGTAAAATCCTTGTTGAAAGACGGTTGCGGACGGGCATCAAAATTAATGGTATCCGTAGCGTGATAAAAAAACTGCTTTCCAAATTCTACAATCGGATAATCACTCAGCTGGTCAGCCAGCATTTTGTCATCCGTAAAGGCAAATTTTGGATCAACCCAATCTGGATTTTGTTGCTTCTGTTCCGCAGATAAAGCTTTCCACAATTCCACCGATTTTTTATAGCCAGATTTAATCACATCCAACGTAAACTGAACATCTTTAAACCAAACCACGGCATCTTTCTCAATAAACTCCAGCAAAGAAATATTGCTTTCCGTGAGGAATTTTGCCTGAACGTTTGGCACAATGGTAATCGTTTTTACCTGCTCTACCGAAAGCTGGCTTTCAATTTCAAAAGTGCGGATGCTTTCAATATGGTCGCCAAAAAATTCGATACGGTAAGGCAATTCATGCGAAAAAGAGAAAATATCTACAATGCCACCGCGGACAGAAAACTGCCCCGGTTCGTAAACAAAATCAGTACGTTCAAAATCGTAATCAATTAAAAATTCATTGATAAACTCAATGCTCAGTTTGTTGTTTACAGCAATTTCTAGAGTGTTTTTCTCCAGCGCATTTCTGTCGATCACCTTTTCTGCCAGCGCTTCGGGGTAAGTGACAATCAAATTCCCGAATTCGTGGGTTTTGCTCAGCTCACTTAAAACTTCGGCCCGCATCAACACATTTGCAGAGTCGGTTTGTGTAAAGTCAAAAGATTTACGGTACGATGATGGGAAAACCAGCACCTCCTTTTCCATCAAACTCTCTAAATCGGCTTGAAAGTAATTGGCTTCTTCCCTATCAGGCAATACAAAAACCATATTTCTATGGCTTAAAAAATAGGTTGCGGCTACGGTAAAAGCATCCAAAGAACCTATTAAGCCTTTCAACTGAATGCGTGAAGCCTTATTTTGTAACGCTTTGGTTAAACTGAGCACACGCCCGTCTGTTTTATATTGCGCTAATATGGATTTGATATTCATGAACACACAAATATAAACAATGCAAAGGGAATTCTGTTTGAGCAGTTAAAGATGCATTAAAATAGGAGGTTGTTACCCTTTGACTCTGCATGACAAAAACATGTCTCATTAAAAAGGTTGTCAGATTTTTATGATTTTAGCCGGAAAATTATGCTGTCCTCAGGATAAATAGATAATAAAAAAAGCCTTACGATTTAAAATCGTAAGGCTGAAATTCTGATTTCAGAAAATATTATTTCTTTACAATTTTAGGGTCTGTAAGGTAATCCGTCATAATTTTTATAGTTTCGTCCTGTACAAAATCGTAATTATCTTCTTTTACTTTTTCATCCTTTTTGGTAATCGGAGCTAAACCTCTTGAAACTCTACGTTCGTTTTCACGCTTTAAGTTTTTTGCTTCCAATTCATCACGTTGCTTCTTAAGGGCAACTTCGTTTAAAGGTAGAGATACATCTTCATCACGTTTTTTAAACTCGGCAATGTCCTGTAAAAGATAAGCGTATTCTTTGCTGGTTTTCATACGGGCATCATGTTTTGCCTTTAACTCGGCAATAGTTCCACTTAAGTCTGCAACTTTAGTGTATTTGCTACTGGCAATCTCATCCCACGGAAGTGCAGATTTTTCAGCGCTTTCACCGTATTTATCTGCAGGGAAAACAGTTGGGAATTCAATATCCGGTACAACGCCCTTATGTTGTGTAGAACTACCGCTAATCCGGTAAAATTTAGCCATTGTTAAATTGATCTGGTCATCTTTATCGGCAAAATCAGGGTCAATTCTTTTCATCGCTATAGCAGATTGCACAGTGCCTTTGCCATAAGTATTATTTCCTACAATAATACCACGACCATAATCCTGTATTGCGCCAGCAAAGATTTCTGATGCAGATGCGCTGAATCTGTCGGTCATAATCGCCAATGGACCGTCCCAATAAACAGTTGGGTCTTCATCTTCATCAATCTCTACTTTTCCTCTATAATCTTTGGTTTGCACTACCGGTCCCTTTTTAATAAACAAGCCGGTAAGGTCAATTGCTTCGGTTAAAGAACCGCCACCATTTCCTCTTAAATCAATGATTAATCCATCAATTTTTTCTTTTTTCAAAGAGTCAAGCATTAATTTAACATCTCTGGTGGTTGATTTATAGTTGGGATCTCCTTTTTGCATTGCCGCCCAATCTGCATAAAAAGCAGGGATTTCTATAATTCCGTATTTGAAGGTTTTGCCGTCTTTGGTATAAGTTTTTAATTTCTTTTTAACAGATTGATCTTCCAAAATTATTTTCTCTCGTACCATGGTCACAATTTTTGGCGTGGCAGATAAATCCTGGCTCTTTGAAAGAATTTTTAAACGGACAGTAGTTCCTTTTTTACCTCTAATTAACTCAATTGCATTATCTAAACGCCAGCCTACGATATCAACAAAATCATCATTCCCTTGTGCTACACCTATAATTTTATCGTCAATTTTAAGCTGTTTACTTTTATCTGCCGGTCCGCCGGTAATTACGCTTTTAATGGTTACAAAATCATTTTCAGAGGATAGTGTTGCACCGATGCCTTCTAAAGACCTTGCCATATCAATATTGAAATTAGCGGCGTTGGCCGGATTAAAATAGCTGGTATGTGGATCAATGGCATCAGTAAAAGCCGTCATAAAAATTTGAAAAGCATCCTGATTGTTTATTTTATTGGACTGAGACAGAAGGTTTTCGTATCTTTTCTTTAAAGAGGCTTTAATAGCAGAATCTTTTTGTGCAGTAAGTTTTAGATTTAGGTAATCATATTTTACCTTATTTCGCCAAGACTGGTCGCTTTCTGCCTGATTTTTAAACCACGGCAATTTTGATCTATCGTAAACGTAAACGTCGTTTTTGGTAAAATCAAAATTATCATTCAGTTGTTTAAGCGAATAGTTGATCCTATCATTATACCTTTTTTGGTAGGTATTAAACATAAAAAATGCGGCGCTTAAATCGCCGTTTTTTAAATCATTATCAAATGTGTTTCTGTACTGCTCAAAGTTCTTAATGTCAGAAGCTAAAAAATAACTTCTATTTCCGTCCATATCTTTAAGGTAATTATCAAAAATGACACTACTAATAGAGTCGTTTAAATTAATTTTTTTGTAGTTGAGCGTACTTACTAAACCTGCAATTTCTTTAGCAACTTTTTCTTGACGGGGCTCGGGTTTTAAATTGTTTGAACCCGGCACATCAATATCGCCAATGCGGGGAGCAGCAGTACATGCAATGGTAGCAGCAACAAATAAACCTAAAAAGACTCTTTTTAACATGTTCTTTATTTTTTCGAATTCTATATTCACAGGAAACATTAACGTATTTGTATGGATAATAATGTATCAAACAAAAAAAAGACAGTTAAAACCGTCTTTTATAAAGCAAGTTTACGGATAAAATTTTTTAAATAGCTATTTGAAAGTATTTTATGTTTAGAGGATGATTTTACGATAATTTGATTTAGAAAACATCTTTAAATGCAAGACCACCTTTTCGTCCCTCATTGGCGGGACAAGCCTAGTCACTTTCTCCTTGATGAGAAAGTAACCAAAGAATCAAGGCTTCCGAATCTTTGTTCATTCCACCACGGTAAATCTTTTGAACGCAATCCAAGCCGTGGGAACGGCAGTGGTTTAACAAGGTCTTCTGCAACACTTTTGCGGATTGCTGATGTTCGTCAGTTAACAAAGGAAATGCAAAAAGATTTACTGGCTCCAATCCAAACATTCAGAGGCCGGAATTGCTGAACGGCTCTGCTATCCGCCTAATTTTCCACAACACAAGGGACGTTGGGAGTACCGGGAGATCAGAAAATCAGTAGCAATGGACAAACATTAAGCATTACCAAGCCTATAGTGAAAGCGGTTTTACGTCGGGTTTGCAATGAACTTCGTTAACGTAGCTCCTAGTAAAAATAAGCGCTCTTGATTTTCTGATGTGTGATGGCTTTGCGCCCCAAAGCACCTGTGCGATAAAAAAAGGTTTTGTTTCTTTTTAACTAAAAAGAAATAGCCCTTCCGGCGGCAATGAGCCGGGGAGATTTTAACGTCTGGATTATTCTTTTTAATGAGAATCAAAAAGGTTGTGTTTGCCTCTGTTTAATCTCTCTAACCATTTAAAACATTATTGCTTACTCCTCTTTAACTTTATCTTAAACGCTACAGAAGGCTCACTTTCATTTTTAACACGGTCTAAAGCGGTAACTACATAGTTATAGGTCTTTCCTTTTTCGGCGGTGGTATCTTCCCATGAGGTAATGTCTCCGTAGTAAATTTTCTTAATGGCGGTAACATCGGTTACATCAATAGCTTGACCAGCATCAAAACGATAAACCACAAAGCCATAAGCTCTCTGTCCTTTATTATCTGGCAAAGGTAATTTCCAGCTTAACAAAACACCGGTGTCTCCCTCAATGCCCAAAAGGTTTAATGGTTTGTTCGGCGCTACAGAATCAAGCCATAGCATTAAGGGAGGCAAAGCTGGATATTTATAATAATGTTGGCTTAAGGTATCTGATATACCTAGCGGATTCTTCGTTAATGATTTAGAGCTAAAGAAAACACTTCCCTGCACTCTTGGATTTTTTCTGTTGTAAGCTATTTGTCGGCCTAGTTCTCCTGGGTTTTTCCATGCCAGTTCTCTAGTGGCGTTAACTTTATAAGCTCCTTGACCGATGTATAAATGTCTGCCATAAGTGTTGTTGCTCCACCAGTCTACCAAGTTGCCGTAAGGGGCCGCTTTGGTTTCAAAAGCCCAGTAAATCTGTGGATTGATATAATCTACCCAACCTTCTTTCACCCATTTTCTTGCATCAGCGTAAATTCCATAAAAAGAATCGCCACCATAACTAACGGAACCTTCTGGGTCCTGAGATTTATTTTTCCAGATGCCAAAAGGACTAACGCCAAATTTAACGTAGCTTTTATGGGCGTGTATACTGTCACTTACCGCTTTAATCAATAAATCAACATTGTCTCGGCGCCAGTCTTTAATGTCTTTTATACCTCTGTTGTATAGCCAAAAGGTTGATTCGTCATCAATAAACTGCCCTTTAACTGCGTAGGGATAAAAATAATCATCGAAATGAACGCCGTCTATATCGTAGTTATCTACAACATTTAGAATAATTTTATTGATATAATCACGTACTTCCGGTAAACCGGGATTGAAGAGTTTTTTACCATCGTATTTGAAAAACCAGTTGGGTTTAACTTTTGTAATGTGACCTGCAGCAATGTTCTCTTCTTTTCCGTCAAAAGTGGCTCGGTAGGGGTTAAACCAAGCGTGTAATTCCATCCCTCGTTTATGGCACTCTTCTATGGCAAAAGTAAGCGGATCATAAAAAGGGTTGGGCGCCTGACCCTGCTTTCCAGTTAAATATTGCGACCAAGGTTCTGTTCCTTTTGCATAGAAAGCATCTGTTGCCGGGCGAATTTGCAATATGATGGCATTAATACCTTCTTCTTGATGCTTGTCCAGCATTTTAAGAAATTCATCTTTTTGCTGTTGCGTACTTAAGCCGGGCTTACTTGGCCAATCAATATTAACCACTGTTGCTACCCACACCCCTCTGAACTCTCTTTTTGGAGATAGTTCTTGTGCTAAAGATGTTAATGATATGCTGATGGATAATAATGAGAAGAGTAAATACCTGTATTGCGCCATTAAAAGTTGGATTTAATTTTTGGAAAGCGCAAAGATAGGGAATTTGGCGGGGGGATAAAAAGTTTCCTTACAAGTTAGCGAACCTACAAAATTCAGTGCTGTTACTTTAAATTTCTTAAAAAAAATCCTCAAAAGCGTAATAGCTAATGAGGATTATATAATAGTAAGTTGCTAACTATTAGTTGCCAACTAAGGCCGGATTATTAATAATCTCAGCTTGTGGAATTGGGAAAGTTAATTTGTCATCATTATAAGGGAATGACTGGCCTGCAAAAAACAGGTGGTTAGATCCTCTTGTGATGGTCGCTTTATCTCTCTTCATAGCTAAGTAACTTTTTCCCTCGCCCCAAAGTTCAATTCTAGTCTGTAAATAAATCTCGTCCTTTAACGCCTGACCGCTCAGAGCATCAACATATGTTATATCTGTAATTCTTTTTGACAAAAGTTCTTTCAATCGGTCTCTTGCAGGGCCATCCTGACCTAATTTAGCTTTCGCTTCAGCATTAAGTAGATACATCTCTTCCATACGCATGTATAGATAATCTGATGTTATTTGTCTTTGACCGCCAAAGGTTCTTGCTGGAGCAAAAAATTTGTTTACTGGAATATAATCTAAGTCACCGGCACTATACCCCTCGTCTGCGTACATTGGTAAAAGCTCTAAACCTCCGTTTTCAGGATCGAACTGTTTTTTTCTTACATCATCAGACCGGATCTTGTCATATAATCCTTTGTCTATTACTTTAGGATCACCTGCCCATGCATAACTATAAGTAAATACGTCTACTTGGCCCCACCAAGAAACTAAATCTAAATTACTGGCTAAAGTTAAGTCTGTTCCCCACATCCAGCTAGCATTATTAACGTCATTAAAACCAGATTGAGGATTTAATAGGTTTCCGTCGGCATCAAGTTCTGCTACTACTTCGTTCGCATTGTTTAATCTTAACCCACTGTTAGCTATAGCATCATCTGTAAGAGTTACAACTTTCGCCAAATCCTCATTTGCACCTCTCGCTGCATAAACATAAGCTAATAAACCTTCTGCAACATATTTATTTATTTGAGATTTTGAACTTCTAGTGAATCCGTTAAGATAATCTACTGCTTTTGTTAAATCGTCAATCATAAAGTCGTAAACGTCTTTAGTTGTGCTCAAAGGTTGATTAGGTACTTTAGTATCCTTGTAAATCGGTAATATTTTCGTGTTGCCGTCCCCATATCCTTTTGCGTATAATTGCGAAAGATAAAAGTAGGCATAAGCTCTAAGTGCCCTGGCTTGTCCCATAACAGCTTTAGTCGCGTCTGTTGGCTCAACATCATTACCTCCTAATGCGTTAATTACGGTATTAGCTCCTAACACGATTTGATAGTAATATCTCCAAGGTTTATAGGCATCTGTTCGTGTAAAATCTGTTGTAGATTGGTATTTGGCAACATTGGAATACCAACCATAGATTGTATTCCCTAACACCATATCAGAAGAAACCATATCACTATAGATATCAAAACCTTTCTGGCCAAAATCGTCATCAGAGGTTGTTCCGCCAGTGCCAGTCTGATACATTAAAGCGTAAATACCTGCAATAGATCCGTTTAGAAGAGAAGGGTCTTTTTCCGCTGCTTTTGCAATTTGTTCAGGTGATAATTTTTCAGTTGGTTTTTCATCCAAAAAATCCTTTTTACATCCTACAAATAAAATTGTAAGAGTGGCATATATTAATATTTTAGTTTTCATAACTTTCAAAATTATAATTTCACTTTTAAGCCTAAAGTTAAAGTCGAAAGGGGAGAATAGGTGTATATGTCCGATTCCCCAGACTCAGAAATCATCGGATTAAAACCATCTCTTGCGGAATGAATCCATAAATTGTCTCCGGAAACCCATAGGGAACAGCCAGCCAAACCTACTTTACTTAGATAATTTTTTGGTAACTCGTAAGATAACCGCACATTATTTAAAATAAGATAGTTAGCTTTAGTAATAAATCTAGTAGAAAGTGAACTCACATTAGGGTCATTGTCGTTAGATATTCTTGGAACATCTGTTACATCACCAGCTTTTTGCCACCTATTTAAAATATCTGTGCTCCAGTTATTACTTCCAACAGCATCATTACTCATTAGACTTGCGTAAGCATAATCATAAGAGTAGCCTCCTAAATTGTAAAGCATTTGGACGCCTAAATCAAAACTTTTATAACCGGCAGAAAGATTTACAGCTCCCCTTACTTTAGGAATAGAAGATTTACCTACATAATATTGCGTTGCATTGGCGTAAGTTTTTGTTGTTGTTGTTTTTAAGTCAGATTGATTTACTGATGGATTATCAGCTAAATACTGGGAAAGACTTGTAATACCTTCTCCTGTATCTATCGAACCATTGTTATTAGCATCATTATAGTATCGAGTCCATGTGCTTAATCCATCTGCAGGGTCAACACCAGCAAAATTCCTCATATAAAAATCATAAATGGAGTGTCCAACGCTGTAAGCATAAGGTGCCTGAATATCAAGAGGTTTTTGCTTTCCAGTTACAGGATCAATCGGCATTTCAGTAAGCTTATTTTTATACAGAGCACCGTTTACTGTTAAATCTAGTCTGTAATCATTTGTTTTTAAAATATGTCCGGTTAAATCAAACTCTAGCCCTTGGTTTCTCAATTTTCCGCCGTTCACTTTTATTAAGGCATAGCCTATTGATGGACCAACTCTTCTGTCAAAGATTAAATCATCAGTATTTTTAATATAGTAATCAACCGAACCGCTTATATATTTTTTAAGATCAAATTCAACCCCTGTCTGGAAAATTTTTGCAGTTTCCCATGTTAAATCTGGATTTCCTTTAGTATCAAAAGAAAGAGCTGGGTTATCATCCAAGTTATTTATGCTATATAAATCGTAGCCAGGATAAAAACCGACACCCTCTTGATCGCCGATTAGTCCATAGCTAGTCTTAAGTTTTAAATAAGGGAACAATTGCTTAGCTTGTTCCATAAAGCTTTCATTTGATAAAATCCATGCGGCACCCATCGAACCGAAAGTGCCCCATTTATTTCTAACAAATCTAGAACTACCATCTCTTCTTATACTACCAGATAAATAATAGGTTGATTTATAATTATAATTAAGCTGTGAAAAATAACTGTCTAATTTATAAGCATTGGTATATGAGCTATTCGGATTTGAAACTACTGCATTATTGAAATCTAAGATATCAGGATCTACCAGATTATAAGAAGAGAAGGCTGCAACATTTAACCTGTAATCTGTGGACTCATGGGCCGCTAAAATCTCAAAGTTGTGTTCTCCAAGCGTTTTTGTATATCTCAATAAATTTAGAAAATTATTTGACTCTAATTCTGTTCTACGTTGGAATAAACTTCCGTTTTGACCAGCGGCAGATCCATAGTATTTATTATTTCTTAAATTATAAATGTTGTTATAGTATTGGATCCCCAAGCGAGTTTCAAATGTTAATCCCTTTGCCAAATCAAATTTCAAAGAACCGACTCCATTTAAGTCGTTTCTTTTGTCACGTTGGATATCGTATGTAGCATCTGCTATAGCATTTGTCAGAGCGCCAAAACCTCTGCCTACACCATAATCATATTGATTTCCACCAAATATTGGGTCGGAAACAAATGCCCCCGTTGCGTCACGTAAAAACAAGGGATAGATAGATGGAATATTATCTGCAAACCAAAAAATACTTCCTGAATCTTCAGATTGCCCACCTCTATTTGTTGTTGACTTTGAATAACCTAAATTTATCGAGCCTGTAATCCAAGATTTTATTTTCTGGTTTAAGTTTAATCTTCCAGACAATCTTTTGTAATCAGAACCAACTGAGTAACCTACGTCGTTTAAATATCCAAATGAGCTGTAATAATTGGTTGCATCGTTTGACCCCCCGAATTTTATATTAGCTTCATTTCTTGACGAATTTTGAAAACCATAATCCTCCCAATTTTCAGGATCATATTTTCGGGTTACCCCGGGCTTTACAGTTCTTGTAGTTGGGTCAATTAAGTCAGCACCGTTGGAGACGTTCCACATGTTATATTTAGAACTTACACTATAGTTACTGTTAAAAAGACGTGAATTGGCTGTGTTTGTTGGATTACTAGCTCCGTTTGCAGCAGCCTCATTGTAAAGACCTTCCCATACCAAACCGATATATTGTTCAGGCGATTTTATCACATCATAACGTGGAAGTATTTGTTTATTTGTTCCAGTCTGTCCATTCACCTCAATAAAGGAAGGTTTTCCTTTACCGCTTTTAGTAGTAATCAATACAACGCCATTGGCACCTCTTGACCCGTAAATAGCGGTCGCGGCAGCGTCTTTCAAAATAGTTACGTTGTCGATGTCATCGGGATTAATTGCACTTAAAGGATTAACTGTGTTAACAGTATTGCTAACAATAGGTGCTCCGTCAACTACATATAAAGGGTCTCTATTTCCATTAACAGATCCAAAACCTCTAACTCGGATTGTGGCTGTTGTGCCAGGCTGTCCACTTGTGTTAATCACATTTACCCCGGAAACCTCACCAGAAAGTGCCTGCGAAATATTAGACACAGCCTTTCTTTCTAAGTTTTCGTTAGAAATAACTTTTGCCGAACCGGTGAAAGCCTGTTGTGTAGTAGTGGAATATCCTACAACAACCACTTCCGATAGTGCTTTGGTGTCGTTCACTAAAGACACATTAAAGTTAGTTTTTGCTCCTATCGTAATAATCTGATTTACAAATCCAATATAAGATATCTCTAAAGATTTCGAATTTGTTGGTACGTTAATGGTAAAATTACCATTTGCGTCGGTTTGCGTCCCTTGATTTGTTCCAACTACTTTAACTGAAACACCAGGTAATGGAAGCCCGTCTTCAGACGCGGTTACCTTTCCTGTAATTCTTCTATCTTGTGCTAGCACAGTTGATGCTATTAACAGCAAGACGAATAAACTTTGTACAAGTTTTTTCATACAATTAAAAAATAAAGTGATTAGTAATAAGTGTTAATTATTCTAAATATAACACCTAGTACATGTTAAAAACAAATAAATATTTAACAATTTTTAACAATTTAATTTAAATTGCTGTGTATCAATTAATTAAAATATTTACAATAAACACGCTTATTTATATCATTTTTGTTACACAAAAGTTGTTGGATTGATAGAAATGCAACAAAATCATTACATTGTTGTAATAATTATATTTTAAATAAATTTATTATGCTAACATAGTAAATTTTAAAGGTTATATTTTAATTAATTACTGTAGGATTAAAATAAAGATTTCAACAGAGCTCAGTTGAGGGGTCATCAAAGCATTTTTTAATCCTTTGCAAATTTAATCTCCTATATTTCAACAGGCATAATTGGAATTGCTTTAATTGTTCAATTCTACCCATCCATCCAAAGGGGATTTTAAGAATCTGAACAAGTAGATATATCTCATTAAATGATACTGGATAACAGTCATTATTTTTGAAAAGGCCATTTTGCTTTCGCCTTGATAAAAACCAAATAGGCAGTGATAGCATTAAGATTAATGTGACTCTATTCTTTGTTTTGACGCTATCAATTCTCTTAAACGCCCAGAAAGAATTTCCTGCTTTTAGCGCCATCAAAAAAATTACGTATATTAATAACCTGTTTACAATTCGGGTCTATTTAAAAATCTTAAATCCATTCTAATGAAAAAAAATAAAAATTATCTCACCATCCTATTTTTTTTACTTTCCAGTACTGTTTTCTCCCAAAGTAAGATTAGCCAAACAACATTTACAAATTCCTTTAATTACGGAAAATCTGTGGCAGTATTTGGTGGCTCTGTTTCTGTAATTCCACCGAGTGATAGCGCTAAAGTGATGTGGAAAAAATATTTGGGAATGAAAATCACTAATTATGGCGTTAGTGGAGCAGGTTTCTCGTCTTTGCAAGGTAAATCTCTACAGCAACAAGTTGATGAAGCTGGAGTTTTTGATATTTATGTGCTTTGGGCGTCCACCAATGATTATACAGGTCACAGAGCGATTGGGTCTTATACTGATTATACAGCATTCGACAATTATGATAAAGAAAAATTAACCAGCCAAGCAGGCGGAATTAACTATTGCATCAAGAAAATTTATGAGATCAATCCTAAAGCGACCATCTACTTTTTTACCTCAAGTAAAGCTTTTAACGATAGAGGGGGTTACGATCCTTTTTATCCAAAAGGCATGGATGAATATGTGGAAGTGCAAAAGCAAATTTGTGCGCTGCATGGAATACCCCTTCTTGACCAGTTTACTTTAGGCGGATATAATGTTTACAATCAGTCTTTGTATTACCATGATCCAATCCACATGAATGTATCGGGCTACAAAAAATTAGGTGCATTGCAGGTTGCATTTCTGGCCTATCCGTAGTTACAACGGCATCCAAACCCTAAAATAATTAGATTTAAAGGAAACAGGCTCAATCTAAGCGCCTGTTTTTATACCTTAACAGCTTCATTTAATCAAACTTCAACTGGTAAAACTCAAATCCGCCCACTTTAGCTTTTAATCTAATACTATTTTTTCCTTGTTTAAAATTGAATTTCCCTAGGGAAAGCCAAAATTCCTGTGGCGCTGATTTTACCGCAATTGTAGCACTTTCTGTTCCGTTAATTAACGTTAGGCCTGCTGGTTTCGCAGACGACAATTTTGCACTGATTTTATAAATCCCGGCTTTCTCCACATCCAACGTGTACTGTAACCATTCGCCATCTTCAATATTGAAAACATAGGGTTCACCAGCGAGATTGATTTTAATATCTACACCATCGTTGCGGTAACTTCCGCCTCGGTTTCCACGAGTGTTTACGCCCTCTGTGTATTGATAACTAGCAGTATCCTTATCAAAATAAGCGATGCGTTGTGCGCCTAAATCGTAATCAACCGAGTTGATGACCATTCCTTTTTTTATTAAATTGGATTTAAATGGCTCAGCAGTTTTATTTTTTACCTGCCTAAACATAGCGTCGATTATATCTTTATGATAAACCGTATTTTCGATTTTCGTGTCCGACACAAGCCCTTGTAAGGTTTTCCAAGCTTCATCTGCCGATGGTTTCTCGCCTTTGCCGTTCCAGTAAGCCAATAGCTTTTGGTAACCTTCTGGTATTTTAATTTCTAAGGGATTATTAATTCCGATTTTCTTTAATTGCCACCAAGCCCAGCCAATATTATTTCTTTCCGCCAAGCTGATGGCTTCTGTAAACCAAGTGTTGGAGTTTTCACCTGATTCGCCCAACCAGATCGGTATATTCTGCTCTTTTCGATAATTAAGGAATTTTTGGATTGCTCCGGTATTGTTGAAGTTTCCGTATTTATGAAAGCTAAGCACCATATTATCGTCCCATTTAGGAAAAATGCCGGCGTAGTTATTCCCAAAGCCGTTACCCTCAATAATGATGATATGCTTTTGATCTACCGCTCTTATTGCCTTGGTAACTTCTATCATTAGCTTTCGTAACGGAATGTTGGTTTTCTCGGCAGTTCCTCTAACATCTTCTTTGCGCTCAAATCCCCAGTTTGGTTCATTAATAATATCATAGCCGCCAATCCAAGGTTCGTCTTTATATCTTTCGGCAAGCTTTCGCCAAAGCGCAATCATTTTCTGCTGATTAGCTTCGCTTTCCCATAAAGATGGCTTATCAGGATTTCTATCGGAGATATTTAGATCGTTTCCTTGTCCGCCCGGTGTGGCGTGTAAATCTAAAATGAGATACATTTTGTTGGCCTTGCACCAAGCTAATAAGCTATCGGTCATATCAAAACCTTTTTGAATCCAAGTGTTTTGACGGACAATCGGTTCATTTTCTACCGCTGGTGTATATAAAGCGTAATGCATCGGCAACCTAACCGAATTAAATCCCCAAGATGCTAAAGAGTCGATATCTGTTTTTGTGGTGTTATTTTTTAGCCATAAATCGTAAAATTCAGTGGCTTTTTGTTTGCCCACCAACTTTGTGATTTCCTCTTTGATACGGTACTGTCGTCCTAAATTTGCTAAATGAAACATATAACCTTCTTGCAACATCCAACCACCTAAACCCATCCCTCGCAGGATTACATTTTCTCCTTTTTCATCCACAATTTTTTGTCCATCGGCTTTTAGAAAACCTTGCGAAAAGCATTGGGAAGCTGTTGTTAGCATCAGCAAATTGGCTAACAGTAAAATACGGTTGTTTAATTTGATTTTCATGTTTATAGTTTTTTAACGCAGGGTCTTCTGCGAAAGATCCTGCGTGGACAAAAGCGGAGTCGAAATGCAATAGGCTTCGACTCTACTCAGCCTGACAAGCTGACGAAACAACCTTCTTAATAATTAAAGAACATAAGTGCTAATGGAATGCGCTGCACTTACGGTTTCTGCTGCCTTTCCTTTAATCCACAAAAGGTGCTTAATATCGTTGTCAGTTCTGTTCATCACCACTACTACAATTTTACCGTCAGGGTTAACAAAAGCTGTAGATTCTAAAGCATCTCTACTGGACGAAACGATGACCCTTTTTGCGCCTGGGGCGATAAACTTTGAAAACTGACCGATGTAATAGTAAGCACTGGTGTAAATTAACTCGTTGGTTTTAACATTTGCATGTATCGGCGCAAAGCAATAATTACCTACATGGTTTGGTCCGCCGTTTTCATCCAACAAAATATTCCAATCTGTCCAAGCTGCAGTTCCACTGTTAAAATCGTTGATCATCGAATGTCCGTAACGCTCGCCCAAAGACCAATTGTTAACGCTATCTAAATTGAATTTCTCTTTACAACCTTCCGTAAAAATTAATTCCTTATCCGGGAATGCTTCTTTAACACGGTTGAGGTTTTGGAAAAGCATTTGACTCCCTGTCCAGGTCTCGTACCAGTGGAAACCTATTCCCCAAACGTATTTTGCCGCTTCCGGATCACTTAAAATCACACTCGCTCTTTGGTAAATTAAATCCCGGTTATGATCCCAGGCAATCAATTTTTTATCGCCCATTTTAGCTTTAGCTAATGTTGGACCTAAATACTTTTTAATAAAATCTCTTTCGTCTTCGGCCGTAAAAATGCAGGATTCCCATTTTTGTTTTGCCATGGGCTCATTTTGAACCGTTAAGCCCCAAACTTGAATATTTCTTTTCCCTAATTCCTGAATGTATTTTACGTAATAATTAGCCCAAGATTGTTTAAACTCATCTTTCAATTTACCGCCTTGTAACATACTATTATTGTCTTTCATAAAGGCTGGCGGAGACCACGGACTAACAAAAAGTTTCAGCTTATTATTGGCTGTTTTTATAGCTTGCTGAATCATTGGCAGGCGATATTTGTCATCGTGTGAAATGTCAAAAGTTTTTAAGTATTTATCCCCTTCTTTGATATAAGTGTAAGAATTGCTGGAAAAATCGCAACTGTTCATATTTGTTCTTGCCAAAGTATAGCCAATGCCTTTGTCCTTACTGTAATAGGCGTTTAACAGTTCTTGTTGTTTGTCTTTAGAAAGCTTGGCAAAAACTTCGGCGGAAGCGTCAGTAATCGCCCCACCAATCCCAACCATGGTTTGGAAAGTTCGGTTAGGGTCTATAAATATAGTAGGTTCCGTTTCTAAAGGTTGGGGCAAAGTTTTAAAATTAAGTTCGCCGGCATAACTCATCGGCTTTTCATTACCTTTCACCGTACTGTAAACCTTTGCTTTCGCAATGTTTTGAGCTAGTGAAGCTCCGCTAAAAATTACCGCTAAGGATAAGAGTAGAATTGATTTTTTCATAGTACTATTAGAATTACCAAATGTAGGTTGCTACCGAACCTGACTTTAGAGATGTTGAAACTGTTTTATCGTTAAATTTAATATTAAATGATTGCGTAAAGCCCGCCTTATTTAAAACAATTAATACTTTTTTTCCATTAGGCGTTTTAAAGGCAACGTTGGGCAAATCTGTGATTTGGTTGGATGCTATCCTTACAGAACCAGGACGTACAAATTTTGAAGCATGTGCAATGATGTAATATGCTGTATTTTTCTTTACCGCTGTATTTACGGTAATTGCACCCAGGCATGTACTACAACCACCGTCTGTATGGGGTTGGTAATTATCATCGGCTGCTAAATTCCATTCTAATACATTTTTGCTCCAGTTTCTGGTAGCACCGATAATTAGGTTTTCGATATGCCATTTTAAATCGCCAGCAAAATTACCTGGAGCACCAATCCATTGTTCAGTAAAATAAATTCCTTTATCAGGATAGGCATCTCTAACTTGGCTCAGTGTCGAAATATTGCCGTTGTAAAGGTGAAAAGCAGAGCCATCTACATATTGTCTCGCGTCCGGGTCGTTTAAAATTTCTATCGGATATGCTGGTCGGTCTGCATTATGATCCCAAATAATAATTTTCGTTTTGATGCCTTCTTGCGAAAAAACTGGTCCTAAAGCTGTTTTGATAAAACTAGCCTGTTCCTTGGCCTGCATTACCATACTTGGATTATTATATGCATTTAAGGGTTCGTTTTGTGGGGTAATTGCATCTATTACAATCCCTTCTTCCTTCATCTTCTTTATAAATTTGACCAAATACTTTGCATACGTTTGATAGTATTCTGGCTTTAAACCCCCATCTTTAAATGATGTATTGGTTTTCATCCAAGCTGGTGCGGTCCAAGGAGAACCCAAAATTTTAATTGTAGGATTTATCGCGATGATTTTCTTTAGAATAGGCACTAAATCCTGCATGGCTTTATCCATGTTAAAATGTTGTAGATCCACATCGGTTTGCCCGGCCGGCATATCATCAAAAGTGTAAGGTGTTGCACTTAAATCTGAGGCACCAATACTTATTCGTAAGTAGCTTACGCCGATATTGGTTTTATCTGTCGCAAATAATTGCTCTAAAATTGCCGATTTTTTATCTGCACTTAAAGCATTCATCAAACTTGCGCTTCCGTCTGTTAAAGCATATCCAAAACCATCAATCGTTTGATAGGTAGTGGCAGTATCTACTAAAATAGTTGCATCGTTGTTTTGGCCACTTTTAAAAACTAATGAAACATTTTGTTCTTGAAACAAGGCAGATTGATCTGCATTGGTGAGCCAACAAGCCATATCCGACTTTTGTGAAGTTGGTGGTGTTACTGGCGGCACTGTAACTTCTGGCGTTGCGCTCTTCTTATCTTTACAAGCGCTAAAACTTAGCAAAAGCAGACCTAAACTCAGTATTGAAAATCTAATTTTATTCATAGGATAGGTATAAAAATTGGTTTGTTAATTACCAAGGCGATCTGAATTTATTTTTCAAATAAGGCGAATCTTTGATGTAATAGTAAATAAGCGCCTTATATCCATCATTAGCACTTGCAGACTTCCTCAATTCATCCATCACTAATATTAGTGTAATACAAATGTCCCCACTGCTCCGCTATTTAATGAGGCTACGTAACTTGCTTTTCTACTTTTTATTTGAAAAGACTTTGCCGTTTCGCTTGTGTTAACCGCTATCAAAACAATCGAACTGTCTTTATTTAAAAAGGCAACATTTGGCACATCCAATAATTTATTTGATTCAATTCTTAAAGCGCCGGGGCGCACAAATTTGGAGGCATGGGCAATGATATAATAAGCTGGATTTCTTTGCAATTGGTTTCCGTTAATGGTAACGGCCCCTAAACATTGAGTACAGCCACCCGGCGTATGCGGATTATAATTGGCATCTGCAGCTAAATTCCACTCCAAAACATTTTTGCACCAATTGCGTGTTGCACCAATAATTAATTGGCTGGTATGCCACTTTAAATCCTTTGGCAAATTGCCAGGCGCACCAACCCATTCTTCTGTGAAGTATAAATTTTTGTCTGGGTAAGCATCGTGGAGGCTACTGAGCGCATCAATTTTTCCTCCATATAAATGAAATGCAGCACCGTCAACATACTTTGAAGCTTCTTTGTCTTGGTAAATTGTTGCTGGATAATCCGGTCGGTCCGCATTATGATCGTAAACAATAATCTTGGTTTTAATGTTTGCCCTTTTAAAAGCCGGACCTAAACTTTGTTTGATAAAATTTGCCTGTTCCTGCGCCAGCATTAACAAACTTGGGTTATTCTTTGGGTTTAAAGGTTCGTTTTGTACAGTGATGGCGTCAATGGCAATTCCTTCTTTTGCCATTGCTTCAATATATTTTGCAAAGTAAAGCGCATAAGCATCGTAAAATTCTGGCTTTAAACTTCCGCCTTTAGAATTTTGGTTGCTTTTCATCCAAACCGGGGGCGACCATGGCGAACCTAAAATTTTTATGCCTGGTTGAATGGCCAAAATCTCTTTTAACATCGGGATTAAATAAACTTGCTCTTGGGCGATGCTAAACTTTTTCATCTCCACATCAGTTTCTCCGGCAGGTAAATCATCGTAAGTAAAAACGCTATCACTTAAATCAGATGCGCCAATGCTTAAGCGCAAATAGCTGGTTCCTATCCCGTTTCCATCTGCAGAAAATAGTTCTCTTAGCAATTTTGTTCTTGTCCCCTTTTCCATTTGAGCCAGCAAGCGGGCACTTCCTCCGGTAAGGCAATAACCAAAACCATCCATACTTTGATATTTGGTTTTTTGATTTATGGTGATCACCTCATAATTTTGATCAGCCCTTGCAGTTAACACGGGCTGTTGCTCAAATAAAATGTTTGCCTTAGGATCCGTTAACCAAAAATTAACCGCTTTTAATTTTGATGTTGAATTTAATTTTGGCGTACACTGAAATAATAAAAAACAGGAACCTATTGCTAAAAAAACAATTATTAGTTTTGGCTTTTTAAAGCTTTTTTTCATTTGGTGGTTTACTAACTGGAAGAAATACGCTTCGTATTTCGCAATTTTTTAAGAAATGATAACCCGAGTGTAATAACCTACGATCTTTTTAAGAAACGCCATAAATTTGTTTTTAGAGTATTAAACTCGGGTTATTTATTTAGTCTATTCTTCTGAAATCTATATCAGACATGGTAATACCGGCAGTACCTAAACTTGAACCCCCAGATTTAATTACAATGTACGCGGTTCCGGCGGTAGCAAAACTCACCGTATTTCCACTTCCCGAACATTTAATTGCAGACAGTAAACCATCGAAACTGGTTTTCCCACAACCGTTCCAAGTATTCAATCCAATTCTTGTTCCGCCAGCAGTATAATCTGAACCTTGAACAGGGGCTGTTTGGCTCACATAAACCTCAAACCAAGTATCTGTTGCACCAGAGCCTTTTACTTTTAAATCTATTTTATAATGCTTGTTTGCTCTTACTTCGACAGTTTGATAAACACCTGCATGTCCACCATTACCGCCAGATGCCAGAATAGTTCCATTCGGGTTTATCTCAAATTTCACGTTTCCATTATTAGCAATCTTTAGATTTACCCATTTCGTTTTATCGATCATATTATCTTTAGGAGTAATCCGATCTAACAAATCATCTACATTAAAATAAATGATGACTTTGCTCAAATCTGCATTGATTTCATACATTGATGGATTTGCTATTTTTAAACCCAAGGCCACTACCTTGCCGGCATAACCGCTTAAGCTGGATTTTTTTACCATTGCCGTTACCGCTCCTTTTAGAATATTATTGTCTGTTTTTAAAGAATCTTTTTGAGTAATGGTATAACTATCCGGACTTAAAACTACCGTGTTTGCAGGTAAAGTCCCAGCTTGGATTAATGCTGAAATTGCGCTATTATCTACACTTGCGTCAACGGTAAATGATTTTAAATCGTAAAATCCACCACGATAAATTGGCACGGGAAAATTAACCGTTTGCGCAACTGAATCCACTACCATATTGGTTTGAGTGATCGCTTCTAACAAACCATTCGGCTTTTCCGCATCGGGAAAATATACCTTTACCGTTTCAGTTGCCTTTATGCCCTGAATGGTTTCTTGCTTACAGGCTGCCAAAACGAGCAACACAACAACTAAGCTTTTTAAAATTGGGGATGTAATTCTCATATCGACTATTTTTTAATGATTATTATCCATGTATGTGTTAATGTAAGCGGTTTGGTGAAAAGGTCATTGGCATAATAAAACGACAACCTTACTTTGATAAACCAATTACCAATTTGCATTTTGTGTCCAATTTGTTTTGCTGATTTCGCTCTGAGGAATTGGGTATAAATTCATTTTTTCCTCAAAAGATCTATCCTCTAATTTCTTAACGCTGTAAGAAAAAGTAGTTCCGGTTTTAGTAATATCAATTCTGTTAACGGGAGCTTTAAAATAAGCTGTTCCTTTTTTCCATCTTCTCACATCCCAAAAACGCTGACCCTCAAAACCTAGTTCCACATTTCTTTCATGCTCTATTCTCGCCTGATTCAATTGGCCAGAAGTTATTGCAGGCATGTTTACTCTTTGTCTAACTTTGTTAATTGCCTGTAGGGCTGTCATTCCGTAAGCCTGCGGATCTGCATCTGCACCGTAAGCATTAAACATTGCTTCAGCGTAGTTCAACAGGATTTCACCGTATCTAAAGTATGACCATGTGTGGTTGGTTTTAGTATTGTTGAGCAAATCAACCGAAGAATTAATCCATTTAGAAAGATAGTAACCTGTTTTGGTTGCATTTTGCTTTGGCAAACCGCTGTTACCGCCGGTATAAGTTTGGATTTGACTTGATTTAAAGGTTTTGTCATTATAAGTTACCGTTGCTACTAAACGTGGGTCTCTGTTTTGGTAAGGATTGGCAGTATGAGCAGGGTTATTCCAATCAAAAGGAACGGCACCGATTATATTTCCACCGCCATCTTTTTGTAGCACCTCAAACCCATCAACAAAGTTTTGAGTTGGCGTAATGCTATTTCCGTTACTGTTTTCAAAAGCAATTGGAAAATTATTATACTCTAACCAATTTATAGATCCATAACGACGGTAAAAAATAAGTTCGGGAGAGGTGGTATTGTTGGCGCCGAAAAGATTATTATAATTGGCATCCAAACTATAGGCATTTAAATGTATAACATCATAAGATGCTTTAGCGGCCTGCGCCCAAGTTGTGGTTGAGCCTAAATCTTTAAACAAGGGACTTGCCCCGTATAGTAAGACTCTTGACTTAAGAGCCAAAATAGCACCATTGGTCACCCTGCCGGCATCATACCATGAATACGGACCTAAATCTGTAGGGATAATTGTGGCTGCTTTATCACAAAGCCTTGCAATATATTTTAAACACTCATCTACAGAATTACGAGGTACATTTTTCCAAGTTGCCTGATCTTTATAATCCAAGGGCTCTTCAAAAATGGGTACGCCACCGTAGCGTTTTACCAGCTCAAAATAGAAGTAAGCTTTCAAAAACAAAACCTCGCCCTCCATAAACTTAATATTGTTTCTGGCGTTAAAATAAGTAGTAGAATCTGTTGAGGTAATCTTATCCTTTATGTATGAAATATCAGCTTTGTCCTTATTCTTTAGGTAAAGATTTGCCTGGCGGATACCGTCAAAATTACGGTTCCAAACATCATCCGGATTGTTATACTGGTTCCAAATTCCGTAATTAAAGGTTTGTGATCTTGAGCTCACGTTGGTGCTTTCGGCATTATCAGTTGCAGCTTCCATATCCAAATTATCAAAGCCATCTGGCAGGTAACTGTAAACATTCCACACTACGTCTTGAACGTAGTTATAATTGGAATATAATTGTGCGATAGGTATATCTGCATCTACCGTTTTTACATTTAGGAAATCTTTTTTACACGCATTAAGCGTAGTTCCTAATATTAATAATATGATGATATAACGAGTTACTTTCATTGTCTGATGTTTATAAGAGTTCATCATTAAAATTTCATTCTTAAACCAAAACTTACTGCTTTCATTAATGGGTAGCCCATTGAAAGTCTTTCAGCTTCTAAATCGCTTATTTTATCAAAGCTTAATAGGTTAGTTCCGTTGATATAAAACCTAACTACATCCAGCTTTTTTAATGCGCCTTTTTGTGGCAGGGTATAACCTAGCTCCACACTACGTAGTTTTAAGAAGTTACCATTACGCAACCAGAAATCTGATTGTTGATCGTTATTGGCATTGCTTAAAGTTGAAAGACGTGGCGAAGTAGCTGTTTGAGCCGTTGCCGGTGTCCAGCTGTTGGCAGAAAAAGCAGTGATGTTATTGTTATTAACAAAAGGATGCGTGTAGGTATAAGCATCGTCCAATAAACTCACGGTTCTGTTTAAGGCACTTTGCAAAAAGGCATCAAAATCAAATCTTTTATATTTGAATCCTAAATTGAATCCTAAAGTAATCTCCGGCAATTTTGCATAATCGATTGGAACTTTATCATAATCATTGATAATTCCGTTTTTATCCTGATCAACAAACTTTAGATCGCCAGGTTTTACGTTTGCATAAGATGATGAGGGAACTCCAGCTTTTAGATTTCCGTTCGCATCAAAATCTGATTCTTGGTAAAAACCGGTGTTGATTAGGCCACGCATTTGACCCAATCGGTAACCGTTTGCATACAGGTAGTTGTAGGGTTGCGCATCTTGAGAGCGTTCCACCACTTTGTTTCTTGCAAACGCAGCGGATGCTCCGAGATAATATTCAAAGCTTGTTGATTTTTTAGTATAGTTTAAACTAGCCTCAAAACCTTTGTTATTTACAATACCACTATTCAAAAAAGGCAAATTAAACCCAGTATAAGACGGTACATCTGCTGATGCAACTTCTAAAATTCCGGTACGCCTTTCACTAAAGACATCTATGGTAGCTGATAGATTTTTCCATAAGGTTGCATCTATACCAACGTTAAGCGCCTTTTTCTTTTCCCAAGAAGCATTTGGGTTAGCGATAGTACCTTCGGTTCTTCCTCCTTTTGAGGTATTTCCGGTTCCAACTATCCAACCACTTCCACCAACTCCCCACTGCTCATATAAAAAACGGTAATTTTCATTGATATTTCCTACTGTGCCATAAGAACCTCTAAGCTTTAAAAAGTTAATTACAGAACTATTTTTAAGGAAATCTTCATCAGACACTACCCAGCCTAAGCCCAGTGCAGGAAAAAATCCGTATCGGTTTCCTTTATCAAAATCATCTGATCCGTTGTATGAAGCAGATAAATCCACAATGTATTTTTTATCATAATCATAAGTAAGATTACCAGATAAGCCTTGCGACCGTATTTGGTAGATTAAACCGTTATGAGAATAGTTCTGTCTTTTAGCCAGCACCATTCCGCTAAAAGTTTGCTTACCAAATGTGCGGTTATAGTTTAAACCAAACTGAGCCGTTGTTCTGTTCCAGTGACCTACTTCTCCTTCGGAAATGCTTTGGCTACTGGCACCACGGGTAATATAAATTGGATTACCGTTAACATCTAAATTAGGCTCATCCTGTGCGTTTTTACTGATCTCATAAGCCGGAACAGTAAATGATTTGATATAGTTACCAATGTATTGGTTACTGAAAGAGATACCGCCGTTTAGATCTAAGCCCGGCACAAAAGAATCTAACTTTTCGGTGAATCTTACACTGGTTTGCAAGTTTCGAGTATGTGCATTATAAACACCGTTCTGCTGTAAAAGTTGTACGGGGTTAAAGTTATAAACCGAATTGGTACCCCAAGTATTGTTAGGATTTTTAACCGGAAATGCCGCTGCAGGTATTCTTATCAAGTTGTTAAATAACTGATCAGCGGTAAAGCCCGAAGGTGTATCTTTATCCTCAGTAATACCCGTGATGTTCGCTTTCACAGATAAATTTTTGCTCAGCTTAAGTTCAACGTTACCACGTAAGTTAAACTTGCTATACTTAGCATTTGTTCCGAAATCCTTATCAATGGCATCTGCATCTTTGTATAAACCTGTAAAATCGGTATAGTTCATCAATACAAAATACTTTGCTGTTGGGTTTCCGCCTCTAAAAGAGAGGTTATAATCCTGTATTTTAGAAGTTTTTCCAAGCGTTTCATTATACCAATTTACATTGGGATGAAAGGGATCATTTGTAGCTTTATACAAATCAGGATTAGCATATTTAGTAGGCAATCCATCGTTAGTTAAAGCTTGATTATAAAGTCTGGTATAATCGTAAGCATTCATCACTGTTGGTAAATCAATAACGCTCTGTATTCCGTATCTACCGTTCAAAGTTATTTTGGTTTTAGGCATTACAGCACCTTCACGGGTTTTAATCACCAATACTCCGGCGCCACCTTCTAAACCATAAACTGCTAAAGCAGACGCGTCTTTAAGTAAGGTAACCGACTCAATCTCATAAGCAGAAAGAGAGCTGATTGCATTCATGTTTACCTCAAAACCATCCAAATAAATTAACACTTTATTACCTGCGATATTCCAACTGCTTTGCCCTCTCAAGTAAAATGTTGGGTTATCATATCCTGGTTCGCCAGAGCCGGTAACCACAGTTAAACCGGGAATTCTTCCCTGTAAGGTGTTGAGTAGATTTCCAGATGTCATTCGAGTCAATTCCTCGCCCGAAAGGGTAAAAACTGCCCCTGTATTTCTTCTTGTATCTACGTTTCTTAAACCCTCATAAATAATGTTGGTTGTGTCTTTTCCTGTTTTTACCGAATCTTTGCTTATCGCGTTATCTTGTTGCGCATTGGCTACAAAACCACAGAAAGTAAAAAGCATAGCAAAAAGGATTATATATTCTTTTTTCATCTTTTATCAATTAAATATATAAATGTTACCATCCTGGGTTTTGCCCATTCCAAACCTTACCATCTCCTAAATAATTCTTGCTCACCTCCTCATTAGGGAAAGGAACATAGTAGTATTTATTAGGGAAAACCCGCTGAATAAATGGCACAATAGCCCAAGTGCGCTTTAACTGCCCGCCTACATTTCTGGCAGTAGTTGCAATGCCGTGTAAAGTTTGATTGAGCACAGTACTTGCTGTTAGCCATCTTTTTAAGTCATCAAGTCTTTGGCCTTCGTAAGCTAACTCAACAGCTCTTTCATTTTGTACAGCAGTTCTAAAGCTATTGCCATCGCCAAGGTTTTTTGCGGGCATACCCGCTCTCTTCCTGATCAGGTTAAGATAGGTTGTAGGATCTCCAGAAGGACCTTGATATTCGTTTAAGGCTTCTGCATAATTAAGGTAGAATTCGCCCAACCTAAATACTGGCCATGCAAAATGATTGTCAGACATATTATCAATCCGAGCTACAAATTTGTAGGTTTCTAAAGCAAATCCGTCAACTCCGGCATCACTACTTGCAAGGTTACCGTCTGTAGCATAATCTCCTTTTTTGTAATATTGTAGCGCTCCGCGACTGGCGTTGTAAACCATTCCGTCGTAAGCAACAGTTTGATAAAACCTTGGATCTAGATCTAAATTTTTAAGATCTATCGGTAGATCACTACCAGAGGCTGGTAAAACTAAAGGTGTACCATCTCTTTTCTCGTAGAGTTGTACAAACTCAATAGGTACATTGTTTTTTACGCCCCAAGCGTTCATCCTAACTTTAGAAGATTTGTACCTACCCCATTCAGATCCGTTATTCCAACCATCACCATAAGGAATTTGATTACCGGTATTTACTAAAATAAGTTCCTTATTTGCATATACATTCCATACCGATTCATAGTCTCCAATGGTTGCGTAGGTTTCGCCGGTGGTAACTGGCTTTCCGGTATCAAACAAACCTACTCCGGATGCACCTGCATTATCAATTACGTCTTTTGCCGCTTTTGCTGCTCTGTTCCAACGCTCTTTATCATAATTTGGGTAGCATAAAACGGAATCTTTTGCACCTCCGTACCTAACAGCTGCAACAGCAGCTGCCATGGCCGGCGGTGTGTTATAAAGCGGACTTGCAGCATATAATAAAATTCTTGATTTTAATGCCAGCGCTGCCAATCTTGTTGCTTTTCCGTACTCTGCAGATGGTCTTGTTGGCGGCAATAAAAGCGCCGCCCTATCACACCAAGCCACAATACTATCCACAACAGAAGCTACTGAGCTGCGGTGAATCTCAATTTGTCCGTTACCATCTAATGGTTCTGTTACAATTGGGATACCTCCATAATATCTGAATAGTTCATAATGCTGCATGGCTCGGCAAAATAAAGCCTGACCTTTTACATCGCTTTTCCAATTGGGATCCGCATCTGTAACCATATCAATATTCTTTAACACCAAATTTGCTTGTCGAATACCTGAATAATGTTTACCGTAACCACCCCAATCGCAATTTGCGGAAGCGCTCATATTGCCGGTGATATAAGTTCCGTAATTGATATCCGAACCTGCCCAATCATACGCAGGGTGAATAATAAACAAGGCATCGCTTAATGCTTCTGGTCTAGGCTGATAAGCACCACCCGGGAAATAAGTGTAAATACATTTGTTATACATCTGCGCAACAGCATATTGCGCTTGCTTTTGGGTATGAAAAATAGTGTCAACCGTTACCGAGCCACCTTTAGGTTTTTCTAAAAAATTTCTGGTACAACTTGCGGTTTGTAAACCGATCAAAATCCCTAAAAACAATAGGATGTTTATATTTAGTTTTTTCATCATGTCTTTTTTATCGATTAAAAATTAATGTTTACACCCATGTTGTAGGTACGGGTGAGCGGATAGCCTACATAACCTAAATTCTCTGGTTCGCCCCAAATAGAATTTGGAGACCAAGTATGTAGATTATTTCCGTTTACATATATTCTAGCAGATTGAATCCCTACTCTTTTCAAGAAATTGGGTTGCAGGGTATAGCCTATCTCAACGTTTTTCAACCTCATATAAGCTGTGCTTTTTTGAAAGAAAGTACTATTAGAAGCAGCTTGATTGTAGGCCGCTATTGGAAAGTCAATTCGGTCTCCGTTATTATACCTGTCTAAAGTAAACCTGTTCTGGTCAACATCAAATAAAGATTGTTGCTTATTAAAATGCAATTCGGCCATCGCAAATTTTGATACCCCAGAAACCCCTTGCAACAAGGCAGAAAAATCAAAACCTTTATAATTAAAGCCCAAAGAAACGCCGTAGGTAAACTCCGGAATATCAGAGGTACCACTTCTCACTCGGTCTTTTTCGTTAATTACACCGTCTTCATTAACATCTTTCAATTTTACCTCACCAGGTTGTAAAGCAACACCAGAATATCCCAAATCTTTTTGGTAAACGGTAGCTCCCTGTGCATTTTGGTAAGAAGCTCCGGCTTTATTAAGTGCAGGTACCGGACTTGATAATATTGGGTTTCCGTTCCCATCTATTTGGTAAAGATCTGCCCAAGAGGTATAAAGCCCGTCAGCTTGTAAAAGAAGCGGCTGATTAATTGGATGACCTGTGGAAGCTTGATATTCTAAACCCGGAATAATGGCTTCATCTCTAAAAATAATTTTATTTTTAGTGTTTGATGCATTTCCTTTTACCCAGTAGTTGAATTTGTTGTAGCTATCGCGATAGCTCACTTCAAGCTCGTTACCCCAGTTTTTAACTTCACCTAAATTATACGGCGGTAGTGTAGCCTGTACAATATCTGGAATGGTGCCTTTATAGGATAAGATATCTCTTCTGTGTTCGTTAAAATGATCGTAAATAACTGATATCTTGTCTTTCGCTAAGTGAAGCTCTAAACCAATGTTTGCTTTTGTAGCAGTTTCCCAAGTAACATTTGGATTTCCGATTACACTTTCATTAGCACCTTGTACAAAGTTTCTGTCGTTAAGGGTACCAAAATTATAACCTCCGTTATAAGCCCAGGTATCTGGCAAGTATAAATAACGGGCTAAATTATTAGTGCCAGGTATTGTGATGTTATCATTACCTACTTTACCTACTGACCCTCTAATTTTTAGGTAGGTGACGTAGTCATTTTTAGGGAAGAAAGATTCGTTACTTGCAATCCAACCTGCGGAATAAGCCGGAAGAAAGCCAAAACGTTTTCCTTCGGGGAAGTTTTCTGAACCGTTATAGCCCATATTGTATTCAGCAAAATATTTTGAATCGTAATTATAGGTAACCCTACCTACCATACCTAAATAAGCATGAGGCAAATTATACGCTAGCTTTGGATCATACTTTTTTTCCATGTTGTACAATACCAACCCAGAAACGGCATGTTTACCAAACTCTCTTGCGTAGTTTAAAGAAAGCTCTCCATAAATTTTCCTCCACTTTCCGTTGTACCAATCAGGCCATCTTTGTGGTGGAGTTTGTTCATTTAACTGTACCAGAATAGGATCCAAATTATCTCCATTTGGGTTTGCCCTTGCGCCGTAAACTAAAGGTTTAAAAGATCCGCCGGATCTGCTAGAGAAATAGCTATCATAAGCCACTCTTCCGTTAGCGGATAAGCCTTTGGTGACAAAATCCAATTTGTGTACTAAGCGTACAGATGAGTTAAGGATACTGTTGTTAGTAATGTTATAATTATTACTGTTTGCAATAGCATACAATGGGTTTAATGCCTCATTTTGATTGGTAAACGGTAAAACAAATTTCCCGTCAACAATACCCGGAGAACCTAGAGGAGAAGACCAAAGGATACGTTTTTCCCAAGTATAACTGTCGTTATCCATTCCGGTAACGGTAACAAACTGGGTTCCTACATCAACAGAAATTCTAAAGTTTTTATTAACGTCAAAATCAAAATTACTACGTAAATTGTAGCGGTCTTTTTTGAAATCCATCTCGTCAGAGAAAGGCATATAATCCGTTTTAAACAAACCGCCTTGCGTTAAATAACCTAAAGAAACAAAATACTTTAAGGATTCTGTACCGCCAGATATGTTTGCATTAGCCTGTGTTTGCGGTGCAAATTTTTTGAAGATCTGATCAGACCAGTTTTGGTCTGGATGAAAATAAGGATCGTAATAAGGATTTTTTTGCCCATTGCCTAAAGTAGGTGTATGTGCATTTTGATAATATTTTAAATCCTCTGGCGAGTAATATAAAGTAGATTCTTTGATCCAATTATTATCGCGTTTTTTTACAAAATCATTCCAAGTAACAATATCTGCATCTTTTGAATGGTTGATCCAGTAAGTCTCGAAACTCTGCTCGTTTAATAAACTTGCAAACTGAAATGAATTTACAAAATTGGGCATATTTGAAAATTCAGAAACAGCAGTTTGTACCGAAGCATTAATTTTTGGCGCTCCTAATTTTCCGCGTTTTGTAGTGATTAAAATTACACCGTTTGCACCTCTAACCCCATAAACTGCAGTTGCGGATGCATCTTTTAATATACTGATGCTTTCTATTTCGTTGGCATCAATATCATTATAGCTATCTCTGGCAATTCCGTCAACCATAATTAACGGCGAGGTTTGCCCAGTATAAGTACCTACACCACGAACGTAAAGCTTAGATGCATCTGAGCCAGGTTTACCACTCTCCTGAACAGCAACCAAACCTGACAAACGGCCAGCTAAGGCATTACTAATATTGGCTACTGGCGATTGTACCAATTCTTTAGAACTAATGGTAGAGATTGCACCTGTAACCGATTCCTTTTTTTGTTGACCGTAACCTACTACTACCAACTCTTCCATATTGATGGTTTGAGGAACCAAGTTTACCAACAGTTGCGTACGTCCGTTTATACTAACCTCTTGGGTTTTCATGCCAATAAAAGAAAACACGAGTATGCCATCTGAACTTACATTGTTCATGGAAAAATTTCCGTTAACATCTGTTAGGGTACCGGAGTTGCTTCCTTTTCTGGTGACTGAAACGCCGGGCAAAGGGTCGCCTCTATCGTCCAATACTCGTCCTTTAACACTGATAGGCGGTATCGCTCTTTCCTTGATAACTACCGTTTCACTAGCATTAAACATGATCTCGAAACGTCCGGGAAAAAACATTTTTCTGAGTACTGCTTCTAACGGAACATCCTTAACATTGAGCGTAATAGGGTTAAGTTTTTCCAACACATTGGCATCTGCTATAAAGCTATAGCCAGTTTGTTTGGTTAATTGATACAATACATCTTCTACAGGTGTTCTTTTGATATCCAGACTTACCTTTTGGGCGAACCCAGCGGTTGCTGTCTGCAAAAAAACAACTGTTAACAACATGACAGTAAGTTTCATAGCAATTAAATATTTGTTTGGACAGCACACATGTGTCCAGAATGACCATGCCGAATTTTTTTTATACATTTGAAATGGGTGTTTAGATTTAGGTTCGTTTAATTTAGTCTTTGATGCCCATGCAATCGTGAGATTGCTGATTCAGGGGTGCGCCAACACTCCTGAATTCATTTTAATGAAATACGTTTTTAGTAATTAGTTACCATAATCCTCCTTTCTTGTCCGCTACCTTCAACCTTAAAATGCACAAGGCCGGTAAGCTCTATATTGTTCAATAAATTATTTAAGCTTTTATCTCTGGAGTAGTTACCTGCAAAATGCACTTTCGAAAAATCTCCATCGAAAACAAATTTCACGTTGTACCACTTTGCTAAACGCTTGGTAATGCTTTGAATGGGTTCATCGTTAAATATGAATAAGCCTTCTTTCCAATCTATAGCCTCAACAGTATTTACTTTTTTAACAGAAATATCTTTTAAGTCTTGACTTACAAAAGACTGTTCACCGGGCACCAACATTTTAGACTGCAAAGTTTCACTGGCTCCGTTTTTGATATTTCTACTTATCATCACGCTACCTTCTAACAGCGTAGTTTTAATTCCTCCATCATAACCATAAGAGTTGATATTGAAATGCGTACCCAACACTTTTACCTCTTGGTTTTGGGTTTTCACAATAAATGGCTTTCCGTTCATTTTTGCGACTTCAAAATAAGCTTCACCTTCCAGCTCTACCACACGTTTATCTTTATCAAAATCTACCGGATATCTTAAATGGCTATCTGCGTTTAGCCAAACTTTTGTGCCGTCGGACAATACCACTTGGTATTCTCCTCCGTAAGGGGTATTTAAAGAAAGATATTGAGTTTGATTTAAGTTTGCATGATCTTTATTGGCATCCGTCAGCAGGGTTCCGTCGGCATAATTAACCTGATGGTTGGCTACCACAATTCCTTGTTTATGTAAATCTATTTTACTGCCGTTATCTAAAGTTAAAGTTGCTTTATTGCTACCGGGTTTAAGTTCTGGCATTACCAGTGCAACTTTTTTAGTAGCAAGGTCTTCGCTTTTTCTGAAATTGTAAATCCATATTGATGCACCCAAACCTAGCACTACTAATATTGCAGCCGCATATTTCATCCATAGCAATCTCTGTTTGTTTTCTTTTTTATCAGAATTAACAATTTTATTGAATATAGCAGTTGAATTGATTTCAGAAATATCTATCAGTTCACTTTCTTTTAAGTTAGTCCAAGTTTCATCTAATAAATAGGAAATTTCTGTATGATGTTCTGGGTCGGAGATTAAAGATTTAAGCTCACGTAATTCTTCGGCTGTACAATCGTCAGCTAAATATTTTCTGTATAAAAGTGTTATTCGGTCTTTATTCATTGGTTTTATAAGAGAAATGCATTTAGGTATAACATCTCCCTTTTTAATACTAGACCCACGAGAATAAACTATGGAGTAGTGGGAGATGAAAAAAATTAAAAAAAGAATTTCAGCCCCGTATTAGCAAACTTTCTTCTTGTTCTGCCATGATTTTTGTATATTAGTTTCTCTTAAATCTCCCTTAAAAATCAGAAAAATTTAGCTATAAGTCCACCTATAGTCCACCCCAACTCCGCCTTTACTGCACCATTAGTCTACGTCTCCTCCGGTACTTCTCCGTGGCTTGTTCGTGGCTTTCTAAAGGCGATTTGCGAACATGGGACGAAGATGGTACGGAGGAATCCCTAACAATAAGCTACAATGTCTTATCCGGAATAGCTTTTTTAGGAATCAACAAATTAAAAAAAAAAATTCAGCAGTAGTAGAAGACCTACCACGTCGGTATGGCTAGTCAGGTAAGCTCTCAAAAACCGAAGAGCGTGTTGCATGTGAGTTTTAACGGTAAGTCTAGAAATAGAGAGCTGTTCTGCAACTTCTTCGTACTTCAAACCTTCTTCTCGGCAAAGTTGATACACTTTTTTTTGCTGTGGCGGAAGTTGAGCGACACCTTGCAGCAGTTGCGCATAAGTATCATGCAGTAGAATTTCCTGTTCAGTTTCATTATGAACTTCCTGCCAGGCAACAAACATGCTTTTGTTTGATTTTAGCTCGAGCTGTTGCCTACGTAATAATTTCAAAGTTTGATTGCGCGTAACCACTCTTAAATAAGCATCAAGATTTAAGATGCTTTCTAAATTATCGTGTTGCCAAAGTGTAAGAAAAACTTCGTGTACAATATCTTCGGCTCTGTCTGGATATTTTAAAATTTTAAAAGAATAGGAATAAACTTTTTTACGATAGCGATTGTAAAGCTCGGCGAAAGCCAGCTCATCTTTCAATGAAACACGTTTTAAAAGCAAAAGATCGTCTAACGCCTGTATCTCTTTTATCATTAAAAAATAAATCGTGTTGTAAACTATGCCTTTCTTTCCGGATTTTTAAAAAAGAAATAACTCCAGCGTTTAAAAATCATCAAAAATGAAGTAAAATTTACGTATCAGTTTATAAAAATAATTGGCTCAGAATAACAGGTTTCGTCCAATAAAACTGTCTTCCTCATCACAAATTAAGTCAATATACCCGCATTAACAAAATGAAGTGTAAATATTTTTGCGACTCGTTCCATGAACCACATTGAATCGATTGCTTAGTTCAAAATTCCAGAAACTATGGATTATTTTTACGTTCTACAAAATGAATGATGTTTTCGATGGCCAATTTGATTATTTACCACCAGCCCAAATCACAGCTTCTTGTATCATTTTAACAAAATCTGGTTCGGTATAACTTTCTTTAGTATGGCCTAATGTAGTGGTGAAAATTTTACCGCCTTCGTATTGCTGATACCAAACTACTGGATGGTTTTTGCCCATTGTACCGCCTTGATAGCTGTTTTCATCAACCGTAGCCAACACGGTAGCTTTTGGGTTTACGGGATTTCTGAAATTGTACCATTCATCAAAATGGACCCACGTTTTACCAAAATGTTGCATTGCCTTAAAATCATGGTTGATGATATTTATAGTGGCAGTTTGTGGTTTGGGGTGACTTTTAAACGCACCGCCTACCATATCCACATACCATTTCCAATCTTTTTCTGTATCTGTTGCAGCATGAATCGCAACAAAGCCACCGCCTTTATGAATGTATTTTTGTAACGCCTGTTTTTCATCGGGACCAAAAATATCGCCCGTTGTATTTAAGAAAACAAGTACTTTAATTTTAGATAAAACTTTATTGTTGATTTGCAGCGAATCTTCAGAGAAATTAAGCTTCCAGTTCTGAGTTTCAGCTAACTTCTTAAACATATCTTTTCCTTCTGCAATAGATGCATGCCTAAATCCGTTTGTTTTACTAAATACCAGAACATTGATCTGTGCCTTAACAAATAGTACACAAAACAAAATCGATGTCAAAAGAATCATTTTTTTCATTCCTAAAGCTAATTATTTTAATTTACATCTGAAATTGTTGAACAGGAACCAGCAATGACCTCATTTTCTCAAACACCTATTAATCAATTAATAAACACTTACAAAATGAACAGCCTAAATAAAAACACTTGGTGGAAAGAAGCGGTAATTTACCAAATTTACCCGCGAAGTTTTAAAGATAGCAACGGCGATGGCATCGGCGATTTGCAGGGCATCATTTCCAAATTGGATTATATCAAAAGTTTAGGTGTGGATGCGCTTTGGTTAAACCCGATTTTTACTTCTCCAAATGATGATAACGGTTATGATATTTCTGATTACCGTAACATTATGGCAGATTTTGGAAACATGCAGGATTTTGATGAATTGCTGAAAAGGATGCACCAAAAACAACTCAAGCTAATTTTAGATTTAGTGCCAAACCATAGCAGTGATGAACATTTTTGGTTTCAGGAAGCAAAGAAATCTCGTAATAATCCTTATCGGGATTATTACCACTGGTGGCCGGCAGAAAACGGAAAACCAAACCATCGCGAAAGCTATTTTGATGTAAACCGGGATGCTTGGCAATACGATGAAACTACAAACGCTTATTATCTCCACTATTTTTCTAAAAAACAGCCCGATTTAAACTGGGAAAACCCAAAATTAAGAGAAGAGATTTACGATATTTTAGGCTTTTGGTTTGATAAAGGCGTGGACGGCTTTAGGATGGATGTAGTTCCGTTTATATCCAAAGACACCACTTTTCCGCCAATTCCAGACCGGTTTAACGGGAATTTCGGCGATTTTTATGCACAAGGCCCGCACTTACACGAGTACTTGCAAGAAATGAACGAACAGGTTTTGAGCAAATACAACTGCGTAAGTATTGCCGAAGGTGTAGGTGTAAAAACGGAAGATGTGCATTTATTTGTTGATCCGGAAAGGAAAGAACTGAACATGCTTTACCATTTTGAAGGAATGGGCATCGGTTTTACGCCCGATGGCTTTAAAGAACCTCACCCAGATGGTTATAGTTTGCTAGAGTTTAAGCAGATTTATACCAAATGGGACAAAGCTTTTGCCAGCGGTTGGGGAACCATTTATTTGGGCAACCATGACCAGCCAAGGATGCTAACGCGTTGGGGAAACGACAGTGAAGAATTTAGAGAAGTTGCGGCCAAGATGCTCCACACTTTTTTGTTGACGATGCGGGCAACGCCGTTTATTTACCATGGCGATGAAATTGGAATGAGCAACATTAAGTTTGATGATATTGCAGATTACCGCGATATTGAAAGTATCAATATGCACCAGTATTTGGCCAGCACCGGTGGCGATTTACCCAGATTTATGGCTGCACAAAAAATCACTGCGAGGGATAACGGGCGAACTCCTTTTCAATGGAACAACAGCAAAAATGCCGGCTTTACCGATGGGAAACCTTGGTTAAGGGTAAATCCGAATTATAAAAGCGTAAACGCAGCAGCGCAAGAAAATGAACCAGAAAGTATTTTAAATTACTTTAGAAAACTGGTTGAACTGAGAAAAACGTACTCGACATTAATTTATGGAGAATACCAAATTTTAGATGCCACCAATAAATCTGTTTACGCTTACAGCCGCGAAGATGAAAACGGCCTGTTTATCATATTATTGAATTTCACCGCGTTTGAGGAAACTTTTGAGATTGATTGCGACCTCAAAAATGCAGCATTAATTATTGGAAATTATTCTGAAAATTCAAGAAAAACCACATTAAAACCTTACGAAACTAAGGTTTTTAAATTAATGATGCCCTCTGCTCAAAGGCTTTAATATTTCGCTATGTTTAATGGGTTTCTCTTTTACAGTAGGTTGCTTTTTAGGCGTTCTACAATGTTATAAATATCGGGATCTGCATAAGTACCGTAACTGCGGTTTGAACCTTCCCGAAAATAAGTTTTCTTTATAGTACTCAAAGTTTGATTATGGCAAGGGGTTTTAAGCTCCTTGATTAGGATATATTCTACTGTGGGCTTTCATCTAAAAAATTTCATATTTTTAAACATGTATAAAATCTTTGTTTTCTTTGTTTTTTGTGTAAGCTCAAATTCAGTATTTGGCCAAACGAAAATTGACTACGGCAATAATCCAACTGCTGGAAAATACTATAAAGTACGTGGAATAAACATTTACACAGAACAATATGGTAAAGGAAAACCGCTAGTATTGATTCACGGAAATGGGGGAAGTATTAAGTCTATGCAAAGTATTATCCCTTTTTTTTCTCAGCGATATAAAGTGATTGCTTTGGATAGCAGGGCTCAGGGTAAATCAATTGACCCCGCTGATTCTTTAAGTTTTGAGATGATGGCAGATGATGTTGCGGATTTATTAGGGCAAATGCATATTGATTCTGCTAATGTAATTGGTTGGAGCGATGGAGGAATAGTTGCATTATTGCTAGCAATGCGGCATCCTTCAAAAGTAGCTAAACTGGCTTCAACCGGTGCTAACTTGTGGCCCGATTCAACTGCAATAATACCGTCACTATGGAAAAAAGACAAAATAAATTATGATGCTTCCCGAACTAAAGTATTAACTAAAGCTAAAGAAAAAAACAGCTGGAAGGTATTTATGCTGGACTGGACTCAACCAAATATTCCTTTAACTGACTTAAAGAAAATCCACTGCCCCGCCTTGATTATAAGCGGCGATCATGATGTTATTACCCTCGAACACACCATTAAAATTTACCAAGGTATCCCCCACGCATATTTATGGATTTTGCCTAACTCCGGTCACGCAACACTCATGGAACATACCGAGGAGTTTAATCAAAAAGTAAATCAGTTTTTCGAAGGTTCTTTTGTCAAAAGATAATGGGAGTTAGCTAATTCTTTCTGCTCGGTAAAACATTTCCTTAGGTTTCAAGCTTTATCAGATGACACTTTTAGCAAGCGAAAATGGTATGATTGAGATTAATTTTGATGAATTGAGGCAAATTGAAGAGATCCTCTGGCGGACGCTTTTTGTATCGCTTTATTTTTCTGATCCTGTTTAAAAACTAAAACTCAACGAGAGCTTTCCTACATTAATTATTGGACTTACATTGGCTCGATGCTAGGCTTCATGCCTGTTTTTTTATCACAAAATGGAAAAGAGGCAAATGATATTTTAGAGATACCGCAAAAAAACTTCTCATATCAAAACGGATATTGTTGCAGATTAAAAGTAGCTTTAGAAGGTTTTGGTGGCTTAAAGCTAAGTTTACTCCCAAAAAGGGTCGTCCACATTATCTACAAATTTTTCTTCAACATGGAACATTTCAATATCATTGAGCTGCTCTTCTGTTGCATATTTTTGAATCTCATTAAATAAAATACGTTCTTCAAACCTTACATGGTTTTGTAACGTTTCCTCAATCTCGCGTAAGTTGCTTTCTAAATTATCCGTTGCTAAAAAAAGCTTTCTTAAACGCTGGTGATCTATTTTAGCCTGTTTAATCATTGGATGTTCGTCTCCCAAAACAGGGAAAACATACTGTTCCTCGATGGCAAAATGTGGTAAAAGATGATGCTCAAAAAACCAATCGGCGTATTTTTTAATCCTTTCGGCAGATGCGCCTTTTGCATAACCATTTTTAATTTTCCAGCACAATAACAAGGCATGATGATGCTCTCTGCTCAAAGGCTTTAGTACCTCACTACGTTTAATGGGTTTCTCTTTTACAGCAGGTTGTTTTTTTAAACGTTCTACAATTTTATAAATATCAGGATCTGCGTAAGTGCCATAACCGTTCACCACAACACCTTTTACACCATGCTTTTGCGAGGAGATTGCATAAACAATCATTTCATCGCCCGGGTCTGTTTCGCCTTCAAAACGATAGGTTTCATCAATCACAAATTCATCTGGCGAGAGTTGTTGGGCAGTTTGCTTACAAACTAAACAGTCATGCTCCTTTAACACTTCAAAATCGGTAGTATAACCTTTTTTTGCTAATTCATTAATGGCTTCGCTAACGGTGTCGTAATACTTTTGAGTTTTCATGGTGTATATTTTAAATCATGGACTAAGTCAATGATAGGTTAATTCCCCATCCACAATTTTTGCCGGTTGTGTGTATGGGTGTTCGGTTAATTTTTCTTTTGAGAGGATGTGCATCACTTTCCAGCCTTTGCTTTTTAAATAATCGGCAATCATAGAACGGTGACAGCGCCACCAAAGTACTTCTGAACACATGATAGTAGTCACTTTTTCTGCACCAAGCAATTCCAATTCTGTAACCCCAATCTTAAATTCTTCCGATTCCATAAAATCGGCGTAAGCCTTAAAAGCAGGGTGTCGCCAGTTTATGTTTTCAGAATCGGGATTGGGTTTTCGTCTGCCTCCCAATTTGCCGATGTGAACATAATCTATCCCGTTAGTAGCTAAATAGCTTTTTAAAATATCTTGGTTAAACCAAGGAAATTTCCTTGACCCAGGGAATCGCCTAACATCTACAAGTAGTTCAATTTGGTAATGCTTTAAAATACTTAGAAACTCTTCCGCACTATGGGTTGAATGTCCAATGGTGCAAATGGTTTTTTGTGGATGGTTCATAGGAGTGGGTATTGGGTATTGAGCTTTCTAACTGATAAAAGAATTTACTTACACTAAGTAAATTTCTCCATTTCGTCCATAGCGATGGTTGCGTGAGCGTAAGCTGCGCCGGCCCGCATTTCTGACGCTACCCAAATGGCTTCCATAATTTCTTCTTTGGTTACGCCCTTGCGCATGGCCTGTTTGGTATGCGCTCTGATACAATAAGGACATTGTGTTACATGAGCAACAGCAATGGCTATTAATTGCTTGGTTTCTTCGGTAAGTGCGCCTGCCTTAAATACGGTCTTGCTAAAATTTTTCCAGGCTTCCAGATTTTCGGGTGCTAGCTTTCCTTTTTTTTCTGCTAATTCTCTGGTGGTTTCGGGATATAGTTTGTTTTCCATAATGTGTGTGTTTTTAATTATTTTGATGCGATGAAATATTTACCTTTTAAGCTTAAAACACCGCGTTAACGATTGTATCGATACCGGCTTGTGGTTAAGGCCTGTGAAGTATGATCCGCCAACTGGCGGAGTAAAAACGCCCAAATAAAAACCTAACCTATTAAATGTGCCAATCCGCTTTCAACCGGTCCGCACAAAACGTTAATGCTGTTTTGGGTAAATATGGTCTGGATAATCTCTCTCCCAATTTTGTATTGATCGTGTATGGGGCAAGGATGAGAAGAAGAACAATGACTTAAGCCTAGGCCACATTCGGTAAAAACATCTTTGCCGTCAATGGTATTCACAATATTGATGATGGGTTGCTGGCGTTGCTGTTCGGTAATAAAAAAGCCACCCGTTGGACCTTTAATGCTGTTGATGATTTTCTGCTTTACCAGGTTCTGCAAAATTTTACTCACGGTATGCTCACTTGCGTTGATGTTTTGCGCAACTTCTTTTACGCCAGCTTTTTCGCTATGGTTTTCTTTTGATGCCAAATAGATCACCGCTTTTATCGCATTTTTACAGGTGTTGCTTAACATATTTATCCGTTTAAAAATTTATTTCCTTGTTCAGAAATCATATCTGGGCTCCATGCCGGCACAAATATAAGCTCTATTTTAATTTCGTAATCTAAAAAGCTTTCCTGCATTGCCTGTTTGGTGGCATCTACAATAGATTCGCCCATGGGGCAAAACTGCGTAGTCAATGTCATGATCACTGTTATTAAATGCTCCTCTTCATCAAATCGGATTTCGTAAACCAAACCCAAATCAACAATATTCAATCCAATTTCCGGGTCTATTACGTGGTACAATCCGGTAAGCGCAATGGTGCTTTTTAGCTCGTTATTTGTTACAACATTCATTTTAATTTAGATTGATGGAATAGGATGGTAAATACGTTTAAATTATAAAGCAAAGCGTTTAGCAATAATAGCGCTGCGCCTATGTTTAATGCCATGATACTGCTATTAATAATGCCAAAACTAAGGATAACAAAACCTAAAAGATAGCTGACGATGTTGCCTACAAAAATATTGTTTTTAAAAAGCTCTTTCGGGTTTGGCGTTTTTCCTAAACCAGCAACATTGTGGTAAACTTTGTTCCAAACAATAAAGGGAAGCGTTTTAAATGTCATTCCGAGGATGATGGCGGTAATCCAGCCAAAGAATATGGTAAAACCGTAAAGCGTAACAAATTGCTGATGCCCCAATGTGCTAAAAATTAAAATAACACCAATGATAATAACCAACGGAATACCAATTAAGGCTACTGAAAGCATGGAAGTTTGCACCTGCTCATCTACTTTTTTACGAATTCTTTTTTGGTAAGCCTTGTAAATAAAACGCCCAAATAAAATAACTGCGACACCGATTAATGCAACCGGAATTAAACTGATGATGGGGTTAGCTCCGTATGTGAAAATGACGATGAAACTGATTAATCCTGTGTTAATAAATCCGTAAATCCACCACAAAGTTTTTTGGTTCTCGTATTTGGAGATTAAAAACATGGGAATCAACCTTGCGCCAACGCCAATAATCATCAGTAAAAACCAACCGATGATACCTAAATGTGCATGTAAGGAAAGGTAATGAACGGATGCCTGCGTAAAAATTGGGCTTTGGAAATTATAAACGAGCAACAATCCCACGAAAGTGGTAACCAATAACCAGATTACAGCGGTAAATGCCGAAACGGCGTGTACATTATGCTTTTTACTTTTTAAAATACTGATGGTTAAATTTACGAGGTAACTGATTACCGCCAAGTTAACAGCTATTGCACCTGCTTTGGCAATAAAACCGAAATCAAAAGTGTAAAAACCATAAACCAGCATTGGAATGCCCAGTGCACCAAATATAAAAGACAGATAAGCTAAAAAATTACTGTGCAATTTGCCTTCAATTAATACCGGAAACAGTTGGTGACTTGCGCCTAAAATCATCATGGTTCCCCAACCTAAAGCCATGGTATGCGTAATGGCCAATGCTTTTGGATTAAAATGATGCATGGTAAACGCTTCCACGTTGGTCATCATTAAAATAGTGGCGATTAAAAATGCCAACGCTGCGTAAGCATAAAAAGGTAGCACCACCCTGTAATCGGTGTTTTTAATGGGACTATTTGCACCTGCTATAAACATGTTAATCTTTATAAATTAAAAGGTGGACCTCGCCATCGCTTATTTCCTGAATGCGGTATTCAAAACCTTGATCTGCCAATTCTGGAAGCAAGAAAACCGGGATTCTTTTATGGTAAACAAACAAAGCACTGTTTTTTGGCAAGTTTTCAAGCTCGGCTAAAATGGTGTGCATGGGTTTAGGCATTTCCATTTCGCGGACATCAACTTTTACCAGTTTATCTTTAAAACGCGTAATTAAAGCGCCCCAACCACCGCCTTCTGTAACTTCAATTGGTTCTTTTACGATGTCTTTTGCCTCAGCAGGTTTGTAAAAATAAGTTTCAACCAGGTCATCCGCAATTTTATCAATATAAACAATAAAACCTTTTTTCTCCAGCATGTTAACCAGCGGAATAGGCTCAAATGTATTGATGATTTTAAGCGCCTGACCGGCTTGTATAGTTTTTACTTTGTCTAAAATCAAACCCAACGGATCCTGCCCAGAAGTTAACAATTCGCGGACATCAAAATCAACGATATGCTCTTTGCTAATTTCTGAAACAAATGCAGGAACATCTTTTTGTTCAATTGCTATCGGTGCCACAGTCTCGTCAACCTCAAAACCTAGCGGTTTCAGTTGAGCAAAAAATTCATCAACGCTGCGCCCAACCATTTTGGACGCCATGGAAATGCTGGTTCTGTTTGCCAATATTTTTCTTAATACCGGATTTCTTAGTTTTTCCAATTTCGGATCAATACTGACAATTGCTTCCAGCGCAGCCGGATTGGCTTTTATAATTTTCCCAATTTTAGAATTTACATCTATCTTTTCCATGGCTTTCTTCTCAAATCATCTTTAACATCGGGCCAAAGCCCTATTTAATTGATTTTATTTCGCTTGTAAACTTTCCTGTAATTTAATCATTTTTGGAAACAGAATATTGTTTTCTAGATGGATATGCAGGAACAGATCGTTCTCAAATTCCTGTAAAAGTTTAAAAGTGAGCGCATAACTGGCACAGGCATCTGCCGGCAAATTGTAATCATTAGTAATTAAACGTATCCGTTCCAACATTCTGCCTACCGCATCATGCTCTTTTTCCATTTCGGCAATGGTGGCAAGCTTATCGTTATCTAAAACCGTGTTTTTATCGGCTTTAGCCAGTTCTTTTGCATAAGCAAAAACTATCTCCTCCTCTTCGCCCATGTGATGAGTCATTTCCTTAGCAATTGAATCCGTCAATTCATAAACCTCGGTTAATTCGGGATGGCCGTGACCATGCACTTGCATAATTTTTTTGGTGTAGGTAAGCAAATCTGGCAGACTTTTTCTTACATAACGGTGGTGCGTGTTTACAATATAGTCTGCCAAAAAATCAATTGGCCATTCATCATAAGGTACGCTTCCGGTAATAGGTGCTTTATCTACTTGTTGCAGTTCCTGCTCAATTTTGGCAACATCTAAGCCTTTTTCAGCACAAGCTTGCTTAACCGTTTTCTTTCCGCCACAGCAAAAATCTAAACCATATTTTTTAAATATCTCTGCTTTACGCAAATCTTTAACGGCAAGTTCGCCCAAGGTTTCTTCACTTTCGCCCTTTACGTTTTTGCGGATTTTTATTCTGAACCATTCGGGGCCTTGCTCTAAATATTCCCAGGTAAATACGTTTCCCCTTTCTCCCAAAAGTTGGTAGTATAAAGGTTTTGGATCATGATCATTATGGATAATTAAGCTTTCGCCTTCCGCTAAATCATCATAACGCTGAAAAATTGTGGGATGCTTTACCCTTGGTTCTAAAAGCGTAACGTCTAAAATATTTTCTAATGTTGCTTCCATGATCATAACTATTTTTTGGTGATTTTGATTCTGAATAAAGCCGGGCCTTGTTCTAAATATTCCCAAGTAAAAACATCGCCACGTAAACCTACCAGTTGGTAATAAAGCGGTTTTGGATCGTGATCATTATGGAGGATAAGCGATTCGCCAGAACTTAAGTTATCGTAACGCTCAAAAATTGTAGGGTGTTTTTGCTGCGGAGCCAGTTTGGTTACATCTAAAATGTTTTCGGTTGTATTTTCCATTTTTTATTTGATTTTGGTGATTAATATGGAAGTAAAGGTAGATTTATTTTCCATTATAAAAGTATTAAAGTACTTTTATTATTTAATATGAATGTCAAAATTTTAGGGGTGTCTTTTTGGAGGCTTCGTAGTTTTGTTAATGCCTAGAAGTTAAACATCCTTTTTACTGATTTATTAGAATAAGATTTACAGCAAAAGGACTGAAAGAATATCAGCCAAAAAAGAATCAACTTCGCAAAAACTTAGGTCCTCCTATTTTTACTTCTCCTCATTAAGCCTCGCGGCTTCCCATCCAAGGATTACGGTTTTCTTTGGCAATCCCCACATATAACCGCCCAATTTGCCCGTGTTTTGAATGACCCGATGACAGGGGATAATCAAGGCAACCGGATTGCTTCCGATAGCCGTACCCACTGCTCTAGCTCCATTTGGAGAGCCTACTTCCTGTGCAATAGCGCCATAAGTGCTAACATCACCAAAAGGAATATTTAACAGCGCTTCCCAAACTTTCAGTTGGAAGTGGGTGCCTTTTAAATGCAGTTTAATGGATTGTGGAGCAGTAAAATCGTGTTGTAAAACTTGAATGACGGACTGCTGTAAATCATCGGAAATTTCTTTAAAACCAGCTTTCGGGAAAGCTGCTTTTAATAGTTCCAACGCCAATTTGCTATCCTCAAAAAAAGCCAAATAACAAATTCCTTTTGGGGTGCTTGCCATTAAAACATCTCCAAAATACGAAGGTGCAAAACTGTAATTGATGCGCAGTGCCTGCCCGCCATTTTTGTATTCTCCGGGGGTCATCCCTTCAATTTTCACAAATAAATCATGCAAGCGGCCGGTGCCGGATAAACCTGTTTCCAAAGCAGTATCAAACAGATTTATCGTTTCATTTTTATGCAGCAACTGTTTGGCGTAGTTGACATTGAGGTATTGCGCAAACTTTTTCGGGCTTACACCAACCCAATCGGTGAAAATCTTTTGAAAGTGGAACGGACTTAAGTTAACATGGCTTGCAATCTGCTCTAAACTAGGTTGCTGTTTAAAGTTATCAACCAAATAGCCGATTGCTTTTGCAACAATCTGGTAATTAAATCCGCTTTCTTTATTCATGCGCTGCAAATTAAGGTTTATGGAAAGAATACGAAACCCGAAACTTGCGGTTTGGTGGAAAAAGGGTTATTTTGGGTGAGAGATAACTGCACATATTTGTAAGTTACCTGTAATTTAACGAACCTCGAATGAAACAAATATTATTTATATTACTGCTATTGGTATCGACACAAGTAAAGAGTCAAAATAAAAAGGATGAAATTTGTTACTCAATTCAGTTCAAAAATACAAGCTTCTTGGATAGTACGGTTATTATAACACCTGAATATAACCCTAAAGGATTTTATTTAGTTAACAACGGCGTATACGACTTTGTTATCGACGGGAAAAAATATTTTCAATCCATTTTATTGAAAGTAGAAAAAGACAGTTTCTATATTTCAAGAAACTGGGAATCCGGGATGGAATCTGAAAAAATCTCTGACACGTTAAAGTTTTCAATTAGTCAAAAAATTCAAATAAGAATGCTTTCTATTAAAGATGGTGTCGGCGGACTTCCATTTCGGACTAAAATCGAGGATTATGTTGTTTCAGCAGTTCCGGCTGACAAATATTGCAAATTGAAATACGTTAAAATTGACAGTAAAGGAAGTCTTCATTTGGGACATTTTTATTTTACTGCTTATGGACTTAAAGAAATTAAAATAGTTAAAGGTAAACCATACTTTGTAGAACCTAGAGGCGAATATGTTTTGAGAAGAAACTAGTTAATAAACTACAGGTAACAACAGGTTTAAAAAATTGCGGGCGAAGTGGTTTTACTTCCTTCATCTGTTTTCATTAAGTTTGTAAGGGCAGACGAATTTCTTGCAAGTAATACCGCAAATTCTTAAACCTGCAAAACGTTATGCCCAAAATCAAGATAGACACTCTAAAAAAATGCACCTCACCTACAAACCCTTCAAACTCCAACTAAAATACCCTTTCACCATTGCCAAATTCTCCAGAACATCCACACCTTTGATGCTGATTGAATTAGCACACGAAGGTTTTGTAGGTTACGGCGAGGCTTCCATGGTTCCTTATATGGGCGAAAGTGTGGAAACTGCTGCTGCGTTTCTTCAAAAAATTGAGGTCAACAGATTTTCTTTCCCGTTTGATATGGAAGAAATCATCAATTATTTAGATGAAATTGATTCGGGGCAACCGGCAATAAAAGCGGCCATTGATATTGCTTTGCATGATTTAACCGGAAAATTATTAAACAAACCTTGCTATCAATTATTCGGTGCTTCGCCGGCTTTAATACCACAAACTACTTTTACCATTGGCATTGATGAGCCTTCCATCATCATTAAAAAAGTAAACGATGCTTTAACTTACGGCTTTAAACTGCTAAAAGTTAAACTCGGCAGAGACACCGATAAAATCCTCATTGAAACCATCCGTAAAGCAACGGATTTACCCATTTACGTGGACGCGAACCAAGGTTGGGCAAATAAGGAAAAAGGTTTAGAAATGGCGTATTGGCTCAACACCCAAAATGTATTGCTCATTGAACAGCCCATTCCCAAAGAAGATATCGACGGCAACGCCTGGCTAACGGAAAGAAGTCCGATACCAACCGTTGGCGACGAAGCCGTACAACGTTTGCCGGATGTAGCAAAAGCAAAAGGCGTTTACCACGGCATCAACGTTAAACTGATGAAATCTGCCGGGATGTATGAAGCTTCCAAAATGATTGCATCGGCGAAAGCCAATAATTTAAAAGTACTCATCGGTTGCATGAGCGAAACCAGTATTGCAACTTTAGCCGGCGCTGCCCTCGCACCGCTTTGCGATTGGGCAGATTTAGACGGCCCTTTTTTAACCTCCAACAATCCATTTAAAACTCCTGAATTTGAAAATGGGCGTTACGTTTTATCCCAAAAATCTGGTTTGGGAATCGAATTTCTTTAGCACCAAAAACTCTGATGAGCTTTAGCATTCAACTTTGAGCTTTAGGCGCTACTTCTTTTCCTTTAAGGCTATTTTATTTAAAAATTAAGCAAGCTTATCTTGATAAACACTAAATTAGCGCCACCTTAGAATTGAGCATGGTTTTTGCTGATTCTGTTGTTTAAGTTACACTAAATGAAAGATAAAGTTAGAGTTAGATTTGCCCCTAGTCCAACCGGCGGACTACATATTGGCGGGGTACGGACTATTTTGTTCAACTACCTTTTTGCCAAACACCATAATGGTGATTTTATTTTAAGAATTGAGGATACAGATCAAACTCGCTTTGTTGAAGGCGCCGAAGAATATATTTACAATTGTTTACGCTGGTGCGGAATTAAAGCTGATGAAAGCACTCGCGACGGTGGCGAATATGGACCATACCGCCAAAGCGAAAGAAAAGTAATGTACCGCGAATACGCCGAAAAATTAGTTGCATCCGGGCATGCCTATTACGCCTTTGATAGTGCTGAGGAATTAGAATGCAAAAGACAGGTGATAGAAAATTTCAGGTACGATCATACGACCAGAAAACATATGCGTAACTCATTAACTATCCCTCATGAGGCAGTAGAGAGCTTAATTAGAGAAGGCGCTCCGCATGTGATCCGCATAAAAATGCCACATGATGAACAAGTAACTTTTACCGATTTAATCCGTGGAGATATTGCGTTTAACAGTAGCGAGATAGACGATAAAGTGTTGCTAAAGGCCGATGGAATGCCAACTTACCATTTAGCAGTGGTTGTTGATGATTATCTGATGAAAATTAGCCACGTTTTTAGAGGCGAAGAATGGCTGCCGTCTTCTCCGGTACATATTTTACTTTGGAAATATTTTGGCTGGGCCGATGAAATGCCACAATGGGCGCACTTGCCATTAATTTTAAAACCGGATGGTAACGGAAAACTGAGCAAACGCGATGGCGAACGCTTTGGTTTCCCGGTTTACCCCATCAACTGGATTGATGCTGCAAGCGGCAAAAAAAGCGATGGCTTTATTGAAGCCGGATTTTTACCAGAAGGTTTTATAAATATGCTGGCCATGTTAGGTTGGAATGACGGAACCGACCAGGAAATTTTTAGCATGGAAGAATTGGTTGCCAAGTTTTCTTTGGATAGGATACACAAAGCCGGCGCCAAATTTGATTACGAAAAAGCGAAATGGTACAATGGCGAATGGATAAAGGCTAGCAGTGCGATGCATCTTTTGCCCCATGTAAAACCTTTTTTAAACCATAAAGGCATCAATACCCCTAGTGATGAGCAATTGCTTAAAGTGATTGAAATGGTAAAAGAACGTTGCGTGTTATTAACAGATTTTTACGATCAGGCATCGTTTTTCTTTATTGCGCCAACCAATTGGGATACCAACTCGGTAAAACCAAAATGGAACGAAGATAAAGAAGCTTTTTTTCAGGCTTTTATAGAAAGTATTACAGCTAAAGAAACTTTAACCAGTACCGAACTGGAAAAAACTTTTAAAGATTTAGCTACCGAGAAAGGAATAAAAGTTGGTGAGCTGATGTTGCCTTTTAGGGTAATGCTTGTTGGCGGAAAATTTGGTCCACAAGTTTTTGATATTGCCGAACAATTGGGAATTCAAGAAACTATTATAAGAATTAATAATGCTTTAGAAGCTTTCAGGTAAACAGATTTTCTATAAAAAACAGAAAAGCCTTTAGTTAAAACTAGAGGCTTTTCTTGTTTAAAAAAAATCGGGAAATTACCCGTCCAACAAACCGTTTTTGCCTTTTTCTATACGTTTGATATTATACTTATAAAGGTATTCTACTTTTTGCCTGGCCCAAGGGGTTTTGCGTAAAAATGTCAAACTTGATTTTACTGTTGGGTTGTTTGAAAAACATTTAATAGGAATTTGTTCCGCCATTTTCTCCCAACCTACATATTTTGCCAAATCTGTTACAATAGTTTCTAAAGTTAAACCATGTAAAGGATTGTTTTTTTGTTCTTCGGGATTTTTGTCTTCGGTTGCCATTGTATTAAACGTTTTTGCCCAACTTCTCCAACATATCTACTGGTACGCTCTGTAAATCGAGCACCAAAAATCCATCCAAACAATCCGAAAATTTAGGATCGATATTGAAACAGATAATTTTTGCATTTAATGCGATGTACTGCCTTAACAAAACCGGAACCTTGATATGCGTAGTTTCAATTTCGGCAATTAAGCTGTCCAAATTTTTTAAAGAACTGCTTGAGGCTGTCAGCAAATCAGCATCAATTTTAGAAAAATCTACTTTAAATTGTTTACGGGGTTTTACCATGTGCGCCATTTCACTATCAAAATGGTTGCGGTAAATAAAGTTTACAATTAAAGATTTAGAGAATTTGCTAAAAGCATTGCTAATAGAAACCGGACCAATTAAATAACGGTACTGCGGATTATCCAAAATGTATTTTAAAATCCCTTTCCAAAGCAAAAATAAAGGCAAGGGCTTTTGTTGGTATTCTTTTCTAATCCAGCTTCGGCCAAGCTCCAAACTGTTTCTTAGCACAGGGAAAAACTGAGATTTAAACTTAAATAACTCATAAGTGTAAAATCCCTTTTTCCCATAACTGTAAAAAATTTCGTCGCCTTTACCAATACGGTAAGCGCCAACTACCATTTTGGTTTCTACATCCCAAATAAATAAATGGTTATAATAAATATCGTAACTATCTAAATCGGTAGCTTTATTGGTTCCTTCGCCTACTTCCCTAAATGTAATTTCTCTTAACCTTCCAATTTCTTTAATAATGGTAGGTATAAAAGTCGTTGGGGTAATATAAACTTCATAATTTTTCTCTGTCCAAACCTTGTGGCTTTCCCTAATTTTATCCACCTCCTGCTCCATCAAATCTTTATCTATAGCAGCTACAATTTCTTCGGGTTTTGATTTGATTTTGAAAAGATTCCTAGGACTAAAGATTTTACGTTCGTTCTCTAAACCAGCGCCCAAGGCA
>NZ_CAMLIG010000027.1 GCF_946480185.1 uncultured Pedobacter sp. | reverse complement strand
AAGCCGAAGCGATGGACTTGCGTAAAAGCGCTGTGGCAATCTGTTCGTTCTTATGCAAAACCCGGCATAACACGTAGCGGTCTACGGATTCATAAATGAAAAGGGTCTCCAGACTCTTTTATGGTTTTTTAAAACCTGCTATAATTATTTCCATTGACAAGTAGGGAGTTTGGAAACTCCTATCTATTATTTAATCCAGAGAGACGTTGCACTTAAACCCCGGACAGGTGCGTAGGCTAAACGACCTTTAAGGAAGTTAAGGCGGGTTTAGGCATTAAAACTTAATAAGATAGAGTTACCTACAATAACTCACTCAACACCTCAGAAAACTTCTTTGCTCCTGTTTTCTTAATATCCTCGGTTACTTTTGAAAGTTCATTAGTACCAATTACACAATAAGAATAATCGCTAGGAGATTGCAACATATCATATAGGTTTTTATAGGAACTCTTTTTGCCTTTATATTTATCAACTACCAAATAATGTTTGTTTTCTTCGGGTTGGAGACTCAATGCACTTCTACCGAATAAATCTATCCGATGGTTAAGCTTTCTAAATCAGTTAATAGTTGATAAAATTTTGGCTGATAAATCTTTTAATTCTTTTGTGCCTGCAAAATTACAAATACATTTGAACATGAGGGGTGGTTAACATAATAGAGTTATTACCTGCGCCATCCATTATAGCCATCTTCAAATCCTTATAATTATGCAAAACTCATTGAGTTTTGCTAAAATCCCCTGTTTACCAGGCTCATTTTATCGAGTTATCAGAATAAAACTCGATTGTACATAAGACCATCGCAAAATACCATTGATATACTTAGGTAAATGATAATTTATTTTACAAAATTACTCGACTTTTATCTGGCCATTCATTAACATAGGCAATAACCAATCTCTTAGGGATGCTAATTCTTGGTTTTGTTTTAAGTTAACTTGTCGTTTCTTTTCATACAAAGAAGCTATACCTTGAAACTTTAACAATAAATTCTCGGTTGGTGTAGCTACTTGATAACTCTTGACAAACATGTCGAAAAGTAGATTTTTAATACCGCTTGTTTTGCCTTCGAAACCAAAGAGTACTCCATTATCATAAGCTCTATTCCAAGAATTCACAAAAAAGAAAAATTGATTTCCAGATTTTAAAGCAACGGCTTTACAAAAGTTGGAACAAATCAATGGATTTTCAAAGCGCTCTATTACTTCTCTGGTTATATATGCTAATCGCCCGGTAGATTGGATAGGACTTCCGCCTGAGATTTCTACCACTAAATCAAACTCTTGCAAGATTTTATGTTCATTCTTTTCTAAAATAAACCTTGTAGGTATTTTTATTTCACCTTTTCCATTTATTCCATTAATATCTGCACCCCTTATACACCCTACTTTTGTAACATAATTTCCTTCGCTTTCTTCTTTACCCCAATCACCACTTTTATCATTTACAATAAAATCTCCCAAACTCTTCACCTCCCAACCCTTCGGTATCTCCCTTTTCAAAACATCGTTATAAACCATTTCGCCACCTGATGATTTATAAGGTTTGCCTTCTGCATTCGGGAAATCGAACTGCACAAACCAATAGTCGTACAGTGTTTTTGCCATCTGCTCTAAATTATCATTTATTTTATTGTTAAGCTCTATTTTATCATCTAATGTAGAAAGAACGGAGGCGATTTTTTGTTGGGTGACTGAATCTTTTGGATAATTAACTTTGATATTGAATAATCTAATTTTATCAAATTCCCCTTGCCCGGTACTTCCATCCATAAAAGATTGAAGTGTTTTTTCTATAAAAAAAAGATTATAGTTTAGGCATTGTGCTTCAACGAAATTCTCTACTCTCAAAACCAATATATGTGAGTCGACAATTACCCTTTTTTCATCAGGCAAACTTGCCACAAAGGCAACCCTGCCAGCGGTTCCCTGTCCAGTTGAATTAACAAGTATATCTCCTACTTTTAGAAACTTTGTCTCTGCATATTGTTTATCATCCGCAATGTATTGAGCACACTTGTAATCAATTTTATTATTTCTTACGCATTTTTGATTTAGAACTATTATGGAACTTTCAACCACATATTTTGGTGCCACACCTTTTCCATAGTAATTGATAATCTCAGATATTCTTCTTGAGTTACCCATGTTTTAACCCCTTCAATTGTTTCTGAATTTCCGCATCCAAATCATTTCCTTCAGCAAAAAGACCACTCAGCGTTTTCTCAAAACCCAACATCTTTTCTTTAAGGACTACCATTACACTTTTATAATTAAATTTTGCCATCTTTTTTTAATTTTACATAACCTTAGTAAACAGATTAGAATTAATTGTTACATTTGTTCTGTTCTTTACCTTCGGTCTGGAATCTACAAAGGTCTTAAACGTTGAACCAGCTAATCAACGTTTTTTTTATGTCTTAAAATTTGGGCTGTCCAATATCTTAGCTAAATTTTCTTCCTCCTCTATTTCATAAGCCGTTATAAATCTTGCTTTCTTTTCTTTAAAAATAACTATTATCACTACATAATTATTCTTTACCAAAGCTACTCTTCTGCTTTGATTATAGGTTTTCTCCTTACTGTCCCAACCCACTTTTAATACTGCATCTGGATCGGTTAGTGCATCTTTAATCCAAAATATCTTTTCCAACCGATTGTACGATAAAATAGATTTGTCTTTGTTTTTTCTGTTTGAACTTTCGTAAAAACAATGGTCGAACATATTAGCAAAAAATTGCACCCGTACCTTATCGAACGTGAAAATTGCACTTTCGCAGTATTCAACGTTCCATAACTCCCGCAGTTCAACTTCACTCATTTTATACGGCTTTATTTTTTTATACCGCATTACCAACCTCCTTGAAGATTAATTTTAAAAACGTTAAACTTTTCTTCCCATTTAGAAGTTGGTGCAATTTCCTTCGATAAGTATTTACTTTCTACATAGCTTATCAAATCAAGTTTAGCTTTCCCTGTGGCTTCTCTGTTAAATTTAGAAACTACCAAACCTGTTAAAATATCTGCTAATTGAATGCCCAATGATTGTTCTGAGGGCAGACCTTGAACCAGCTTGACATCTGACGTAAGATTAGATTGGTCGAGCGTCTCTTTCAATTCCTGCAAACGTCCTTTATTTCTGTTCTCTTTTAAATCAGTGAAGATGGAATAGGTGTTAAAATCAAACAACCAATGTTTGATCAATTGATAGTAAAACTTATAGAAACCTAGCTCAGGGTCTGCGTTATTAAATTTGATATGATCAATCTTATTGGCTTCTATCAAAATTATCCTAAAACGCATATAACCTGCATCGAAAAAAAAATCAATAACCTCTTTATATAAATCGTAATAAGCTGGAGATAGCTTTTTCCATTTTAACTCTCCATGAATTCCGTACTTCAGTTTAATTTTAGTTAATCCACTTTTCAAGGTTGCTCTATGTTCTGCGGGAAGCCAAATCCCTCCAATCCCCATGTACAAATGCGCATCTTGCTTAGCTATTGCTTCTAAAGCGCTTTCATCACAAAAAATCTCGAAATCCATTTTATTAGTTGTTAAAATGTAAGCTGGCTAACTGGGTTTTAATTTCGCTTTCGATTATGCTAGATTCTTTAAACAAAGTGTTCAATCTATTCTCAAATCCTTCCATCTTTTCCTTAAATTCTTCTGCGGAAATATCCACATAATCAATCTTCACTTCAAAATACTGACCGGCAGAAAAAGAATAGTTTTTGGCTTTAATCTCCTCGGCAGAAACCACCACGCTAAAATCATCTTCCGCCACTTTTTTATTCATCGCATCAATAATGCGTTGCTCTTCTTGCGGAGTTAATACCGTACGTTGGTTTTTACCTTCTTTAATGGTCTCGCCCAATTTACTGGCATCTACCAAAACGACATGTTCGGCATCGGCCCGGTTATCCAAAAACAAAACACTTACATTGGTACCGGTGCTGGCGAAAATATTACTGGGCATACTGACCACGCCACGCAATAGTTTACGCTCAATCATGGCTTCGCGTATTTTACGCTCAATACCGCTTTGGGCAGTAATAAAACCCGTAGGAACAACAATAGCACCTTTGCCTTTTGCGCTTAAGCTATACATAATGTGCTGTATAAACAGCAAGTAAATGGCCATGCTTTCTTTTTTGGCTTTCGGGATATTGGGGATGCCGGCAAAGAAGCGGGTTTTGTTAATATCTTTATCTAAAGCGGCGCTAAAATCAGAGAAATCTAATTTAAAGGGCGGATTAGAAACAATATAATCGAATTTTTCTTCGCGGTAATAGGGCTCTAATATGGTATTGCCTTTAATAATATGCGGAATGCTATGGCTTAAATTGTTCAGAACTAAATTTAAACGCAACATATTACTTGATTTTTGCGAGATATCTTCGCTATAAATACTGCAATTATCCTCGCCAATGGCATGGGCAATATTCATTAATAAAGTCCCTGAACCGGCACTTGGATCGTACACTTTTACGTCTTTTGGCTGGTCGTTCACCATTATAGAAGCCATAATGCGGGCAACGGCATGTGGTGTATAATATTCGGCATATTTACCGCCACTATCTGTATTGTAATCTTTAATTAGGTATTCAAAAATAGTGGCAAAGAAATCGTATTTCTCGCCAAACATCCCCTCAAAGCTAAACTCAAACAACTTACTAATGAGCGCCTTGCAAAATGTATCACGCTGAGACGAATCGCTGATAAACTGGCTCAATTCATCAAACATTTTGTCTTTTGCACCGCTGGCCGATTTTACCGAATAAATCTCTGCATTGTTGATGCTGATTTCTCTCAGCGTATCGTCAAACAGCTTGGCAAAATCGTTACTGTTTTGCTTATTGTGTAAATAGGTAATGGTTTGGTGCGGATATAACTGTGGCGTATTGGCATTGATAAAAGCCAGCAAGAAATTATATTGTTCATCATCCAGTGTTTCTAAAGCTTCCTGAAAATTATCTGCTTTGGCTAAATTAAACTGCTCGATGGTTTTGGCTTCGTAAGCGAACTTATCGTTCATGAACTTATACAGAAAAACCTGCGTAATAATTTTAAACTCGTTGCCATCATTTCCCAAACCGTAATTTTTGCAAACGTTTTTAAGGTTATTTATGAGCTGTTTGGTTTTGGTAATAAAAAGTAAATCGGTCATTTATAAATAATTGTTATACTGTCGCAGGTATTCGCCCGCAATAAGTGTATTGATGTTTTTGGTGGTGTTATAATCTAATTTAATGTTCTGTTTGGTTACAAATTCGTTAGCAACCAAGTTAAGCAGGTAACGGTTAAAAAAAGCCTCGTTATCTAACATACTTTTGTTTTTCAGCAGTGATTCGTCTGTTTGGTATTTCACACTCATTAAAGCCTGATGCAATTGCATTTCTTTGGCAGAGATATTCTTGTTTTCCACCAAACGTTTATGCAAACGGGCGTATTTTTCATCTTGCTCGTATTTGGCTTTCAGGAGATTATTTTTACGATTGAGTTCTGTTACCCTATCGTATATGGATTGCAACAGTAGGATATTGTCACGCATATATTCCTGGTCAACTTCGCCCAAGTTTTTCTTTTTAAAGATGCGTTCCAGCTCTTCCCTTAGCGATACAAATTCGGGGTCTTTCTGGTCAAAGTTATACAAAAGCGCTTCTCTGGTACGTTTCAATTGCCCGCGTAGTTGGTCGGCCAAAATCAGTTCTTCTTCTGATACTTTAGTAAATAAAAAGATGACATCCTCCAATGCCGAATTTAATAAATTGGTAGTATCCGCATCGCTGTTGATGTTGTCAATCAGATTCAGCTTATCAAGTTGTGCCTGCGCAACGCTTAACAATTGGTTTAATTTAAAGAAATCCAGTTTATCCAACTGTTCATCCAAGCCCTTTAAGCGGATAATATTTTTAAGCTCTTTAGCATTGCTCAACACTTTTATCAGCTCAAGCAAATCCTTTTTCTCTTTAATTTCGCTTACCTGCTGACTAAATATTTCGGCATTGATGGCATCAAAACGGAAAAGCTTTTCTTTAATTTCTAGAATTTCAGCATTAATCTCTTCTTGAGATTTAAAGAGATTGGTATAATTGAGCATTTCATCGCCTAGCTCCCCTTGCAATTCTTTAAAATAATTGTCGTTGGTATCTTTAAACGCACTAGTGATATCGGCAAAATCAACCACATAACCGTATTTATATTTTTTATACGGACGATTTACACGGGTTAAGGTTTGCAGTAAATTATGGTCTTTTACCACTCTTGCCAAATACAATTTTTTCAATCTCTTGGCATCAAAACCAGTTAATAACATTTGGAAAACAAATAAAATATCTATCTCTCCCGCTTTAAATTGTTTAACCTGTTCTTTCCGGTCGTCTCTAGAATTTATGTCGTGTAAAATCAACGCACCTTTAAGTGGTTTATTCAACTTCTTATATTCCGCAGGTGGTTCTGCAACCAAACTTAAAGGTTGTGTTTCCTGAACACCGTATAGTTCTTCAAAATACGCAAATAAGGCTTTGGCTTGGTCGCTGGTATCACAAACCACCATTCCACCCAAGCTGTTATCGCTCTCCGTTTTTCTAAATTGAATTAAATCTTTCACGATATAATCCAACATCGGCTTTGCAAACTTGGGATGCGCAAATACTTTGCTTTTTGGAATATCGCCCTGCAACAATTTAATCTGCTCCAACACCTCCTTCATTTGCATTTTATAGGTGGTATCAATTCCTTCCCTAATCAAACGCAAGGTGTAGCCATCAGCGATGGACATGTTGTAGTAATACTTGTGGATGTATTCGCCAAACAGCGCTTTGCTATCAAATTCTTTAGCTACTTCTCGCAACAATGGTGTTCCTGTTAAAGCTATTTTAATGGCATTTTCGTCAGAACGAAGCAGATTTACCAATGCCGTTCCTTTCGGGTTATAACCACGGTGTGCTTCATCGATGAAATAAATTCGTTGGATGTTGATGTCATAAGCTAAATCTTTTACCGCAACGGTTTCCTCGGTAAACTTTTGAATGTTGACTACAGAAATTTCTCTATCGCCAGAACTATTATGTACAACGCTTACTTTTTTGATGTCTGCTAAAAACTCCGTTCTTGAATTAACGCGATTAACCAACAAACCTCTGTTACCAAATTCGGTACTGGCTTGGTTAGCCAAATCAATACGGTCAACAATAAAATAGAATTTGGTAATGATGTTGCGCTTTTGGAAATAATCCGTCAAAAACTTGACGTTGTAAAAAGCCAAAGCCGTTTTACCACTTCCCTGCGTATGCCAGATAATCCCTTTTTTAATGCCTTCGTTCAGTTTGCGCTCAATTGCCTTTGTCGCAAAAATCTGCGGATAACGCATGATGTGTTTAAGCGTAACTATTTTTCCTTTAATTTCTTCATCCACATAAGCGATGGCATATTTTAAGATAAAAGCTAATCTATCTTTGCTTAACAAAGAAGTTAAAATAGTATTGGTTGGCGTGTTATAATGCTTATTGGTAATAAATTCTGGCGAGTGCTTAATGGCGATGATGTTGTTATCCTTTAAAATAAGATTTTCTTTCTCATCACTTTCTGGTGCTAGTAAATGCGTTAAGTTTAGGTTTTCCTCTTCCCTAAAATAGTTGAATTGCAAATCAGCATAAGCCGACGTGGCATAATATGCACCTTGCAATGGCTCAATCACACCATCTTCGTAAGGCATGTTATTCGAAAACAACATCATTTGCGTGATGTTGGCAAATCGCTTGAATTTTTTATTCTTATAACGGTCGTTGATGCGTTTACGTTCCGCTAAAACACCATCTTTATTGTTAGGCTTTTTAACTTCGATAAACACCAAGGGCATTCCGTTAATTAAAATGGTGATATCTGGTCTAAATTCTTCTTCTCCGTTTTTACAGGTTAATTCTGTAGTAACGTGGAAACTGTTGTTGTTAAAATTTTCAAAATCAATTAGCTTGATGCCCGATGTTGCAGTTAAACTTTTATAAAACTCCCGACCTAAATCATCAAAATCGAGTTTCAAAGTTAGCTCATCCAACAACCGACTAACATCTGCTTCATCCACACCCGGATTAATTTTACAGATGCTTTGTTTGAAAATCGATGGAAATATATTTGTTTCCTCTTGCCTAAATTGCTCTTTTCTAGAAATATAGATATACCCCAAACGAACCAAATGTAACAATGCAGGAATCTTGACGCGAGAATCTTCGTTAAAAGCCATTAAAATATATCGTGTATATGAAGCCTATTTTATTGTAGGTTTAGGCTTTTGAGGTAAATATAATTTTAATTATCGCTGTAGACAAATGTGAACGGATTCTTTTTTTGAAGCTTTTAGTTACGCTCTCTGTCTCCTTAAAGTGTTTCCTATTTACGGTCATTGCAAAACAAAGCGTAAAGGCGCTGTGGCAATCTCTGTATTTTTATAGCATAAATCTATTTTTACCTTTAGTGCTTTAACAAAGTTTCAACCTCCGTAGCTTACAGATTGCCACAGCGCCAAGGCTCAAAGGCTATCGCTTCGGCTTCGCAATGACGCGGGAAAAGCAAAAAAAAGTACACCCATATAAAAACGAAAATCAATGATAAAATACTATTTAACACCCGAAAAGAACTGATTAGCATTTTAATAATTTTTAGTTTTCCACATTATAAAACTATGATTAATAACACTTTGAAAGCATCTACCTAAAATTTAGCAACATGACGTTTTAAGATGTGGAAAAACCAAATTCATTTATATCGCTAAGAATACGTCATTTGTAACAAAAGCGCTAACACACTCATTATCATAATGGAAAGAAAAAGAAATAAGCCAAAACTCAAGAGCATTGAAAATTTTCAGTGCAGCGGGGATGCTGTTTCTAACCAAAGCGCTTTGGTATTTAAAGGACGGGCAATTTTAAAGAACATTTATCTGCAATATAACTTGCTAAGCGAAGAGGAAGAGCGAAGCGGTATCCAAATGCCCGAAGATAGTTTTCTGATGGTTGTGCCTCGTTTAGAGAGTGAAGGCTTGGATGCGACCGCCGAATTTTTGACCTTTACAAAATCAGGCATCTCGATAAACAGCGTGGAAGGCGGTTATGACCATGCCAGCAGAGAAAAACTGGCCTTGCTTTTTATCATCTGCAATGCAGAAATGGAAAAACCTTTAAACGGACAGTTTTTAGTAAAAGACGAATTAAAAAGCATCAAAAAAATGAGCCAGCTGGCAGAGTGGATCAGCAATATGCAGCATGAAAAAGATGTGCGACGGGTTTTGGAACGCGAGCATGCCCCTAAACCGATGCGTACCGAGCGCATACCTGTAGAAGATAAGTTGCTGAGCAAAAAGGAACTTGCAGGTTTACTAAGTATTTCCACAAAAACCATCGACCGTCATCCAAAGCAATTTATACCCATAAAAATAGGCGACAGAAATTTCTACAAGTATTCCGAATGCTCGTTTTATAAAAAACCAGGCATTTAATCAGCCATACTTCATTGCAAAGCGGGCTGGCAAAATGCAAAGGCATTGAAGCAATACCTATATTCCACAGCATAGGCCCATACAAAGCAGTCATTGCAAAGCCGAAGCGCTGGAAAAAGCATAGAGCTGAAGCAATCTCTACGTTCCCCAGCACAGGCCCAAAAACCAAAGCCTGTAATTAAAAAGGGTTCACCCTCCGTAGCTTAGAGATTGCCACGGCTGAAAAAGCCTCGCAATGACTGCGAACCTAAAGCAAACTCCCAAATTAACCCTCCTCTTCATCCAATCCATTAGTCAATCCTTCTATCATTCAATCCCTCTATCCTTCTATCATCCAATCCCTCTATCCTTCTATCATCCAATCCTTCTATCATTCTATCATTCTATCATTCAATCCCCTCTATCCTTCACTCCAACACCACTAGAGGACCAGTACGGGACCACTACAGGACGGGCTGATTTTCGGACAAAAAACACCCCTATACCAAACCGGTACAAGATAGGACAAACCGGGACAAACACACCAAATTAATGCTTTTACGGACATTTTAAGTCAGGGTTAGACTTATTAGGCCAAGCTTTTTTTAGCTCAAAAATCCGGCTTATGTTTGTCTCAATGCCGCGTGTTGTGGCAGGTAAAACGATAACAAAATGGCTACAAGTAGTAGAAATGTACTAACCCACGGAATGAGTGGTAAAGTTGGTGACTTAATTATTTTTAAGCAGCAAAATGGTAAAACAGTGGTAACCAAAATACCCAAAAAAAGTACCAAACCTTTAACGCAGGAACAGCTGGATGTACACGAACGTTTTAAACGCTCTAGCAAATATGCGAAACAGGCGATTAAGGACAGCGTGTTAAGGGCAAAGTATGAGGGCTTTGTTAAAGGCAGCCAAAGTGTGTTTAATGTGGCTTTCGCCGATTTTTTTACACCTCCTGTTTTATCGGATGCTTCGGGCGTTTACAACGGCGAAACCGGCTGCGTGTTAAGTGTAAAAGCAGTTGACAATTACGAAATTCAATCGGTTAGTTTAAGTATTTATTTAGCTGATGAAACCCTCCTGGAAGATGGAGAAGCAACGATGGGTGTTGACGGCCTGACCTGGAACTACGTTTGTACCAAGAGTACTGCCGAATTTGCCACCTGCAGTTTTGAATGGGCAGCAACGGACTTGGCAAACAACATCACCCTGCTCACCGTTGAGCCATGATTAACCTGATGATTATAAATAATCGCAAAAAAAGGATAGCCAGTAGATTTTGGTTATCCTTTTTTTATTATATGCTTCATTGCGAAGCGGGGGCAGATAAAGCGTAAAGGCGCTGAAGCAATCTGTTTGTTCCTTTGCACAGGCTTTAGTTCATTCCGTCATTGCAAAGCCGAAGCGTAGGATAAAACGGTGGCGCTGTGGCAATCTCTGCGTTCCTCAGCACAAGCCTTATTTTACCGCCTGTGCTTTAAAAAAAGGGTTTCAGACTCCGTCGGTTACAGATTGCTTCGCCATAAAAATGGCTCGCAATGACTGCGTAAAAAGAAAGGTTAGACTTATTACCCTGGAGCGCCCACTATCCAAGGCTAAAAGCACTACCGCTCATAACCGGTAAATTCCGCCTTGGCGGTTGCGGTAAAGATGAAGAAATTAAAGCACTTCCTTTGTAGCAACCGGCGCAGCGGAGAGTTTTTGGTTACTTTTTGCGGAAAAAAGTAACTAGCCCTTCCGGCGGCAATGAGCCGGGAGGATTATAATTAAAAAGACTGATTTGTGATTTAGAAAAATTTCAACCTTCATAGCTTGGAGATTGCTTCTCCTCCAACCGGCGGATTGCAATGACTGCTACAATAATTAAAAAATCTTATCCGGGTTCAAAATCCCATTTGGGTCAAAAACCTGCTTAATCCCACGCATCAAGTTCAAATGAATATCGCTGTATTTTATCGACATGAATTCTTTTTGAACCAAACCAATTCCATGTTCACCGGAAATTGTACCGCCCAGCGCTACTGTCAGTTCAAAAATCTCTTTAATTCCATCTTTCAATTTATACTTCCAATCGTCGTCAGACATGTCAGCTTTGATGATATTGATATGAAGATTTCCATCACCTGCATGTCCATAACAAACTGATTGAAAACCATATATTAAACCGATTTCTTTAATCCCTTTAATCAGTTGGGGCAAATTTGCTCGAGGAACAACAGTATCTTCTTCTTTGTAAACAGAGTTAGACTTTACCGAAACCGGCATCACTCTTCTGATTTTCCAAAACTCTTCTTTCTGCGCTGTGGCGTCGGCAAATAAAACCTCTATACAACGGTGTTTCTCTACCACGCCGTTAATCACTTCGCAATCCGCGAAAAGCGTGTCCATATCATTTCCGTCCACCTCTATCATTAAATAAGCCTGAGCATCTTCATGAATAGCAAAATTCAGTTTATCATATTCAATCACCCATTCTAAACCCTTCCGCTCCATAAACTCTAATGCCGATGGCGTAATTCCAGCTCTAAAAACTGCCGAAACTGCCGCACAAGCATCTTCATTTGTTGGGAAAGCACACATTAACAAAATATTATGCGAAGGTCTTGGAATTAGTTTTAACACAATTTTGGTGATGATGGCCAAAGTTCCTTCAGATCCAATCAATAACTGCGTTAAATTATATCCAGAAGCATATTTTAAAGTATTTGCCCCTGTCCAAATGATATCGCCATTGGGCAAAACTGCTTCAAAATTCAACACATATTCCCTTATGGTTCCGTATTTCACCACTCTTGGTCCGCCGGAACCATGCGCCATATTTCCACCGATAAAACAAGAACCCTTGCTTGATGGATCTACCGGGTAAAGCAAACCTTTCTCTTCCACAGCATCCATAAAAACCTCAGTAATTACGCCCGGTTCAACTGTAGCCTGCAGATTTTTTTCGTCTATTTCTATAATCGTGTCTAATCGCTCTAAGCTTAAAACTACACCACCATGCACTGGCAATGCGCCACCGCTAAGTCCAGTTCCTCCGCCCCTTGGCGTAACCGGAATTAAATGCTCGTTACAATATTTTAAAATGGCAGCAATCTCTTTGACGTTTTTGGGCTTAATCACCACATCCGGAAAAAAACTTAAATCCTCAGTTTCGTCCTTACTGTACTTGTAAATGCTTTCTTGGTCGGTAAACACGTTCCCTTCCCCGCAAAGCTGGATAAACTTATTGATGATTTTTTGGTTAACTGGATTAAATTTCATTATTATTTTTTATAGCTTAACTGCACAAAGGAATTTTTTATCTGAGCTTTAACTGGAGGGTTTAATTTTTCAATCTTTACTACAACTTCCTGTACAATAGCAAAACGCTCAACGATTTGATCAATGATTTTTTGAGCAACAGATTCTATCAACTTTGCTTGTTCTGCAAATGCTTGCTTACATATTTCATGCAGTTGCATATAATCTATACTTTGTTCTAAACGGTCTTCTATAAAAGGTTTATCCGCTATAAAACTAACAGACAAATCAACAATAAAGTTGTTTTTAAAAATTCGTTCTTCTGGATACCAACCAATTGAAGCGTTAAATATTGCGCCGTTTAAACCGATGGTTGCTAAAATTTCACTCATGTTCAAAGATGATGGTTAATGGGTTTAAATCAAAATAATATTGATCAGTATTTAAATCCGATAACGTTTATCTCACAACTAGTTTTCCGTCATTAAAATCTCGGTTCCTTTCTGTTAAAAACTTGGCTTAAAACTTGTAATGTTCACCTCAGTTACAAACCTTAAAATCATTTATCATGAACAGAACAGTTGGTATTATTTTAGTAGTTGTAGGAATTGCAATGCTAATTTGGGGAGGTTTCTCCTACACTAAACAGGAAAAAGTAGTTGATGCAGGCCCAATACAAATCTCTGCTGATAAAACACATAATGTAAACTGGCCTCCTTACGCAGGCGGAATTATTTTAATAGCGGGAGTTGTAGTTTTGGTTACCGCTAAAAAGAGCTAGGTGTTATAGTGCATTCTAATTATTAGCTCATTATTCAAACATAGTAGTAGCTCCCTCTCCTACGGATAGGGTTGGGGTGAGGCATCTTTTTTATAACAATAAATCTCTAAAATAACCTTAATTTCGAAGCATCTTAATTTTTTAATTGAGATGCTTTTTTTGTTCATAACGGCAAGCTTTAACGCAAACATAAATGAAAGATTACAAAAAATATTACACCTTGCCTGCATCCCCAGAAGAGGTTTACTTAGCCCTCACTATTCCGTTGAGCATTAAATTATGGAGCGGGGCAGAAGCAGAAATGAGCACAGAAACAGATGCTGAATTCTCTTTATTTGATGGAGACATTGTAGGCAAAAACTTAGAATTTGAAGAGAATAAAAAGATAGTTCAACAATGGTATTTTGAAGGTCAGGATGAACCTTCTATTGTAACCATGAAACTTCATGAACACAAAAAAGGTTGTTCAGTTGAACTTTTGCACACCAATATCCCTGATGATGTTTACGATGAATTTGTAGATGGCTGGGATACCAGCTATTTTGGCGAATTACATGAATTTTTCGAAGGAGAATAAATTTCTACATCCTTATCAACGATAATAGGTCTTTTTACTTTTGACTTTCAACTTTATACTTTTCCACTAAATATCCCAGTATTGCATTCTTTTCCGTTTGATGAACGTCCGGATATCAAGCACAAAGGCAGCGAAGAAATAAAATATCAAAGGAAAACCGGCTGATAAAAAAGAAGTATAGATAAAAAACAGCCTAATTTTCGATTGGGAAATCTTGAATTTATCGCCCAAATAGGTACAAACCCCGAAGGAATAACGTTCAAAAAAAATCAATATCCTGCTAATCATCTCTATTTTGTTTAATAATTTTTAAACCGATGCCACAATTTAAGCATTTTTTTACATCACAGTAACTTTTTTTCAAATGAATAAGTGCTTGTGTGTCAAAAGCGTTGGCCGCAATTAGGCCTCTCTGCCTAAAGCCTTTGACAATTTGATTTTCTTCGGGTTTAATTTCCAACAATAAATCCAATGCCAGATCAGTAAATTCTTTTGCGCCTGTCTGTTTTCCGTAAAAGAACAAAAGTGGCGCTATTGCGTTAATTATCAGGTTATCAATACTCCCAACGCCCAAACTCACTGCTTTGTTCTCGGCAATTTTGTCAAACCTAAAATGTGTTTTCCAATAGCTGTTTATGGCTAAGTCAGTAAATAATTTCCCAAAATCCTTTTTGTTTTTGATACTTATAATTTTTGAAAACAAATGTTGCGATTGAAGCACTAAACCTGCCAACTGCGCTAGCCTAACAGTCGGAAAGTTATCAGGTCGGGTTTTAGAGAACTTCCATAAACTTACGTCCAAAACCGAAAGGTTATATTTTGCTCTCAAAAACTGAAACTCTTTTCTCAATTCTTGCGGATAGTCATCCTCGAAACTAAAATCTAAAAATCCTGCTACCCCAAATATTAAAGCTTCTATCTGTAAAGGTGAATCTTTGTGTTTTGCCAAGATGAGCTGAGGAAGATTTTTCGCTAACAACTCAAAAGGCAGGGCATTTACTTTAAAGCCAAAACATTTAGCTAAAACAATATAAAAAGTATCTTCCCAACTGTTGTTTGTATTTTGGTAAATATCCACGATGGCTATCGCTTTATCTTCCAGCCTTTCGGTCAGCATCCTGTCCAAACACTGACTTTTGGTAAAATCATCCACAAAAGGCAGTTGCGCTTCGCAGGGAACCCAATAATTATTCGCGATTAGTTTGTCGTAGTTTTCGAGTACGGATAAAGGCACCGATTTTTTGAGTTCCAAAACAGGAAGCAAAGTTCCGTCGGTTCTATAAATTGGCGCATCATGTTCCCAAACTACATGCAAAATTACATTATCGTAAGCTTTGTCACTTTGGTGCTTATGTTTAAGCCAGTCGGATGATTTTAAATGGATTTCGATATTTCCTGCCCAAATCGTTTCTTCTATCTTAATTTTGCCATTGAAAAAATCCGGGCCAGAATCCATATTATGAATTCCTGTATGCAGTATTTGAACAGGCAATTCATCAGTGGTATGCAAGCCCAACAGATTGAACAGCTTGTATTTCCAAATAAAATGAAGAATAGCTTCCGATGATGGCATTGCTAAAAATGCGAATTATTTTTATGATTTTAAAGTAGCTTTATTTGGTTAGAAAAATTTCGTCATTTCAACGATAGGAGAAATCTCACATGCTTAGTCCACATATAGCATGTACTTTGTTTCTGAGATGTTTTTCCGCCAACCGGCGGATCAAGATGACGGCCAAGCTTAATCAACTGGCAATATTTTTAACAGCAAAAATAATAGCATAAAATTGTTTTATAATACCTCAAAATCAAAACCTATAGCCTTAAGCTCTTTTGCCATTTCTTTTTGCATATTTAAGGCTTCGGTCCTTGCGGCTTCTGCAAAATCTTCTCCGGATGATGCGTATATAATAGCTCTTGACGAATTAACCAAAAGTCCGCAGTCTTTATTCATTCCGTACTTACAAACTTCCGTCAAAGAACCTCCTTGTGCGCCCACTCCAGGAACCAATAAAAAATGGTCAGGAGCAGTTTTTCTGATCTCTAAAAATGCTTCGCCCCGGGTTGCGCCAACTACATACATCATATTGCTATCTGTTGCCCATTCCTGAGATTTCTTCAATACCTTATCAAACAAAAAGCCTTCATCATCTTTCGTAAACTGAAAATCTTTTGCGCCTTCGTTGGAGGTTAAAGCTAACAATATCACCCATTTGTCTCCATATTTCAAAAAAGGAGAAACAGAATCCTTACCCATATAAGGTGCAACAGTAACCGAATCAAAACTCATCCCAGAACTTTCTTTATTAAAAAAAGCATCCGCATACATTGCGGAAGTATTACCTATATCGCCACGTTTTGCATCGGCAATGGTAAAAATATCTTTTGGTAAATAATCAGCGGTTTTAATTAAAGATTGCCAACCTGCCAAACCTCTGCACTCGTAAAAAGCAGTGTTTATTTTGTAAGAAACGCATAAATCTTTTGTTGCATCGATAATCTGCTTGTTAAATTCAAATACCGGATCCACTTCATTTAAAAGATGCTTCGGGATTTTATTGATGTCTGTATCTAATCCGATAGTTAAAAAAGACTGCTTTATTTTTATTTGTTCAATAAGTTGCTGACGGGTCATTGTATAAGATTTGGGCGCTAAATTGATGATTTTTATAAGGAACTTGAAAAAAAATTACATAAAGTTTTAGTAATTGCAAATTAATCTATATTATTGCAACATAATCTCAATTTATCCTTTTTCTACGGATTAAGTAAAAACAAATAAAAATCATAAGAACTTTAAATGTACGTTGCCTAATCTCCTAGGATAAATCACAAATATAATCCCTTGATAATAATTCATATTAATGTTTAATACAATCGAATTGAACGACAGGCTTGTTTCTGAGCTTCGTGAAATGGCAAAAAGTTTTGGTGTTGAAAACACCGATTCATTAAGAAAAGCTGATCTGGTAGCTAAAATTAAAGAACAACAAGATTTAATAGAAGCCGCAAGAAATGCTGGCGCTATAAATGAAGAAGTTGTTGTTGAAGAAAAACCTAAGAAAAGAGTAAGAACAATAAAGACAACTATTGCAGAGGAAAAAATAAGCCCTACTCCAAAGTCTGACGTTTCTCTTTTTGATAACGAAGAAACAGCTTCTGTAAAACCGATGGCAAGAAAAGCTAAACCGGCGCATGAAACTGAAGAAGAGCCAACATCTGAAGCTAGTGAAGGCAAATCAGAACCGAAACAAATTAGGCCTGATAAGAACGGAAAACAGAGAAATCAGGACTCAGCTTTTGATTTTGACAATGTAATCATCAATGAAGGCGTTTTAGAAATCATGCCAGATGGCTATGGTTTTCTAAGATCATCTGATTATAATTACCTAACCTCCCCAGATGACATTTACGTTTCTCAGTCGCAAATCAAATTATTTGGTTTAAAAACTGGGGATACCGTTAGAGGAAGTATTAGGCCCCCAAAAGAAGGCGAAAAATATTTCCCTTTGGTACGCGTGGAGTCTATCAACGGAAGAGTACCTCTTGAAATTAGAGACCGTGTTCCGTTTGATTACCTTACGCCACTTTTCCCAACAGAAAGATTGAATTTATTTATGAGATCGAGTGACCATTCTACTCGTATCATGGATTTATTTACGCCAATTGGTAAAGGTCAGCGTGGTTTAATAGTAGCACAACCTAAAACCGGTAAAACCAACTTATTAAAAGAAGTTGCAAATGCTATTGCGGCTAACCATCCAGAGGTTTATTTAATTATCTTATTAATTGATGAACGTCCGGAAGAGGTTACGGATATGGCCCGTAGCGTAAGAGCCGAAGTTGTTTCTTCTACTTTTGACGAACCGGCAGAACGCCATGTAAAAATTGCCAATATCGTTTTGGAAAAAGCAAAACGTATGGTAGAATGTGGACATGATGTAGTTATTCTTTTAGATTCCATCACGCGTTTAGCAAGAGCTTACAATACAGTTGCTCCAGCGTCTGGAAAAATACTTTCTGGTGGTGTTGATGCTAATGCTTTGCACAAACCAAAACGTTTCTTTGGTGCGGCCCGTAACATCGAAGATGGTGGCTCATTAACTATTTTAGCTACTGCTTTAACAGATACCGGATCTAAAATGGACGAAGTAATTTTCGAAGAATTTAAAGGTACAGGTAACATGGAGCTACAGTTGGATAGAAAATTATCTAACAAACGTATTTTCCCAGCTATTGATTTAACGGCATCAAGTACAAGAAGAGACGATTTATTGTTGGATAAAGAAACCTTGCAGAGACTCTGGATTTTAAGAAATCATTTGGCAGATATGAACCCACAGGAAGCGATGGAGTTTTTATTAACCCAAATGCGTGGAACTAAATCCAACGAAGAGTTTTTGGTTTCGATGAACAACTAAAATTATGGCGTAAGGTTTGAGGAATACGGTTTAGGGGCTTTACTTGCACCCTATTCCTTAAACCTTAAACCGCTTACCTCATCATAGATGATAAAAAAACACATTCCAAATGCTTTAACATGCGCCAACCTTTTATCTGGTTGCATTGGAAGCATTTATGCATTTAACGGCGATCTTAAAACGGTTGCCTTTTTTGTGATGATATCCGGAGTTTTTGATTTTTTTGATGGCTTTGCCGCAAGATTGCTCAACGTAAAATCTGAAATAGGAAAAGAACTGGATTCATTGGCAGACGTCATCAGTTTTGGCTTTTTACCGGGAATTATTATTTACAAGTTGTTGATGCTTTCTGGTTTAGGATGGATTTCTTATGCCGGATTTTTAATCACTGTTTTTTCTGCTTTAAGGCTGGCCAAGTTTAATATAGATACCCGCCAAACCGAAGATTTTATTGGGTTAAATACTCCGATGAACACATTTTTGATCATCTCGCTTCCTTATTTAGCAGATCAGTTTTCGTTTATCACCAACCCCTACTTTTTAATTTCATTAACAGCGGTTCTCTCCTATCTTTTGGTTAGCGAGATAAAACTTTTTTCGATGAAATTGTCGAATTTAAAATGGCAACCCAACAAATACAAATTCATTTTTCTATTCACGGCCTTCGTTTTGGTGGTTTTTCTTAAATTTTCTGCCCTACCACCAATTTTAATTTTCTATATACTTTTTTCGCAACTACACTTTAAATCTGAGGAAAACCAGTAGTTATCGGTATAAAAAAATTATACTCCAAGTGAAAGCCGTGTCAAAAATTAGCTTAATAAGGTTAGCCTTTGGCTAAAAGCTCTTTTCTTTTTCCTTCCAATCCGGTAAAAATCTGATCAAAATCTTCTTTCAAATTTTTAAAATCGGCTACTATCCCAGTATAATCCTCTCTTCCTCTTCCTCTAGATTCAATACTTGCCATTGTTTCTTTTGCCTCATTTGCACCCATAAAAGCTAAAGTAGGTTTAATTTTATGGGCCATTTCAGCAATTTTAGCCCAATTTGCATCATCTATAGCATTGCTTAAAACCGACATATACTCTGGCGTTTGCGCCAAAAAAATATCGATCATCTCCACCATAAAATCCGAATTATCGCTGGATACTTCTTGTAAATATGAAAGGTCTATTAATGTCTTTTTTTCTTCGTTCATCAAAAATTATTGTAAAATTTACTCACTTTAACCACATCCAATTCATCTTCACAATCTAACAATAGCTCTCCTATTGTCTTTTGTAAATCGGGATGTATAAATTCTTTTGCAATTTCTGCCAAAGGCAATAAAACAAATTTGCGGTTAACCATTAATGGATGCGGAACTTTAAGTCTATCTGAATTTATTATTTCATTATTATAGAACAAAATATCGATATCAATGGTCCTTGCGCCCCACCTCTCTATACGGATTCTTCCTAAATCTGTTTCAATTTTTTGTGTCCTATTTAAAACTTCAATAGCAGAAAGATGGGTAACCACTTCTGCCACGATGTTCAAAAAATCAGGTTGAGCTGTTTCTCCCCAAGCTTTTGTTTGATATATTGATGATTTTGTTACGATAGTTCCTACACCAAGCGCTATCGCGTCCAAAGCGAAATCAAGATTTCCAAACCTATCCCCTAAATTGCTTCCTAACCCTAAAAATAACCTATTCATAAATTTGTAACATTTGCCTTTAATGCCTATCTAAAATTTATATTTGCAAAATAGCATTTTTAAAATTCAAATTCTTAAAATGAGACAATTCTTCAAATTTGTTTTTGCTTCAATGGTGGGTGTGCTAATCTCTTCCCTCATTTTAGTCGGTATCTTTTTAGCAAGTATAGCTGTGTTAATCAGCAGTTCTAAAGACAGAGTGGATGTAAAAGACAACACTATTTTACATATTAATTTAAATTTACCCATTACCGAACGTAGTTCTGGAAGTCCTTTAGACGATTTAGATTTCGGTCCTTTTAAAGGCGAAAGAAAACTAGGTTTAAATGACATTTTAAAAAGCATAAAAAGCGCAAAAGATGATAGTAACATCAAAGGAATTTATTTAGATGTCAACTACATGATGACGGGTTTTGCCACGATTGAAGAAATACGGAATGCCTTGCTTGATTTCAAAAAATCGGGAAAGTTCATTATCGCATATAGCGAGGTTTATACGCAGGGTGCTTATTACCTAGCTTCGGTGGCAAATAAAGTTTACTTAAACCCGCAAGGGATATTGGAACTAAAAGGTTTAAGTTCTGAAATTATGTTTTACAAAGGCGCATTAGACAAATTGGATATTGAAGCCCAGGTAATAAAAGTTGGGACTTTTAAAAGTGCTGTAGAGCCTTATGTTTTAGATAAAATGAGCGATGCCAATCGTTTACAGACAACTGCTTTATTAGGTTCTTTATATAACCACTTAACTTTAGGAATTGCACAAAGCAGAAAAATCCCTCAGGATTCGGTAATTGCCATTGCAAATGGTTTAAAATCACGTTCCCCACAAGATGCTTTAACTTACAAGTTAGTTGATGGATTAAAATATAAAGACCAGATTTTAGACGAATTAAAAGAAAAAACAGGAATAGCAAAAGATAAAAACCTAAATACCGTTAGCATTTCTGATTATGCAAAAACCGTTGAGAGCAAAAATTCGGCATCAGACAAAATAGCCGTAATTTATGCAAACGGAGATATCAACAGCGGAGAAGGTGATGAAAACTCTATTGGATCTGAAGGGATTTCAAGAGCGTTAAGAAAAGCTAGGCTGAACGACAAGATCAAAGCAATTGTATTAAGAGTAAATAGCCCAGGCGGAAGTGCGTTAGCTTCTGATATCATTTGGAGAGAAGTACTGTTGGCAAAAAAAGTAAAACCCGTAATTGTATCTATGGGCGACTATGCTGCTTCTGGAGGTTATTATATTTCATGTGCCGCAAATGAAATTTTTGCGGAACCAACCACCATTACCGGTTCAATTGGTGTATTTGCAATTATCCCTAACATGAAAGGTTTCTTTAACAACAAACTAGGCATTACTTTCGACGGTGTAAAAACAGGCGAATTTGCTGATTTAGGGAATGTAAGTCGTCCTTTAAATAACGCAGAAAAAATGATTTTACAGAACGAGGTAAACAGAACTTATAACGATTTCACAAAACGTGTTGCCGAAGGAAGAAACCTTTCTCAAACTTATGTAGATAGCATTGGGCAAGGTAGGGTTTGGACAGGCGAACAGGCTGTTAAATTAAAGTTAGTGGATAAACTAGGCCATTTGGATGACGCCATAGCAGAAGCCGCTAGAAAAGCAAATCTTCGGGAATATAAAACGGTTAGTTACCCAGAAATTAAAGATGGTTTAATGGGTTTGTTGGACAATTCTGACGAAAAAATAAAGACTTACCTCGTTAAACAAGAATTAGGACAAAGCTACCAGTACTACCAAAAAATAAAAGAAGTGAGCAGTATGACTGGTTTACAGGCTAAGCTTCCTTATGAGATTAACATCCAATAAAAACATTAAAACACGCATTTAAAAAGACTCGGAATATCGGGTCTTTTTTTCGGACAATATTCTGAAAAGTGTGTAAATGAGAATTTGGGGTTAGGGTTTCAGACTTTGACGCTTTCTCCAAAAATTGTTAAAACATTAGGACCTGGCTAGTCGTCTATCAGCAGCAAAAATTCCTTTTTTACAAATTTCTTTTAGCGCCATCACTTCCTCTTTTTTTGACTGATCGAAGAGTTTTAAAGCTGATCCTAAATAAGCTTTTGCCTTCTTTAGCTCTAATTTCGTTGCTTTCTTATTGTTTAATACTTCTATTGCATAATTATAGTATTCAATAATAAGTAGGTTGGGATTAGCAGGATTATAAGCATAGGCTTGTTGTGCAATTTTAACAACCCGATCCGCAGGCCTCATTGCTACTAATGTTTTTAACGAATCATTATAATTATAAAACCGCATCCTCGACATAATTGTATCAACACCAATACCTAACGACGAAAATGTGCTAATGCTAATAGGATGGGCATTAAACTGAAAAACTGGTGAACAAGGCAAATGGGTATCTAGGAAATCGTCTGGACTGGCTAAGAAGTATTTTGTGTTCATCGCTTTTTCAAACCGAGAAGATGCAAATGCTTTTATTTTAAGTACACTTGTTGACCAAAATAAATCGCACAGATACCAAGTAGAACCTATATAAACTGCATTCCAGGCATGATTACATTCCTCAAACTTGGCTCCAGCTTTAAAATCTAAGTACTTTACATAACCTTCAATCCTTAGAGATGGAATATTTAAAGACTGACAAAACTCGGTTAAAATATTAGAAAACTCATCGCAGAGTGCTACACGTTTTTCTAACGATTCGGAAGTCGTCAATGGATTAGTATTATGAAAAAAGCGGTTCGAATCAGCATTCATATTTTGATAGGTCCAAAGAAGCAACATTTGTAATTGCTCTTTTTTGTCGGGAGTTAGTTGAGCAATGTTTTTTGCAAGATGTTGCACTGTTTTAATTTGAGAAAGGTCACATGAAGCAAATTTTTCAACAACGGTTTTACTAATTTCTTTTCTTTGTCCAAAAGCAAAGATTGGGACTAGTAGTGTAAATAAGAACATTAATTGCTTCATTTGTATCTTTATTTTTAGTTGGCAACTAAGATATAAAATTCAACAATTATCATAAAAATTCAGTCGCATTCTAGCTAAATCTCTACAAAACACCACGTATTATTTCTTCCGCTTCCTTTATTTTAAAGCAGATAGTGCATTCTTTTAAATTCTGTTTCTTTTTAAAAATATCTGTCCAAGGATCTTTCCTGTTTTTAATCAGGTCTGGAACGTTAAAAATATCGTAAGCTTTCATATCCAAATTTTTATCAAGTTCATCCCAAGCCAATGGAAACGAAACTGTTGCGCCCGGTTTTGGTCGGGCAGAGTAAGGTGCTGCGATGGTTTGCCCTCTCCTATTCTGCAAAAAATCGATGTATATTTTCCCTTTTCTTTTGGATGGAGAACGCTCTAAACTGGTATTATCCGGGCTTTTTTCATGCGCTTTTTGGGCAACAAATCTGGCAAATTCTTTCACAAATTCGTAATTGTAAGTTCCGCCAACGTACACATAAATATGAATTCCGGTTGAACCCGATGTTTTAACATAAGCAGTAACTCCCATTTCATCAAAAACCGATTTGACCACCAAAGCCAGTTTTACCACTTCCTGAAACTCATTTTTATCCGGATCCAAATCAATGACCATAAATTCGGGGTTTTCGGGCTTTTTATAAGTGCTGAGCCAAGGATTAATCTCGATACAGCCTAAATTTGCCATATACAGCAAAGTGGCTTTATCGTTGCATATTAGGTAATCGATGTTTTTGTCGTTACTTTCTGAGTAGATTATAGTAGTTTTTGCCCATTTCGGTATTTGTTTGGTATCTACATCTTTCTGGAAGAAACCCGGTTTTGCAATTCCGTTCGGGTGGCGGTTTAATGAAAGTGGCTTATCTTTTAAATAAGGCAACATATAATCGCCAATTTGATGGTAATAACTCAATAAATCGCCTTTGGTAATTTTTTCTTTCGGCCAATAAACTTTGTCCAGATTGCTTAGGGTTACCTTTTTAGTTCCAAAAGATTTTACCACATCTTCTTTTCCCGAAAAGGCATCAACTTTTTCTTTCATTTTCTGAGTTTCTTTAGGTAATTCTTCCCTCACAGCTTCTTTATCTTTATCTTCCCGTAAACCTTTAAAAACCGGATGCCGGAGGTGTTCATCTTTCGTCCATTCTGTATAAATAACTTCGCAAACCAATTCGGGTTTTATCCAGGTCACCTTATTTTCTTGCGCTACTTTAACCGATAAAGGCTTTTTCTCTATGGTCAAAGGTTGCATCAGGTTAAATAAATCTTTCAAAACTTGATCGGTAAATCCTGTTCCGCAGTTGCCAATGTATTTCAGTTTTTTGTTTTCATCCAAAACGCCTAAAACCAGCGCTCCAAAGTGCTTTCTATTTCCGGCCGGATCGGTAAAACCACAGATTATTGCTTCCTGACTGTTGTTGAATTTAAACTTTAACCAAGATTGAGTCCGTTTGCCCACATAATACTCATCGTCTTTCTTTTTGGCAATAATACCTTCCCATTTTTGTTTAGTTGCTTCATCAAATGCTTTTTTCCCTTTACCAACAATGTGATTATTGTAAACTATATCTTTAAAATTGTATTTTTTTAACAGAGACTCTAAAAGAGTTTTACGTTTTAAAAGCGGAAGCTCACTTAAATCATTGCCGTTAAGTGCCAATAAATCAAAAACATAGTATTTTAAGGGTACCTTTATTTCGTCATAATGTTGCAACAGCTGAAAATTATCTTTTCCTTTTTTGTCCAAGGCAACAATTTCGCCATCTAAAAAACAGTCTTCCTTAATCTGGGCAAGTTTCCTTGCAATTGAGGGGTACTTTTCACTGTAATCTTTACCGTTCCGTGTGGTCAGTTTCACCCTATTTCCTGCTTCTGCAACAATGCGGTAACCATCTAATTTACGTTCAAAAATCCAGTCATCGTCATCAAAAATATTTTCTGACAAGGTGGCCAACATTGGACTATAATCTGTGGACGGTTGCGTTTTTGTTTTTGGTTCTTCAGCTTGCCTAAACGCATGTTTTTCCTGTTTTTTAAAATCCTTACCCGCTTTTTTAATTTTTGCGTCCACTAAATCCTCGGCGTCAAACTTTTTGTTAAGGGCGTATTCATCCTTATGCTTAATCAACAACCATGCGTTCTGCTCCGAATTTTTTAAGCGCACCAAAGCAAATTCACCTTTTAAAATCTTTCCTTTTAAGGCAAACTTTAGGTTTCCAGCTTTTAAGCCTTCTTCTAAAGTTTTAACATCATCTTTTCTCGTTTTGGCTAATGAGGTATAAAATCCCTCATCAAAAATACTCACCGTACCTGCGCCGTAGTTGCCTTTTGGGATTTCGCCTTCAAAATCTTTGTAATTGTATGGATGATCTTCCACCATCATGGCCAGGCGTTTATCTTTTGGGTTTAAGGACGGGCCTTTTGGAACTGCCCAGCTTTTTAAAACGCCATCCAGCTCTAGCCTAAAATCATAATGCAAATGCGATGCATGATGCCTCTGCACCACAAAACGCAATTTTTTGGCGACCGCATTTTTGTTGCCCTGTGGTTCTTTGGTTGATTTAAAATCCCGCTTTTTATTGTACTTTTCTAAACTCATTGCTAAGCTCCCTTCTTGTTCAAACTTTCCATTAATTGATCGTACAAATCATCACTTTTCGCTTTCTCGGGTTTCAATTTTTTGATGGTTGGGCGTTTTCCTTTGGCTTTTGCTTTGATGATTTTCAATAGCTGATCATGATAAGTGTCTTTATAGGCCTCGATATTAAAATCGGAAGTATATTGTTTAATCAGTGCCAAAGCCACGTCCAGCTCTTTTTTAGGAACAGTAACATCTTCAGGCATATTTAAGTCATCGGTAGTTCTAATTTCTTGCGCAAAACGGATCCGTGAAATCACCAAAACGTTGTTTTTTGGATAAATCACACATAAAGCTTCTTTTTGGCGCAATACAAAAGAGCCAAAACCGGCCAGTTTTGTTTTTTCAAGTGCTTTTAGCAATAAAGTATAAGCTTTTTCGCCATGTTTTGCAGGCTCGGCATAATACGAAGTTTCAAAAAGCATCGGGTTAATCTCATCCACTTTTACAAAATTTTCTATTGCTATGTTTTTGCTTTTTTCGGGACTGGCATCCTCAAAATCCTGCTCTTCCAAAACCACATAATCATCCTTAATCAAATAGCCTTTTACAATTTTTTCATACGGAACTTCCTTGCGGGTTTTCTCGTTAATGCGCTGGTATTTAATATGCTGATGATCTCTGCTGTCCAGCATATCCAAATCCAAATTACTACTTTCGATAGCTGAATAAAGCTTGATTGGTATATTTACAAGGCCAAAGCCGATGGTACCGTTCCAGATAGATCTCATAATTTTGTTTTTCGATGATGTATTTGGGTTATTCAAGAAATATGCCATGAGAATTTGTTAGTTCAAAATCCCGTCATGTCGAACGATAGAGAGACATCTCACAAATAGGTGATTAAATTCAATATTATCGTAAATTTAAACGCTATCGAATTTTATGCTCATTACCGAACGTTTTAAAAGTTTTCCTTCACTGCTTTCTTTATCCGCAATCATGATTTTAGCGATGGTTTTCATCGGCTATTTTATTCCGGACAGAACACACATTTATAGCTATTGGACAGCCATTGGTTTCGCTTTTATCGCTTATTTTATCATCATCAATAACTTTAAGGATGCTGGTTTCAGCAAAATAAATTACGGAACATCAATAGTTCTCCGCCTGGTATTATTGTCTGCATTTCCATTGTTAAGCGATGATTTGTACCGCTTTTTTTGGGATGGCGCCCAAATTTTCCATGGCATTAATCCTTTTTCTTTTACGCCTAAAGAATTGATGGCTTTCCATTATAGTTGGGTTGATGTCCCGCTTTTTAACAAAATGAATTCGCCCGAATATTACTCCGTTTATCCGCCTATTAATCAGCTTGCTTTTTTACTTACTGCCCTCGCCGGGAAAGGGAATATCATTGCCTCCATTGTAATTTTGCGTTTGTTGATTATTCTTTTTGATTTAGGAAACATTTACCTCATAAAAAAGTTGCTCCATCATTTTAAAAAGAAAGAAAGCCTTGTTTTTTTATACGCCTTAAATCCGTTGGTCATTGTGGAGCTCACCGGAAATCTCCATTTCGAAGCGGTAATGATATTTTTCACATTGCTCTCTTTTTGGTTCCTTTTAAAAAACCGATGGGTTTTGGCTTCCCTTGCCTTAGGATTTGCGATATGCGCCAAACTTTTGCCCTTAATTTTTTTACCGCTATTTATTAAACACATCGGCTTCAAAAAAACCGTTTACTCGGGCTTAATTGTAGGTTTTACCGTATTGGTTTTGTTCCTCCCATTTATCCATAACCTAAGTTTGGCACAACACTTCATCAGCAGTATAAAACTTTACTACGGTACTTTGGAGTTTAACGGAAGCATTTTTCAATTGTTAAAATCTGCCGGGTGGGACTTAATAGGTCATGATCCAATTGCCTACACCACTGTAATTTTGTTAATTTGTACCCTTAGCGGATTTTTAATCGCCTACAGAAAATCATCAAACATTGTGGAAGGTAGTTTTTGGTTTATGTGTAGCTATTACCTTTTTAACGCGGTTGTACATCCTTGGTACATTATTATTTTAGTTTGTTTTACGCCATTTATCAGGTGGCGTTTTTCGCTTTTATGGTCGGTGCTCATCTGTTTAACTTATTATACTTACGCAACATTTCCGTACCAACAAAGTACTTTTTTAACTATTGTAGAATATGGCTTGGTTACCTTAGCTTTTACAAACGAATGGTGGAGAGCGAAACGCGTAAAAGAAAAATTAGTTTAAATTTGTACATCGTCCAACATTAAAAAACATTAAATGCTTTCAAAAAATCCTCAGTTAGAATTAGCTTCCGAATTTGTACAGTTTACAGACCGAAACATTTTTTTAACGGGGAAAGCCGGAACCGGGAAAACCACTTTTTTGCATCAGTTAAAAAAAACCTGCCCTAAACGCATGGTGGTAGTTGCGCCGACTGGTGTTGCTGCAATTAATGCCGGAGGAAGTACCATCCATTCCTTTTTTCAATTGCCGTTTGGTCCTTTTGTTCCCGGTCAGGGCGATAAAGCCAATCAAAACCGCAGAATGAACCGCGAGAAAATCAACCTGATTAAAAGTTTGGATTTATTGGTGATTGATGAAATTAGTATGGTACGGGCTGATACTTTAGACAGTATTGACGATGTTTTAAGGCGTTACCGCGATAGAACCAAACCGTTTGGCGGCGTACAGTTATTGATGATTGGCGATTTGCACCAGCTTTCTCCGGTAATTAAGGATGATGAATGGGCTTTGCTGAAAAACCATTATAGCAATATTTACTTTTTTAACAGCAATGCTTTAAAGCAAACTTTCCCCATAAATATCGAGCTAAAACATATTTACCGTCAGTCGGATGATTTTTTTATTGGGATATTGAATGCCGTAAGAGAGAATAAGATTGATGCGGCAACTTTAGAAAAGCTGAATTCGCGTTACATTCCAGATTTTAATCCGCATGAGGATGAAGGTTATATTACTTTAAGCTCTCACAACTTCTCGGCAAACCAAATCAACGAGAACAAATTAAAAGCGCTGAAAGGAAAGGAATACAATTTTACGGCAGAAGTTTATGGCGATTTTCCGGAGTTTTCTTATCCGAATGCTTTAGAACTGACTTTTAAAATTGGCGCACAGGTGATGTTTGTTAAAAACGATGTTTCTCGGGATAAACTTTATTTCAACGGAAAAATCGGGAAAATCATCAAAATTAAGGATGAAACCATTTACGTAAAATGCCCCGGAGATTCCCAAGAAATTATAGTCAATAAAGCCGAATGGCAAAACTTCAAGTACGAACTCAACGCCTCCACCAAAGAAATTGAAGAAAATGTAATCGGAACTTTTTTGCAATATCCTTTAAAGCTCGCTTGGGCAATTACCATCCATAAAAGTCAGGGTTTAACCTTTGATAAAGCCATTATTGATGCAAACGCCGCTTTTGCCCACGGACAGGTTTATGTAGCTTTAAGCCGATGCAAAACTTTTGAGGGCTTGGTACTGCACTCTCCTATCAGTTTCAACAGCGTAAAAACCGATGGAACCGTTTCCAATTTCACCAGAAATGCAGAAGAAAACGCACCTGATGAAAACCATTTGGTGCAGTCAAAAATCATATTTCAGCAGAATTTGTTGTTTGATCTGTTTGATTTCCGAACCTTAAAAGCCGCACTGTTTTTAATCAAGAAACACGCGGAAGAAAACCACCAAACCATTAACGAAGGCTTTTTAGACGAGATCAATAAAATTAGAGATTTGGCTGATGCTAAAATCTATGATGTTGCAGAAAAGTTTAAACGACATATCAATGCCCAATTGCAGGATAACGGCTTGCCAGAAGAAAACGAAGAATTACAGGAACGGATTAAAAAAGGCTGTACTTACTTTTTAGACACTTTACAAAGTATTGAAAAACAGTTAAAAGCCACAGATTTTGATGCTGATAATAAATCGGTAAAAAAGCATATTGAGGAAGCTTTAGAAAGTTTAAGCAAAGAACTTTTTGTAAAACAAAGTGGCTTAAAACTATGTAGCGAAGGTTTTAAAACGCTTGCTTACTTAAAAACCAAAGCCAATGCAGAGATAGATTTCAGCAATTCAAGAAAAGCGGAAGCCTCAATTGTTGCACCTAGAAAAACCGCTGCGCCAGCAGGCGTAAAACATGGGGCTTTGTTTCAAACCATCAAAAAATGGAGAGACGATTTAGCTACAGATTATGGCGTTCCCGTATATCAGGTTTTACCGCAAAAAGTACTCGCTGATTTAGCCAATAAACTGCCCTCAAACTACGAGGAGCTGGAAAGCATCAAAGGCATCGGTAAAGTAAAAGTGAAACAATACGGAAACGAGCTGTTGGTAATGATCTCCGACTATTGCGAAGCCAACCATATTGAGCAAACGCCAATTAAAGGTTTAATCACCGCCAAAATTAGTAAAACCGATACCAAGCGGATAAGTTTGGATATGTTTAAAGCAGGCAAGACCGTTGAGGAAATTGCAAAGGAAAGAGGTTTTGTAGCTTCAACCATTGAAACGCATTTAACGCATTATATTGAAAACGGCGAAATTGCAGTTACCGATTTTATCGACAAAGAAAAGGTAGCCAGAATAAGCGATTACATTTTGGAAACGAAACCGATTTCCATTAACCAAACTAAAGAAGCAATGGGCAATGATGTTTCTTACGGCGAAATTAGAGCAGTGATGAAGCATTTGGAGGTATTAGCCTCACCCTAAATCCCTCTCCGAAGGAGAGGGACTTGCCTGTATAGCGGTTTGTTTGAGCGGTATTGATTTATCATGAATTTAAAGACTGGTTCTTATTTCACATAAGAACATAAACTAAGTATCTTCTATTCATTAGATTTAACTGCATCGATTCATAAATCAAAAAAAGCCCTTTGATTTCCATCAAAGAGCTTCTTCTAAATATCATTTACAAACGTTAAGCGATAATCCAGCTAAACTTGTACTCCAAATTAGGGACTTTAATACGGTCGGCAATCCTGGTTAAACGATCTGGTAAAGCAACGATATAATCACGGGCTTTTTCACCAGCTCCGTTCAAATCCTTCATGCTTTCAATATTCCAATCTTCAATTAAGTTTTTCAAAATATCTACATAATCTACAGCGGTATAAACACCTAAACGTTGTGCTGCATCTGTAAAGTGACCAAAGGTATGACCAATGTTTGTTCCTAACTCTCTTAAAAAGTGGGCAGGCATCACAATCTTTTTACGCATCATATCCTCAAAAGCAATCATCACCTCGCTGGCGTCCACTTCAAATGCCTTGCTGATAAAAGCTTTATAAGCTTTGGCATGACGGGCTTCATCTGCAGCAATTACACCGCACATTTTAGAAAGCAATTTATCACCAGAGTTTTTAGCCAACATGGCCACTCTTCTGTGCGAAACGTTAGTTGCAATTTCTTGGAACGAAGTATAAATAAAATTTCTATACGGATCGTAACCGGTACCAATATCAAAACCATCCTGAATTAAATACTGAGTTGATGCTTCCATCGCTCTCATGTTAATTCTTCCAGATAAATAAAGGTATTTATTTAACAAATCGCCGTGGCGGTTTTCTTCTGCTGTCCAAGCCCTCACCCATTTCATCCAGCCGCCTTGCTCGCTTCTAGAAATATCATCAACCATGGTCAGCCATGATTCGTAAGTAGGCAAAGCTTCTTCGGTAATGGTATCGCCTACTAAAACTGCCATCAAATCGTAAGAAAGCTCGTTTGCGTTACCTTGCAAATCTTTAACCTCATCAAAAAAAGTATCTTTACTGGAGTCAGGCAAAAAATCCGCCGGCTGCCACATATCTTCAACCGGTTTTAAATAATCAGCCATTTCGTTCACCATAAATGGTTCCAAATAACTCATTACTTCTTTTCTCGATCCAACAGGTAATTCCATCATAAAACAATTAAAATTCAAATATAACTATTCTTGTAGCAAATCCGATTAATTAAGCCACATAAATGTCTATTGTTGTTATAAATTTGATTCATACGCGGTAAACCAATACTTTTACAAGCTCATGCTGAAACGCTTAATTTGCATTTCTTTAATCTTTTTACTGGTTAGTTCTCCCCTAACACGCTTGTTCTATTTTGCAGGTTATCAGCTCAATAAAACCTATATCGCATCAGAACTTTGCATCAATAAAAACAAGCCTGAACTACACTGCAATGGAAAATGTTTCTTGGCGAAAAAAATTGCCGAAGCAGCAAAAAAACAACAATCAAACGAAAGAAAAACTCAAAAAGACCTTTCGCAACAAAGCATGTTGATGGCTTCTTTCAAAATTTCTTTCTTTGAAAATACCTTAAAAACCGAATTCACTACTTGCGCAGAGCAAAGACCAATCAATAGCTGTTTTTCAATTTCGCATCCACCACCAATGGCTTAATTTTCCTTAGCATCTTCATTTACAAATTCAAAAAACACAGAAAAATTAGCAACAAAATTAAATCATGAAACCGAATAACATATTTAAAAACAGCACATTAGCAATGCTTTTATTAACATTAGCTATTGCGGCCTGTACAAACCACAAAAAAGAGCAGGAGAACTTACAACAAGCGGTTATTGCAGCGCATGACAGCGTAATGACAGATATGAATACCTTGATGGAGAAAAAAACTCAGGTTAAATTTATCCTCTCGCATTTGGATAGCTTAAAAACAAAAAACATCAGTTTAGATACTGCTAAGGTGCGTACAGATTTAAATTTATTAAATAAAGATTTAGCAAATGCTGATGATGAAATGATGGCATGGATGCACAATTTTAATCCGGATTATACCGGCAAATCTCACGATGAAATTATGGATTACTTAAACGGTCAAAAAGAAAAGATAAATTCAGTAGAGCTGATCTTCAAAAAAGTAATCATTAAAAGCGATTCATTAATTACAAAATATAAATAGATGAAATTTTTAAATCAATTATGCCTTTGCGCAGCGGTAGTCCTGCTTTTTTCTTGTAGCCAAAGCCCAAAAAGGTTACCCATTTTAGGTGAACGCCAAACCATGGAAAAAATGGAAAACGGAAAACTGGTAGTGGATACCTTTTACCAAACCATTCCTCATTTTAGTTTTGTAAACCAGGATAGTGTAATCATCAATAACGATTCCTTAAAGAACAGTGTTTACGTAGCCGATTTCTTTTTCACCTCCTGTCCTTCTATTTGCCCAGTGATGAGCAAAAATATGCTGACTGTGTATAATAAATACAAAGGCAATAACGAAGTCCGCTTTATATCTTACACCATTGACCCAAAATATGACACCGTACCTGTTTTAAAAAAGTACGCTAACAAATTAGGCGTTGAAGGTACACAGTGGAGCTTTTTATTAGGCAACAGAGATTCTGTTTACAATTTAGCGAAAGATGGATACATGAGCTATGCAAAAGAAAATGCAAGCATCCCCGGCGGTGTGGAACATTCTGGCTATTTCATTTTAGTGGATAAAGAAAAAAGAATTAGAGGTGCTTACGATGGTACAGACAAGGAACAGGTAGAGAAATTAAAAAATGATTTAGACATTTTGCTGAGCGAGTACAAATCGGATAAAAAATGAGGAAGCTTTTAATTCCATTGGTTTTCCTAGGATTGGTAAGCGCTATTTTTTTGAATGCCTGTAACCAGGAATCTATTAAATATCAGGGCTATTACACCAGCGGTTCTGCACTTTATAAAACACATTGTGGCAATTGCCACATGGACGATGGAAAAGGTTTGGAAGGCTTGATTCCGCCCCTAACTGATAGCGTATTCTTAAAAAGCAATCGCGAAAAGCTAGCCTGTTTTATTATTAACGGGCTAACAGACACCATTGTGGTGAATGGGAAGACTTTTGATGGAGTAATGCCTGCTGAAAAACATTTAGTGCCTCTGGAAATTGCCAAAGTGCTCACCTACATTACCAATACGTTTGGCAACAAACAAGGAATTTACGATGTAGCGGAAGTAGAGAAAAATTTAAAGACCTGCGAATAAATGAATTGAGTTTTAACGGTTATAAAGCGCCAAACATTTTTGGCTCTTGGTTTTTTGCATTTTGCTGATTAGCCTTTAATAATTCTTACCTTTACAGCGCAAATGGCTCTATCGCTGTCTGCCAGCTGGCGGACGGAGGAAAGTCCGGGCAACACAGAGTATCCTGCTTCCTAACGGGAAGGCGTTTTGTAATAGAACGACAGAAAGTGCTACAGAAAATATACCGCTTCGTCTTCGGGCAAAGTAAGGGTGAAAACGTGAGGTAAGAGCTCACGACTTTGTATGGCGACATGCATCGTGGTAAACCTCAGGAGTTGAAAGATCAAATAAATCCTAAGCGTCAGGGCGACTCGTTCTGCTGTGTTCAATCACTATTAGGAAGGGTAGATCGTTAGACTGTAATAGCAATATTATGGCAAGATAAATGATAGAGACATCCTGAATTGTTTTGGGATGACAGAACCCGGCTTACAAATTTGCATTATTACAAGCATTTGAAGTCCTGCAACAATTTGCAGGACTTTTTTTGTGCTGCAAAACCTAAACATTGTCCAAAATTATATACACTTTTATAAAAATTAATTTACATGGCTAAAGTATTAATCATTGATGACGAAAGAGCAATTAGAAACACGCTAAGAGAGATTTTAGAATACGAAGACTATAAAGTTGACGATATAGACAACGGCGCTGATGGTCTGGAAATGATTAAAAACATAGGTTACGATTTAGTTTTATGCGATATAAAAATGAATCGTATGGATGGAATGGAAGTGTTGACGAGTGCACACGCATCGCATCCAGACCTTCCTTTCATCATGATATCCGGCCACGGAACAGTAGAAACAGCAGTTGAAGCTTCTAAAAAAGGAGCCTTCGATTTTATCTCAAAACCACCAGATTTAAACCGTTTATTAATTACTGTACGCAACGCCCTTGACCGTGGAACTTTAGTTACAGAAACTAAGGTGCTGAAGCAAAAAGTTGCAAAATCAAAAACTCGCCAAATTTTAGGAGAATCGCCCGCTATTGCAAAGGTTAAAGAAACCATTGAAAGGGTTGCTCCTACTGATGCCCGTGTTTTGGTAACCGGCGCTAACGGAAGCGGTAAAGAATTGGTTGCCCGTTGGTTACATGAAAAATCAAGCAGAGCAAATTCGCCGTTAATTGAAGTAAACTGTGCGGCAATTCCATCTGAATTAATTGAATCTGAATTGTTTGGGCATGAAAAAGGTTCATTTACATCGGCAATTAAACAACGTATCGGGAAATTTGAACAGGCAAACGGCGGAACAATTTTCTTAGACGAAATTGGCGACATGAGCGCATCTGCACAGGCCAAGGTTTTAAGAGCTTTACAGGAAAACAAAATTACCCGCGTAGGTGGCGAAAAAGAGATTGATGTAAACGTAAGGGTAATTGCGGCAACCAATAAAGATTTATTAAAAGAAATTGAAGCCGGTAATTTTAGGATGGACTTGTACCACCGCTTAAATGTAATCCACATTCATGTTGCGCCATTGGCAGAGAGAAGGTCTGATATTCCACTTTTATCAGAAAACTTTTGTGAGGAAATCTGCAACGAGTACAATATGCCAGTAAAGAAAATTAGTCCTGGTGCAATGGATGCTTTAAAATCTTTGCCTTGGACCGGAAACATCCGTGAGCTAAGGAATGTGATTGAGCGTTTGATTATTTTAAGCGAAAAAACCATTACCGAAGAAAATGTAAGGGCTTTTGCTAACCCAAGTGGCAGTATTTATCACCCAGAAAATGCTTTTGAAACAAGCAATTCTTCGTCTTCTTCTTCCAACGGATTTGATTACGAGTCTTTCTCCAACTTTCAAGATTTTAAAGACCATGCAGAAATGGAATTTATCAAATACAAACTAGAGAAAAACAATTGGAACGTGTCAAAAACTGCCGAAGACATTGAAATACAAAGAAGTCACTTATACAGTAAAATCGACAAGTTCGGGTTAAAAAGAGCAGATTAAAATTGTTCATTTATAAAATTGAGAAACCCTTCTTCCAGAAATGGATGGAGGGTTTTTACTTTTTGAGCCTGTATACTTATTGAATTTCAGACATTCCTGCGCCATCCTTCAACGTTCATTGCGAAAAGTATGCGAAGAGGAATCTGTTGACGTTCTGTGGTAAGCAAAGTACTGAGAAGAAACCTAGAGACAAACAAAGCTTTATATGCCTATAGGTTCTCAAGGTAAAATAAATTACTGTATGCACTAAACAATTAACCTTCTATTTGAGCAAAAACTCAATAGAACTTATTATTGGTACTTATCCGACTGAGCGAAGTAGAAGTCTATTCGAATAACCCTTCAACTCCGCTCAGGGAGACAAAAGACGTTACCCTAAAGCTGTTAAGGACTCTTCTAATATTTGAATCTTAGCTTCGGCATCAGCTTTCTTGTTCTGCTCATTAGCTACAATCTCGAGTTTTGCATTGGCAACAAAACGCTCATTAGCCAACTTGGCATTTACTGCTTTTAGGAAACCCTGTAAATATTCGATTTCTTTTTTTATGCTTGCTTTTTCTTCTTCTACGTCGATATTTCCTGCTAGTGGGACAAAGAACTCGTCTCTGCCTGCCATAAACGTTGCTGCACCAGCAATTTTATCATCTGTATAATTAAGTTCTGTGATATTTGCCAATTTGCAGATAATTGTACTGTAAGCCAGGTAATCAATATCAGAGTTTACCTTTACTGATAGATTTAATGCTTCTTTCGGAGAAATTTGTTTGCTGTTTCTGATGTTTCTAATCTCGGAAACCACCTGTTTAACCGCGTCAATTTCTTTTAAAAGCTTTTCGTTAGTTTCAGCAGCCGTTGGAATTTGTGCAACAATGCAACAATCTTTATCCTCACGATTACCAAAAACCTCATCATGCCATAATTCTTCGGTCAAGAAAGGCATAAACGGATGCAACACTTTCAAAATCTTCTCAAAAAACTGGATAGTGGCTTCAAAAGTTGCTTTATCAATTGGCTGCTGGTACGCAGGTTTCACCATCTCCAAATACCAAGCGCAGAAATCATCCCAAACCAACTTGTAGGTCGCCATTAAAGCTTCAGATAAACGGTAGCTTTTAAAGTTGGATTCTATTTCTGCCAGAGCTTCGTTAAAACGAGCTTCAAACCATGCAATAGCCACGGCGTTTGTAGTTCCCTCTCCTTCGGAGATGCTCCAACCTTTAATCAATCGAAAAGCATTCCATATTTTATTGGCGAAGTTTCTTCCCTGTTCACAAGAAGATTCATCAAACATGATATCATTTCCGGCCGGTGAGCACAACAACATCCCTACCCTAACGCCGTCAGCTCCGTATTTTTCAATTAAATCTAAAGGATCTGGCGAGTTGCCTAATGATTTAGACATTTTACGACCTAATTTATCCCTAACAATCCCGGTCAAATAAACGTTTTTAAACGGTACTTCGCCTCTAAATTCGTGTCCCGCCATAATCATCCGGGCAACCCAAAAGAAAAGTATTTCTGGAGCGGTAACTAAATCATTGGTTGGGTAATAGTAGTTGATATCGGTATTTCCTTTAGCTTCCGGATTACCAAAAACCATAGGGTCGAACACAGAAATTGGCCAAAGCCATGATGAAAACCAGGTATCTACAACGTCTTCGTCTTGTTTTAAATCTGAGGGTTTAAGGTTTTGGGTTTGAGGTGTAAGGTTGAATTGTTCAATTGCTTCTTCCGCAGTTTTAGCAACCGCAACCGCCCCGTTTGGTGCGTACCACGCGGGAATCTGCTGTCCCCACCATAGCTGACGGGAGATGCACCAATCCTTTACGTTTTCCATCCAATGACGGTACGTATTAATGAATTTATCAGGAATCAGCTTTATGTCTCCATTATTCACATAATCCAAAGCCGGGCCAGCCATTTCACTCATTTTGCAGAACCACTGCATAGAAAGTTTTGGTTCAATGGCCGCATCGGTTCTTTCAGAAAACCCAACCTGCGATTTATAATCCTCCACTTTCTCTAAATGCCCAGCTTCATCCAATAACTTGGCGATTTTTTTACGGGCGATGAATCGGTCTTCACCAACTAAAATCTCTGCTTTCTCGTTTAGCGTTCCGTTATCATTTAAAATATCGATTACTGGCAAATGGTGCTTCTGACCCAATTCGTAATCGTTTAAATCATGCGCTGGCGTAACTTTTAAACAGCCTGTACCAAAATCCATAGTCACATATTCATCCAAAATCACCGGAATTTCCCGATTGATCAAAGGAACAAAAACCGTTTTTCCATGTAAATGTAAATAACGCTCATCATTTGGGTTAATACATATCGCCGCATCAGCCATAATGGTTTCTGGACGGGTGGTAGCGATAGTTAAGTAGTGAGTTGTGAGATGTGAGATGTGAGACTCAGACTGCGGACCACCGACTGCGGACTCTGAACTCTTAACTTCATACCTAATATAATAAAGCTTCTGGTTTACCTCTTTACGGATAACTTCTTCATCAGAAACAGCAGTTAAACCTTGAGGGTCCCAGTTTACCATCCGTACGCCACGATAAATTAACCCTTTTTTGTGCAAATGAATAAATGTATCGATTACAGCTTCGGATAAAGCCGGATCCATCGTAAAAGCTGTTCGGCTCCAATCGCAAGAAGCACCTAATTTTTTTAACTGATCTAAAATTATTCCACCGTATTTATCTTTCCATTCATAAGCATAAGCTAAAAACTTTGAACGGGAAATGTCTTTTTTATTGATGCCTTTTTCTTTGAGCATCGCCACCACTTTTGCTTCTGTAGCGATAGAAGCGTGATCTGTACCAGGAACCCAACAAGCATTTTTACCGCTCATTCTGGCTCTGCGCACCAAAACATCCTGAATGGTATTGTTGAGCATGTGTCCCATGTGCAATACTCCGGTGACATTTGGCGGAGGAATTACAATCGTATAAGGCTCGCGTTCATCTGGAGTTGATTTAAAAAAATCGTTCTCCATCCAATACTGGTACCATTTATCTTCAAAATCTTTCGGGCTGTACGTTTTGGCAATACTCATATATAATCAAACTCTATTTTTTTCGAAACGCAAAAATAGGGTTTATTAGGAAATTATCAGTTTTTGTTTTCACGCTGTCAGTCTGAGAGGAGTCGAAGGCTAACCACAGCGGGTGCAGAGTTTTTTTTACAGCGGCGTACACAGAGCTGAAAGTATTAATATTACCGATTGTCAGTCTGAGCGGAGCCGAAGACTAACCACAGAGGACACAGAGATCACAGAGTTGGTAGGATTGACTTTGTTCCTTCCATCTTTGCTCTTGGTTCTTTTCATCTCGACTCTTGCCTCTTTCCTCCAGTCTTTCAGTAACAATCATATTCTTATTTTGATACAATGGTTATCCTATGCTTATCTTCACGATGTTGAAAACAAAGACAATTTTATGAAGATCAAATTAAGTTACGGTGTTATGCTAGGTGTTGGCCTGTTAACTGCCACACTTCCGGCAGTAGCTCAAAACAAAACAGTGCCTGCACAAAAGAAATTGATAGATGTAGCCAATATGGATTTATCTGTAAAGCCAGGCGACGATTTCTACATTTATGCCAACGGAACATGGTTGAAAAACAATCCAATCCCCGCAAAGGAAGTACGTTGGGGAAGTTTTAATGTACTGAGAGACTTTAATATTAATGCTGTAAAAAGCATTTTGGTGGAAGCTAAAAACGATAAAACAGCAAAACCGGGTTCCATAGAAAAACGTGTTGGCGATTTTTATGCTGCCGGAATGGACAGTTTAACTATCGAAAAGTTGGGATATAGCCCTATTAAAGCTGATTTGGCAAATATTGCTGCTATCAAAGATATTTCTGGAGTAATTGATGCCATTGCAAAAATGCGCCTCAACGGAACAGGATCACCAGTATTTCATTTCTACATCGATCAGGATTCTAAAAACCCTGAAGTTATGATGGCACAATTGAGTCAGGGCGGCACAACTTTGCCAGATAGAGATTATTATTTGAAGGATGATGAGCGCTCTAAGAAAATAAGAGTTGCTTACCATGATTTCATTGTTAAACTTTTCACCCTAACAGGAACTCCTACCAAAATTGCTGAGCAAAACGCTAAAGAAATTTTTGCAATGGAAAAGACCTTTGCACAGGCCCAATACAGTAGAGTAGAAATGCGTGATCCTTACAAAACTTACCATAAATTTGGTATAGCAGAACTCAGCAAAACCACTCCTGGATTAAATTGGAAGAGTTTAATGCAAAAGATGAAGGTGACTGGTCAAGATTCTATTTTAGTGGATAACCCAACTTTCTTTGTAAAAGCAAACGAAATGCTGAAAACTGTTCCTTTAAATCAATGGAAAGTTTATTTAAAATGGAACATTCTTAAAAATGCAACTAATGATTTGAGCTCGCCTTTTGTTGATGCTGGCTTTAAATTTTCGCAAGCGCTATCCGGACAAAAAATACAAACGCCAAGATGGCAAAGAATGTCGTCTTTAACTGATGAAACTATAGGCGAACTGCTGGGGCAACTTTACGTTAAAAAATATTTTAAACCAGAAGCGAAAGCCAGAATGGAAGAATTGGTGAGCAATCTTTCTAAAGCGTTTGAAAACCGTATTAAAAAACAAGATTGGATGAGCGATGTAACCAAGCAAAAAGCTTTGGATAAATTACATGCTTTTACCCGTAAAATTGGATATCCGGACAAGTGGGAAACTTATAACGGCTTAGCCATCAACCGCACAACTTATTTTCAAAACCTAAGAAATGCGGATGCGTGGGGTTATAATAAAATGATTAGCAAACTAGGTAAACCAGTTGACAAAACAATTTGGGGAATGACACCTCCTACTGTTAATGCTTATTATAATCCGGTAATGAACGAAATTGTTTTCCCCGCAGGGATTTTACAGTTCCCGTTTTTTGACCCGAATGCTGATGATGCTGTAAATTACGGAGGAATAGGTGCAGTAATAGGTCATGAAATGTCTCATGGTTTTGATGATGAAGGAAGCCAGTATGATAAAGATGGAACTTTACGCAATTGGTGGTCGCCAGAAGATTTGAAAAACTTTAAGGCAAAAACAGCAAAACTTGTAGATCAGTTTGATGCTTACACGATATTGGATACCATCCATGTAAACGGAAAACTGACTTTAGGTGAAAACATTGGCGATTTAGGCGGTTTAAATGTAGCTTATGAGGCATTTAAAATGACTAAACAAGGTCAGTCTGACGAAAAGATAGATGGCTTTACGCCAGACCAACGTTTCTTTTTGGCTTGGGCACAAGTATGGCGAATCAATATTTTGCCAGAAACTGCGGCTCAGTTTATTATTGTTGACCCACATTCTCCAGGAGAATACAGAACAATTGGTCCGATAGTTAATATGGACGCTTGGTATAAAGCTTTTGATGTTAAAAAAGGCGATAAATTATATAAAGCACCAGAGGATAGGATAAGAATTTGGTAAAAGAAAAACCGGGACAAACGTTCCGGTTTTTTTTGTTTAAAACATATTTGGTCCAAAATGCCGATTATGTTTATATTTAAATATGTTTGTAAGGTTATACTTATTTAAACAAACAATTTATAATTTATCAAAACAGCAATACATAACATTTACTGCCTATACCCGTTAAAATAACATGGTAAAAAAAATCGCAACACTACTTTTCTTGATTCTCCCTGTTGCAGTTTTCTCTCAAATAAAAAATCCTGACTATAAAGAGATGTTGGATGGAATGTATAAGCATACTGTTCCGCTAATTTCTGTAGATTCATTAAAACAGCTAAAAAACGTTTATTTATTAGATGCCCGAGAAGAAGAAGAATTTGAAGTTAGCCACCTAAAAAACGCAAAAAATGTAGGTTATATATGGTTTGATATGCGTAAGGTCGTTGATATCCCGCTGGATGCAAATGTGGTTGTGTATTGCTCTGTAGGTTACAGGAGCGAGAAAATTGCAGAGAAACTGCTGAAAAATGGTTTCCAGAAGGTCCATAATTTATACGGAGGTATTTTTGAATGGGTGAACGAACATCAGCCGGTTTATAAATCTAACGGTGTACAAACGTCCGAAATCCACACTTACAACAAAACATGGGCTAAATGGGTAACAAACGGCACCAAAATCAATTAAATTCATTTTATTAAGAATATGACACCCGACAGTATCGAACGCTCCGTTGTTACCACAGCAGATGGTTCAAACACCATATATCACCCTGTGATTAGAGAGAATTACCACAGTAAAAACGGTGCCTTGCAAGAAAGCAACCACGTATTTCTAAATTCAGGTTTACGTTATTATTTAGCAGATAAAGCCTGTAATGAAGTTGCTATTTTAGAAGTGGGTTTTGGTACAGGCTTAAACTTTTTGCTTACACAAGATTATTGTACAGCTAAAGAAACCAATTTAAACTACGTTGGTTTAGAAGCTTTCCCTTTAAGTCTCGAATTAATTGAACAAACAAATTATAAGAATTTAGTTTCTCAGGCTACTTGGGCTTCCTTTATTATTCATTATTTGGATGCACTAAAAAAAACTACATCTTTAAATGAATACTGTAGCTTACAAATTGCACATATAGATGCCAGAATATATAAATCAGATTTAAAGTTTGATGTCATCTATTTTGATGCGTTCGCTTCTTCAAACCAGCCCGAATTATGGTCTAAAGAATTTATAACACATATTGTGAATTTTTTAAAAATCGGTGGCGTATTTGTAACCTATGCCATTACCGGAGATTTGAAACGGATTATGAAATCTTTGGGAATGCAGATAGAAAAAGCGCCCGGTGCGGCTGGGAAAAGAGAAATGCTGAGAGCAGTAAAAGTTTAGAAAACAAAATGCTTCTATCCTTGAATGAGACAAAAGCATTCTAATTTTCACTTATCGTTCAACGATAACTACAGATGTAGCGCCCAGTTTGCTCGCTTCAATTTTTTCTGTAATTGCGCAATGCCCAGTAACGCCTCGTTGTAACAATCCGAAGCCCAAAAGCAATTCTGTAGTAGCCATCAACGGACTCGAAAATATATTTCCTAACCCTTTTAAAAAAATATAGCTACCACTCGCCATAGAAAGTAAGCGCTCTGTTTTACTGATATTGGTAAAAATATCTTCTTTTAGTAAAGTCTCTTCTAAAGTGTTCTTTACATCTTCAATTTTATCTGTTATCATCTTTGTAAATGTTTATATTCCAAGTATTACAATCTTCATACCTAAAAATTTTGATGGAATTATTTGAGCGTTTTAACAGTCCGCCAGCTGGCGAATATATTGCACATGGCTTTCTATTCTCAGGCAGGTATCCGTTTCCATCCCTAGCGCAAATTCTAGCTATAAAAAATCCTCTAGGAAATTCAATCCTTTATAAAATTGAAAATTCTATTTTTGTATCCATAAAAATATCCTACCTTAAAATCTTTTATAAAGCAATATGTCAACAGAAGTAAAATGTCCTAATTGTAGCCACTCTTTCCCTATTGAAGAAGTAATGGCCGAAGAGTATAAAAACAATCTGCGGAAGCAAATGCTGGATTTCCAAAAAAAGAAAGATGAGGAAGTCCGTAAAAAAGAGGAAGAATATCAAAAGAAAGAGCAGGATTTTTTGCAGAAAGAAAGGCAACAAGCTTCTCTTTTTCAGCAAAAGCTAGAGCAGGAACGAATGCAACTCCAAAAGCAGGCTGATGCGGAGAAAGCTCAATTACAAAAGCAATTGGAAGAAAACCTGCGGAAAAGTATTGCAACAGACTTTGAAAACCAGTTACAGCTTCTGCAAAATGCTAATAAAGAAAGTGAAGAAAAACTTAAGACCGCCCGTTTAAAAGAACTGGATTTTTTACGCAAAGAAGCGGAATTAAAAACCAAAGAAGCCGAAATGGAGCTTTCTTTACAGCGAAAGCTACAAGAAGAACGCGTTACACTTTCTGAACAGATTAGAAAACAGGAAACTGAAAAAAGCCAGTTAAAAGAGACCGAGTTTCAGCTAAAACTGAAAGAATACGAACAAAAGATAGAAGCACAAAATAAGCTGGTTGATGAGATGAAACGCAAAGCTGAGCAAGGCTCTATGCAATTGCAAGGCGAATCTCAGGAATTAATTGTGGAGCAACTGTTACAAAGCAATTTCCCTTTTGATGTAATTACGGAAGTGGGCAAAGGCGTACGTGGGGCTGATTGCATACAAACCGTAAGAAACGCCAGCGGACAAGAATGTGGTAAAATTATTTATGAAAGCAAACGTACTAAAGATTTTGGTGGCGATTGGATAGAAAAATTAAAGAAGGATAAAATCTCTGTCGGTGCAGATGTTGCCGTAATCGTGACCCAATGTTATCCTAAAGGAATGGATTGCTTCGGCGAAAAAGATGGTGTTTGGATTTGCTCTTTCGAAGAGCTAAAAGCGGTAACCTTTGTTTTAAGAGATGGCATTATAAAACTTTATGCAGCCACAAAATCTCAGGAAAACAGAGGTGATAAAATGCACATGCTTTATGATTATTTAACAAGTTCTGAGTTTAACAGCCAATGGAGTGCTATTAGCGAAGGCTTTATGAGTATGAAAGCCAGCATCCAAACAGAACGGAACGCGATGGAAAAACTCTGGAAAACAAGGGAAAAACAATTAGAAAAAGTGTTGTTAAACGCAGTACATATCAGCGGTTCTGTAGAAGGCATTGCAGGAAAAGACGTAGTTAAGCTAAATTTAACCGGCAATGATGACGACACCTTATTTTTAGATTAAATGAATTGGCTATTTTTAATTCTTGGTGGTTTTTTTGAAACCGCTTTTGCACTCTGTTTAGGCAAAGCAAAAGAAAGCAACGGTAACGATGTTTATTTTTGGTACGGCGGTTTTTTGGTTTGTTTACTTATTAGTATGGGTTTATTAATAAAGGCTACGCAAACTTTACCTATTGGCACCGCCTACGCTGTTTGGACAGGTATTGGCGCTGTAGGCTCCGTAATTATTGGTATATTTATTTTTAAAGAACCGGCTAACTTTTGGCGATTGTTCTTTTTGTTTACCTTGGTAAGTTCTATTGTTGGGTTGAAGTATGTGTCATCTTAAACAATAACATTTATCCTACTTAATAACTCTAATAATTTAGGTATAATATTTGTTTGGCTCAGCTATTATGAACAGAATATTTGAAATCACTATCCACATGATGGGAGATATTTCGCCAACTATGGTCCAAGTGTTTTATTCCAAAAAAAATGATGAATATGAACTTGGATTTGCAAAAACAGAGTCAGAAAACCCGAGGGTCAAATTCAGCGAAGACGGGGAAATATTACAAACGGCAGGCACACCGCTTGATAGTAATACATTGCATAACGTAAGTGAGCAAATAAAAGAAACCTTAAATCTCTAAATAAAATGACGTTTCAAGATAAAAGAAAAGTTGGCCTTGATTGGGATAAAGTAAAAATCAAAAGAAACTTAATGCATCCCAAAAATACTATTGAGGCAAACGGACCAAACGGGGTGATTACAGAAACTAAGCCCAAAGCGGATAAAAAATAATTCAAATTCTCCGTAATAATACCGTAACGCAAAGCAATTGCTTCTTCAAAATTGCTACCTTTGCGCCCAAATGATTGCAATAAACGATTTAACCTTCTTAATTGGCTCACGAGCTTTATATGAAGAAGCCAACTGGCACATAAAACCCGGAGAAAGAATTGGCCTTATCGGCGCTAATGGAACCGGAAAATCTACCTTACTTAAAATAATTGTTGGAGAATACCAGCCATCTTCTGGCACTGTTTCCATGGCCAAAGATTTAAAAATTGGCTACCTAAACCAAGATTTACTTTCGTACGATTCTCATCATAGTATTTTACACGTAGCGATGGAAGCTTTTGAGCGTCAAAATCAGCTACATGATGAAATTGAGGTGTTGCTTAAAAAAATCGAAACAGATTATTCAGAAGAAGTTTTAAACAAACTGAGCGATAAACAGCTGGAGTTTGAAGCTTTGGATGGTTATAGCATTGAATACCGGGCTAATGAAATTCTGGCAGGTTTGGGATTTAGCTCCGAAGATCAGCATCGCCCGCTAAATACATTTTCTGGAGGATGGCGTATGCGGGTAATGCTTGCCAAAATTCTATTGCAAACACCAGATATTTTATTGCTAGATGAGCCTACCAACCACATGGATTTACCTTCCATTAAATGGTTGGAAAGTTATTTAAATAACTTCGATGGCGCAATTGTTATTGTTTCTCACGATAGGTATTTTTTAGATAAAATTGTAAACAGAATTGTAGAATCCAGAAAAGGAAAACTTACTGCTTATGCTGGAAATTATACTTTTTATTTAGAGGAGAAAGCGCTGAGAGGTGAAATTCAGAAAGGCGAATTTAAAAATCAACAGGCAAAAATAAAGCAGGAAGAGCGTTTGATTGAACGTTTTAGGGCAAAGGCGTCCAAAGCTAAAATGGCACAATCCCGAATGAAAGCGCTGGATAAAATGGAACGTGTGGAAGATGTTGACGATGAAAACCCAACGGTGAACTTTAGGTTCAAGTTCTCTAAACCTTCTGGCCGTCATGTAATCCGCATCGAAGAAGCCTACAAAAGCTATCCAACTATCGATATTTTAGCTAATGCAGATGGCGTGATTGAAAAAGGAGATAAAATTGCCTTAATTGGTGCCAACGGAAAAGGAAAATCAACGTTATTAAGGATTATTGCCGGTACAGATGATTTTAAAGGAAAATGTGAAACCGGACATAATGTAACCACTACGTTTTTCGCACAGCATCAACTGGAAAGTTTACATTTAGAGAATTCTATTTTAGAAGAATTACAGTCTTTTGCGCCCAAACATAGCGATACTGAATTACGTTCTATTTTAGGATGTTTTCTTTTTACTGGCGATGATGTATTTAAGAAAATCAGGGTTCTTTCCGGAGGTGAAAAATCAAGGGTTGCTTTGGCTAAATCATTAACAACAGATTCTAACTTCTTGATTCTGGATGAGCCTACCAACCACTTAGACATTCAATCGGTGAATATCTTAATTCAAGCTTTACAGCAGTACGAAGGAACTTTTATCGCAGTTTCCCACGATAGGTATTTCTTAGACAACGTAGCCAATAAAATTTGGTTTATTGAGGATAAAAACATTCAGGAATATCCGGGAACCTATCAGGAATATGAAGAGTGGCAAACTCGCCGAACAAAAACAGGCGACCAAGGCGGCATAAAGCCAGTCAAAGCTCAAAAACCAAAGAAAGAAGAGTTTAAACCTTCTGAAATTGAAGAAAAGAAAAAGCAACTAAAAAAGCTAAACCAAACTTTACAAACTTTAGAGGAGGAAATCTCCGAGAAAGAAAAAACGGTTAAAAATCTGGAAGCAGAAATAGCTAAAGAAGATATTTATAGCAATCCAACAAAATTAAAAGAGGTAAATGAGCGTTATGCTAAAGCCAAAGAAACTTTAGGTGCTGTACAATTGCATTGGGAAGAATTGGCAGAGGAAATAATGATGCTGGAAGGGTGATAGGTTGTTGGGATTTAGTTGGTTAGGCTGTTAGGCTTATAAAAGTTTACTAAGTTCATTGGTCATTAGGTAATTAGGCATTAATAATCTTTGAGGAGGATTTAGGGTTGTTTCATCAAGTAAAATGATTTTTGTTAAATTGCATTTATGAGGTTTAAAACCACGTTCCTATTTCCACGAGTTATATTTCTTGCTTCTTGTTTCCTAATTCTTGCGTCTTTCTCTTTCGCTCAAAAAAAAGAAAAAAAGTCTCGACCACAACGTATTGAAACCCCTTCTTCTGATTTAATTTATGACGATGTCAACTACATTCCCGAGGTTAAAACCGTTACTTTTTACAACTTAAAAAAGGAGCAATCTTTTCCGATTTTAAACTTAGGTAGTGGCGAGCAACTGTTATTAAGTTTTGACGATATACGCGGTGGCAGCCGAAATTTATACTACAGCGTTGTGCATTGCAACGCAGATTGGACACCTTCTTCCATTACACCTATTGATTATTTAGAGAGTTTTAGCGAAGATAGAATTGATAATTACAGGTTTTCGTACAGCACCTACAAAAAGTACACGCATTATGAGATTAAGTTGCCAAATCTTAACATTATCCCAAAACTATCTGGCAACTACTTAATAAAAGTTTATGAAGATGGCGATCCATCCAAACTATTGTTAACGCGTAGGTTTTATGTATTAACGCCAAAAGTCTCTGTACAGGCAGAAATTGCGCCTTCACCTATAGTTTCAAATAGAGACAGAAATCAAAAAATAAACTTTTCTGTATTTCATCCAAATCTGATCATTCAAAATGCTTATCAGGAAATTACAGCTGTAGTATTGCAAAACGGAAGAACAGACAATGCTCAAAAAACACAGCGTTCTTTATTTATCAGAAACAATCAGTTGGTTTATAGCGATAACTCTACCAATGATTTTGAGGGAGGAAACGAATTTAGACGATTTGATACGCGTAGTTTTAGGTATAAATCAGATGGTGTTTACCAAATTATCCAAGATAGTATTTATACGGTGAATTTGTTTGCCGATGTTGATAAAAGCAAATCTGCTTACGCTTACCAGTTTGATGAGAACGGAAATTTCTTCACCCTAAACCAAGATGGAAGCGATCCGCGTTATGATGCGGATTACGGAAATGTAAACTTTGTTTTAAAGGCCAATGCGCCAGATGAAAAAGGTTTTGCCTACGTGGTAGGTAAATTTAACGCCTACCAAAAAAACAAAACCAACCGAATGTTATATGATGCAGTGCATAAAGTTTTTACGCTAAATACCTTAATTAAACAGGGCGTGGTTGATTACCGATATATTTGGGCGGATGAAAACGGAAAAATCATTAGCAACCAGGCTTTTGAAGGTAGCTTTTACCAAACCGAGAATGATTATCAGATATTAATTTATTACAGAGCACCGGGTGCAAGGTTTGACCAATTGATTTCTTTCACCGAATTGAATAGCACAAAAAATCCCCGAAACTTTTAACCTGAATTTGATTATTGTTGAAGATACAGGATACTGAGTTTTCGTTATGACGGAACGGGCATTCACTCCCTCAATAAACTAAGAAAATTTCACAAACTAAATTTAAGTAACTAGCTTCCTAGTCAGTCATGATCTTTAATAATCCAATCCCGAGGTTATTAATATAGCTTAGCTTGTTTTAGAGATTCTCCTTCGTAATCGAAATAAAACAAAAAAGGCTTAAAACCATAGTCTTAAACCTTTCAATCCTCAAACAAATAATTCTATTTCTTATAATATTTTTCTGCCTCTGGCAAATATTTTTTGATGTCGTTTATTCTGGTTGCATCACTTGGGTGAGTGCTTAAAAATTCTGGTGGAGCTTGGCCATTTCCTTGAGCAGCCATACGTTGCCAAAAAGCAACCGCACTTTGAGGATCATATCCAGCCATTGCCATAAAGGTTAAACCTAATCTATCAGCTTCCGATTCTTGTTTTCTTGAATTTGGCAGTAACACACCGGCTTGTGCACCAATACCAAATACTTGGTTGAACACATTTAGTCCAGCATCTGTTTTAGTCACCGCTCCTCCTACAATACTGCCTAAGCCTTGTGCAATCATTTGTTGAGAATAACGCTCATTGCTGTGTTTAGCTATTGCGTGAGCAATCTCATGCCCCATTACCGTTGCAAGTCCAGCTTCATTTTGTGTAATTGGCAAAATACCAGTGTAAACCGCAACTTTTCCACCTGGCATACACCAAGCATTTACTTCTGGACTTTCAATTAAGTTAAACTCCCAACTAAAACCTGCTATTTGATCAGCGTATCCGTTCTGGTTCATAAACCGCGTAACTGCTGCTTGAATTTTTGCGCCTACAGCTTTCACTTGCCGGCTCTGCGCATTATTAACAACCTTCGTTTTCGGATCCGATAAAAGCTCTTTATAGCTTGTTGCTGCCATTTGTTGCATTTCAGAATCACTCACCAAATTAGCCTGTCTTCTGCCGGTAAGAGGCACAGTAGAACATGCCGTCATAAGGATACTTAGTCCAATTACGGCTAATAATTTAATCTTCATAAATTTCAATTTAATATTACTGTTTCTTTTTAAACAGATTTACCTTTGATTCTTTCCCTCTGAGTAGCCTTTCGATATTTTTTTGATGGGTAACCAAAATCAATATACAAATGCACATACCGTAAATGATAATGGCTTTAACAGATACGTGATAAATAAATATCACACTTAATGTAAAAGTGAAACCAGCGCAAATACTACTTAAGGAAACATACTTTGTTAACAACAAAACTACCAAGAATACAAGAACACAAATTAAAGCTGATGGAAGGTGCACTGCCAATATCATACCAAATAAAGTTGCAATTCCTTTACCGCCTCTAAAGCCTGCAAATACCGGAAAAAGATGTCCCATTACGGCTACAATTCCTAGAGCAAGTTGATAATTTACAAATTGTATAGAATGTTCTGGACCGGTTACAGATAAACCAATAAACGAGACAAGGTTAGTGGCGGTCCAGCCTTTTAAAATATCCAACATCATTACAGGAATTCCTGCTTTTTTACCCAATACCCTAAAAGTATTTGTAGCGCCTGCATTCCCACTGCCATATTCTCGTACATCAATCCCATAAAAGGCCTGACCTATCCAAACCGCAGTCGGAATTGATCCAAAAAGGTACGCTAGCATTAACGCTCCGACAGAATAAATCGAAATCATAAAGCTATTATATTAGTATTTATAGTTTTCAAATGTTTTATTTTTAAATTAAACAACAGCTTTTAAGCTCATGTCTAAGCTTTTAACCGAATGGGTAAGCGCACCCATAGACACATAATCAACACCGCATTTTGCGTAGTCTAAAACGGTTTCTTCTGTAATACCACCGGAAGCTTCGGTTATGTATTTGCCATCAATTAACGCAACAGCTTCTTTAAGTCCAGCAAAACTAAAATTATCCAGCAAAATTCTATCCACAGTACCTGTGTTCATTACCGCTTTTAGTTCTTCAAGGTTTCTCACTTCAACCTCTATCGGGATATTGATATTTTTTTCTTTCAGGTATTTCTTGGCTGCGTTAATGGCCTGTGGAATACCTCCGGCATAATCAACATGATTGTCTTTAATCAAAATCATATCGTACAGCCCGAAACGATGATTTACACCCCCACCAATTTTAACGGCTTCTTTTTCCAAAAATCGAAGATTCGGTGTAGTTTTTCTGGTATCTAAAACTTTTGTGCCAGTTGGTTCAATCAGCTTAACAATTTTATGCGTAGTGGTAGCAATGCCACTCATTCTTTGCATGGTATTTAAAACCAAGCGTTCTGCTGTAAGTATAGAACGTGAACTTCCGCTTACATACAGCACAATATCACCAAACTTAACTTCGCTACCGTCTTTAATTAAAACTTCAACTTTTAAGTTGGCATCAACAGTTTTAAATATTTCCAAAGCTACTTCAACCCCTGCAATTATGCCATCTTCTTTAATTAATAGCTTAGCTTTTCCTTTTGCATCTTCTGGAATAGTAGATAAAGATGTATGGTCTCCGTCTGCAACATCCTCTTTTAGAGCGTTATCAATAAATTGTTGTAGTATATGATTGTCCAAAGCGTGTAATTTTTACACCCAAAAATAGAAATTTTATGTTTGGATTATTCTTTATTTTCTTCAATTCTGATTTGCGACAGCTGAAATTTGGAAGAATTAGTTTTTAATTCGAAGCTCACACGATAATTGGCATTTGAGGTGGTCAATAAAATAACACCAAATTTATAGTTGGGATTTGAAGTTACTTTATGAATAACTTTTGCGCTAATTGGCGGATGTTTAGCGAAAAAATCTTTCAAAATAAAAGTAGCCTGATTGCTGGAATAGATATCTTCTTTGTCGATTACAGAAAGTTCTACAGTGGTTGAGAAATATTTCGATATTTCTTTGGCATCACCACTTTTAAAAATTACAGACATGTCATCTATCACATCAAAAGCAAAAGCACTTTTAATAAACAGTAAAAAAAATAGTGTGTAGGCGTATCTCATATAATTAGTTATAAACGTTCCAATCCTCAAATTTGCCATAATTTAGCAAATTCTCCGCTAATGTTGTTGAATTTAGTTTTATATATTTGCGCTGTGAAAGATAAAAAAGTTGCACTCCTAATCCTAGATGGCTGGGGATACGGAAAAAACGACTCATCAAACGCCATCATCGCTGCAAATACACCTTTTTTTGACAAGTGTATCAAACAATATCCAAACTCTAAATTAGAAGCTTCCGGAGAAGCGGTGGGTTTACCAGCCGGGCAAATGGGAAACTCTGAAGTTGGCCACATGAATTTAGGGGCCGGAAGAGTGGTTTACCAAGAACTGGGAAGAATACATAAAGCGGTTAAAGATGGTGATTTTAAAACAAATCCGGTTTTAAAGGAAGCTTTTGAGTACGCTAAAAAAGAAAACAGGAAAGTTCATTTTATAGGTCTTTTATCCGATGGAGGCGTACACTCACATACTTTACATTTAAAAGGCTTATGCGATGCCGCTAAATCATTTGGTTTAGAAAAAGTTTATATCCATGCTTTTAGCGATGGTAGAGATACCGACCCGAATGCGGGAGTTGGTTATATCAATGATTTAAACAATTATTTAAAAACATCTACAGGCCAAATTGCAAGTGTAATTGGAAGATATTACGCAATGGACAGAGATAACCGTTGGGAACGTGTAAAATTGGCTTATGATTTATTGGTTAAGGGCGAGGGTGAAAAAGTAGCCAATTTAGCGGATGCTATTTCTAAATCTTACGCGAATGGCGTTACCGACGAATTTATAAAACCTTTGGTTAAAACAGATGATAAAGGAAACCCGCTTGCCACTATTGAAAATGGCGATGTGGTAATTTGCTTTAACTTTAGAACAGATAGAGGGAGAGAAATTACGGTTGCACTTACCCAAAAAGAGTTTCCGGAACAAGGGATGAAGCCTTTAGATTTGGATTATATTACCATGACTACTTATGACGAATCTTTTAAAGGCGTTAAAGTGGTATTTACCAAAGATGACTTAGTGAACACTTTGGGTGAGGTTTTAGAACGTAACGGTAAAAATCAGATTAGAATAGCTGAAACTGAAAAATATCCTCACGTGACTTTCTTTTTTTCTGGCGGACGCGAAAAAGAATTTGAGAACGAAAAAAGACTGATGATTCCTTCGCCAAAAGTAGCAACTTATGATTTGCAACCAGAAATGAGTGCAAATGGAATTAAAGATGCAATTATCCCCGAAATTGAAAAAGGTTGGGCAGATTTTATCTGTTTAAACTTTGCAAACCCAGATATGGTTGGCCATACAGGCGTTTTTGATGCCGTTGTTAAAGCTGTTGAAACTGTTGATAAATGTGCTGAGGCAGTGGTTGAAGCAGGTTTAAAAAATGGTTATTCATTTATTATCATTGCCGATCATGGAAATGCAGATTATATGATCAATGAAGATGGATCTGTTAATACGGCGCATACCACCAACTTGGTTCCTTGTATTTTAATTGACCCAGACTACAAAGCAATTAAAGACGGTAAATTGGGAGACATCGCTCCTACCATCTTAAAATTATTAAAACTTGATGCACCTAAAGAAATGGGTGGCGAAATATTAGTTTAATGACTAACATTCTTAAACTTATCATTATCTTATTTTTGTTTTCGAGCTGTTCATCCTCACCGGACGGACAAGCTCAAAAACATAACTATTTTTTCGATATCGCAGGCTACTTCAAGCAACAAGCTTCTACCCTTGGCAATAAAACGGTTATAAAAACAGTAAGTAAAAATAAGGTTTCTGAAACTAAAACATTAGTCATGAAAAATTGGGATCAGGAATTGCAGTTATTTACCGATTGCGACATTAACAAAGCTGCATGGAAAGACAGTTACAGAAGAGATTCTAGTACCAATACACTCACTTATACGACTACGGATCCAGATTTACGAGTGAGGTCCATTAAAATCAATTTCGAAAGCAAATTACCCAAGAAAATTGAAATCAACACCCAAAGTAAAAACTTACTTTACAACACTACTGAAGATTTGATTTTCACTGCTGATTCACTATATCAAATCACCAAACACCAAAAAGTAATCTTATTGGGTTCTAACGATTATGAAATCTCTGGTCGGTTAGCAAACTAATTGCTTCAGATAAAACCATTTCGCCTTTTAAATCGTTTCTAAAAAAACATTAGCTACTTGTAGAAATCTTTATGAACAAAGAAGCCATTATCATTTTTCTGAAATATCCGGAATTAGGAAGGTCGAAAACACGTTTAGCGGCCACAGTTGGAAATGAAAATGCACTTAAAGTTTACAAAGAGTTACTAAACCATACCCGGCTTATTACTAATAATTTAAAAGCAGATAAATTTTTGTTTTACGATAAGGTTTCTGAAAATAAAATGCCTTGGGGCGATGACATCTATTTTACTGCTTATCAAAAAGAAAGTGATTTGGGTGGACGAATGCAAGATGCTTTTGAACAGCTTTTTAATAAAGGCTATGAACGTGTGGTAATTATCGGCTCTGATTGTTACGAGTTAAGTCAAAAAATTATTGAGGATGCTTTTAATGCTTTGCTTGAAAAATCTGTGGTTATTGGTCCTGCAAAAGATGGCGGTTATTATCTGTTAGGTTTAAATAAGATGGTTCAGCAACTATTCGCAAATATTGCTTGGAGTACCAACGAGGTTTTTAACTCATCAGTAGCCGTGTTAAAAGATTTAAATATCAGTTACCACACAAGTCCGGTTTTATCAGATATTGATACGTTTGATGATTTGCCTCAAGAGCTATTAAATTTACTGGAGGATTATTAAAACTTAATCAGCCCAACAATCTTTTCTAACCCAGCTTGGTCATCTTTATCAAAAAAGCTAAGATATTCGCTATCAACATCTAAAATGCCAATAACTCTATTATTACTGTAAATAGGAATTACTATTTCTGATTTAGATGCGCTGCTGCAAGCAATATGCCCATCGAAAGCATCAACATCTTCAACAATTAAAGTTTCTTCTTTTTCCCAAGCACTGCCACAAACTCCTGAACCCTTTTTTATACGTGTGCAGGCAACCGGGCCTTGAAAAGCGCTTAATACCAATTCATCACCTTTTACCAAATAAAACCCAACCCAAAACCAATTGAACTGTTCTTTTAATGCGGCGCAAACATTTCCTAAGTTGGCAACTAAATCTGATTCTCCAGCTATTAGCGCTTCAATTTGAGGAGTGATAGACTGATACTGTTCTTTTTTTGGACCTTTATTGATACTTAAATCTTCTGCCATTTTACTTTCTTAACCGCACAAATATCAGCATATAAAAAGTGAGTAAAAAAGTTGAACAACAAGAATTACATTAAAATGTAATTAGCCAACAAATTAGCTTTTTGCCTAAACAGCTACTAAATCAATATACCAAAATCCGGAGTTGTGTGGCTTTGTAGCATTAGCAGTTCCGCAAGTGTCATCTGCTGATTTTGGTGCTTTCATTTCTTTAAATATCTGCTCCCCCAACTTGTATTTTATTGGATTTTTAAATATAGGACCTTCAAAAGCAAAAGTATGAAACTCGCCATTTTCACCGCAGACATCCATTTCTGGGGAAAATTTTGCTATTAAATTTTGGTCAATCACCTCTCCTACTAAATTTCCATATTTTTCTTGCGTACAAGCTATCACGGTTTTAAATCCCAAGTCTAAAAACTCATCAATTATTTCTTTGGTATCACGTTTCCATAAAGGGAATATTGCTTTTAAACCTACTTCCGCTAAGCGCTCTTCTCTGTATTTACGTAAATCTTCTAAAAAGATATCACCAAAAATAGAATGTGTAATGCCTTCACTTTTAAAGTGATTTAAATGTTGCCTCATGGTTTGGTCATAGGTTTCCATATCTGGCATCTCGGGCAAACGGATTTCGTACAGCGCTATACCAATCTCTTTGGCTTGTTTTTGCAATAATTCATACCGAACGCCATGCATCGAAATTCGGTTAACACTGTCGTTAATAGTGGTCACCAGATAGCGAATATCCAAATCTGGGTTTTGCAAACAGTGGTACAAAGCAAGCGACGAATCTTTTCCACCGCTCCAATTAAAAATACATTTTAACTTATTCACTTTCTATCAGTTTTTTTACCAGTTTAGGCACACCCACACTCGCCTTTTCTTGAATTTTAATAACATTCTTAGGCAGATTCACATTTGGGATTTTTGGATCTACCACGTAAATAGGAATACCGGGGTTTGCCAATTCCAATAATCCTGCCGCAGGATAAACAGCTAAAGAGCTACCTACCAAAATTACAATATCAGCCTGGGGCATTTCATGCATTGCTTTACTAATCATTGGTACTTGCTCGCCAAACCAAACCACATGCGGGCGTAATTGCGAACCCAATTCACATAATTCGCCCATTTCAATGGTTGGCTTTTTTAATTTGTAAAGTAAAGCTGGGTTTTTAGAAGACCTGGAATAAGTAATTTCTCCGTGTAAATGTATGATGGATTTAGAGCCTGCTTTCTCGTGTAAATCATCAATATTTTGGGTGATAATAAGCGTATCAAAATGTTTTTCCAATTCGGCCAAAGCCAAATGGGCTGGGTTTGGCTTTGCATCCAACACCGCTTGCCTGCGTTCGTTGTAAAAATTCTGCACCAATACGGGGTTACGGGCCCAAGCTTCTGGTGTAGCAACATCCTCTATGCTATGTCCCTCCCACAAACCGTCCGCATCTCTAAAAGTTTGCAAACCGCTTTCGGCAGAAATCCCTGCTCCTGTTAGTATGATTATTTTCTTTTTCATTCCTGTGCTTCCTAAAACACAAATATAGAATACCTAAATCACAAGCGCTTAAAACACACTTAAATAAAAATATAAGCACAAAAAAACTGTCTTAAAATAAATCTAAGACAGTTTAAAATAAAGGTAGCTAAAGCTGAAAATTTAGATATCTAATTTGCCTTCAACACTATCATCCATGTGCTTGCCTATTACCAAAGACGTTACCATTTTAGCAAACGAAACCAGTTCGCCATGTTTGGTATCCCAATAATATACGTTGGTTGGTGTAACTCTTAAAAGACATATGTTTAGGTCGTCTTTTCCTCCCGGAAACCAAACATTCAATAAAGGATTCCAAAGTTCGTCTACTTTTTCCTGATCTTCAACAATGTCGGTGATACCATAAATATTCAAAAATCCGGAATTTTTGTTTTCCTGAAAAAACAGATGTGTAAACGGATCTGCTTCTATCTCTTCTTTTTTATGACTGTCTTTTCCGCTCATAAACCATAAATTTCCTTCATCATCTACTTGCAAAACAGACATCGGCCTAACAGACATCGGAACTCCTGTTTTAATATTTGTGCAGAAAAAACAATTCTCTGCACTTTCTGCTATTTCTTTAAGCTTGTCTATCGCTTCTTTTCCCTGAAGATTTTTTTCATGTTCTTTTTTATCCGCTTCAGAACTACCAGCGTTATGATGTGTGTGTGACATAATATTTTGTTTTAAATAAATTGATAATTACCTAAATAACGTGAGTTCGGTTTAAGCGGCTAAGAATAGTTGTTTATTATTTTCTTC
>NZ_CAMLIG010000026.1 GCF_946480185.1 uncultured Pedobacter sp. | reverse complement strand
TTGACCGTTTTGTACAGATTGTCTGTAAAACCCTGAAAACCTGACGGAAAAGTTTGATAAAAAATTGCATTGAGACAACCTATTTCAATTTTCAGGGACGTAACCTACGGATAATTGTACAGCCAAGAGGTTTATCCTGCAAGAAACTGCGCTCATTACTGCCACCGGTTAAAACTGATCAATAGACAATAGGACTAGTGTACATGCCTCTAAGGTCTCGATCCCTAGCTCCTCCGCTTCTCTTTCCAATTCTGGGTTTTCTGTTCCTGGATTAAAAATAATCCGCTTGGGTTTTGTAGTAAGAATGTATTGGTATAAATCTTTTTGATTTATTGGATTTACGTATAGTGTAATTGTATCAATATCTGTATGAATCGTTTCTGGCTTTTCTATAGGCTGACCGGCCACTTCGCCTTTTTTAACTCCAACGTTTACAATTGAATGCCCATGTTGAACTAATTTGTTTGCCGCTTTGTAAGCATATCGTTCGGGATTTGGTGTTGCTCCTATAATTAACGTCTTCTTTTTCATAATGATAAATAATTTAAGCTCTTAATTGATTTGTTTAAAAACGGCATCAGCACAAGCTTGACCATCTATGGCTGCAGAAATAATGCCACCTGCATAACCCGCTCCTTCCGCACAGGGAAAAAACCTTTTTATTTGTGGATGTTGGAGCGACACTTTATCACGAGGAATCCGTACAGGTGAGGAAGTTCTCGATTCAACTCCTACCAAAACGGCCTCATTAGTATAATAACCGTTATTACCAAAGATTCCCGGCATTTTTTTACCGAATTGGGGCAGCGCTTTACGCAAACGTTCTGCAATAAAACTCGGAAGTACCTGATGCAAATCGGCAGATGTTAATCCGGGCAAGTAGGAATTGTCTGGCAGATCTTTAGAGACATTTTGATTTACAAAATCAACCATCCGTTGTGCGGGTGCCTTTAAATTCCCTCCACCCGCAACAAATGCCTTTTGTTCAATTTCTGACTGAAAGTTAAGTAATCTAAAAGGATCATCTTGTTTGCCGGGTACATCATCAAAATTAATCTGCACTACTGTACCTGAGTTGGCAAAGGGATTGTTTCTTTTAGAAGGGCTCCAACCGTTAACAACAACTTCATCTGAATCAGTTGCGCAAGGCGCTATAATTCCACCGGGACACATACAAAAAGAGAACACTCCTCGATCTTCAACTTGTGTTACTAGACTATAATAGGACGGCGGTAAATTTTCATGCCTTTTTCTAGCATTATATTGAGCTTGATCTATAATATATTGTGGATGTTCAATCCTGACACCTAATGCGAAAGGCTTTGCCTCTAATAAAATTCCTTTCTGATGTAACAAATAATAAATGTCTTTCGCTGAATGACCCGTCGCTAAAATTAATGCCTCGCCGTCAAAATCTCCGTTATTGGTAATTGCGCTGTTGAACTGCTGATTTTTAATATCAACGTCTATTAACTTCGTGTCAAAATGAACCTCGCCACCGGCGTTGAGAATTGTTTCTCTAATAGCAGTTATGATTTGCGGCAGTTTGTTGGTTCCGATATGGGGACGAGCATCAACCAAAATATCTTCTGTTGCGCCATGAGCGACAAAAATTTCTAGCATTTTATTGACATCGCCACGCTTATCCGAGCGTGTATATAATTTACCATCGGAATAAGTACCCGCTCCGCCTTCGCCAAAGCAATAGTTTGATTCGGGATTTAATACCCCTTCCTTATTAATAAGTGCTAAATCGCGACGGCGTTCTTTCACATCTTTTCCGCGTTCTATAATTATCGGCTTTAAGCCCAATTCAATTAACCTTAAGGCGGCAAATAATCCGGCAGGACCGGCACCAACAATAATTACACGTTTTGCATTTCTTACCGATTTATAATCAACATTAAAATGTTGGATATTTGGGTTTTCATCGATATATAAAACTACCTTAAGCCTATAAACTGGGTATTTGCTACGGGCGTCAATTGACCTTTTACGGATTGCAAAATAAATGAGACGATTATCTTTTAGCTTTTCTTGTTGTAGAATGGCGGCTTTAATGTAGCTTTGATCAAAGATATGATCAGGACTAATTACAAGGTCAATTTCTTTTTGCATATTTAATGTGTTGGGTTTTTATCCCAAGTGTAACAAAGGTACGGAATTTGCGTCCTATAGCTAAATTTGAAAAAACTGAAAACTAAAATGAAAAAATTATTATTCGGGCTAATTGCCCTTATTGCCGTAGGCTCGTTAAGCTCGTGTGGATACAACACCGGTGTAAAATTAGATGAGAAAGTAAAAGCCTCTTGGGGCGAGGTAGAAAACCAGTACCAAAGAAGGGCAGATTTGATCCCAAATTTGGTTAACACCGTTAAAGGTGCTGCAAATTTTGAAAAAGAAACTTTAACTCAAGTAATTGAAGCCAGAGCAAAAGCTACTTCGATACAGGTTGACCCGAACAAATTGACTCCAGAAAACATTCAGAAATTCCAAAGCGCACAAGGTGAAGTTAGCCAAGCTTTAGGCCGATTGATGGTAGTTTCTGAGCGTTATCCCGAATTAAAGGCAAATGCAAACTTCCAAGAGTTACAAGCGCAATTAGAAGGTACCGAAAACAGAATTGCTGTTGCCAGAAGAGATTTTAACGCAAGTGTGCAGGAATACAACACACAGATTAGAACTTTCCCTAATAACTTATTTGCTGGGATGTTTGGTTTCCAACAAAAAGGAAGTTTTGCTGCTGAGGCTGGTGCGGATAAAACTCCGAAAGTTGCGTTTTAAATAATTTCATTTTTAAGCCTAACCGGTCTTTTATATAGACCGGTTAGGCTTTATTTCGTTTCAATCCCTGAAAACATGAGTTCATTAAGCGATAAAGAGCAAGACGTAATTAAACAATCTATTGAATGGGCAGAAAAAGCTACGAGCGGAGAAATAAGGGTTTGTGTCGAAAGCAAATGTGAAGTTGATGCCTATGAGCGAGCTGTTGTTTGTTTCCACGATTTAAAAATGGAAGCTACAAAATTGCGAAACGGCGTTTTGATTTACGTTGCCCTTGAAGATAAAAAATTTGCAATCATAGGTGATACAGGAATTGACACATTAGTTGCTGATGATTTTTGGGATAGCACTAAGGAACTTATGCTCGAAAAGTTTAAGATTGGACACATTGCAGAAGGAATTAGCATTGGTATAATTGAAGCTGGTAAACAGTTAAAAAGATATTTTCCGCACAATAGCGACGATGTGAACGAGCTTTCGGATGATATTGTTTTTTTAAATTGAGGAAAGAAAATACATGAAACGTTTTTTATTATTTATATGCCTAAGTCTTTTTTCTTTTCTAGGTTATAGCCAAAAGTTCCCTGCAAAACCCAACACGCTAGTTAACGACTATAGCAATACTTTAAGTAGTGCACAAATTGCACAATTAGAGCAGAAATTGGTTGCTTTTGACGATTCAACTTCCATACAAATATCCGTTGTAATTATTCCGACTTTAGATGGTTATGATATTAGCGATTATGGTTACCAGTTAGGTAGAGCTTGGGGAATTGGCGGGAAAGACAAAAACACCGGAATTTTATTGTTAACTTCTATTGGTGATAGAAAAGTCACTATACAAACAGGCTACGGAATGGAAGGCGCTTTGCCAGATGCCATCGCGAAGCGAATTATAGAAAATGAGATAAAACCTAATTATAAAAATGGAGACTATGCGGCAGGTTTAAATGCAGGCACAGACGCCATTATTAGTTATACCAAAGGAGAATATAAGAACACGAATCCCAAAAAATCTCCTAAAAACAGCGGTTTCCCGGTTGGCTTATTGGTGTTAATTGTAATTATTGTAATTGCTTTGATTAGTAAAAAAGGCGGTGGCGGCGGCGGCAGAAGTGTGATAGGAAGCAGAGGTGCTGCGGATATGATGTGGTGGGGTTTGCTTGGCGGTTTAGGCAGCGGCGGAAGAAGCAGTGGCGGATTTGGCGGTGGCGGTGGTTTCGGAGGTTCTTCTGGCGGTGGAGGAGGGTTTGGTGGATTTGGTGGCGGAAGTTTTGGTGGCGGTGGCGCTAGCGGAGGTTGGTAGTGAGTAGTGAGTAGTGAGTAGTGAGTAGTGAGTAGTGAGTAGTGAAAGATAATTTTAATCCCGGAATTCATCCGGGATTTTTTAATTTTAAGATATGAGCATTTTTAAGTGGAAAACAATTTCATCGGAATATTTGGTGCAAAAACCTTGGGCAACTTTACGTGTTGACGAGTGTAAATTACCTGATGGAAGAGTGGCATCTGAATATTATGTTTTGGAATATCCAAATTGGGTAAACGTAGTGGCCATTACAGAAGATGAAAAAGTGATTATGGTTAGGCAATACCGCCACAGTGGAGGTATTATTTCGATAGAAATCCCTGGCGGTGTGATTGATGGCGATGAAAAACCGGTTGACGCTGCCAAACGTGAACTTTTGGAGGAAACCGGTTACTTGTTCGAAGATTTTGAACTGGTAAGTACTGTTTACCCAAACCCTGCAACCTCTAACAACATCACTTATTGTTACTTGGCAAAGGGCGGAAAAAAAGTTCAGGAACAGGATTTAGATGAGCATGAAGATATTGATATTGAGTTTTACACCATCCCAGAAGTGAAAGAGATGTTGCTGAAAAATGAGATTCCACAGGCTTTACACGTCACCGGATTAATGTACGGTTTGCTGAAACTGGGTGAGCTGAGATAAGTTTTGCTTTTGCATTATCTAATTTGTCCTAAGGAGATGTAGAATTGACCGATAGTTTTTTATTAGGGATTTTGCGTTAACGACAGGAGCGGTATCCTTTTTTTGTCTTCGGCTCCGTGGCTGAGGATAACAAAAAAAGATATAGCGTATGGCGTGTTAAAACGCCCATAAAATTTCTTAGGCATTGCGCTGCTCCGAGATTGAATATCTATATATAAAGGCTAGAAAAACTTTACTTATACAGGAATTGTATTTTAAAATGCCCTCTATCCTTAACACGAAGTAATATGGTAGTGGTCCAATTAATGAGTGCGCAAATGCCCAAAAACAGAAAGATTAAACCGAAATTTCCCAGGTTCCTTAAATTTAATGCCAGATAGATAAAGATTAGATTTGTAAAGGCTAAAAGATAGGTGGTTTGCATGTGGCTAAAACCAAGCCTCAATATCCGGTGGTGAATGTGATTTCTATCCGCTTTAAAAGGAGAATTTCCTTTCAAAATTCTAACAGAAAATATCCGAAAGGTATCAAACAAAGGAATTATAAGTACGGATACGGCGATTGCGGGAGCGGAAAAAAATGAAGGACGAGCGCCAAAATCTGTAAACTTGTTTAGCTCGATAAATTTGATGGCCAGCACAACCGATATTAAACCGATTAATAAACTCCCTGTATCGCCCATGAATATCCGAGCTGGGGTGTAATTATAATATAAGAAGCCAATTATTGCACCAACCATACTAAATGCCAGCGATGCCATCTCTATTTGCCCCATTTGAATAAACAAAACCGCGAAGGTTAAATTTACCACTAAGCCAATTGTTCCGGCCAAACCGTTTATCCCATCAATTAAGTTAAAAGCATTAACCATGAGCATGATAATGAGTACCGAAACGGGAATACTTACATAGATGGGGATTGCAGAAACATTAAAAACACCGTATAAACTGGTAAGGCGGACATCACCCAGCAACACCAAAACGGTTGCAACCAAAAACTGCATTATAAATTTTGTGCCCGGACCCGAGCCTGCTAAATCATCTTTTAAGCCTACGGCAAATAAAATAATGCATGATGTGAGTAGAATGTTGGTGGGCAATACCGCATCGTACTTTGCAAAAAGTAGTGATACAATGGTGAAACTACAAAAAATTGCAACACCACCTAAGCGTGGGATACCGTGGTCGTGATCTTTTCTGCTGCCTTCTGCATCATCATACAAATGACGTTCGCGAGCGACAAACATGATAGAAGGAATTGCTATATAGGAAACAAAAGTGGAAATTAGAATTACTACGAGGTAATAAATCCATTCAATCTCAAGAAATGAAAAGTCTAAAGCCACAGCTCAAAGTTAAATATTTTTATTCCAAAATTGACCAATCTTAGAAAGGGGTTTTAAAACTGAAACCCAAAATGGATTTGGGACACCATTTCGCTTTAAAGCTAACCGATCTTCTCGATTTGCATTGAACCTGTTTTTTAGCGATTTGTTACTTAGACCGCCCACTCTCATTTTCACTAAAACAGTTGGTATGTACGCCACGTTTACTTTGTTTTTAAACAAAAACCGAAGTATCAGATCGTAATCTGCCGCTGATTTATAGGCTAAATCATAAACACCGAATTTGGTAAAGCACTCTTTTTTAATGAATAGCGCAGGGTGCGGCGGCATCCAACCTTTTTTAAAATTATTAATGTTATACTCTCCAGAAGTCCAATGACGGATAATTATTTCTGGATTTTCCCTATCTACGTACTGTAAGTCTCCGTAAACCGCATCAACAGAAGGGTTTTCTTTGAATTTTTCACTTACCTGTTCCAACACTTTATGATTTGCGAGAAAATCATCAGAATGGAGAATTCCGATTACTTCTCCCTTTGCTAACGAAATTCCTTTATTCAACGCATCATAAATTCCTTTATCTTTTTCAGACACCAGCGTATCTATTTGATGGGTATGGTTTGCTAATATTTCTAATGTGTTGTCGGTGCTTTTTCCATCAATAACCAACAATTCTTTATTGGCAAAACTCTGGTTAACATAAGATTTTATGGCTTCCTCAACAAAATCTTGAGAATTGTAAGTAGCTGTTATAATAGAAATTTGCATTAGGCCAATTTTAAATAAAATATGCCGAAATGAAAATTAATTCTAAAACTAAAGGTACTTATATTCTAGCAGGTACTTAATCACTTTATCTAACTGAAGAACAGCATCTTCAACATCAACTGAGGATTTCAAATGGAAGTCGATAAAATTAGCACCATTATGAATAACGTTATCTTTGATGGTTTTTATTTGAGCAGACAGAATTGCATCTTGATTTTTTTTCTGTTTACTTAAAACTTCCACTTCGTACTCGGCTACCAAACTTTGGTTTTTACCAAAAATTTGTACATTATATATTTTTGCTTTTTGCGATTGTTCGTCATCCGCATGCACTTTAACTTTTCCTAGCACATTTTTGTGGTAAAGAATTTTCTGATTTTCTATTTTTATACCGCTAACAGTATCCGTTAAATCAAGAGTGTTGGCTTTTACCTGCGTAAACGAGAAGCAAAAAAAACCTAAAATGAGCAGAAGGTAAATTTTCATATTTTTGATGGTTTATCTTTTTACGTATAAGTTCACCATTAGGATACAAGAAATTTACTTTTTTTCAAATATTTTAAAACCAAGAAGAAATATCGGAATTACGAGTATTAACGTTGGGATTTATAAAGCATCTCGTTTTGAAGAGAGGCTTCTTCAAACAACGTTTTTAAATGTGGCGTAAACAAACTTTGGTGCAAAGCATCAGCGTGTTTTAAATGGTGCATATCCGAACCGATGAAATCAATCATCATATTATCCACCAATTGTTCAGCTATTTTTTGAGTTTGTCGTCCGTAATATCCGGCTAACGAAATGGTATTTAACTGAAAGTAACAGCCAAATTCTCTTATTTTATAATAATTTTCTATCGACCCTAAATAAGGATAACGTTCTGGATGAGCTAAAATCGGCTTTAAGCCTTTATCATTCAGTTTTTGAATGATGTCTTTGATATTATTTGGGTAATTGATGTAAGAAAGCTCGAACAAAATATAATCTCCGCCCATCGTCATCAGGTTTCCTTTGTTGATTTTATTCTCGAAGGTTTCATCTAAATAATACTCGGCGGCGGCTTCAATAGGCATATCGATGTTTTGCTTCACCAATTCTTCCCGCAGTTCATCCAAAGCTTTATTGATGGTATCTGGGGTATTGCGGTAATAATCCGCCATAATGTGGGGCGTAGCAATCAGCTTTTTAAAGCCGAGTTGCTGAAAGCGTTTCACCATCATCACCGATTCCTTTACCGTTGGTGCGCCATCATCAATACCGGGAAGAACATGCGAGTGCATATCAATCCCGATATTGCTAAAATCAAATTCTGGTGTTTTTTTGTTCTTTTTAAAAAAACCGAACATTTATCTGTTTTGGTATTGCTCCTCGTAATAATGCTGATAATTACCAGAAGTAACGTTGTTCAACCACTTTTCGTTTGCCAAGTACCAATCCACCGTTTTTTCTAAACCTTCTTCAAACTGTAAACTTGGCTCCCAGCCTAATTCGTTTTTCAGTTTTGTAGCATCAATGGCGTAGCGCAAATCGTGACCGGCTCTGTCGGTAACGTAAGTAATCAATTTTTCGGATGTTCCTTCTTCCCGTCCTAACTTTCTGTCCATCACTTTGCACAAGGTTCTGATCAAATCAATATTAGTCCATTCGTTATGTCCACCAATATTATAAGTTTCGCCCGATTTTGCTTTGTGAAAAATTACGTCAATTGCTCTTGCATGATCTTCAACCCAAAGCCAATCTCTGATATTTTCGCCCTTTCCATAAATTGGGATGGCTTTATTTTGTTGGATGTTGTGGATAGAAAGCGGAATCAATTTCTCTGGGAAATGGTGCGACCCGTAATTGTTTGAGCAGTTAGAAATTACACAATCCATTCCGTAAGTATCAAAATAAGCCCTTACAAAATGATCTGAACTTGCTTTTGACGCAGAATAAGGAGAATGCGGATCGTAAGCGGTTTCTTCGGTAAACATTTCTGTTCCTTCGCCTAAAGTTCCGTAAACTTCGTCTGTGGAAACATGGTAAAAACGTTTTTTATCATAATTTCCTTTCCAATTTGCTTTCGCTGCGTTTAATAAATTTACTGTACCAACAACGTTGGTCATCACAAACTCAATAGGATTCGAAATGGAACGGTCCACATGAGATTCTGCCGCTAAATGGATTACCGCATCGAATTGTTCTTTATCAAACAAATCCTGAATAAAAGCTGCATCAACAATATCTCCTTTTACAAATTTGTAGTTGGATGCATTTTCAACATCTCTTAAATTTTCAAGGTTTCCGGCATACGTCAGTTTATCCAAGTTAACTATCTGATAATCTGGATAAGTGTTCACAAAACGCCTAACAACGTGTGAACCAATAAATCCGGCTCCGCCGGTGATGAGGATTTTCATTTTTTAGATTTTGAGTAGTGAGACATGAGTAGTGAGTAGTGAGTACTTTTATAACCGTATAATCAGTTCGCAAGTTATCTCACATCTCAATACTCATATCTCAAATCTGTTTTAAAAAGGATTCTTCTGTATATATTTTTCCCATTCCCATGCAGATTTCATCATGTCATCTACATTTAATTCGGCTTTCCAGCCTAGTTCTTGCGCTGATTTGGTTACATCGCCATAAACTTTTTCGATATCGCCGGCTCTGCGTGGACCAATTACGTAATTCAGTTTCTCGCCGGTTGATTTTTCAAAAGCGTTGATGATTTCCAAAACGGTTGTTCCTTTTCCGGTGCCGATATTGAAAACCTCGTAATTATCTTCAGATTTTCCTTCTTCCATACGTTTAATTGCCGCAACATGAGCTTTTGCCAAATCAACCACATGAATATAATCTCTGATGCAGCTTCCGTCCGGAGTGTCATAATCGTCACCGAAAACGGTGATTTTTTCTCGTTTCCCGATGGCGGTTTGCGTAACAAAAGGGATTAAGTTTTGTGGAACTCCGATGGGCAATTCGCCAATTAAAGCAGTTTCATGCGCCCCAACCGGATTAAAATATCTTAAGGCAACAATGTTATAGTTTTTATTTACCGCTGCGGTTTCGCTCAAAATTTCTTCGGCAATTTGCTTGGTGTTTCCGTAAGGAGATTCTGCTTTTTTAACTGGTGCAGCTTCTGTAACCGGCAAAACATCTGGCTGACCGTAAACCGTACAGCTAGAAGAAAACACGAAATTGATGTTTTTTCCTTTGTAAGGAGTTAGTAAGTTGATAAGTGAGAAAAAGTTGTTTCTGTAATATTCAAGTGGTTTTTGTACCGATTCACCAACTGCTTTAAAAGCTGCAAAATGGATAATTCCTTTGATATCTGGGTTTGCATTGATAAAATCTGCTGTTTTAGCTTCATCGCACAAATCAAATTGATGAAACTCTGGTTTGTAACCAATGATTTTCTCAATCTGATCTAAAATTTTTATCGATGAATTAGAAAGATTATCTACAATTACAGGCGTGTAACCAGCATTGTAAAGCTCTACAACAGTGTGTGACCCAATAAATCCCGTTCCGCCGGTCACTAAAATCTTGTTTCCCATTTGCTTATTTATTATAATTTGTAAAGTCTTTATGATCTACTTTATCCAACTGTTCTTTGGTTAAAGTTTTGAAATATTCGTAAGTGATTTTCAGGCCTTCTGCTCTGTTTACCTTCGGTTCCCAGTTCAAAATTGCCCTTGCTTTGGTAATATCCGGGCGGCGTTGTTTTGGATCGTCCTGTGGCAGATCTTTGTAAATTACTTTCTGGTTGGTTCCAGTTAGTTTGATGATTTCTTCTGCAAACTGACCGATGGTGATTTCATCAGGATTACCGATATTCATTGGCTGTACATAATCCGAAAGCAACAATCTGTAAATGCCTTCTACCAAATCATCCACATAACAGAAAGAACGGGTTTGTGTTCCATCGCCAAAAACCGTTAAATCTTCTCCGCGTAAAGCTTGACCGATAAATGCCGGTAAAACTCTGCCATCGTTTAAACGCATCCGCGGCCCGTAGGTGTTGAAAATTCTTACGATACGGGTTTCTACTCCATGGAAAGTATGATATGCCATAGTGATGGCTTCCTGAAAACGTTTGGCTTCGTCATAAACTCCTCGTGGCCCAACTGGGTTTACATTGCCCCAATATTCTTCTGGCTGTGGATTTACTGCCGGGTCGCCGTAAACTTCAGATGTTGAAGCAATAATTAACCTCGCTTTTTTAACTCGGGCCAGACCCAATAAATTATGGATACCCAGAGAACCAACTTTTAAAGTTTGGATGGGGATTTTTAGATAATCAATAGGGCTCGCCGGCGATGCGAAATGTAAAATATAATCCAACTCGCCCGGAACGTGAACAAATTTGGAAACATCGTGGTTGTAAAACTCAAAATCTTCCAGTTTGAACAGGTGTTCGATATTTGCCAAGTCACCGGTAATCAGGTTGTCCATCCCGATAACGTGGTATCCTTCTTTGATAAACCTGTCGCAAAGGTGCGATCCTAAAAATCCGGCTGCACCGGTAATCAATACTCTTTTCTTCATTTTCCGGATTTTTTATGCTTTAACCTCTGCTCTTCCTATACTGTTGTAATAAAAACCTAAGTCAATCATTTTATGTAAATCATAAAGGTTTCTACCGTCAAAAATCACTTTTGCCTTTAGTTTTTCCTGTATCTGTTTGAAATCCGGATTTCTGAATGCCTGCCATTCTGTGGCGATGATGAGTGCATCAGCACCTTCTAGAGCTTCGTAAGCACTATCGGCGAAAGCCAGAATATCGCCCTTCATTTTCCTTACATTTTCCATTCCCTCTGGGTCGTAAGCCACAATCTCTGCTCCGGCTTTGGTAAGTTCGTCAATAATATATAATGCCGGCGCCTCTCTAATGTCGTCGGTTTCTGGTTTAAATGCTAGGCCCCAAAGCGCAAACTTTTTGCCTTTGACATCGCCACCGTAATATTTCATCATTTTTTCAACGATTTTTAGTTTCTGCGTTTGGTTGACTTCCATTACCGCATCTAAAATTTTAAAATCGTAATTGTATTCTTTGGAGGATAAGGCCAAGGCCTGAACATCTTTTGGGAAACAGCTTCCGCCGTAACCGATGCCCGGGAACAGAAATCTTTTTCCGATACGGTCGTCCGCACCAACGCCTCTACGTACCATATCCACATCTGCGCCTACCAGTTCGCAGAGGTTGGCTACCTCGTTCATAAAAGTAATCTTAGTCGCTAAAAATGAGTTGGCGGCATATTTTGTGAGTTCTGAAGAACGCTCGTCCATAAAAATAACTGGGTTTCCGGAACGTACATAGGGTGCGTAAAGTTCTTCCATCAGTTTTTTGGCCTGCTCGCTTCTTGTGCCCACAACCACTCGGTCGGGTTTCATAAAATCATCTACAGCAACGCCTTCGCGTAAAAACTCTGGGTTTGAGACTACGTCAACTTCTATAAGTGTATTTTCGTTGAAAACGGCTTTCACTTTGTCTGCCGTACCTACCGGAACGGTAGATTTTGTAACGATTACCTTATAATCTTCTACCAACAGCGCAATATCTTTTGCTGCTCCCAAAACGTAACTCAAATCTGCCTTTCCGTCTCCGCCCGGAGGCGTTGGCAGTGCCAGGAAAATAATAGTAGCTTCTTTTATTGCTTCGGCAAGATTGGTGGTGAATTTTAACCTACCCTGCTCAATATTTCTATGGAAAAGAATATCCAAACCTGGCTCGTAGATAGGAAGTTCGCCGTTTTTCATCTTGTTTACTTTTTCTTCCACGATATCCACACAGGTGATATCGTTTCCGGTCTCGGCCAAACAAGTGCCGGTTACTAAGCCCACATATCCCGTCCCAATTACTGCTATTTTCATGTTAAATTGAGTATTTTTATCAAATTTTTAAATTGGACGAAGTTAATCATTCGACAGATAAATGCCTATTTTTTATAACATTGCAATAAAAGTTTATTATTTACTGGTTTTTTTATTTTCCTTTTTCAACAAAAAGGCGAAGCTATGGATAGCAGGCAGGAAAAATTGGAAGCAGAAATTTACTCCCAACCTTACCAAAAAGAAAGTTTGGCTACACTTTGCTTCTTTGGGAGAATTTGAACAGGGAAAGCCTTTATTGCAAGCAATCAGAAAAAACCATCCCGAAAAAGAAATTATCATCACTTTCTTCTCTCCATCAGGCTATGAGATTCGGAAAAACTCGCCCTTGGGCGATTATATTTTGTATTTGCCTTTAGATACAGCCAAAAATGCCAAACAATTTATCGATTTGTTTCGGCCAGAAATGGCGATTTTCAATAAATACGAATACTGGTACCATTTTTATAAAGCGCTTAACGAAAAACAAATCCCCGTTTATGTGACTTCCGCCATTTTTAGACCCAATCAAATATTTTTTAAATGGTATGGAGGTTTTAACCGTAAGATTTTAGGTTTTGTAAAACACTTTTTTGTGCAGAACAAGGAATCGGCTAAGTTGTTAAATAGCATTGGGTTGAGTAATTATACCGTTTGTGGCGATACAAGGTTTGACAGCGTTTTAGATTTAGCGAAAAACAAAAAAGAGTTTCCACTGATAGAAGAATTTAAAGGAAACAGTATGCTTGTTATTGCGGGAAGTACATGGCCTGCGGATGAAGAGCTGATTGCAGCATACATTAAAAATTTAGATGACAACTGGAAAGTAATTTTTGCGCCACATGAAATTGGTGAGGTTAAAATTGCAAGTTTGGAAAATTTGATGGGTGAGAAATCTGTACGTTATTCATTACTTGCAAACGGCGCTAAGCAATTGAACCCTTCGGTTAAGTGCGTCATTATTGATAACATCGGGATGCTTTCTTCCTTATATAGTTATGGAGAAATCGCTTATATAGGCGGTGGATTTGGTGTGGGTATCCACAATACATTGGAGGCCGCCGCTTGGGGATTGCCTGTTGTATTTGGCAACAACTACCAGAAATTTCAGGAAGCTAAAGATTTAATTGCCGTTGGTGGAGGATTTACCATAGCCGATCAGCAAGAATTAGATAAAGCTTTTAATTTGTTGATTAATGATAAAACCCGTAGAACAGAAGCTGGACAGAAAGCAAAAAGCTATGTGGCGCAGAACACTGGCGCCACAGCTGTAATTATGCGGGAAATTTTTTAAAAAGCGCCCAATATTCTCAACGCAACATCGCTCAGTTCTTTTTCTGATAGCTTTAATTTAGGATTGCTAAAATCCATATCGGTAATGTTATCTATCGGGATTAAGTGAACGTGTACATGGGGAACCTCCAACCCAACAACCGCAACGCCAATTCTGGTACAGGGAATGGCCTTTTTAATTGCTTTGGCAACAACTTTTGCAAAAATCATCAAACCTCCGTAGGTTTCATCATCCAAATCAAAAATGTAATCGGTTTCTTGCTTAGGAATTACCAATACGTGACCGATTTTTAATGGATTGATATCCAAAAAAGCTAAATATTCTTCTGTTTCCGCAACTTTATGTGCAGGGATTTCTCCGTTTACTATTTTAGTGAAGATGCTTGCCATGGGTTAGGTTTTAGTTTGTTAGTTGATTAGACCGGTTTAAGGCATTGGTTCATTGGTTTATTAGCACCTGAAATATCGATAATTAGTACGCTCAACCAGCCTAATGAACCAATGAACTCCTTTTTACTATCTACTAATTTCCAAAATTTCAAACTCCATTTTACCGGCTGGCACATCTATAGCAATAATTTCGCCAACAGATTTACCCAATAAGCCTTTCGCTATCGGCGATTTTACCGAAATCTTCCCAGCTTTCATATCAGCTTCGTTTTCTGATACCAATTGGTAAGTCATGGTAGCTCCATTCTTAACGTTTTTTATTTTTACGATGGATAAAGCCAAAACTTTAGAAGTATCTAATTTTGATTCGTCTATCAATCTGGCAGTAGCCAAAATATTGCCCAACTGTGCAATTTTAGTTTCGTGAAGTCCTTGCGCTTCTTTTGCAGCATCATATTCTGCATTTTCGGATAAATCTCCTTTATCCCTTGCCTCTGCAATAGCTGCCGATATTTTTTTCCTGCCTTCGGTTTTTAAATAATGTAATTCTTCTTTTAGTTTCTCTAAACCTTCTTTGGTGAAATATGCTACGTCTGCCATCTTCTTCTGTGCTAATAATCGTTTATGTAAAAAAAGCCCGGCGTTGGCCAAGCTCTAAAAAACAAACAAGACTATATCTGCTTTTCGCATACATAGTCTTGTTTCCTTTTGTACGAAGATATAAATTTTGATTTTATATTTCCAAATTTTTAAGCTTAGCTGCTAAAACCTCAGAAATTTTACGGTACGAATCGAATGTCCAGCCACCAACGTGAGGTGTTAAAAGTACTTTTTGGTTTGCTATAAGTTCTTTATAAAAGTCGGCATCGTTCAAACCTGGGAATTTTTCTTTTTCTAAAACATCTAAACCTGCACCTAAAATTTTACCTTCTTCAATAGCTTTTAAAACGGCTTTTGTGTTCACAATTTCGCCACGGGCAGCGTTTAAAAAGAAAATCGGTTTTCTAAAGTGCAATAGGTATTCATCGTCTACTAATTGTTTGGTTTCTTTCGTCAAAGGAATGTGCAAACTCAACACATCTATGTATTTTACAATTTCTTCCATGCTTGCTTCCTTTGCATAGTCATCAGAAAAACCAGTTTTGTATTTATCGTAAGCTATAACTTTTACACCAAAACCAGCTAACCGTTTCGCAAAAGCTTTCCCCATGTGTCCGTAACCAATAATTCCTACAGTTTTGCCCATTAATTCGTAACCGCGGTTGCCTTCTCTGTCCCAAACTCCGTTCCTTATTTCTATATCCGCTTTACGGAAATTATTCATCAGCGAAAGCAGCATCCCTAAAGTATGTTCGCCCACTGCATCTGCATTCCCTTCTGGTGCGTTAATTAACCGAATGCTTTTTTCTTCGGCAATATGCACATCAATATTGTCCATTCCGGCGCCGGCTCTCGCCACAAACTTTAGGTTTGGAGCAGCCGCAATTACTTCGGCATCTACACGGAATTTGGTACGTATGGCTATGCCAGTATAATCCCTTAATATCGCTAAAACTTCTTCTTTTTTTATCAGTGGGCGGTCGTCAACCTCAAATCCCATTGCTTCCGCAGCTAATTTAAAGGCTGGGTGCAAATCATCAACTATTAATATTTTTTTCATTTTTACTTTTTTACGCAACTAAAAACTTGCGTTACTTTTCTTAAACTGTTTTAATTCATCCAAAGAAAAACTAAGCGCCCTATCAATCTCCCAAGCTAGAATTGCATGAGGCAGAACGGTCTCTGTTTTTACTAAGATGGTACTATCTTTAACTAAATAATTATCATTTATAGCATCAAACCTAAGCTGGGTGATATTATCTTTAATTTGATTGTACGCCGCTGAATAATCTGCCTCGGTATGGTTTACCTTATCAGATTCTAACCTTCTTAACACCGAATCTTTATATTTTGTTAATACAAATTGCTGACCAGCCTCATTTAACTGATCTGTTAAATGGTATGCCTTGCCAGTGTTTAAAGTTAAAGTTTGATAAATGGTAGTTTCGCTAGGATACGGCCCCACAAAAGCAGTATGGAACCACAAAGAAATTATTTTCGAATTGGAAAATGACTTTTGATAGCTCAGAGAAGTATAGCCACAACCGCAGTTTTCATAGCTCTCTTTGATTTCAGAAAGTTTTTGCCCTAAAATTGCTTCGGGTTGTAAAGCTTTTGCCAATTGTGGAAACTGAGGGTTAATTACAGGAAAAGCAATGGTATCTTTTTGATTTTTATATTTTAACAAAACTATTGAATCTCGTAAAATTATATCTTGTGAGACATTGCTGTTCGCGATAAGTGATGAAGAATCTACGGAACCAGATGTATTGTTCTGATTTGATGAACCGCAGCCTGCCAGAAATATAGCCACCGATAATGCAAAATAACTAGCTTTTTTTCTCATTACTTTTCTCAATCAAATTAGTTAGTTCTACAAAGTCCTTTACAGTTAAACGTTCGGCCCTTAATGTCCAAACCGCATCTTCATTTTGCTTATCTTTTGGGATAACGCCCGATAGCGCATTGCTCAAAGTTTTTCTTCGCTGATTAAATCCTGCTTTTACCACCGTCCAAAACAATTTTTCGTTACAGCCCAGCTCTTTCACTTCGTTTCGGCTTAACCTAATCACTGCCGAAAGTACTTTCGGTGGCGGATTAAAAACGCCTGCTTTAACAGTAAACAGGTATTCGCATTTATAATAAGCCTGCAAAAACACACTTAAAATTCCGTATTCTTTGCTGCCGGCTTTGGCAGTACAGCGCTCCGCAACTTCTTTTTGGAACATCCCAACTACCTCTGGCACTTGGTTTCTGTTATCCAAAATTTTAAACAAAATCTGGGAGCTGATGTTATAAGGAAAGTTGCCTATTATCGCAAAACTAGAAGGAAAAATTGAAGCAAAATTAAGATGTAGAAAATCTGCGTTCAATAATTTATCGCCCAGTTCGGGATATTTTTTTTGGAGAAAATAAAAAGACTCCGTATCGATATCGATTAAATAAGTTTCGTATTCTTTTTTTTGCAATAAAAAATCAGACAAAACGCCCATCCCTGGCCCAACCTCTAAAACTTTATGGTACTTATCGTGATGCACCAAACTGTTCACAATTTTTTCTGCGATGTTTTTATCGGTTAAAAAATGCTGTCCTAAATGCTTTTTGGCTTTTACCTGACTCATTATTTTGTAAAGATGAGCTACAAATTACGGAAAGTTTAATCTTTAAAATTAACATTCGTTCCAAAATCTTTATTTTGCAGGAAATTTTATAAAATTCATTTTTGTATGAGCGAGTTGTTAAAAGTAGGAATATCCATTGGAGATGTAAACGGAATAGGTTTAGAGGTAATTATTAAAACACTTTCCGAGTCCGAAATTTATAAATATTGCACTCCGATTGTTTACGGACATACCAAAGTTGCGTCCTTCCACAGAAAAGCCGCAGGCATACAGGAATTTATTTTCCAAGTCATCAACCAAGCAGAAAACGCACATGCCGGCAAAGCCAATATGATCAACTGCTGGGAAGAAGATGTGAAGATTGAACTTGGAAAAGCTAATGACATTGGCGGAAAATATGCTTTTTTGTCTTTACAACGAGCCACGGAAGATTTAGTAGCGGGCAAAATAGATGCTTTGGTTACAGCGCCAATTAACAAACACAACATCCAAAGTGATCAATTTACCTTTCACGGGCATACAGAATATATCCAGGCGATGGCCGGTTCGCCAGATTCGTTGATGTTTTTGGTAAGCAATGAGTTAAAAGTAGGCGTAGTTACGGGGCACATTCCTGTTAAAGATATTGCAGTCAATATTACTCAGGAAGCTATTTTATCCAAACTTCGGTTAATGAACCATTCTTTAAGATATGATTTTTGGATAGAAAAGCCCAAAATTGCGGTATTGGGACTTAACCCACACGCCGGCGATAGCGGTTTAATAGGGATGGAAGAAGATGAGATTATTCTGCCAGCAATTGAAACTGCACAAAAGGAAGGGATTTTCGCTTTTGGTGCTTTCCCTGCAGATGGTTTTTTTGGAAACCAGGCCTTTAGCCAGTTTGATGCGATATTGGCCATGTATCACGATCAAGGTTTGATTCCGTTCAAATCTTTAGCATTTCATCACGGCGTTAATTTCACTGCGGGCCTACCTGTTGTGCGCACCTCACCAGATCATGGAACGGGTTATGATATTGCCGGTAAAAACATGGCTTCGGCAAGTTCGTTTAGAGATGCTTTGTTCCAAGCGATACATATTGTAAAACGCAGAAGAGAGCAAGAAGAAATGGTAAAAAACACCTTACCTTTTAGCAAACACAGCAGAGACAGAGATTAATAGCTATCGTATTGTTTTGGGCAGAAATTAACTTGATTAATAAATTTGCGAATTCTCTAATCATAAAAAATATTAGGTAAGAAATATTTTCAAAAAACAACTATTAGTCTAAAAAACAACGTTTAAACCCAAATAAGCTCTGTTTGCGTGTATATCCCTCGTGAAACAGAGACGATTTAAAAGTGCTTTTTGTTTTTTTAAAAAAACCTTTAAGCCTTAATAATTTTTCCTAAATTTGCAGGCTTAATTGTCGAAATTGAAAGCGTTAAAACAATACTCAATACCCTTTACGGGATTAAAGATTGGCCAACATCAATTTGACTTTGAGGTTGACAAACTTTTTTTTGACGAGTTTGAATATTCTTTGGTAAAAGATGGCTTGCTTAGCGTAAGCTTGCTTCTAGAAAAAAGAGAAACCTTGATGGTTCTTAACTTTCATATCAAGGGCACCGTACAGTTAAGCTGTGATAAATGTTTATCAGCTTTTCCTCAAGAAATAGAAACAGAGGACAGGCTGATTGCAAAGTTTACCGAATCAGATGATTTGGCAGATAGTGAAGAAGTTATCATTATCACAAAGAATGAAAGTGAAGTTGATGTTTCATCTTTTATATATGAAATGATCAATTTAGCGGCTCCTTACATTAGTATTTGTGAAGATCCGGGGAATACATTATCCTGCGATTTAGAAATGCTCAAAAAAATTGATGAGCTTTCTATAGAAAAGGGAAACAGCGAACAGCAAGACCCTCGGTGGGATATTTTAAAGAACATTAGGAAAAATTAAAAATAGGAAAAAATGGCACATCCAAAACGAAAAATCTCCAAATCAAGAAGAGATAAAAGAAGGACTCATTATAAAGCAACAGCCCCTTCATTATGGTTAGATAAAGAAACTGGTGCGGTTCACTTACCACACAGAGCTTACAATATTGATGGAAACCTTTATTTAAGAGGCAAACTGTTAATAGAAAACACCTCTATAGCATAGTATTATGCAAACAAAAATCCTTGTGTTGGTGAAAATTTATTCCTTACCTTACACAAGGATTTTTTTTAACACTCAACCCAATGAACTAATTGGTTAGGGAACACCTTTATTAAAAGTAACTTATCTCAATGAAAATTGGTTTAGATATAATGGGCGGTGATTATGCGCCAAAAGCAACCGTATTAGGAGCAATTGCAGCACATCAAAACCTATCAAAAGACCAACACCTCGTATTATTTGGAGATAAAGACCAAATTACTCCTCTTCTTAAAGCGCACAATTTTAATCCGGATTTTTTTGAGTATGTGCATACTACAGAAGTAATTGGTATGGGAGAACACCCCACCAAAGCTATTGTCCAAAAAGCAAATTCAAGCATTTCGGTAGGTTTTCAATATCTAAAAGAGGGCAAAATAGACGCTTTTTCGTCTGCAGGAAATACAGGGGCAATGCTAGTTGGTGCAATGTTTAGCGTTAAAGCTATTGATGGCGTATTAAGACCTGCAATTTCAACCGTTATCCCAAAAGAAAAAGGTGGATTTGGAATGTTGTTGGATGCCGGCGCCAATGCAGATTGCAAACCAGAGCATTTAGTGCAATTTGCCATCATGGGTAGCTTGTATGCAAAACACGTTTACCATATCGCCGATCCAAAGGTTGGTTTAATGAATTTAGGTGAAGAAGAAGGGAAAGGAAATATGCTTACCCAGGCTACGTATCCTTTATTAAAAGAATCCTCAGTAATAAACTTTGCCGGCAATATTGAAGGCAGGGATTTATTTAACGCAAAATCTGACGTTATGATTTGCGATGGGTTCACAGGAAATGTAGTGTTAAAATTAGCAGAATCTTTTTACGTTTTAACGCTTAAAAAAGGCTTAAAAGACGAATTTTTTGACCGTTTTAATTACGAACAATACGGCGGAAGTCCCATTTTGGGTGTAAATGCTCCTGTTGTTATCGGACATGGTATATCTAGCCCAGAGGCCATAAAAAATATGATACTACTGTCTAAAGACATGGTTGAAAGTCAAATTATTGAAAAGTTTAAAACGGCTTTCAATTCTTAAACAAAATCAAAATATGAGCAAAATTCATGCTGCAATTACCGCTGTAAATGGATATGTACCAGATTATGTTTTAACTAACCATGAGTTAGAAACGATGGTAGATACCAATGACGAGTGGATAACTACCCGCACTGGAATAAAAGAAAGAAGAATTTTAAAAGGCGAAGGCTTAGCTACTTCAGATATGGCTGTGCCAGCTGTAGAAGGATTGCTTAAAAAAAGAGGAATTTGCGCAGAAGAAATTGATTTAATTATCTTTTGTACTTCAACCCCAGACATGCCTTTCCCGGCTACTGCAAATATTTTAGCAGACAAAATTGGAGCTAAAAATGCCTGGGGATACGATTTACAGGCCGCTTGTTCCGGATTTTTATTTGGTTTAAGTACTGGCGCCCAGTTTATAGAATCTGGAAAACATAAAAAAGTATTGGTTGTAGGTGGCGATAAAATGTCATCTATTATTAATTACCAAGATAGGGTAACCTGTATTATTTTTGGCGACGGTTGCGGTGCCGCTTTGCTTGAGCCAAATGATGAAGGTAACGGAATCATTGATTCCGTATTAAAAAGTGATGGTTCAGGAAAATCATACTTGAATATAAAAGCGGGGGGTTCTTTAAACCCTGCAACCCACGAAACCGTAGATGCAAACCAACATGCTGTTTACCAAGAAGGGCAAGCTGTATTTAAATTTGCCGTAACCAACATGGCCGATGTTGCTGCCGAGATTATGGAGAAAAATAATCTTACTGCAGAAGACATCGCTTGGTTAGTTCCTCACCAAGCCAACAAAAGGATTATTGATGCCACTGCAAATCGGATGGGTGTAGGTGCTGAGAAGGTGATGATCAACATCCAAAAATACGGAAATACCACAAATGGCACTATTCCGCTCTGCTTATGGGAGTGGGAAAGTAAATTGAAAAAAGGAGATAATTTAATATTAGCCGCTTTTGGCGGAGGCTTTACATGGGGCTCACTATACCTTAAATGGGCATATTAATTTATTTTTCTAGATAATTGTTATATTAGATTTCTAAAATTAAACACATAATTTAAAACCACACCAATATGGGAATGGACATTAAGCAAATTCAAGACCTGATTAAATTTGTTGCAAAATCAGGGGTGAATGAAGTTTCTATTGAAGAACAAGATTTTAAAATTACTATAAAAACTACGCAGGAGCCTACTTATGTGAATGCAACATTGCCGGTTGCAGCTCCTCAAGTTCAGGCGCCAGTTGCTCAACAGGCACCAGCGGTAGTTTCTGCAGCACCAGCTGTTGTGGCTGACGATGAAAGCAAATACGTCACTATTAAATCTCCAATGATTGGTACTTTCTACCGTTCATCATCTCCAGACAAACCAAATTTTGTTAGCGTAGGTGACGAAATTGCATCTGGACAAGTTTTGTGTATTATAGAAGCGATGAAACTTTTCAACGAAATTGAATCTGAAGTTTCTGGTAGAATTGTTAAAGTATTGGTAGAAAACTCACAACCAGTTGAGTATGACCAACCATTATTCCTGGTAGATCCATCATAGTTATTTGTATTTATAATTTGAGCAATTAAAATTGCTCTGCACACAAATTAACAGATTGATAAAACCGTTATTATGTTTAAAAAAATATTAATTGCCAATAGAGGAGAAATTGCACTGCGCATTATCCGTACCTGTAAAGAAATGGGTATCAAAACAGTTGCAGTGTATTCAACTGCAGACAGAGAAAGTTTACATGTTCGTTTTGCTGATGAAGCTGTTTGCATAGGTCCTCCTCCAAGTAAAGATTCCTACCTAAATATTCCAAATATTATTTCTGCAGCTGAATTAACTAATGCAGACGCTATTCATCCCGGTTACGGATTTTTGTCTGAAAACGCTAAATTTTCTGCTATTTGTAAAGAATACGGCATTAAATTTATCGGCGCAACGGCAGAACAAATTAATGGAATGGGCGACAAAGCCTCGGCTAAAGATACCATGAAATTAGCCGGTGTACCCACTATACCTGGTTCAGAAGGTTTGTTGACTGATGTTAAACAAGGTATAAAAATAGCTGCTGAAATTGGTTACCCTGTAATTTTAAAAGCAACAGCCGGTGGCGGTGGCCGAGGAATGAGACAGGTTTGGAAAGATGAAGATTTTGAAGATGCTTGGAACTCTGCCCGTCAGGAATCTGCCGCAGCTTTCGGTAACGATGGCATGTATCTTGAAAAATATATTGAAGATCCTCGTCATATTGAAATCCAAGTAATTGGTGACCAATTTGGTACAGTTTGCCATTTATCAGAAAGAGATTGCTCTATACAACGCCGTCACCAAAAATTGGTAGAAGAAGCTCCTTCGCCTTTTATGACGCAAGAGCTGCGTGAAAAAATGGGGGCCGCCGCAATTATTGGTGCAGAAGCTGTAAAATACGAAGGTGCGGGAACTGTAGAATTTTTGGTGGATAAACACCGCAATTTCTACTTTATGGAGATGAACACTCGTATCCAAGTAGAACACCCGGTTACAGAAGAAGTCATCAATTTTGATTTGATAAAAGAGCAGATTAAAGTTGCTGCTGGTATTCCAATTTCGGGCAAATCATACTTCCCAGAAATGTGTGCGATTGAATGCCGTATAAACGCTGAAGATCCGTTTAACAATTTTAGACCTTCGCCGGGTAAAATCACCCATTTCCACTCTCCGGGCGGACATGGCGTGAGAGTTGATACGCATGTTTACGCTGGCTATGTTATCCCGCCGAATTACGACTCGATGATTGCAAAGCTAATATGTGTGGCACAAACCAGAGAAGAAGCCTTAAACACAATGGAAAGAGCTTTGAGCGAGTTTGTGATTGAGGGAATCAAAACAACTATCCCTTTTCACCTCAAATTATTAAAAGACCCTAACTTTAGAGCCGGTAATTTTACCACTAAGTTTATGGAAACTTTCGAGTTTAGCGAAGAAGATTAATTATTAATGTAATTAAAAACTAACAATACCATTTTGACGTAATTCAAAATGGTATTTTTGTTTCGGATATAAATAGCAATGAGTAAAGAAAGACAAACTGATTTAATAGCATCTGTAAAAAATAAAGGTAAGAACTTAGAAGGCGAAATGTCTTTCTTTGACCATTTAGCAGCCTTGAGGATTCATCTTGTTCGCTCATCCATAGCAATTATTTTTTTTACCATTATTTGCTTCGTTTATTACGATTTTCTTTTTGACACCATTATAATGGGTCCGCATAAGCCAAGCTTTTGGACTTACAGAATGATGTGTAAAATTGGCGAATATTTTCACATGGGTCCGGGATTCTGTATCACCAATATCCCAGGTAAAATCATCAATACGGAAATGGCCGGTCAGTTTACATTACAGATCAACTCGGCATTAATGACTGGCTTAATTTTAGGCTTTCCGTACCTACTTTGGGAAATCTGGCGTTTTGTAAAACCCGCCCTAAAAGATTCGGAACGTAAATCAGCCACTGGTTTTGTATTTTATGCAACTATTTTATTTGTAATAGGTTTATTATTTGGATATTTTATCGTTGCGCCATTATCTGTAAACTTCTTATCTAATTACAGCATCAGCCCTGAGATTGAAAACACCATCACCATTGATTCTTACTTTTCATCCGTAGCAACCTTAACACTTTGCACCGGTGCAGTATTTGAACTTCCTATTGTAATCTATATTCTTTCCCAATTGGGTATTATGACTCCCGCATTTATGCGAGATAAAAGACGTTATGCTACTGTTATCATATTAGTTATTGCAGCAGTTGTAACACCAACTCCGGATATTCCAACCATGCTTACCGTGAGTTTTCCGCTGTTTTTATTATACGAAATAAGTATTTACGTATCAGCGAGAGTTGAAAAGAAAAAACTTGCGAAAGAGAAAGCATTCTTTGCTGAATAGCAATTACTCATTAAGAATAACGACATAAAAAAAGAGCCTTTCAATTTCTAGATTGAAAGGCTCTTTTTTGTTTTTAACAGTTGTCTCGTTTATAAAGAAACTCCTCTTTTCCAAGGAATAAAATCATCCTGACCGTTCCTTACCGCACTCACCTCAATCTCGCCACTGGCAACCTTGACTACATAATCTAAAATACGTTCGCCGGCTTGGTAGATGGTTTCCTCCCCATCAATGATGGTTCCGGTGTTGATGTCCATAATGTCACTCATTCTGTTGAATAATACTGTGTTGCTGGCGATTTTAACCACCGGAACAATTGGATTGCCGGTCGGTGTGCCCAAACCTGTGGTAAACAATACTATGTTGGCGCCAGAACCGACTTCTGCCGTGGTTGATTCTACATCGTTGCCCGGGGTACAAAGTAAGTTTAAGCCCGGTCTGGTTACTTTTTCAGGATAATCCAAAATAGCCTGTACCGGAGATGTGCCACCTTTTTTTGCGGCGCCTGCAGATTTTATCGCATCGGTGATTAAACCGTCCTTAATATTTCCCGGAGAAGGGTTCATGTCAAATCCTGATCCTGCCGCTTCCGCTCTTTCCGCATAAGTTTTCATCAAAGAAGAAAAACGTTTTGCCTCGTCAACCGTTACGCACCTGTCGCTGATGTTCTGTTCCACACCGCACAGCTCTGGAAATTCTGCCAGAATCACCTTGCCGCCCAAGGCAACCAATAAATCTGAGGTGTAACCAATTGCCGGATTTGCGGAAATTCCTGAAAAACCATCGGACCCGCCACACTCCAGACCAATGGTAATATGGCTTAAAGGCGCCGGTTTTCTTGTCTGTTTATTGGCCTCCACCAATCCTGCGAATGTCTGCTTGATGGCCAATGGCAAAAGATCTGATTCTTTTCCTACTTTTTGCTGGTCAAGTACGTACAGCGGTTTGGAAAAATTTGGATCTCTTTTCTCAATCTCTGTCTGCAAAATATTTACCTGTGCATTTTGGCAGCCCAAGCTCAACACGGTTGCGCCCGCAACATTTGGATGGGTGATATAACCGGCCAGTAAGCCACAAAGGGTTTCAGAATCCTGCCTGATACCGCCACAGCCGCCCTGGTGTGTTAAAAATTTAATGCCGTCAACGTTGGGGAAAAGCTTCTTGGATTTTTGGTCATCGCTTTCCGTAAACAGATCCATTTTCAGAATGTCTTCCGTATCAGCGCCCGCTTTGTACATATCCACCAGCTTTAAGGCCTGGTTCTGGTAGGCCTTTTTTCTGCCGTAACCCAATGGGCCAACCAGAGCTTCCTGCAATACTTCCAGGTTTCTGTTCTCGCAGAATACCATCGGTATCACCAGCCAATAATTTGCTGTTCCCACGCTGCCGTCCGGGCGGTGGAAACCGTTAAAAGTTGTGTTTTCCCATCTGCTCACATTGGGTCTGTCCCAGTTTGTTTTACGCTCTTCGCCAATCTCAAATCCATTGGCCGCATGCTTAATATTTGCGGTGGTAATCCGGTTGCCCGCTTTTAAATCTATCTGCGCCCTGCCCACCAAAACACCGTACATGATAATTTCTTCGCCCTGCATTACATCAGTCGTCAAAAATTTATGCTTTGCATTGACATCATCCAATAAAGTGATTTTATCCTCATCATGGATAATGATTTCTCCTTTAACAAGGTCTGTTAATGCTACTAATAAATTATCCTTTGGATGTACTTTTAATATCCTTTGCATGATTTTATGATAAAATAAGCGAGTCGTGTTTTATAATTGTTTCTTTTATTGATTGCGGATTATCCATTGCTACCAAATATTTGGCAACACTATCACTAAAGTTAGGAATTTCCGCAAGCGACTTGCCCCATAAGGAAACATCGCTTAAAACAGCATCAACAATATTATTAGGATGGTTTTTCCATAATTCTGCTAACTGATCTGCTTTGGTATCATTGATATGATATTTTTGTCCGTTTGCCTCTCCGTAATATTTATCTCCGGTTTGTGATACGGGCTTCATAAACCTGATATATGCCGCAAAACCAATAGCGATAAGTTCGGGTGCTTTTTCAAAAGTTTTTGCATAGTTAAGCAAAACCGGAAGCACTCGCATTTTAAGTTTAGAACTATAATTTGCGGTAATACTTAACCATTGATGATTAATGTATGGGTTTTTGAAACGGTCTAAAACGTTTGATGCAAATTCGTCTGTTTGCGCTTTGGTAACTTTATAGGGAATTGCATGCGCAATTTCATTACACATTAAGTTTGCGATATATGATTCAACAGCTTTATCATCCATTGCAGATTTTACAGTATCACAACCGGCCAAAAATGCTAAACCACAGCTTAAAGTATGCGTACCGTTCAACAAACGCAGTTTTAATTCGCGGTGCAAATCAATATCCGGAGTAATAACTACCCCTTTATCTACCTTTGCGAAAGACAGTTTTTCTTTTGTTTTTTCATCGCCCTGGATTACCCAAAGTCTGTAAACTTCAGACATAATCAGTAAATCATCTTTATAGCCTAACTCGCTTTCAATATCAGCCTGTTCTTCTTTTGATGGTTTTCCGGGTACAATACAATCAACCAATGAATTACAGATTTCATTATGGTTTTTAAGCCAATCGATAAAATCATTATCCAAATCATTTTGTTTAGCCAGTGCAAAAAGCACTTCGCTTAACTTGGTTCCGTTGTCCACAATTAATTCTGTAGGCACAATTACCAATCCTTTATCGGGCGCACCATTAAAGTTTTTAAATCTATGGTAAAGCACAGCCAACAATTTACCTGGGAAAGAAAGTGGCGGAGTTGCTTTAATACTGTCATCGGTTAAAACAATGCCCACTTCGGTAGTATTGCTAATCACAACTTCTAAATCCGGACTTGCCGCCAAATCTAAAATTTGTTGCCACTGCGAACTTGCGGTTAACACTCGGCTTATCGAAGATGAAATAACGGTTTTTGCTACCGTTTTTCCGCTTTCTATTCCTTTTATACTCAACGTATATAAACAGTCCTGCTCGTCAAAATCTTTGGTAGTGCCATAATCTGTTGACTTTACCACCACAACCCTTCCGTTAAAAACACCTTGGCGGTTAGCTTTATCAATAAAATAATCTGGCAAGCCTCTCAGCAAAACTCCAGTTCCAAACTGAAGTACTTTTTCTGGCAGGCTAAATAAAGAGGCTTTTGGGACTTCTATATCACTACCGCTAATAGAACTTAGCTTTTCTTTGTTTAAATTCATTGTATATTATCTTTTTACTTTGCTTGTTTAAGTAGCCATTGCACCAATTGTTGCCCGGCTTTTAAATTTTCGAACTTACTAGGCAGTTTTCTACCATCTGTATATTCGTTATACAACCAAGGGTCGCCAACTGCAAATACAATCCCTTTCCCTAGTTTTGATGTTGCCATGATTACATCGCCCCTGTTGCTAACAACCGATTTTGCTGGCGCTTTCAAATCTAAAGCACTGATTTCTTTTAAATAAGCAGTTGCACCTAACGGAAATACGGGATTACCGGCATCAATTTTAATTAAGCCCATATCAAACTGGCTACCTGTTACGGGGTTTGTTAATTCGTCTTTAAATCTAATCCCGAATTGACGGACCAAATCATTAAAATGAGGAAGGTCTGCATTTGTAGAATCATTAGCCATTAGCAATAAAACTCCACCATTTTTAACCCATTCTACAATATTTTGGATTGCAGGAGCCTGCATATAATGAGGATATTCGGTTTCTTTTTTCGTATCGGGGTCCACAATAATGTAAACACTTGCGCCAGCTAAATTTGCTGCCGTTGGAGCATCTTTTAACGTTTCTGTTTTTGCACCTGTGTAACGGATGTGTTCTCCAAATATGCCGAAACCATTGTTATCCCACTCGTTCCACACGTAGTGAAAACTTTCTGTTTTGCCATTAATATCTTTCCTAAATTCATTGTTGAAATAGTTGTCAAGCACTACAGTTTTACCAGCACCAACTTGCGGAATTGCTCTTAATTCCATTTCGTTGCTGGCCATAATAAAAGCACCTGCGCCTTTCGGGTCGTCCTGCACTACTTTTTCGCTCAAATAATACGCATAGCTACCATCACGATAAGGCTTTCCGCCCAAACCGGCAACACTAACTGTTCCGTTAAGGTGTAAAACGCCTTTATCATCGGTTTCTAAAAAAGTTTTTTTAATGCCTGCATAGCCTTTGTCTGCAACTTTTTCAAAAGACGCATCTAAATAACCCAATCTTACTGCTTTTGCAAGGGTATAAACAAACATACTTGAGGCTGATGCTTCCAAATAATTGCCCTTTCCGTCTGGTTTGTCCATCACCTCATACCATAAACCTGATTTTTTATCCTGAGATTTTTGAATTGCGGTTGCATATCTGTTTAAAACAGCTAAAAGTTCTTTTCTTTTTGGATGATCTTGAGGGAAATTTTCCAAAACATCTACCAAAGCCATACCGTACCAGCCCATGGCTCGTCCCCAGAAATTTGGTGAGTTACCAGTGGTTTTATCTGCCCAGGCTTGTTCTTTAGACTCATCCCATCCGTGGTAAATTAAACCTGTTTTGGCATCTCTTGCGTGTTCTTCAATAGAAGTAAACTGATTAGCGATATCATCGAAGTCTTTTGTCTCGCCAAAATCTGCTGCCCATTCTGCATAAAAAGGCATTGCCATGTAAAAACCATCTAACCAAACTTGTGAAGGATAGATCTTTTTATGCCAAAAACCGCCATCTTTTGTACGAGGCTGTTCTTGCAGTTGCTTTCTTAGCTGCGCCGCGGCCGTATAATATTTCTTTTTGCCGGTAACTTTATACAACATGAGTAAGTTGTAGCCGTTACGTACATTATCTAGATTATAATCTGATAATTTATAGGTATTGATGTTTCCGTTGTCATCTATAAAATTATCCATACAAGCTTGTACGTATTTAAAGTACTCGCCATTTCCGGTTCTTTTCCAAACGTTGCTTATCCCGGTTAAATAAACGCCAGTTTCGTAAGTCCATTTTAACGGCCGACTTTCATTTTCTATCGGATAGGTAAATCTATCCATTATCGTTTTCGAAAGTGCCTCTGAAAGACTGGGCGGATTGCTTGCCTTTCGGCTTTTAACAGTAGCGCAAGAGCTAATTAAAACTAGAAAAGGAACAATTAAAAAGCCGAATTTTTTAAATTTTGTCATCTTATTTGATTTTTAGTGCGGATTGTTTAGCACCAAATGTAAATGAAGTTTTTTGTTTTACATCCCTAATATCCGAGTTTATAAAATTGATATCGTTAGATTTTTCGCCTACAAGATTTAAGAATGTTTTGTAACTGCCTAAAGGTTTAAAGCTGTTAAACGTTACTGCTGTGCTATTTTGTATGAATATGAGCTGCCCTTTGTCTTTTGTAACTAAATTCATATTACTAATATTTACGCCTTGCGCCTCTATAATTTCAATACCTTTATCAGATTGGATGGTTAAGTTATCCAGATTAATATTTTTGATGTTCATTTCTGGTAAACCTCTGATAAAAAGCGCCGTTTCGGCACCATTTACAGATACGTTTTTTATAAAGAAGTTTTTAAACTGAGGCGTTCCATCAGTTACTGGCAACAAAACTGTTTTTGGCGTTTCTCTTTGTTCGCCTGCCAATAACACTGGATCCTTTGCTGCATAATACATATCAAACAAAATTGCTTCGCCGGCAATATCTTTCATGTTGGTATTTAATACGTAAATATTTTCAACAACGCCTCCTCGGCCACGTGTTGTTTTAAAACGTAAACCGATATCAGTACCTATAAATGAATTGTTATACACAAAAAGGTTTCTTGCGCCACCAGACATTTCGCTACCGATAACAAATCCGCCATGAGCGTGATAAACCGTATTGTTACGCACAATTACTTCTTCTGTTGGAAGTCCGCGTTTCCTCCCTGCCTCATCTCTGCCAGATTTGATACAAATTCCATCGTCACCAACATCAAACGTTGAACCTTCTATTAAAACGCTTTTACAAGATTCAACATCAACTCCGTCTCCGTTTTGTGCGTACCACGGGTTTTTAACTGTTAAATTTCTTAGGGTTAAATCTTGACAAACAAGTGGATGCAAGCACCAAGCCGGTGAATTTTGAAACGTTACGCCTTCCAATAAAACAGTTTTACAATTGGAAAGCACCAAAAGGTTAGGACGGAAAAAGTCTTTCATCGGTTCATAATCCGACAGTTTTTTACCGGGTAAAATTGCAGACGGATCTTTGGTTTTATCTCCTAAAGCATAACTTTCAGAAGGCATCCACATTCTGCCGTCTCTTACCACACCGCCAGAAGCTACTTGCTTTTTCCATTGCGATTCCGTAAGTTTCTCCTTTTTTATTGCTCGCCAAGCATCGCCATTGCCATCTATAACGCCATTACCAGTAATTGCTATGTTTTGTAAATTGTCTCCGGAAATTGGCGACTGATTTCTAACCGCGGGTTTGCCCTCCCAATTTGATTCTATTAACTTATATTGAGATTTATCTTTAGTAAACAATAAAACCGCATTACTGCTTAAATGTAAATTAACATTGCTCTGCAGTTCTACCGGGCCAGTTAACCAAAGACCAGAAGTTATTAAAACAACACCTCCGCCATTTTTGCTACAAGCTGTTATGGCATCGTTTATCGCTTTAGTGTTTAAAGTAAGCCCATCTTGCTTTGCTCCATAATTTACAATGTTAAACGTATCTTTTTTAAATGTTGGCGACTTTATCACCGGCATTTTAACTTTAAAAGTGCTGATGAAATTTAATGAGTCAGTATTGTTTTGGTCAACGGAATTATAGTTTGCTAAATTCCCGGCCATACTTGAAATGGAAATTAGTGGGACTAAAATTGTTGTTAATAATATTGGCTTTAAACTTCTCATTTGTTTATTTGAATTTGTTTTTAGGTTTGAAGATTACGTTAAACCGAGATCTAAAACAATTTTAACGATTTTTGTAATGGCGAGGAACGCAATTGCCTTATTTATTTACGCAAGCGTTACCGGCAACGATTGCATAACTTTATTTACCGAACAATAGAATAAAAAAACCTATTCATTTGTGCAGAATTCGTTTTTAATGCCTACTGGTCAAATCTTAAAAATTAAAAACAAACACCGCATTAATGAGTGGGAAACACTTTCAAACACTAATTTTCTTTTGCCGTTTTTTTATAAAATGTGATGAACTAATTTATAGGCTGTAACAAGTTTTCTAATTCTTCGTTATTGCTAGGATTTTGAGAAATAAATTGACTTTATTTAGATGTAAAAATCGTAATAACATTTCTAAGTTTGAGGTCTCTTAAAAAGAAGTTTGTTGCGCATTTTATTTATGAAAATTAAAAAAACTACGTTTTTTCTTACGTTTATTTTATCGGTTATTTCTTATGCATGTTTTGCGCAAAACACAGTGGTTAGCGGTGTAATAAAAGACGCGAAAACCAAAGAAACAATTCCTTTTGCATCTGTATTTTTTGAGGGTACGCAAATTGGCGCAACCAGCAATGCCAATGGAGAATATAAGCTAGAAACACCGGCTAATTACACCAAAATTATAATTAGCGTTGTAGGTTATCAAACGCTACATAAAACCGTTATTCCTAAAACCACTCAAAATATTGATTTGTTTATTACGCCAGCTTCACAGCAGTTAAAAGAAGTTTCAGTTTCTTCTAAACGAAATAAAGAAAAATACAGAAATAAAGACAACCCTGCCGTTGAGCTGATCAATAACGTAATTGCTCATCGAGATTCAAACAAGCTGGGTGCTACCACAACAACTTCTTATCAGGAATATGAAAAAACGATTTTCTCTATCAGTAATTTTTCTGACAAACTGCAACAAAAGAAGATTTTTAAGAATTACCAATTTATGTTTCAGAAGCAGGATTCTAGTAACATCGGCGGGAAAAATATCCTACCGGTTTATATTTCCGAAAGCTTATCAAACCACTATTTAAAAAGTAATCCGGATGAAAACAAAACAATCGTTTTAGCAAATAAGAGTATTGACTTTTCTAAATACCTAGATAATAACGGAGTAAAATCTGGGATAAATAGTATTTATCAAAAGGTTGATATTTATGAGAACAACCTCGAAATAATGGCGAAACAATTTTTAAGTCCTATAGCCAATACCGCTCCCATTTTTTATAAATACTATATTACTGATACTTTAAAAAACCAGAAACCGAATTTAATTGTACTCAATTTTGAAGCAAGAAACCCAAACGATTTACTTTTTGATGGGATATTATATATCACGCTGGACGGAAAATATGCCGTTAAAAAGGCAAAGCTTTTGATTAGTAAAAATGTAAACATAAATTTTGTAAGGGCGCTAAATATTGACTTAGCTTTTAGCCAAGACAGCCAGCAACATTACTTTTTAACCAAAAGTGATGTAAAAGCCAACTTCGGCGTATTAAAGAATAGCGGTTTTGGTCTTACCGGAGAGAGAAGTGTCTCCTTTAAAAACTACCAATTCAATAAGGTTATCCCAGACAGTATTTTTAGAGGAGAAAAAGTGGAGACTTTAGCAGACGCCGGTTTAAAAAAGGATGATTTTTGGGCAACAAACCGAATGGACACGCTAAGCAAGGGGCAGGCAGCGATATACCGCAACATGGATACTTTACAAACCATACCGTCCTTCAAACGAACCGCAGAACTTGCCTCTGTTTTGGGTACCGGCTACAAAACCTATAAATATTTTGAAATTGGCCCGATAGAAACTTTTGCTAGTTTTAATAATGTAGAAGGCGCTCGTTTGAGGGTTGGAGGTAGAACTACGCCTAATTTAAGTAAGAGCTATTTTTTAGAAAACTATTTTGCTTACGGTTTTAAAGACGAGCAATTAAAATTTTACGTAGCCGGAACCTATTCAATAAATCACCAATCCATCTATAAATTTCCACAAAATTATATTACCGCAAGTTTTCTGCGTGATACAAAAATCCCTGGACAGGATTTGTTTTATAACCAAGAGGGCAGCTTTTTTCTTTCTTTTAAAAGAGGTGTAAATGACATTCTGCTATACAATGATGTTTACCAGCTAGAATATATAAAGGAATTTGAAAACCACTTTTCGTATAATTTAAGCTTTAAAAAATCTACAGAAAGTCCAGATGGCGGTTTAGTTTATCAAACCATTCAAAACAATAATGCGGTAAATATTGGCCAACTTACCACTAGCGAAATAGCATTAAGGCTGAGATATGCCCCTAAGGAAAAATTTTATCAAGGAAAAACAGGGAGAGTTCATGTTTTTTCGCCTTATCCTGTTTTTAACTTTAATTATTCCAAAGGTATATCGGGCTTATTCGGCGGACAATACAATTACTCGAGCCTTTCTGCTTCTATAGATAAGAATTTTCAATTTTCTCAGCTAGGTTTTAGTTATGTTACTTTAGAAGCCGGTGATGTGTTAGGTAAAGCACCTTTTCCGCTGTTAACTATCCACCAAGGAAACCAAACTTATGCTAATTTATTTAATTCATATAATTTGATGAACTTTTTGGAATTTGTGAGCGATAGGTATGTAAGTTTACTGGTGGAGCAAAATTTTAACGGCTTCTTCTTCAACAAAATACCGCTCGTTAAAAAATTCCATTTAAGAGAATTAGCCACAATAAAAGCATTATACGGAGGCTTGCGAGATGAGAATAATCCCGGTTTGCATCCGAATTTGATACAATTTCCGTTGTACAGTAACGGGGTTTCAAGAACTTACACGCTTGGCAAAGAACCTTACGTAGAGGGAAGTATAGGCGTTGGCAACATCCTTAAGTTTTTAAGGGTTGATCTTATAAAAAGGTTTACTTACGTAAACAATCCGCAAATTTCTACATTAGGATTTAGAGTTGCGATACATGTAAGTCTCTAAAAATATCTTCAGATTATTTGGGCAGCCAGTCGCAAAAAATATGTTTTAGGGTATATTTCTCAGCTTCTTTTTTAGAGAGCTGATGCGACCAACTTACTCTTTTTGTAGCATTTGCACCTTCTCCTTTGCTATTATATTCTGCATAAAAAACAGTTTTTTCTTTGTTTGGGAACATGGCGTCGCCTTTCCAAGGATTCCAGCCTTCGGGCAAAATTTGCTTTCCTAAATCACAATTGATAAAAACTGTTTTTGCGTAAGGACGCCACGGTCGGCCTAAAAAAACTTGGCTAACATCATCTGCTGCAATTAATTTACAGTTGAAAAATACATAACCGTATTTTTGATTTGCCGGAGTTGACGCTGCTGTGACATAAGAATTTGCGAGACTTTTGATGGTGCAGTTTTGGAAAACCACAGTAGCCTCGCCAAAAATAAAATCGGTGGTGCCTTCTATATAACAGTTTTCGAAATAATTACGTCCGTTTTTTGCGGTGTATAAAGTATCCTGATTACCTAAAATATTGCAATTTTTGATGCTCACCCTGTCTCCTTCAATCATTAAAGCTACGGCCTGGCCAACTCTACCGGCAGTATTTTGGATGGTAATATTTTCTGCACTGCAATCATTAGCTTGGATTAAAACTGTATAAGAAGTATAAGTGCTGTACTTGTTGCTTCCGGTAAAATCTTTAGTAGGGAAATCTTTACCAGAGTAATCATCATTAGTGATAATGGTTTTCTCTTTGCTTTCGCCGATAAGGGCAATGTTTTTCTTCCATGAAGGAATTACCAACTTCTCGTGATAAACACCGTTTTTAATGTGGATGGTTACCGTTTGCTGTGAATGATCACGAACCTTATTTACAGCTTCCTGAATGGTTTTAAAGTCGCCACTGCCATCTTGTGCAACGGTATAATTAAAAACCTGAGCCTGCCCTTTGCTAAGCAAGGGCGTTAAAAAAAGTAAAGTGTAAAACAAAAGATGCTTTAGGGAGTAAGTTTTCATATTACGATTTATATTTTAGGAATATTGATATCGGGCAAACTGCCATCGGCTTTACGCGGTTTAGATAGTTCTTTAACATCCAAACTGATAAAATCTGCCATTTTTAGCTGTTTGTCCAACTGCCAGCTATTGTTGTCGATTATAGTTTTGTCTGCTTCTAAAGAGCCTACCACTCCGTAAACTACACAGTTTTTTACCACCAGTTTAGCAACTTGGTTTTTAGCGCCGAAGCTCAAATTTTTCCCTTTATTAAAAAAAGACACACAATTTAACAAAGCAATTGTTCCTCGGTTGCTGTTATGGTCAAAACCGTTTTTTGTGTTGCCTGTAGAGATACAATTTGTATATATTGCGTTATGTTTCAATAATTTATCATCACTGCCGCCGGTTTTAAAGCCGTTTCCATCGCCACCACTTATTCTAAAATCCTTTAGCATGCCGTTATTAAATGCCCAACAATCTTCGTACGTTGTGGTAATATTATCTGTTCTTTTTAAGTAGCCGTCCCAACCATCATCGAGGTTTTGCCATGCCCGGCATCCTTTAAATTTATTGCCAGAACCTACATCTATTTTACAGGCAAAACCATCGGCGTTTTCTACTTTTGAATCGGCGTTAAAATAAGAATCGCAGTTTAAAATTAGGTTATCTGCAGCGCCGGCTGTTAGCTGTAAACCGGTGTCAGAACATTGCGAAAATGAACAGAACTCAATAATATTATTATGCCCTCCGGTGATTAAAATTCCATTATCTCCGGCTTTAACAATGTCAATCCCTTTGATATGCCAGTAGCTTGTTCTTAAAATGATGCCTTGGTTCGAGTCGCCTTCGCCTAAAGCTGTAAAATCAAATTCAGGTCTTTGCGTGTTGCTTGGATCTGCCTTAAATACTATTGGTGCTTCTGCTGTGCCGTCAATTTTAATATCTATACGTTGGTTAAAAGCGTAATCGCCACCTTTTATTAGAATTACATCGCCTGGTTGGGCATTTTTTACCGCTACCAAAACCTCTTCTGGCGTAGAAACCTTGATTTCGTTTGTAGCTGCTTTTTGTGAAACCGCAACCTGTTGGGAAGCCCCTATGGCTTTGTTGTGAGCCACCGAACAAGAATTGATTGCAAACATCAAAACTGCTGTTGCAGGAATTATATTTTTTAACTTCATCTGTTTATTATTTTAATTTCTTATCAGTTTTTTCTTTTAGAAAAATGGTTTATAAATTGGATGAACAATTACAATTTTAGCCAAAACGATAGGCAATAAAAAGCAATCAGTAGTTTAAATTTGCGCAATCGTTGCCGGCTAACAATGTGTAAAAACAAAAAAAGCACTGTACTTTTAAGCACAGCGCTTTTAAACTTGCCCGATTTAGCGTTTAATAAATTTTAAAACAGAATCACTATCTCCATTATTAAAACTCACTAAATATATGCCCGTCAACCGTAGCCTATGTACTTGTGGTTAACCACCGGGTAAATAATAGGGAGGTTAACACCTCACTATTATTTACTGGATTTTATTGCTTAACAAACTTAAGAGAAGATTTCTGATCCCGATTATCTAAAATCAATAAATAATTTCCCGGGGTAAGTTGTGATACATCTAATTTGGTTTCTGTTGAGTTTAAACCAAGAGCTTGCTGTAAAACAGTTTTACCATCCATACCAATTACTTTGGCATTGGCACCAGCTTCTGCAAGGCTATGGCTTATGCTTAATATGCTTGCTGTAGGATTTGGGTATATTGATAACCCGGCTGATGTATTGGTGGTTACCGCTTGTATTTTGCTGATTGTTGATGCACCGTCGTTATCATATTGTACAATTCTGTAATATGAATTACCTGAAACTGCACTGTTATCTGTAAAAGAGTAATTATGGGTACCTGCTACATTTTTACTAGCTAAAGTGCCAATAGTTACAAAATCAGAACCATCTGTTCTTCTTTGGATTTCGAAATTTTTAGTATTCACCTCGTTTGTAGTTGACCAGTTTAAAGACACAGTTTTACCGAAAGCATCTGATTTTGCTGTGAAGGAAAGGAAATCTAAAGGTAAAAGGGATGGTGTCGAAGCAGTAGTAGCACTTATAACAGCTTTTTGACTAATAAAATATCTTGCAGAAGTTGTGGATGCAGAAGACAAAAAAGGATACACTCTAACCGTAAATGTTTCTGTTGGCGCAAGAACTTTATTTATTCCAGTAAACTTCAACGTAGCGTCCTCTAATGTAGCAGTAGCTGGTGTGGATGTAGAGACTTTTCCTCCGGTACTTGTATTTAAGAGTACAACTGCATTCGTAGCATCCGCGGCCAGATAGGATATAGAATTATAAGTTCCAGCGGAAGGCATTGGAATACCAGCTGTTGCAAAACCGTCTAAAGAATAAAAAACTATTAGACGACAATTTCCTGTCCCGCCCCCAAAAGCCGTTATTTGAAAATCATTGATTTTAGTATAAGTAGACGCTTGTGAAGTGACCTTAAATTCCGAGAAATGAGTTAAATCTGGATTTCCACCGGTTACAAATGGTATGGATGGGGATGTTACAGGAGGAGTTGCTGTTGATGTAGCAGTATAAACTGAGGTCGAAGTTAGCCTCTGAAATCCTCCTGTAAGATACTCTATATTGGCACTATACGTTCTGTCCGTTAGTTCTCCTAAAACCTGACCGGTAGCGTTAATTGATCCAATGGTCGCAACTGTTTTGTCGGTGCTTAAAGCCCAAGTCGCAGATGCGGCTGTTTGACCAAATGAGCTGTTTGATAGTACTATCAAACTTATTGAAGCACTAAAAAAATAAAGTAGCTTTTTATTCATAATAATTTTGATTTATGAGCTTAACTTCTTTTCGCACAAATGTTGGAAGACGTTAAATTCGGGTTAAAAATAAATTGGTGATTCAATATAGACACATCACTACTGATTAATGAAGCATTTAGATGAATAAAAGTGTGCAATCGCTGCCGGGAACGATGCCGGTTTTTCAGCTTTTAAACCGGATATTTTTTTGACTTAAATAGCATACACAAAAAAGCCCCCGGAACCGCTTTGAACCGAGGGCAATTCTTATAAAAAATTAAATGCTAGCGAATTATAAAAAGCTGATCGATTGATTTACTGTTTTGCTTTCTCACCTACAATATAGTTTTTAAGCGGTAAGTTTAACTCCCTAATTCCGCTTAAAACCAACTGTGCCATTTTTCTGGCGCCAAGTTCGTTAAAGTGCGTATTATCTTCTTTTCCGTTAGGATAATTAGGGTTTTCTCCGGGTACAACATGATTATAAATCATCGCCGATTTTTCCTCGCCCAACTGTTGCAGTAAATCCATACTTTTTGCGCTTAAGTCTATCAATGGCACATCTAGCTTTTTTGCCAAATCCCTAACCAGCTGTGCATATTGTTTATGTGTATCCACAACCTTTCCGTTTTCATCAAAAGAACGGCGGGCAACTGGAGTAATCAAGACTGGAAAAGCTCCCTTTTGCTGAGTTTCTTTAACGTATTTAGTAAGGTACATTACATATTGCTCTGGCGTAGTATAGGTTTTTTTTGTGGGCACTTCATCATTATGTCCAAACTGTATCAGTACATAATCTCCCGGTTTTAAAGAATCTACTATAGGCTGCCATCTATTCTCTTTTAAAAAACTGCTGGTACTTCTGCCGTTCATCGCCCGATCATCTACTTTTACATCGCTATTAAAAAACCAAGAAAACGGCATTCCCCATCCCGTTTCCGGATAAGTATTTATCGCCTTAATGGAAAGCGTTGAGTCTCCGATAAGGTAAACTGTTATTTTTTGCTTATTGATAAAACTTAGTAATGTAATTGTAACAACAGAAAGTAGGATGATTAATTTTTTCAATGTTTTTGTTTTTAATGGTGAACAATTGCTTTATTTAACGAATTGATTAATGTAAACTTCGATATTTGTATAGTTTTTATTTAACGAAAATAAATACGAATCATTTTTATTGGGATCTAATTTCATTTTTATTTCCCAATCATTGGGCATACCATCTTCATCAGTATCTGCCAAAGCAGGTTTTGATTGAAGGTTTGGCCAAGCGATTTTAGAAACTTCATAGGAGGTGCCGTGTGGAAACCCGCCCTGTACATCAATCATTCTTCCACTTCTGTTTTTTACTTCTGTAATGATGCGCTGATCTAAGGTGTCTCTTTTTGGTAATGTAGCTCCAACAGATTTAAGCGTTTTTTCATAGGCCTCTGAAGCTGTTTCTTTAGGAATTTGAACTATTTCAAACGGACTCTGTACCAAAATACTTTTTTTGTCTCCTTCTGTAAAACCCTTATCCAATTGTACTCCTATAACATTATTTTCAGTAACATTTTCAAAATCTAAAACCTCGTTTTCTGCAACGTAAAATTTACCAAAACCTGTATTCTTTAGGTAAGATGGATTTACAATCCGATTTTTCACCGATTCATTTGTTGACGGGCCGGAAAGGTAATAGTTTGCAACGATGTTATATTGGCCACCCTCGCCGCCGTAAGCGCTGTTATGTCCCCAATCGTAAATTACATTGTTTCTAAAATCTACTAATTCTTGGCTAGCTCCCAACCTTGCTCCGTTAAAACGAGGATTGCGACTACCGCAGTGGGCAAATAAATTATGATGAGCTGTCATATGTTGACCGCCCCAAATACCTCCGTAACCGTGATGTTCAAAATCTTTATCACCGGTTTCAAAATGGTAGCTATAGTTTAACGGTTCGCTCATTAGGTTCCATTGTAAAGTAGTACTGTCTCCTTTGTATATTGAACAAACTTCATCGGTACTCCAGCTTATACTACAATGATCAATGATGATGTTTTTTCTGCCACTTCCGCCAAAAGCATCATCACCGCCTGCGCCATCAACTTTTCCTTCGTTTTGATAGCGGTCGCCCATCCTAAAGCGCAAAAACCTAACAATAATATTATCCCCAGCCAAAGAAACCGGATAATCGGCCAAACAAATTCCATAACCCGGCGCTGTTTGCCCCGCTATGGTAGCGTTTGATTTTATGTTAAGTTTTGATTTTAGATGAATGGTACCAGAAACGGCAAAAACAATGACTCTGGGACTATTGCTCACCGCCGCTTTTCGTAAACTTCCCTCTCCGTCATCATCTAAATTGCTTACAATGTAAACCTTTCCGCCACGACCGCCGGTGGTGTATTTTCCAAAACCTTCGGCTCCAGGAAAGGCTATTGCCCTACCATCTTCTGGTTTAAAATTTGCTTTTTTTGATGCGCAAGAACTGAATAAGCCAACTATTAGCAAACAGACAAAAAATCTAGAATATTGCATTTATTTATACTGATTATCTGTAATTGATTTCACTAAACTATTTAAGTAGACTTCAATGTTATCATAACCTGTACTTAAATCTCTTCCGTTAGCGTTAGCAGTTTTAGGATCTAATTTATTAGCAGTTTCCCAATCGTCTGGCATTCCATCACCATCTGTATCTAAAGGCGCCGTAGTTTGTACCAATGTTGGCCAACCACCTACATCTTTTTGGGTATCAATAATTCCTGGCAACCCAGTTTTTGAACCGCTAAAAGTTGCTGTTCCGTCTTTTACATCTTTAACAACTCTGGTATCAACGGCGTCTCTTTTTAAACTTGCGCCACTGTATAGCAATACTTCATCATAGGCTTTTTCTGCCGTTTGAACTGGGATTTCTGTCGAAGGATAAGGGGCATCTTTTTTAACCAAAGCTTGTGTAACACCCGAGTCATAATCAACACCTCCGGACCAGTTATTAGCTGTAACTGTTGGGTTACCAACAATATAATTACCATCAATATAAAAAGTACCGTAGCCAACGCCGTATGCGCTAGGATTACTGGCGCCGGTAACATCGTCTTTAGTTACCTGCATAATACGGTGGTTTTTGCTGGAAGGTGTAGCCGGACCAGGTTTGTAATAATTGTTAACCATATTATATTGGCCGTTTTCGCCACCGTAAGCGCTGTTGTTGCTCCAGTTATAAATCACGTTGTTACGGTAATCTATTTTGTCGGGACCAAATTTGCCTATCATTGTTCCGCTCCCTTTACTGTACCTTAATCCGCCATCAAACCTTGGATTTCTGCTGGTATGGTCTGCTAAAAGGTTATGGTGAAAAGAGGCCGGACTGCCACCCCAAATTCCGCCGTAGCCATGCTTGCCTTTTGAATGGCCAGAATCATTCATACTTTCGGATATGATGCACCACTGCATGGTAAAATTTTTATTGTGATAAAAAGATGCGGCCTCATCAATAGACCAGCTCATGGAACAATGGTCAATCATCACATTTTCTAAATCTCTTCCGCCAAAGGCATCACTTTCTATAGTTGCAACGTTTGTATCACCAAGCCTGAAACGCATGTAACGGACGATCACATTATTAGCTTCAACACTCATGTCATAATCCTGCAGACAAATGCCGTCTCCAGGCGCAGTTTGGCCAGCAATAGTAATTTCTCCATTTTTTAATTTTAGCGACGATTTCAGCTTTATGTTGCCTGAAACCGTAAATATCACGATTCTTGGCCCAGTGGCTTCTACGGCGGCTCTCAAACTCCCGGTACCAGAATCGTTAAGGTTGGTTACTTTAATAATTCTTCCTCCACGTCCGCCTGTGGTATTTTTTCCGGCTCCTTCAGCTCCGGCAAAAGCGTAAGCTGTTTCGGTTACTTTGGTTGGTTTTTCGGTTACTGGCGGATCTGTTACTGGATTGCCAGAATCAGCTTTCTTAGATTTTTTACATGAAAATGCCAAAAACAAAATACCACCAATTATTAATAAACTAAATTTTTTCATTTTCTAATACTTTAATCGTAACGCATTATTCCATTCAACTTTTTATAGTCTTAAAATTAAAATGGGCGACATTTTCGCGTCGCCCATTTTAATTTTCATTGAATAATTAACGCCATCTGGCCGCTCCGATACCATCAAATTTTAAATCATCATTACCTAAAGTAAAATTACCAGTATTTGGTGAGGCAAATGCCGGATCAAGTGTAGTATAATTATTAGCTGGTACATCATTATATTTTGATGAGGTACTTGCAGTATAGTTTGGGGCGTTGAAATAATTATTTTTATTTACTGTAACAATTTTTGTAGACGTTTGATTGGTATACATACCGGCTGAGTTAGCGATTATATTTTTCGAAAAAGTTATCGCATGGTTAGCTAAACGGATATATAAAACGCGATTACTGGCACTATTACATATTTCGTTAAACGTATTATTAGTAATTACAATATTAGAGTTTACTGAAGGGAAATTTGTTGAACCTCCGCTATCCATTCTGAATAAATCTCTGGAAAGTGCCGAATTATAAACAGTATTGTTGGTAAAGGTGAAGTTTTGCGCAATTCCACTCCTAAAATCAATAAAATCTCCTCCAGCACATTCTATATTGTGAATGATGTTATTGTTGTAGGTCACATTGTTAACTAAAACCTTCTTACTCACATATAAAAAACCTTTTACATAATTACTGAAGTCGCAGTTTTGAACGTTCAAATCTCCATATGCGTCAGCTGAATCTTCATTGTAAACAATAGTTTGATTGCCGGTGGATCCGGTTCCGTCCATAATGAGATCTTTAAGTGACAATCCTGCGTTTGCATTGATTCTGATTACCAGACCTTTAATTATGGGTTTGTCTGAAGGTTTTGCCCCTTGAATTGTAATTGATTTACTGGTAGAAATATCTTTGTTGATGTCATAAGTACCGGGAAGTAGCGCAAACACGTCTCCATTATTTGCATTTGCAATCATGGCTTCTAAATCGTCACCAGGTGATACCGCGATAGCATTACCTAGATCAATTAAAGTCGTAAAAGTTGCTGTTCCCCGTGTTTTGGTTCCTCTTAATAACAAAGCGGTATAGTTTGTTTCACCAACCAGACCGGTAATAGTTGCTTTACCTTCGGCCATTTCTCCTGTAGTGATCGTATGCACTATGTTTCCTGGGGAAAGATTAATCGTACTAACGTTAGCTCCGGGTGTCCAACTCAAGGTAACAGAAGTAGCCGTTAATGTTGCTGGATCTACAGGTTGAAAAATTTGTTCCGAATCTGTTTTAATAGAGGCACCAACCCATTTAGAATCTTCTATATCTTTACCTACCCCCTTCACTCTGATAGAGTAATCAGTAGCTCCCGAAAGTCCAGTAATTATATAAGGTAACTGGCTAGCATTTATTGAATCTACGGTGATAGCCGGAGATCCTTCAAAGGCTTGTGTTGAATCGTTTTCAAAAAGCTCTACTTTATAGAAAGTTGCATTGGTTACTTCTCTCCAATCTAAACGTACCTGAGTTCTATTAACAACTCTGGCATCTAATTCTGTTGGCGAAAAAGCTCTATCTACATTTAATGTGGTAATTTCGCTCATCATATCCTCTTTGCAACTGGAGAATCCTATGATACCAGCCACGAAAAAGAGTAGTAAGATTATATTGTTTTTTTTCATGTCTTTTATTTTAAAGGTTAAAATCCATCATTATTTAAGGTTCCGTTAGAGGAATCTAAAAAAGTCTGCCAAATTGGCCATACTTGTTGTTGGTTTGGGTCTTTCACAAACAATGCATCCCAATAAGTTACATTATCGCTAGAGGATGAAAGAGTCCATGTCTTGTTAGATGTATAACCTAGTAAAGCTCCTTGAGCATCTGTGTCGCCATGGTTTAATCCATAAATCTCAACACTTTCACCATCATCCTTAGTTTTATAGTATATTTTTTCTGGAAGATCTGCATATACGCCTTCTCTGTTATCTAATTGTTGCAGTTCTTGTTTGGCCTCATTAAGTTTGGTATCCAACAAGTTCCAACGTATCAAATCTGCTTTTCTAAGCATTTCTCCACAGAACTCTAATGCTCTTTCATCTACAATGGCCTTAAAGAAATCTGCTTTGGCATTGATCATAAACTGGTCTACTTTTTCTGGATGATTTGGAAAAGCTCTTTCACGAATTTTACGTAAATAAGGTGCAGCTGCGTCTGCTCCGTCCAGTCTAAAAATGGCTTCTGCTGCCATTAAATATACGTCGGCATATCTCATGTACATCCAATTTAAACCATCATCATTGGTAGAAACCACTTTTCTTTTCATCCATTCATAACGGTATTTACCAAAAAACAATTGGTTTAAATTTGTAGGAACTTGTACACCATCTGTCCATTGGTAAGGCACTATAGATACGTCTCTGCGTTCGTCATCCTTATCGTATTTATAAAGCATTATTGGGTTTGGTCCATTGGTACCTCCTTTTGCCTGATCGGTGTATTTATCTTTATTGGTATGTTTCACTCCCAGATCAAAAATTACCCTACCCCTACCATCAGCGAAAGGAATTTCCCACATAGATTCTAATCCCGCTTTACCTGTTTCTTCATTTAAGGTTCTAAAAACCTGCTCAAAGCTGCTTGATAATTTTAAAGTATTACTTTGTATAATTTCTAAACATTCATTTTTAGCTATCTGGTACATTTTATCCGGTGCTAAATCAGGATCAGTACTTAAACGCACACTTCCATCTAATCGTTGCGCATAACCTCCGGCATATAATGCCAACCTTGCTCTTAAGCCTTTTGCAAATGCTTTATTCACATGTTCAACCGTTGAGGTAATTGGAGTTTCATTAGGCCATGGCAATAAATCCTCAGCCTCTTTTAAATCGGCTAACAACTGCTTATAGATAACATCTCTATCGCTTCTCGGAAGATAAGAAGTTTCAGTAGTAATGGGTTCAAACCTTGCCGGTACGTCGCCCCAACCTTTTATCAAATCATTATATAATACTGCTCTCAAGGTCAGTACTTCGCCTAAGATTTGTGCCATTTGCGGATTATTTTCCACGTTGCCATAAGTTCTTAAACCTCGGATAGCTAAGTTCGCTCTCTCTATGCCCTCATAAAATTTTGCCCAAGCATTCTTAGGTTCATTCATTTGGCTGTTATCAACATTGGTATTGTAGTTTGATAACCTGGCTTTATCATCAGTAGTGTTTTTCAAACTGTTATAAACCTCTGCATCGGTATTGATTCCGTAAAACACCAAGAATCTTGCTCTGTATGAGTTTTGTTCTCCAAATGATTGCAAAATCCCGGCAACAGCGCCTTCAGCTAAACTTGGGGTAGAAAAAATAATAGATTCATCTAATGATGATTTTGTTGGTGCATCTAAGGTTTTTTTACAGCTAGTTATACTTATAAAAGCTGCAATAATGGATAGTGTGCTTATAATTTTTTTCATTTTCTTCGATTAAATAAGACTAGAAATTAACGTTAAGACCTAGAATAAACGATCTACTCCTTGGATAAGCTGAATAATCAACGCCTGGAGTTAAACTGGTTTGACGACGGGTGGAAACTTCTGGATCAAAGCCTGTATAATTGGTCCAGGTAAACAAATTATATCCAGAAGCGTATATCCTTAATTGGTTCATTTTTAATTTGGCGGAAATAGACTTAGGAAGTGTATAGCCCAAAGTAACTGTACTTAATCTTAAAAAAGAACCATCTTCTACCGCCCAATCAGTCAATACAAATTTACTCATATACGGAGACCATAAAGTGGTGTTTGCATTCATGGCTTCTAGCTCTGCAGGGTCATTACTAATGGTACCGTCCGCTCGCAAATTATTCCAACGACTTCCACTTTGCATCAACGATATCATATTTCTGGAGTTGTACTTACTAGTAGAGGTATATTCTATTTTATTGGCATTATAGATATCGTTGCCATAGCTCCAGTTCAAATATACTCCTGCATCAAAATTTTTGAATCTTGAAGTGATTGAGAAACCGCCCGTGTTAAGCGGGTTGGCATTGCCTATAAAGGTCCTGTCGGAAATATCAACTACTCCATCATTTCCAACTATGTCTTTCAATTTCATAGTTCCCGGACGAATGGTGCCCACAACTGAACTGGCATCAGCCACACCGTCTTTTAATTTCCATATTTTGGAAGCTTCATCATAGCCTTCGAAATCAGAAACTTCATACCTGCCATCGCTTTGGTAACCATAGATTCTTCCAACGGCGGCACCTTCCTGTACTAAATAATCAGTTCCAATTTCGGTTGAAGCCCATCCAGAAGTACCAGGGTAATTAAGTAAGCCTCCTAAATCATTTACCCTGTTTCTGTTGAAACTAATGTTTCCATTAACTGTTAAATCAAAATCTTTGCTACGTACCGCGTTCCAATTTAAAGAGAACTCTAAACCTTTGTTTTGGGTTTCGCCCAAATTTCTATACTGATCATCATAACCTGTACCAGCTACAGGGAATTTGATCAGTAAATCTTTTGTTTTATTTAAATAAGCCTCTACAGTACCGTTTAATTTAGTATTGAACAAAGAGAAATCTACACCTATATTATTAGTAACGGTTGTTTCCCATTTTAAATCTGGGTTGGCCATTGTTTTTGAAGCCGCCCAAAAGTTATCATAACCGTTGGCATATACATTTGTATTGGTAGAACTAAAAGTCTGAACTGTTTGGCCCGTTGGGATATTGTTGTTACCGGCGGTACCTATACTAGCCCTTAACTTTAAATCACTTAACCAATCACGAGTACCTTCCATAAAGCTCTCTTCTGATATTCTCCAAGCTGCGGCAACAGATGGGAAATAACCCCACTGGTTACCTTTTGAAAATTTGGAAGATCCATCAGCCCTAAAGGTGGCACTTAATAAATACCTGCCTTTATAATCATAATTGGCCCGACCAAAAAATGAAAGCAATTTATCATCTGGAGATAAGTAGTTATCAATAGAATTTGCATCTCCTTGTGTAGTTAACTTTCTGGTATCGTCAAAATTAAACGATGCTGGGAAACCTTGTACAATGGTAGTTAATTCCGCTTGCTCTCTTTTGATGTACTCCTGTCCTAATAAGATATTTAAGCTGTTATCTTTACTTAGAAGCTTTTTAAAATCGTAGCTTAAGGTGTTAGTGTTTCTAAAAGTATTTCTGCTTTGATTTCCCATAATTAATGCGGGAAGTCCTGCATTTTTTGGATCAGGCACATTGTTTTTTACATAATAAGTGGTAGTACCATAAAAGCGGTCAGAATTGTCTCTATAATCATCATAACCTACTTCAGAACGTAATTTTAAATTACTTACGATCTCATAATTAACTGCCGCATTTAAATTATATGTTCTTCTTTTCTGAAGCTGGTCATTATCAGATATGGCTACCAACGGATTATATAAATTAAACTCATCATTGGTTTCGGTACTAGAAGTTAAACCTGAAACAGGAAATGGCGGGTAAAGCATCGCAAATTTCAATCTCGAGTCTGCGGAAGATTTTTCATTTTGCTCGTTGGCGCCTCCACCATTGATTTGTGTATCGGCATAGCGGGCTCCTAAATCAATACTTAGTTTATCGTATAATTTATGATTTAACTTGAAGTTCAGGTTTTGCCTTTCAAAACCTGAAAGTTGCATAATTGCTTTGTCTTTAACAAAACTGTGGCTTATACTATACTTTGTTTTATCTCCTCCTCCACTTATATTCAGGTTTTGGTTATATGTATTGCCTGTACGGCCAAAAACTAGTTCTTGCCAATCATTTGGCTGTACGTTGTTATATAAATCAGCATCTTGATAATTACCAAAGTATTTGGTGTAATCCTGGGCGTCTGGACTATTAGCTAACAAAGCTCTTTCATATTGCCAATCCACATAATCCCGCGGAGAAAGGACATCCAATTTTTTAGCGATATTTCGTACACCCCCAAAAACACTGAAACTGATACTGGGTTTACCCGATTTGCCACCTTTGGTAGTTACAATAATTACCCCATTTGCGCCTCTTGACCCATAAATAGCGGTTGAAGAAGCATCTTTTAAGATATCGATAGATTCAATATCCGCAGGAGCAATATCAGCAATTGAGGCAACAGGAAAACCGTCAACAATATATAATGGGGAATTATCTCCTGTAATGGATCCGCCGCCTCTTACACGTACTGTGATGTCGGCGTCTGGAGAACCTTCGGTAGAAGAAATCTGAACTCCTGAAGCCCTACCTTGGATGGCCTCTAAAGCTGAAGAAACCGGTGCGGCGGCAATAGTGCTAGCGCTTACCGAGGATACAGCGCCTGTTAAATCTTTCTTCTTAACAGTTCCGTAACCTATGGCTACCACCTCATCAAGTACTTGAGAATCACTTTCCAAAGCTACATTTAACGTTTTTTGGTCTGTAACTTTTACCTGTTTAGGTTTGTAGCCCAAATAAGAAAAAACCAAAGTTTGGCCTGTTTTTGCCTTTATACTATAAGCACCGTTAACATCAGTCTGTGTTCCGCTGTTAGTGCCTAAGATTGAGACTGAAACTCCAATTAAAGTTTCTTTAGCATCGGTTACCTTTCCGGTAATCACTCTTTCCTGCGCAAAAGAAATTCCGAAGGTGAAATTAACCATTGCCAATAAGAGTAGAATTTTTTTTGTCATAGTTTTAAAAAATTGATTTTAAAATTTAAACCGTAAAACCATTAAAATTTTTAATGATAGTTAGTATTCAAAAGAAATTTGAAAAGGTTTTTAATACGGCTTATGTAATTGGTTCAAACAATAATAGGCACTTTGAAGCCTAAAACGAAGTAATTGTGCCTAAATAACTGTGCAATCGTTGCCGGCAACGATATAGTTTTTGCGCTTCTGACAAATTGTAGTACTTATTGTACATAAAAATACCTAATTTAGCGAAGCACCCTATTTGGATTGATTATTAAATATGTTTAAACCAGTTACCATAAAGGATATAGCCAAAGCACTCAACTTATCCACTTCAACAGTTTCCAGAGCTTTACGCGGAGGCTATGAAATTAGCGATGAAACCAAAAGGCTGGTTTTAGATTATGCCGAAAAAATCAACTTTAAAAGAAATCCCATTGCTTTAAGTTTAAAAGAAAGACGGAGCTATTCTATTGGGATAGTGGTTTGTGAAGTTGCTAACGTCTTTTTTTCTCAAGCAATTGACGGTATTGAGTCAATCGCATACAATAAAGGCTACCATGTCATCATCTCGCAAAGCCATGATCAGTACGAAAGAGAAGTTACCAATATAGAACACTTAGCTAACCGGTCTGTTGATGGCATCATAATATCTTTAGCAGCCGAAACAAAAAACTACGAACATATAGAAAAATTACATAATCAGGGTTTGCCAATTGTATTCTTTGATAGGATATTGGAAAGTATGGAAACCCACAAAGTAACCAGTAATAATAGACAAGGTGCTTTTGACGCGACTGAATATCTGATTAAAAAAGGATGCAAAAAAATTGCTCATTTAGCCAATGCGGAACAACTATCTATTACCGCCCAAAGAAAAATAGGTTACGAGGAAGCCTTAACTAAATATCATTTACCATTAAAAAGCGAATACATTAGCTACTGCGAACACGGCGGAAGCCAACAAGATGAAGTAGAACAGGCAGTAGTTTCTTTGTTAAATTTACCCGAAAAACCCGATGCCATTTTTGTTGCCAGCGATAGGTTAAGTATGGGCTGTTTATCGGCCCTAAAAAAACACGGAGCCGAAAACATTTTGGTTGCCGGCTTTAGTAATTCTGACGTAGTGGAACTTTTTAGCCCATCTTTATCTTGCGTTAGACAACCTGCTTTTGAAATGGGGCGAATTGCAACAGAAATGCTCATCAGCCTTATCGAAGCGAAATATCCGGTAGAAGAATTTGAAACCAGGATATTGAATACTACTTTTAGCCCAACAGAAAATTAAGCCTCACCCTAAATCCCTCTCCGAAGGAGAGGGACTTACTTATATTGTGGTTTGTTTGAGTTATTGTATAAACGCTTCGCTTTATTCTACGAACAGAAAAGCTTTCTATTATTACAATAATTCCCAATTAAAGCTGTTTTACAAAATCTGCCATTGCTTGCCCCGGATTTGCTGTCCGCATAAAGTTCTCTCCTATTAAAAACCCGTTGAAACCGGCTTTCTTTAATGTTTTGATGGTTTTAGGCTCACTAATTGCGCTTTCAGATATTTTCAGAAAATCACTCGGGATAATTTCAGCCAGCGATAAAGAGGTGTCAATACTTACCGTAAAATTTTTCAAATTTCGATTGTTTACACCTACGACATCTAAGTATGGATTTAAGCTTCTGTCCAATTCTTCGCGATTATGCACCTCCAGTAAAGTGCTTAAACCTAGGGATTTGGCCAGCTTCGCAAAACTTAAAATTTCGGCAGGGGTTAAACAGGCCGCAATCAGCAGAACAATATCAGCACCAATGGCTTTCGCCTCAATAATCTGGTATTCATCCACCATAAAATCTTTCCGTAAAATGGGGATTTCATTTACTTTACGGGCCACTATCAAATCATCCTCATGACCCATAAAAAAATCATGATCCGTTAAAACAGATAATGCAGAAGCTCCTGCCCTTGCATAGCCGGTGGTTACTTCTTCTACCGTAACCGTGTCGTTTATAATTCCTTTTGAAGGAGATTTTCTTTTAAACTCAGCTATAATTCCAGATTTGTTTGGATCGGTTAAAAAAGTTTTTAAGCTGTAAGTTTGTCTTGAAAAAGTCGCAAAAGCTTCTAATTCTTTAATGCTGTTTTTGGCTTTCGCCGATGCAACTTCTTCTTTTTTACGAGCAACTATTTTATCTAGGATGTTCATTTTTTTACAAGGTTTAAGGTATAGGGGTTAAGGTGTAAGGATTTTGCAGATGGTAGAAAAGGTTATGCGTTATCTATGCCTTAAACCTTTTACCACACACCCTACTGCCTCGCATCCAGCCAATTAGCAATCATTTCTTTTCCAAATTCTGTCAACACAGATTCTGGGTGAAATTGTACGCCCCGTACATCATAATAACGGTGGCGCAAAGCCATCATTACGCCTTTTTCGTCAGTTGCTGTAACCAACAGTTCTTCCGGAAAATTATCTGACTTTACCGCCCAAGAATGGTACCTGCCAATTTTAAATCCGCTGTTTAAACCTTTAAAAATCACTTCTTCCGGATCTGTTATCACGATTTTTGTCGCAGTTCCATGAACTGGTTTTTCTAAATTATACAGTTCGCCACCAAAAACCTCGGCAATAGCTTGCTGACCTAAGCAAACGCCCAAAATACTCTTCGTTTTGGCGTACGTTTTAATTATTTCTAAAAGCAAACCCGCTTCAGAAGGAATTCCCGGACCTGGCGAAAGTAAAATCTTTTCAAAAGCATCTACATCTTCAATATTAAACTTATCATTTCTCCAAACTTCCGCTTCATGACCTAACTCATTTAACAAATGCACCAAATTATAGGTGAAAGAATCGTAATTATCTATAACTAATATTTTCATTTTTTTATGGTTTAAGGTTGGTGGCGTAAGGCATTATACCTTGTCGTCATTCAATAACCTAATTCTTTATAATGAGCGTGGTGTTAAGATTTGAAAATCCCTTAAACCCTAAACCAAACGCCCTCTAGCCTTTAAATCAAATTTCCTCTGCCTGTTTAAGCGCATTTCTTAACGCCGCAATTTTATGGTTTACCTCATTTAATTCTGAAGCTGGATCTGAGTCGGCGACAATTCCGGCACCGGCTTGGTAATGCAGTTTATTCGCTTTACTCAAAAAAGAGCGGATCATAATGGCGTGGTTAAAATCTCCGTTGAAACCCATAAAACCGATAGCTCCGCTGTAAAAACTGCGTTTGCCTTTTTCATATTGGTCAATTAGCTCAATTGCTCTATATTTTGGCGCTCCACTTAAGGTGCCTGCCGGAAAAGTATCTGCAACAATTTTAAATGGGTTTACACCCGGTTTTAGCTGCCCGCTAACTTTAGAAACCAAATGTATTAAATGGGAGTAAAACTGGACTTCTTTGTAGGCCTCTACTTTTACCTCGGTGCAATGTCTGCTTAAATCATTACGGGCCAAATCTACCAACATCACATGCTCTGAAGATTCCTTAGGGTCATTCTGCAATTGTTCAGCAATCAATTTATCTTGGGTATCATCACCAGAACGTTTAAAAGTACCGGCAATTGGATAAATAGAGGCCACTCCTTTTTTAATGGTCAGCTGTGCTTCGGGCGAAGACCCAAATATTTTAAAACTGCCGTAATCGAAATAGAATAAATACGGCGATGGATTGATGGAGCGCAAAGCCCGGTAAACGTTAAATTCATCGCCCAAAAATGAGGTATGGAAAGCTCTGGACGGTACAATCTGAAAAACATCTCCACGGTAAACATGTTTTTTCATGGTTTCCACTAAAGAGAGAAATTCTTCATCTTTTAAATTCGAACTTTCCTCGCCTTGTAAGCTGAATTTATATTCAGGAAAGTTTTTGTTTTGGATGAGGTACTCAATTTTTTCTAAACCGTTCAGTTCCTTCTCAAATTCTGTCTCATTTTTTACAATGTATAGCTCATTTTTAAAATGGTCTATCGCAATAATGTAATGGTAAACATGATACTGAAAAGTTGGTATCTCTCGCTCATCATTTTCATCTACTTTAAGTTTAATATCCTCAAAATATTCTACCGCTTCGTGTGTAAAATAACCAAAAAGTCCATCGGTAATAAACTTTAAACTAGTGTCTGCATTGCTTTCAAATTTTTTTCTGAAATTATAAACCTCATCACTTAGATTAAAGGTGCCAGCCTCTAAAACTTCTTTGGTTTCATTAGGGTAGGTTTTGGTTAAAACACCTTTGTTTACAATAATTGCCGCCACCGGATCACAGCAAACGTAGCTTCTACTGTTTTCTCGGCTGTGGTAATCAGAGCTTTCCAACAATAAACTGTTCGGAAAAACATCGCGTAAGCGCAAATAAATACTCACCGGGGTGGTGGTGTCTGCTAATAATTTTTTATAGGATACATTTAGTTTAAATGTTTTCATCTTTTATGTTTTACAAATCTTAAATCCAAAAAAAAACCCGACGGATTAGCGTCGGGTTCGTATTTGTTTAGGTTTGGATTAAATTCTTTATTAATATACAAATACAGTTACCGAAGCTAGGTTTTTACCTTGCCACCACCATCTGTTTGTATTGTTTTTGTTATTCATTGCTTTGCAAAATTATAAAGAAAATCGACTTTCAAAAATTTTTAATTATTTTTTTATCTACATATTCCACCAAGGATTTCTATCCTTCATGGTGAAAATTGCCAACAAAACTACTACAATTGCTATGGTGTAATACACATAAATAGCTCTGTGTTTGGCTTTTGCCTCCACTGCTTTCTTAGATTTTGAGTATCCAATGGTGATTAAAATAATTGCCAAAATCATCATGCTAATGTGCTCCACATTCCAATAACGAGTAATAGGATCGCTCATTTGAGAGAAATCTACTTTCGGGCTAATGAAATATAAAACCAAACCTATTAACAACTGAGTGTGCGCACTAATTAAAGCAAATAGATTTACTTTTTTATTGGCTTCGGTATAGGGTTTGTTCCCGGCTGCCAATGCCTGAAAAATTGAAAGCAAAACTAGTATTAAGACAACGTATCTTAATATTGAATGGAGGTGCAATAATCCTGTATACATGGTTCTTTTTTTAACAAAGATAGTAAACAGTTTATATTAAAAAGGCAGTAGCTTAAATTGTTTGGTGTCTTAACAAAAGTCGCTGTGTCAACTGAATGTTAAGCTTAGTTAAAATGATTTTTAACCTTGCCTAATGGCTTGGTACTTGTGCATTAAAATAAAAAGAACATTATGAATAAGATCATTTTATTGAATAAACGTCCGACAGGAAAACCAGTTATATCCGATTTTAAATTTACAGAAGAACCGCAACCCAGCCCAAAAGAAGGCGAAGTACTATTAAAAACCTTATATGTTTCGGTTGATCCCTATTTGCGAGGGAGAATGAGCGATGAAAAATCTTACATTCCTCCTTTTCAATTAAATGAACCTGTACAGTCAAGCGTGATTGCAGAAGTTACCGAATCAAAAAACAGCGATTTTAAGGTTGGGGATTTAGTTTCGGGAATACTAGCATGGAAACAATTTCAAACCAATAACGGAAAATCATTAAATAAAATAGATAAGCAAACCGATAAGCCTTCTGCTTATTTAGGCATTTTAGGAATGACGGGATTAACTGCTTATTTGGGTTTAATAGAAATAGGAAAACCAAAAGCAGGCGAAACTTTGGTAGTTTCTGGTGCCGCGGGAGCTGTTGGTTCGGTAGTTGGACAAATTGGCAAAATATTAGGTTGCCGTGTTGTTGGTATTGCCGGTGGCGATGAAAAAGTAAATATGCTAAAAAACAAATTCGGGTTTGATGCAGGTATAGATTATAAAAATACTGCTGATATGCAAAAAGCCGTTAAGGACGCAACGCCAAATAGTGTAGATATTTATTTTGACAATGTTGGCGGAGAAATAGCTGATGCAGTGTTAGCAAATATCAATAAATTTGGAAGAGTACCCGTTTGTGGTGCAATTTCATCATACAACGCCACAGAAGTTCTAACCGGACCACGATTGCAGTCAATTTTAATTAAAAACAGTGTGTTGATGCAGGGATTTATTGTTGGCAATTATGCAGAGAAATTTCCAGAAGCCATTAAGCAATTGAGCCAATGGCTTAAAGAAGGAAAACTTAAATACGCCGAAACGATTGTTGACGGGTTTGATAATATACCGCAAGCCTTTATCGATTTATTCGACGGGAAAAACGAAGGTAAAATGATTGTTAAAGTCTGACAGCGAGTAAACAATATGAAGAATTGGATGTTGTAATTTTATAGCAAAATAAAAAAGAATAAAATGTTAAATTTTGAATTTAAAAACCCTACCAAAATAATCTTTGGAAAAGGACAAATAGCTAAAATAGCGCAAGAAATACCGAAAAATGCTAAAGTTTTAATGCTTTACGGAGGTGGAAGTATCAAAAAAAATGGAATTTATGAGCAGGTAAAAACAGCTTTGAAAGATTTTGAGGTGGTTGAGTTTGGCGGGATTCCTGCAAACCCAGAATATGAGATTTTGATGGATGCTTTGAAAATCATCAAAACAGAAAACATCACTTACATGCTTGCCGTGGGCGGAGGTTCTGTAATTGATGGAACTAAATTTCTTTCATCTGCTGCTTTATACAAAGGCGATTCGCCGTGGGATATTTTAAAAAATGCGATAAAAACTGAAGTGGGTTTGCCGTTTGGCACCGTACTTACTTTACCGGCTACAGGTTCAGAAATGAACTCCGGATCGGTAATTACCCGAAAAGAAACACAGGAAAAATTAGGGATGGGCGGCCCGGGTTTGTTTCCTCAGTTCTCGGTTCTTGACCCAGAAGTGGTAAAATCGATCCCACAAAGGCAATTGGCCAACGGAATCACCGATGCTTTTACACATGTTTTAGAACAGTACATGACTTACCCAACCGGCGCATCGTTACAGGATAGAATTGCAGAAAGTATTATGCAAACCCTAGTTGAAGTTGCACCCGTAATTACTACAGATCCATCAAACTATGACGCGGCAGCCAATTTTATGTGGTGCTGTACCATGGCCTTAAACGGTTTGATACAAAAAGGTGTACCTACAGATTGGGCAGTGCATGCCATGGGACATGAGCTTACCGCACAATTTGGTATTGACCATGCTCGCACTTTAGCCGTAATTGCACCAAGCCATTACCGTTACAATTTTGAAAGTAAACGCGAAAAATTAGCGCAATACGGAAAAAGAGTTTGGGGAATAACTGAAGGTGATACAGATGCCATTGCAAAAGCGGCAATCTATAAAACAGAAGAATTTTTTAAATCTTTAGGGATTGATACCAAGCTTTCTGACTATACAGATGATTATAAAGGAACAGCGCAAAAAATTGCTGAACGTTTTACTGAAAGAGGCTGGTTAGGATTGGGAGAACATAAAAGATTAACTCCGGCTGATGTAGAGAAAATAGTTGAAATGAGTTATTGAGTGGAGGTGTAAGGAATAAGGCGTAAAGGATGTGCTGACTAAAGACTTACGAAGTTTTTGAAACTTCGTAAGTCTAAAGAATACCGAGTTTAAACTTTAAGGCAAAAGTACCCTGTCAATTACATGGACCACGCCATTTGTAGTTTGTATATCTGGAATTACCATATTTGCAACCATGCTATTTCCGTTTCCCTTAACGGTTAGTACTCCATTAGCATAGTCGCCCAAAGTAACGTTTTTGCCGCTTAAAGTCATTAAATTTCCGGGGTAAAGTTCTGATGTAAATTTCCCGCCAAGGTTTACCACATGATTTAACAAAACCTGTTTTAGTGTAGCTTTATTAATTTTTCTAACGTCTGAGGGTTCGTTTATTGCTATTCCTAGCGTTTTACCCAAATCCTTAAAAGCCTGGTCCGTTGGCGCAAAAACAGTATAATTTGGAGTCTTATCTGATAAAGCGCTCACTAAATCGCAATAAACAACTGCTTCAACTAAAAAGCTTAATTCTGGTTTTACAAAGCCTTTGCCTTGTGAAAAAAATAGGACTGTATTTGCAATATCCGTACCGGAAGCTAATAAAACACGGTCGATCACATGTGCTATCCCATTATCGGCCTTATTGTTAGCTACAATTATTTTAGAACCGTTCACGTATTTCTCACCATCTCTAATAATAATTCTTTTGGTTATGGTTGCTCCAAGCAAAGATGATACAGTGCCGCCATTGGTTAAAGCATCATCTTTAGTAATGCCGTTGCTAAGATGGTAGTTTAAAACACTTACTAAAAACGGAGTTTGCAAAGCATTTAAATCTTGTGGATTTACCAATCCTATTTTTTCAAACGCTTTATTAGTTGGCGCAAATACGGTGAAATTACCGTTAGAACCCGAAGCAGTATTTTTGTTAGAAAGCGCTACTACTAAACCTCCCTTTATAGCTGATGCTTCTAATTGGCTAAGATCATGCAAATCAACCGCAATTTGCGCAATAGTTGGAAGTACATCAGTATTGTCTTTATTGCAAGAAATAAGGGAGCAGCAGAGGAAAGATACAGCAAAAAGCGCAATTATGATTTGTGATTTTATAAGTCTAATTTGTTTCATCCGTTAACTGTTAATGTTTTTAATCAATTGTTGGTTTGTTTTGCGTAAGCCATTCTTTTTTCGGCAATATACTTAACAGTATGCTCTCAATTTTCTAATTTTTTCGAAAAACTAAAATTGTGTGATAAATTATTTCGCATTTCTACACAAAACAATGTAATATTACAAACATACATTGAAACAAAAAATCTGATTCTTAAAATTAACGTGAGTTCGGTTTAAGCGGCTAAGAATAGTTGTTTATTATTTTCTTCGA
>NZ_CAMLIG010000025.1 GCF_946480185.1 uncultured Pedobacter sp. | reverse complement strand
TCATGCCCTTTGCTCTCTTTTTTACACTATTTCTTATCCCGAACTCACGTTATTTTATGCATTTAACCCCATATTGAACAACGTCTCCCCTACCGTTATTGCAATATTGTACTCGAAAACAAAGGCTAACACTTGTTCTAAAAGATAATATTATCAGGCTTTTACCACTATGTAATACATTTAACGTTTTTTAAGAAATCGTCAATCTGGCTCAAGACGATTTTAAGAAATAATGTCTATCTTATTACGGCCTTTTCACTAATTCAAATACCTTATTAGGTGATGAGAACCCTACATTTGAATTGATATGATAAACCATATTATCTAATTGTGGATTTAGGTGAATAACTAGTTGATTATTTATTTTCTCAACCATTATTAATCCAGGTTTATTAATTTTTATCCATTTATTATCCCATGGTAATTTCAACGAGCCTGCTGTGTAAAAAACAGCTTGTACTTGTTTCAAATCTTTTTGAAATACAGCTTGTATATCGCTGTCATTTTTTAATATGCTGATGTGTTTTTTTAAATTATATCCCCTGAAACTATCGCCTGAAATATTAGGCAAAATCGCGTACATAAAATGCTGATTTTCCAACTGTTTACCTAAATCAATATTTAACGAGAAAACTTTTTTTGAGAATGGTTGCTTACTTTCCATTTTATTAATGTCATTCCATGATCCGGTTCTTTTTTCTACAGTCACTTTTTTTAAAAAAGATGTTGAATCAAAAACATAACCAACTGAATCGTGATAAACTCGTTTGATCTTTTTAGACTCTAATTGATTTTGATCAAACTTTTTATTGTTTACCCATATATCGCCATTGGCATAGCATTGATTTAGGGTTTGGCAAAGTTTATTGGTACTGCTATAATTAACACCTGCCACTAAACAAACAATCTCTTTATCAAACATAAACCAGCTTCGCTTTGCTTGTACTTTATCTTTTTTATAATCATAACCAAAAGCGCCGTAAAGGCTATCACTCACTCCATAAACAAAGTTGGTATGTCCAAAATTCGTACGTCCAAAATCAATTAATGGAAGAGAAGCGCTATCCTGTTCTGCCAATGAACCAGGCAATTGCTTCCAGTTTAGCAAAGGAAAAATACCGTCATATTCTTTTCCTGTCTTAGTAAGATAATAAGTGCCATTTCCTTGATAATAACCTTTTATATTCTCCCCGTTTCCTGATTCGCTGGCTATAATTTTTTTAGAAGCACCCTTCACCGAAAAATAATATCCTTTTCTTTGTTGAACCATAAAATCAGAATATCTGAAATAACGGTTCCCTATTAGACTTACATCTCTATAACCGCTCTTCAATTGATCATAAAAAATTTGATATTCTAACTTCCGGTCTTTATCAATTCCAGACATTATTTTTATAGCGAAAAGTAAACTGTTAGTATCAGGAACATTTCTAGAGATCTCTCTGCCCTTAGCGGTGTATTCTAAAAATTTATTTCTTGTTGCCCATTGTTGGCCATCCAAAATATAATGTGACAAAATCGCTATTTTTTCATCTGAAAATTGATATCGGGTATTCTGTGCCAGATATATTAACTGAGCTGCCGTCAAAGAAAAAGTTTTTCCGTAACCAAATGAATAAAACTGTGGTCCATGCTGGTGAAAAGAATAATCGGGCTGGATACCTTCATCGGTTGAAATTTTTATCTCTTTTTCTGCAGAATTAAATGCCCTATGCAGTCCTGCCGTATCATTGGCAAAGCAAGAAGAATATACATGAGCAAAAGCAATCCATAACAGATTTTGACCAGTCGCCGGACCATAATATTCGTAATGATCTTTCCTAACGCCTCTATTTATCATGGCAATCCCATCTGTTATTATATCTTTAGGCAACTCGTTCTCCATTAAAATAAAAACCTTACCTATACACAAAGGAACTCCCATGTTATTCCACCAAGTACTAGTAATTATAGGGTCTGTATGTATCCAAAATCTTACTGAATTTATGATTTTTTGTGCCAGTGCCTTATCGTGGAAAAACTCACCTTTAGTCTGGTATAGAAGCGATAATTTGTATAAGCGCATCCAATGCTCTCCGGGCTGAAAAGCTCCTTTCTCTATATTGAGATAATCGATATCCGAAAAGTCTCCCTTTTCATCTAAAAGAGCTAATATTTTCTTAGTTTGAAGCAAAGAAAAATCTTCATCGCGAGCAACTTTATTCATTGCGAATTCAAACAACTTCTCTTTTACGATAGTTATCTCTGGTATATCCTTTTTATTTGCTATACACAGATTGCTTATTAATACTAAAAATAGTATGATACCATTTTTCATTTTTTTTAAATTTAAAGTGATTTCAAAACAACCCCGAGCTGCGTAGTAATTTCAGCAATTATTAGTTTGTGGTAAAAAGTTCCAAAGCGATAATAGAACTTGTTTACTTTCAGGAGATGGAATATTCGGAAGGGGAACACCCAAACTGCTTTCTAAACTCTCGGCTAAAATATTTACTATCCTTAAATCCGACTTCATAAGCTACCTGATAAACGGTAAAGCAACCTACTTTCAATAGTTGCGCTGCTCTCTTTAATTTTATCGATTTCATAAAATCGTTAACAGACATCCCCGTTAAAAACTGGATTTTTTTATAAAAAACAGGACTACTCATCCCAATTTCGGCGGCTAAATGATGTACGCCAAATTCTGTATTTCCAACGTTATCTTCAATTACACCCAATACTTTATGTATAAATTCCTCTTCTTTAATATCTACAACTACATTGCTGGGTTCCAAGCTTAATCGTTTAGCGAACCGATGCTGCATATTTTCACTTAACGATAAAAGATTCTGAACGTTCAATAAAAGTACCTGTATATTAAAAGGCTTTGTTAAATATATATCGGCACCGTTTTTCAAACCACAAACCTGATTGTTAACACCTACATTGCCTGTTAATAAAATAACCGGGATATGACTGGTATTTTCATTTGCTTTTATTTTAGCACAAAGAGATAGCCCGTCCATTTCTGGCATCATTACGTCACTAATAATCAAATTAGGTAATTTATCATTTGCAATTTCTAAACCTTTTATACCGTTTTCTGCTTCGTAAACTTGGTATTTAAGCTCTAAAGGAGCTTTAATACATGCTCTTACTTCCTCATTATCTTCAACTAACAGAATAGTTGGCTTATTTGAAAATGTAGCTGTATTTAAAATTTGTTGCCTAGGTATAAAGTTCACAACTTCGTCTGTTGTTAATACATCGGGATTTTTTGTGTGCATTTCCGTTTTATCAGCTTTTATATAGTTCATGAAAGCATTCCTAAATCCAGATATTTTAAACTGTATACGCTTAATTTTTGTTGGCTGTTTATTCATGACCTCTTAATTTTAAAAACTGTAAGTTTCTTTAGATCAATTACTGATATCAATGTGTTTCATTTGACTTTAAGTTAAAAGTACCAAAAACTAATTTTCGGTACTTTTAATTTAAAAAAACCAGTTAAAAAGGGGTTAATCCGATATATATCGGTAATAAATCAGCAATTCCATTTTTAAAAATATAATTATGGAGTGTTTGCGTGGCGTCAACAGTTCTTCTTTTGGTCGCAGGCAACGTTGGAGATGCATTGAAAATCATTTTAAAGTTTTCATTTCTATTTATAGAAACAATTCCTTGCGGACCGGGCAATAAGGTCTGAAAGAAATAATCTTTGTAAAGCACTTTTAAATTATCCGGACCCTGATCAACATATTTACTGATGATATGGTACATTAACAGATTTTTCAACCGTTGCGTATTCGTTGCATTCAGTGTAGCTAAACTTCCTTTTGTACTTCCAGTTATTAATTGCAAAATTCCGTTAGTTTGCGTAAAAGCTACGTTTTTCAGCAGTAGATATGTTCTTGGAGTATCTAATTGGCTGTAAAGATTTTGTAATCCTGTAACATTAATTGCTTGTTCCATATAAGTAAAATCTCCTCCCGGATGACTTTGGATCCAATCCCAAGCTGTTTGATCTTTAAAAGTGGGAAGCTCTGGACTTTCGGGGTTAAATGGAACCTTTTGCTGCAACCTGAGATCACAAGCAGATAATAAGACTGCGAAAACCATTGTTACTAAAAGTATTGGTCTCAAAATATTCTGCCTATTTAATTCTAAATTTTTCATCTTTAATTAATTTGAGTTATAACCAATGGTTTGCTTTAATTTGGGATTGTCTATCAAATGATTTGTATAAACAGGAAATAAAAGTTTATTTGCTCCTTGACCATTTATTGGTTGCATCACCTGTACTGCCTTTTTAGTGTTAATTAAATCCCACCATCTTTTTCCCTCACCCATCAATTCAAACTGTCTTTCATCTAACAAATAATTTTCCAAGTCATCAATTGAATTAAAATCTGTTATTTTTACAGTTGGCAACTGTCTGGCTACTCTTATTTGGTTTAAAAGATCAACTGCACCTTGTTTGTTCTCTAATCTGTTTTCTATAATTGCTTTCATTAAAAGTATACCAGAATAGCGATAAATATGGATTTGTGTTTGATCGAACTGAGGTAGCAACTGTACTTTTTGATACTTAGCAACGCGAGCAGTACCTGGCGCCACTCCCTGCTCTACGGTTTCGAAATATCTCCAATCCCCGTATAATGGATTTCCAGTTGCATCCCTCGCTATTGGAGGGTTGTTTGGATATTTTGCATTCCAGCTATCCCTGTCTATAGGAAATAACGTTGTCCATTTCGTTTGTATAAGAGGAGATATAGCAAACTGAGGAATAGAACACATAAATAGAAGCCTATTACTTGCCTGATTAGCATCCTGGGTGTAGTCATATTTTAAATTGAGGATGGTTTCAGTACTTATCTGAAAATCATTGGGCGCATCTTCTGCCAAAAATTGCTTTTCCCAAGCATCTCTAGTAGTTACCAGTTTATAAGCCTTTATTTGATCATTTAGTGCGATAAATTTATCTAAAGCAACCTTAGCCTTTGGATAATCATTTAAATACCAATAAATATTTGCTTCTAAACAATAAATGCTTGCTTTTGAAAAATGATAATTACTACTCGTATTCGTCATCAATTGTTCCGCCTTATTAAGATCTGACAGAACCACGTCATTAATTATTTTTGTGCCGTCTGTTTGTGGTCTATAAATATCATCACCTAACCCTTTAATAGGCTCTAAATAAACTGGCGCTTGTCCCCATACCCTAACCGCATCAAAATAAGCAAAAGCTCTTATTGCATACGCTTCTGCTAACAAATTAGGATCATAGCCCGGAATATTAGGAATATTCGCTATTGCAGTATTTGCTCTGTTGATGGTACTGTATAATTTTGTCCAGTCTACCACATCCGCGTTTGCAGACTGTAAATCATTAGTTAATAATTGCAGATAATTTCCTGTAATTTTCAATGTTCTAATGTAATTATCAGCTCTAAATTCGCCCCACAAATAATACTTTGCTGAATAGGCATCTTGCATGCCATCATATATACCGGCAACTCCACCAATGGCATCATTGTTTGTCTTCCAAAATCTATCTTCTGATACTTGACTCAAGGGCTGAAGGTCAAGAAATTTTTTACAAGAGGTAACTAATACAATATTTACTAACAGTACCAGTACCACAAGTTTATGGTTCTTTTTATTTTTCATTATTTTAAATTTCTAGTGTAAATAAAATGAATTTAAAATTGAGCGTTTAAACCCAAAATAATTTCTCTATAACTAGGGTATCTTAAGTTATCATATCCTGGCTGTAAAGGATTTCCTCTAGTTCCCAGCTCTGGATTATATCCGGGGTAGTTAGTCCAAACCAAAGGGTTATTGGCAGAAACACTCAAAGAAGCTCCCTTTATCCACTTAACTTTATCCAGATATCTTCTTGGCAAAATATAATTTAGTTTTACGTTTCTAAGCTTTATGTAATCAGCTTTATTAACAAAAAAGGAATTTGGAGCAATAAAGTTTTCGGTTCGTTTTGAGTCTAAGCTAGGGTAAATGGTAATATCACCTTGTTTACGCCAAGCATTGTCTATCATTGCTGGTTCTGCAGTTTGGCCGTATGCAGTGGAGAAATCTCTTTCAACGTCATACTGACGATAGATATCATTCCCAAAGTTAAAGTCAAACAGAAACGAAAAACCGAAATCCTTATATTTGAACTCATTGAAAAAACCTCCAAAGGCTTTTGCATACCCATTTCCTAAAACAGACCGGTCGTTTTCCTTATCAATATTAAAATCCCCATTCAAATCTTTCCAATAGATATCACCACCTTTTAGCACCGTTGACCCCACTTTGAGCTGTTTTACATCACCGGTGTAAACCTGTCCGTTTAAATTATAGCCTGTAAAAGTTTTACCGTCTGTTCCAAACGTAGGCGTTAGCTGAACACCATCCGGAGTAAAAGCATTAGATTGGTCATAAGGAAAAACCCCCAACTGTGTATAACCATACATATTACCCAAAGATTCACCAGGTTTTATTTGATAAATCGCTGTTTCAAAACCAGCAGGATTATTTAAACTTAGGACCTTGTTTTTATTAAATGCGATATTAAAACTGGATGTCCATTGAAAATTTTTAACTTTTAGAGGGGTGGCGCTTATAAAAAACTCAAGTCCTCTATTCTCTACAGACCCTATATTCGCTCTGATGCTGCTATAACCAGTTTCTGTTGGGAGTGGGACATCATACAGTAAATTATCTGTTGTTTTCACGTAAGCATCTGCTGTAAGGTTTATAATTCCGTCAAACAAACTCAAATCGAGTCCGTAGTTAATAGACTTAGTTCTTTCCCAAGACAGATTTACGTTTGCTAAGCGAGTAGTTGCTACCCCATTTAGACCATCATAATAGCTTCCGGGCGCATAAAGAGCTAAAGCATCATAATTACCGATTCTCTCATTACCGTTTACCCCGTAAGCTACCCTAAGTTTTAAATCTGAAATAGTTTTCTTTAAAGATTTCATAAAATCTTCATCACTAACCCTCCAACCGGCAGCCACTGACGGAAAATTACCAAATCTTTTATCAACTCCGAATCGTGACGAACCATCCCTTCTTAACGTAGCGGAAAAAAGGTATTTACCAGAATAGTCATATCCTACTTTCCCGTAGAACGACATTAAAGAATGTTGCTCTTGTGTATCGTTATTTAATCTGGTTAGATCTAATACCTTCACATTATTAAATGTTGTGATAAGATCCGAATTAAAGGTTCCATAAATAAGTGAATTTTCTTGATTCCATTTTTGAAGCTGAAAACCGGCTAAACCCGTAATATTATTCTTACCGATTTTTTTATTATAAGTGAAATAATCCTCGTGTTGATAATCAACAGCTAGATTTTCTTGTTCATAACCCACCGGATCTTGGCCTATAGGCTGAACAATTGAAGGATTAAATACATTTTTCTTATTAAACCCAAAATTACCGCCTAGTGTTGACCTAAATTTTAAATCTTTTGAAATTTTCACTTCCACAAAATTAAATAGTTGGGCTCTATAAACCCGAGCTGTATTAGTAGAGGCTTCTGCCTGTGCAAGCGGATTTCTTAGACCTGCTATTAATGGAAATAAAGATCCATCAAAGTCCCTTACAGGATAATATGCCGGTCGCCTAATTAAATGCCTGAATACGCTAAGTTCATCTAAACCGTCCGTTAGTTGATAAGAACTGTTTATACGGAAACCAGCCTTAATGGTGTTATTAATATCAAAATTTAAGTTTATATTGCTATTAATTCTTTTGTACGCACTATTTATTACTATTCCGTTTTGATTAAGATATCCTAAATTCGCATAAAAGTCACTTCTTTGATTAGCACCGCTAAAAGACATGTTAAATTCGTCTCTTACTGAAGTTCTGGTAATTTCAGATTGCAAATCTGGGTTTTGCTGAAGTCTTATACTTAAAGAGTCTTGATTAACCGTGGGATCTGTACCTTTTTTCAAAAACTCTGACAATAACCTTTGTCTGGTGTTTGCCACGGGCAATGTACTGGTTAAATCACTGTAAGTTCTTACGTAAGTGGCATCCACTTTTGTGTGTCCTACTTTTCCTTTTTTTGTAGTTACAATGACCACACCATTAGCAGACTGCGCACCATAGATAGCGGCAGAAGCACCATCTTTCAAAACCTCAATACTAGCAATATCGTTTGGGTTTAGGTTGTCTATATTATCCAATTGTTGGCCATCCACCACGTAAAGTGGATTAACGCCACCCGATAAGGTAGAAGTTCCTCTAATTTTGATATCGGTTCCGTTACCCGGCCCATTATTAGTGGATATGGAGACGCCGGCCATTCTTCCTTGGATTGCATCTAGCGCCCCTATCGGTGTGGTTTGCTCAATCTGTTCGGCTTTTATAGAACCAATAGAGCCAAGGACATCGCGTTTCTTCTCAACGGTGTAACCTGTAACTACCACCTCCTGTAAACCTAATAAATCTTCTTTTAAAGTAATATTTACCGTATTGCTTGCGCCAATAGTTTGGGTAAGTGTTTTAAATCCCAAAAATGAGAACACCAAATCATTAGATCCTTTGAGCATTTTGATTTGATATTTCCCTGATAAATCTGTTTGGGTAGTATTTTTAGTTCCTTTTTGCGTTACGGTAACCCCAGGAATGGTTTCTCCGTTAATCCCCTGAACGGTGCCGCGAATTGTTTTTTCAGTTTGTGCTCTTGCGCTAATTGCAAAGACCAAAAGCAAACAAACAAACAAAAGCTTGTTGAACACCTTGAAATTGTAAGTGTAGGTCATAATTTAGTTAATTTGGGTTTAAATAATTGTCATTTATAATGAGTGAAGAAATTTATTGTTAGGCAAAATTGAATTTGCCTTATACGCTATTTCTCTTCTAAAACTGCTCGTCTCATCCTAACCATCTTTATTTTGAAAGCTATTTTATGAGAACAGAGAATTTATAAATTGGTTAATAGATTCAAATATAGATGGCAGTAACTGCCATTTAGGGTTCAAATCAGTTTTTTTGGGGGTAATTATTAAGCTAGGTGGAATTATGCTAAATTTATTTCAATATATGCTTTTGGAGAAACGCCATACTGTTTTTTAAACTCTTTGCTAAAATATTTTCTATCATTAAAACCTACCAAGTAAGCAATATCTGCAATACTTAGTTTATTTTCTTCTAGAAGCTGAGCGGCCCTTTTAAGCCGGATAGATTTAATAAAATCGGTAATGTTTAACCCTGTTAATGCCTTTAGTTTCTTGTACAAAACCGCTTGCGACATCCCAATTTTATCCACCAAAACGCTCACATTAAAATTTTGGTCGTTTAAATTCTCCTCAATAAGTTGCATACATTTATCTAAAAATTTTTCATCCATAGATTGGATTTCTACTTTTTTAGGCATCAATAGAATTTGTTTTGAATATTTTGACCGAATGCTATGTATAGAATTGACCATATTATCAATACTTAACTTTAGTACTTTTAAATTGAAGGGTTTTGTTAAATAAATCTCTACACCAGATTCTAAGCCTGCTACCCGGTTCTCTTCTGTGGTAAAAGCAGTAAGCATGATAATTGGAATATGGCTTGTTACTTCGTTTGTTTTAATTTGCTTGGCAAACTCAAAGCCATTTATTAAAGGCATATCTACATCAGAAATGATCATATCCGGAACTTCTGTAGTAGCCATATCCAAGCCTTCCTTTCCGTTTATACTTTCAATTATTCGATACTTATCAGTTAAAGAGTCTTTAATAAAAGCTCTCAGTTCGTCATTATCCTCTACCAATAAAATACTATACTGTTGGTCGTTATTGCTATTTACTGCTGATATTATAGGCTTAACCATTTGTGTGGCAGAGGACTGAACTTTTACTTTTTCAATCATTTCAACGCTTTTTTGCACATCTCGGTTAATTGCTTTTTTAGGAAAAATCAGTTTAAAGTTAGTGAAACCTGATTCGTTGCTGTTTTCTTGTTTACTTTTTATATCTATCTTTCCTTGGTGTTTTTCAACGATGGCCTTTACTAAGGGTAGGCCTATACCCCATCCTTTTTTTTCGCTTTTTTCATTTTTTACCTGAAAAAAATTAGTAAATATCTTGTCTAAATTTTCTTCGGCTATCCCCACCCCATTATCCTGCACTTCAATTGTGAAATTCTCTCTATCTTCTGCAACTGAAAGTGTAACCTCTCCGTTTTTATGAACATTTTTAAACGAATTGGTCAGCAAATTATACAATACTTTCTCCAGCTGATCTTCATCAATAGCCACAAATAATTTATCTTTTGAGGGTACAAATCTAAAATCAACTTTTTGTTCTTCGGCCATTTGAGTAAATGAGTCGTAAATTTTACGGCAAAAATCATTGGCTTCTACTTGTGTATAATAAAGGTCTTCTTCGCCTGATTCTAGCTTTCTAAAATCTAAAAGTTCGTTTATCAGTTTAAGCAACCTATCTGTGCTACGTTTAACGATATTGATATTACGTTTAACTAAATCCGCATTATCGCTACTTTCAACAATACTTTCCACCGGTGCGGTAATTAAAGTTAAGGGGGTTCTAATCTCATGAGAAATTCTGGTAAAGAAATCCATTTTAGATTGGTAAAGCTCTTTTATTGCTTCGCTGTTCAAATGTTCATAGTATAGCTCAGCTTTTAATTTTTCTCTTTCGCTAAAAAACCGGATAATAAAAAGCATTGCCGTTAAAAACAGAACTAAGTAGAGCAAGTATGCCCACCAGGTTTTCCAAAACGGTGGGTTAATAGTGATGGACATACTGATAGGCTTGTTGATCCACACTCCGTCATTATTAGCGGCTTTTACAAAAAGTGTGTAGTTTCCGCTAGGCAAATTGCTATAACTAGCCGAAGGGCTTTTTACGTAGTTCCAATTTCTATCAAAACCCTCAAGCTTGTAGGCATAAGTATTTTTGTCTGATTTGGTGTAGTTAAGAAGTGCAAAATCTATAGTAAATACATTTTGATCATAAGCAAATGTGAGCGCCTTGGTAGTGGAGATACTCTGTTTTAACAGCCTACTATTGTCATTTATGGCCACCTGCTCGCCAAAAAGACTTAGGCCTGTAAAATAAACATCCGGCCGATAATTGTTTTGTTTGATGTCTTTTGGCAGAAAACTCACCAAACCGCTATAGGTACCAAAATACATCTGCCCTTTGCTATCTTTTAAATAAGAGTTTATATTAAACACATTTCCTGGCAATCCGTCTTCTGTACTATAATTTATAAAGCTACGTCCGTCATATCGGGATAATCCATTATTAGTACTGATCCAAAAAGTCCCGCTGCTATCTTCTAACAACCCAAGTACATTATTGCTTGGAAGTCCATTTTTTTCCGTATAAATTGCTTGCTGCTTTTTATTCCTCTGATCGTAAAGTATCAGCCCTTTATCATAGGTACCTATCCATATTCGTTTGCGGTGGTCTTCCTGTACAAAATTTACATTGTCTCGGTCAATCTTTAATCCGTACGCACCGTTTAAGTGTTTAAAATTTTCTGTTTTTTTAGCCAACAAGTACAATCCTTTATTAGTGCTTACCCATACAGCTCCTCTACTGTCTTCAAAAAGAGAAGTAATGTTGGTTTCGTTCAAGTGTGGCTTTTCATTATTGCGCATTAATGAGCGGAAAGCTTTCTTATCATTATCGTACAGATAAAGTCCCTTGTTAAGCGTACCTGCCCAAAACCTGCCCTGACTATCATGCAACAGACTATAAATATTCCTCAAAAATGGATTATTAGGATTAGGGGCATAATGTACAAATTTGCCCGTTTTCTTGTCAAAATAATCAAGTCCTCCATCATGGGAGCCTACCCACACCTTTCCTTCATGATCTATAGAAATTGCTTTTATAAGATTAGAGCTTATTGTACCCCGCTCTGCTGAACCACTTCTGTAATTGATAAATTTCCCGTTTACCCTATCGTAATAATTAAGCCCTTCTCCTTCTGTTCCTATCCAAAGGTTGTGGACGCTATCTTCTTTGATCTGGCTAATCACATTTCCGCTGATGCTGTTAGCCGTGCTACTATATCGGAACATCTGGAAAGGGGTAGTGTTAGGATGATATACGCTAACACCTCCGTAAAAAGTAGCTACCCAAATAGAACCTGCCCTGTCTTTATAAATATCATAAATAGAGTTATGGTTTACACTACTGGGGTTGTTCGGATCATAACGATAGTTCTGGTATTTCCCAGTTTTTAAATTGTAAATGCTGATGCCTTTTAGCGTACCTATCCAAAGCCTATCCGTTCCGTCATAAAGGATTTTACGAATGATATTACTTACTAAACTGTTCGGTGAACTGTTGGCGGTATAGCTTTTTATTTCACCTGTAGGCGGATAAAGGCTAAAAAAACCTCCCGAATGCGTACCTATCCATAATAAACCTTTATCGTCTTGGGTAATGGTGGTAATATCAAGATCGTTTGGTTTTAGCGAGATATTTTTAAAGCTATACTTTCTATTATGATTGCTCATCATGGTAAGCCCCTCACTGGTGCCAACCCATATATTGCCCTTACGATCGGCGTAAATTGCCTGCACATGATTGCCGGCAATTCCAGCTTTATTTGCGGTTTGCTTATAAAAGCGGTCAAATTTGCCGGTACTTGGATCTAACCTGTTCAAACCTTTCTCTGTACCCACCCATAAATTCCCCTTAGAATCGTCAGTTATTGCTTTTACTTCATTATTACTGATGCTGGTTAAATCTTTTTCTGTATGGAGGTATCTTACAAAGGAATTGTTTTGCGGAATATACCTGTTTAAACCTTTAGAAGTACCTGCCCAAAGCCTACCAGCCCTATCGCTGTAAAGTGCGTAAACATCCAAACCTGAGCTAATGCTGGTACCATCCTGCTCTATATTACGGTAAACTTCAAAGCTTCTGCTATCATACCTATTAAGCCCATCTCGTGTTCCAAACCAGAGAAAACCCCTGCTATCCTGCATGATGGAACGTATACCATTATGGGACAGCCCATTTTCGACTGTTAAATGTATAAAGGAAATATCTGTTTGAGATTGACCAAATAATTCTAGTGAAAAAAAATGCGCAAGGGCAAACAATAAAAATAGGATCTTTCCAAAAAACTCTCTCGTCATATACAGCTATAATTGGCATTGGAAAGTTACTAAACTTGAGACAGATTAATAAGTTATATAACCTTAAATTAAGCTAGTTGTTTTCGAACACCTACTTTTTTAGAAGAAAATATACAATAAATAAAAATATAAATTATTTATATCTTAAACATCAGACAATTCTTTAAACTTACTTTGAAATACGAAGAGATGTGTTTAATAGCCAAAAAAACTAAATATCAACGCTTTACTTTAAATTCTATATTGTATTTACATGTACTTTGATGTTATTCATTTACCTCCTTGATCATTTGAAACAAAGGCGCTGTACATTCTATATTACAAAATCTGAACTGGAATTTTTGATCAATTTGTATGTGATTGTTAAATTTAAGTCATTACTGTTTTGTACTAATGCGCTCCTTCGGCCGCAATCTTATTCACATCAAAACCCTGTTTCTTTAATTCTTCACTTACTTTCCATGCAAAAAACCATAAGTACGCAAAGCAGATTACCGGAACGATATAGGAAAAATGGATGCCACTGCCATCCGCCAAAATACCTTGGACAGGCGGGATTATAGCACCGCCTAAAATCATCATAATTAAAAACGAAGATCCTTGGCTGGTATATTTACCCAAACCCGTAATGGATAGCGAAAAGATGGAAGGCCACATGATGGAACAGCATAAACCTCCGCTGATGAAAGCATAGGTGGCTATTTTTCCTTCGGTAAACAAACCGATGATCATGGCCATAATGCCCAACGTTGCGAATACTGCCAATGTTCTTGCGGGTTTTTCCTGACTGTAAAAGAAACCTACAATTAGTACGGCAATACAGATGACATAGATGTACATGTGCGAGATATCTGTACCGCTAATGTGGTTGAAAAACAGGATTATCCCGAATGCAAAAAAAGGAACCACCACGGTCAATATCCGTTTCATGCTTTTTGATAGGTTGAAAGCACTTACCGCTCCTGTCCACCTGCCGATCATCAGGCTTCCCCAGTAAAGAGAGATAAACGGGGAAATTTCAGACTCGCTGTACCCCCCGAAATTGGGAAGCTCCAATAGTGCGCCCATATTGCTCTGGATACTTACCTCAACTCCTACGTAGGTGAAAATGGCCAGCATCCCCAAAACCAGTTGCGGATATTTCATTGCGCCCCAGCCTTCGGGAGATTTACCCGCAGATTTGGATGCGGACAATAAAGTGAATACGATGATAGCCAGGGAGAGATAAACGAAAATTGATTTTGAAAGCCCGCTTGCATTTGCCAAAACATCTGATGCCATAATCAATAGAAAAGCCACGAACATAATCATCAACGGCATATTTGTTTTGGTGCTGGCTTCAATCTGTTCATCGCTGGTTACCTTAGGCAGTTTTGATATGGAAAAAAATACAGCCACTGCCAAAAACAGACCTGCCAGAATATAATAGAGGTTGTTTATAGAGGCAATCTCTACCGTTTTGGGCGATGCGCCTGCTGCACTTCCAAAAAGTACAACACTCACAATGATGGGGCCTAAAATAGACCCGAAATTATTGACACCACCGGCAAGATTCAATCTGTCCGCACCGGTTTCTGGTGTGCCCAGTGCAACCGCAAAGGGATTGGCGGAGGTCTGCTGCAGCGAAAACCCGATGGCAATTAGAAAAAATGAAGCCAGAATAAAACTGAAAGATCCCGAGTTTACGGCAGGAATCATAGTCAATGCGCCCAGAGCGGATATCACCAGCCCATAGATGATCCCGTTCTTGAAACCGATCTTGTTGAGGATATCTACTTTGAAAATCTGCGAAGCATAGTACAGCACCAGTGACCCGATGAAATAACCTCCATAAAAAGTAAAATCTATCAGCTGTGATTCAAACTGGGTAAGACTGAAATGGGCCTTACAGAAAGGGATAAAAATGCCGTTGCTGGCCGCAACAAAGCCCCAGAAAAAAAATACGGTGATTAAGGTGTACAGTGCGGAACTGTAGCTTTTTTGTTGAGTCATATAATTTATTTATCTATTTTTCCAATCTGCCAAAAAGCTGATTGTCTAATTCTTTTATCTTTCATTAAACGGTGTAAAATCAACTCGCATAATTAAATCTGTAGTGTTTTAAGTTCGATAGTCAATTTTTTAAATCCCTTATTTAAAGATTCACCAAGTCTCGGTATGATGATAGTTTGTCAAAAAATCAGTATACACATTATCCTTAATTTTAATGAGATCATTGGTTGTAGCCATGTGCGTTTTTAAATCTTTAATCAAACCATTAATTACGACCTTATTTTCTGGTTTAAATGCCAGATTCTTTGATTCTTGAGGATCATTTACAACATCATAAAGTTCTAAGAAGGTTTCGTTCTTAAACATATCAATAATCAGCTTATAATTTCCTTTAATTACTGCTCTCTGAAAATTACCTCTTGCACCATTTCCATCATATTGAATAAAAATTTCATCCCTGTTGAAAGGCTGATTGTTAATTAAAGGCATTAATGATTTGCCTGCTACCGGTTTTGGAAAGGGCACTTTAATATAATCAAGAATGGTTGGAAATACATCGATATTACTTACCAGATTATTAACTTCCTTTACTTTTGGTTGATAGCTTTTTGGGAATTTGATAACCAATGGCGTTTTCGCAGACTCTTCATATATACAGTTTTTCTGCCATAACTTATGTGAACCTAACATTTCTCCATGATCTGCTGTAAAAATAATCAAGGTATTATCATACATATTTTGTGCTTTTAACTCCTTAACAATTTCTCCAACGCTATAATCCAACAAATTTACCAAGCCTAAATACACGGGCCACACCTTTTCCCAATCTTCTTTTGTGTATTTAAAACCTAGAAATCCGGTAATATTATAAGCCTGTAATGGCGATTGATCTTCTGATAATTTACCTACATTTTCAGGCAGTTTAATTTCTTTGCTTTTATACATCGAATAGTAAGGCTCGGGTATCTGAAAAGGTGGATGAGGAGCTAAAAACATGGCATTTAACAAAAATGGTTTGCTCTTGTCCCTATTAATGATGGCATCAATAGCTTGATTTTTTATCCAACCATCATAGAAATATTTATAGCCAGGCGCATAAACTCCTATAGTTGGAATTGAGTAAGTTCTCAACTCCGAATGTCCATTATTCTCTTCTGGAAGATAGGCTCTATAAGCTGCGCCGCCTGGTTCTTTTACGCCATTTTCTTTTAAGAACTTTTGATAATCGCGAGGAACAATACGCCATTTTGTTTTTGTGTTAGGATCATCCTCCAGGCGATTTTTAGTGAAAAAGTGTTGTTTACCAGAATGCCAACTGTCCCAATCTTTTTCCAATAACTGATAAAGGTTTGGCATACCAGTTTCCACATCTTGATAAATTTGCGCTTCTTTTGCCCATCCATTTAAAATAGAATGTGTTTGATTGGGGTAGTTTCCCGTAAAAAAAGAACCTCTGGAAGGTACGCAAAGTGGAGCCACTGTATATGCTCTATTAAACGTAACGCCTTCTTCCATGAGTTTGTTGATGTTTGGAGTATATTCTCCTTTACCAACAACATCATACCGTAATTGGTCGGCAATAATTATCACAATATTTGGCTTTTTATTTTGTGCCAATAAAGACTGAACAAAAAAACTGCACAATAAAATTAAGATAAACGGACTTATTTTTTTCATATCAAATTAAGTATGATTAATATATGTAACAAAACTATAGCTTTTTTATTGAGTCAGATATTTTATTGGTTTTTCCAATCGGCCAAAAAGCTAACCGGTTCATCTTTATGGTTTTCGTTAAACGGTGTAAAATCAACCCGCATAATTAAATCTTTAGTGTTTTTAAGCTCGATAGCTAACTTTTTAAATCCTTTATTTACAGAATTGTGTGTAAGCGGAAAAGATTGTGAAGGCAGATAAGTAGCCGGTAATTCGCAAAACTTGGCATCTTTATTACCTATAATTTTGGCTAGCATCTTTTGCTTTCCAATTTGTAAAATAGCAGACTTTCCACCATCAATAATTTTAATATCTGCCTTTGTGTGCATGCTCCACCAAATAGTAGAAGGATTTAAGGCTTTAATTTCATCCTGTATTTCAATTGTACGGTTGGTTCTGTCTAGTTTTATACCTCTATGATAAGAAGATACATCTCTTTTATAGCAATCACTTAAATCAATCACATAAAATCCCGAGTTTTTGTTAGCTCCTTTATCCAGCAATTTAGCAACACCTAAAGGGTTTTGGTCTGGCCTGGTATCGGGATTAATTACAATGGCATTCTTACCTTCTGCCCGTAACCTGTAAAAATGCCATCTTCCAGGATTTTCTATCGGCGTAAGCTGGTCCATATAATCGGGAACAGTTTTTTTGAAATATCCGGGATAGGTATATTTATCGCTTCCTAAATCGCTATTTGCCCAAACCTCTCCTAAACCCTGAATTTCAAAAGTACCTGCATCTAAATGACCATGATTTGCTTTATTATCTCCGCCATGCATGGCTATAAATAAACCATCGTTTTGCCAATCTTCTCTTAATGACATTACCTCTATCTCTCTCACATAAATTTCTTTAGGGATATTTGCTTCGGTAGTTTTTTGTGACACCAATTTTGGGTCGTAATAAATCATATCTGACCAGGAAACAGATTTGTTTTGAAGGGCAAGCCGGTATTGTCTTTTTGCGAGTTCTGCATCGTTACTATTTTTAGCTAACCAAAAAAACGAAAGTGACTTACTATTTTTAATGCCATCATCGCCAAAGTTTAGAGTAGATACCGGACCCGACATGTAAATGGGAAACCAGCCTGTTTTTTTAAAACCCGGCGCATCATCTACCTTAAATGTGGTGCCTAATACTCTTTTCATACTTTCTAAAGCGAGGATAGTGTATCGTAAGCCGTAAGCCCAATATCCTAAGCCTTCTACGCTCTGCCCATCAGGGTTAAACTCATTGATATAAATAGGCAACTTACCTGTTGCTTCTGCAATTATCTGAGTTAAGAAATCCGGATCGTCTTCAAACATCGCTAAGGATGCCATAATTAACCCACCATTGCATATCCCATTCCAGTTGTATTTTGCTTTATGCCAAAATACATTCTCCGCCATTAATTTTTGGGCGGGGATTAAAACCTGCTTTAAAACAGCATTTTTCAAACTATCTTTCTGATTAGTAGATAGATAATCAAAAAGCCCATCATAAGCTAAGGCAAATTCAAAGGATGCAATGCCCGAATCTAAGAAGTGCCTGTTTGCGCCCCAATCGGGGTAATCAACCATTTTAGCAAGCTGTAGCCAAGCCCTGTCTGCATATTTTTTTTCTTTTGTAAACTGGTACATCATCACCAAATCTGCCAGAGGAAATGAAAACGCGTGGATTGAGGTAATTCTTAGATTGGCATCATCTAGTTTATAGGATAAAAGCGGTTCTGAAAGAGAACGGTCCGCTCTGTTTTTCATTTGGTTGTAGCCCAAGGTAACAATTGAATCTTTTGCTACATAAAGTTTCTTGATGCGCTCAATATCATCGCTATTAAAAAATAAACGGGGATGTATATTGCGCTTATTTATCTGATTAAATGCTTTTTTTACATCTTCTTTTGATATTTTAGTTACAGTGCTATCTGCAAGGTTATGATTTTGGAATGAGGACAAGCTAAAAATCAACAATAAGCCTAAAAGGATATTTAGATATAAACGGTTTGTTATCTTAGAACTTTTCATTGTTTACTTTTAAAGAACCAATAAATCCCAATTTCCAGAATAATAAGCTTTATCTATTGTTTTTACCTTGTTTAAATCATTTTTCACCTTTGCATTATAACGCATATCCTGGTATAAATAAAAGCCTAACCAGTAACCATAGCTGTATTTTTCTTGTAAAGAATGCGGCTGTTTATAAAATGCGTACCAAGAAGTGTTTATGCCCTGCTGTTCGGCTTTTAAAACCGCTTTTTGCGCATTTGCCCAAATGTCATCTGCTACTTTGTTAAACAAATTGTTAAAGCCTTTGTAATTTGTTTTGGCTGTATTAATAAGCTCGGTTTCATCGTTAATGCCTAATTCTTTTAATGAAACCCGATCCTCAAACTTTTGGTCGCCATCTAAATCATACTCAATCAAATCTATAAAACCGTTATTATCTGTATCGGTATATTTTACGGTTGCAAATTTATCCTGTGGCAACTGCATCCTATCTTTTGCCCACCTATCATAAAGGCCACCAAAACCTTGGTAAGAAAAAGCCGTTTGATCTATACGCCAAGCGCCCCACTCGGCACCGTATAAATGGATACGGCCATCAAAAGGTGCAATATAAAACTGGCCTTTACCTGAATTATCCATGTCAAACTCTCCTCTATCTCCTAAAGCATCCGCTTGCTTGTTATTGTCCAATCCGCCTTTATCAGTACCAATTTTAAAGATGTCTTTAGGTTCGTAAAACTCTACACGCTCCCAACGGTTACAATCATCATCCTCATCAAACACAAAGTAGCACTGTTGCCAGTCGCCTCGGTTAAATATTAGGTCGTAAGCATTATTTCTATCCGGAAAAAAGAGGGTGTCAATATTTCTCCAGCGCTGATCGTAAAAAAACTTGTTGGCTTCTGGCAATCCTCTTAAGTTTTTATAATGGTGAGCTTGATCCTGATAATTAAAACCCTTTCCTTTAAACAACAAGCTCATGTCAAAGTCAAACTCGTTGCCCGGCCCATTGTCATTATCTAAATCCCAGGTAATGGCCGCGTAATCTATTTTTTTAGTAAAATCAACATCAATATTTTTTGGTAATTTATCAAAACCTTTTCTTTTATTTTCTGAAGATAGAGAATCTCTAAAGTTGGGCGTATCTAACAATCGGATGGCCATTTCGGTTAGTTTATCACCGTCTTCATCATAAAATATAAAGGGATTTTCCCAGTTGTACCTTAAATCATTAATTCTAAAGCTGGAAGCATGCATTTTCAAAAATGTGGAGTTTCCGTTGTAATCGTTAAAAAAATTAGCGTGGCCGTTATGCTCCCAAGCTAACATCATGATTTTGTTCCAATCTATGTAATGCATAATACCGTCTTTATCATCGTCAAACACATACATAAAATCAGCGTCCCAATCAAAAAAATTACGTTTTTGCATCCCTCCATTGCTCACTATCAATTGTATATCTGCTTTTCCATCGCCGTCTGTATCAGTCCAATCAATACTAAAATCGTTTGGTCCTGCAAAAACACCATCTTTATTAATATCTATCAGTAAGCAATCATTGTCCGTATCGCCTGCCGTATCGCCATATTGCATATCGTCGTCATCATCTATCCATATAATTGGAATATCTCCGTTTATAAACGCTTTCAAAATATCCGGATCGCCGTCATTATCTAAATCTATATAGGTAATGTTGGATATGGTTGGTGCCATCCGCCAAGGTAAAAGTTGCGTGTTTTTGTTCCAATATGCTGGCTTCTGTAATTCTTGTGCTTTTGCGTTGCTTAAAATTAAAAGCATAACAGCACTTAACAAACAGGCGATATATAATATTGATTTGGGCATAGCTAGATTCTTTCTTTTTACGACTTATTTTTGTTGGGCAATTAGGCTAAATTCAATGAGGATTCTTGTTTCCAAAGACTTGAAGCTCCCATCAATGCGGCGTTTTCGCTCAAAAAAGAAGTGTAGATAGATGTATGTATTTTTTCTTTGTTAAAGTAATGATCAATAATTGGCTTAAAATAATGGTAGATCTTTGCAATGTTGCCTCCAATAATCACCGCCTCTGGACTTTCTCTTTTTATAAACTCTTGGATAAACCGGGCTAGGTTTAGGCTAAACTCATCAAAAATTTGTCTTACGACTGGTTGTGTCATATAAATTACAGAAAGTGCTTTTACGTCTTTTATATCATTGCCAGTTAGTTCATTAAATCTTTTTGTAAACCATCTGGTTGAGATATAATCTTCGGCAATACCTTCATTAAAGGGCATGCACCACAAATTTGCGTCTTCAAGTACTCCGTTATGAAAGCGTGATGTGCCTAAACCGGTTCCTAATGTTAATCCAATAACATGGTTAAACCCTTTTGCCGAACCAAAACGTACCTCACCAAGTAAAAAGCAACCTGCATCATTAGCCATCTTTATTTGTGATGAATTTACCGCCAACCTGGCGGCTAACTCATCTTTAATATTTAAGTCATAAAGTGAGTCATATTTAGCAACACCTTTAATTTTGCTGCTGCCATTTTCATAATCAAATGGTCCGGGCATGGCAATACCAAAATGAGATACCTTGCCATGGTATTTCTGAAGTGTATTTTTTATTGCTATGGTCCACTGGTCTAAAATCTCCGCTGCGCTGCCATCTGAATTTACTTTTACTCTTACTAAAGTGTTTTCTAAAATCTGCTCATCACTAAGGTTAACTAAGGCTGTAGTAATGTGCGAACCACCAATATCTGCTCCTAATTTGACGCTATCATTTCCCATAATTTTACTTTAGTTTATTACTGGTATAAGTATTTTAAAAATATTGTGTATAGATGTATTTATCGCAGTTTGTTAATGCTGTTTTACTATTTTAGGTTAAGTTTAAGGATGTTTAAAAAACACCTAATTCTTTTAATATTTGGTTGCCCCAAAAATAAATGATCGTCTAGATTACTTGGGTAGAAAATTGAAAACGTTTAGTTTGATTATAGCAAAACGCATTTTTTACAGTTTATTTTTTAGCAAAATCAAAAAAGTGTTTTTTTGGGATTATTTTCATTATAAAATTGACTTAACTCGCTGAAAAACAATTCAAAACATCAGATTAAAAAAATCTAACGATACTCTTTTGGTTTACTGTTTTTAAATACGGTTTGCTAATTTAAATAACACCCCTATATAAACTAATTTGCATCCCTTTAGCTATTTGAACAGCTTTTATCTTTAGTAATTAATGGCTCTTTTATGCAGATTATGAGAGGGAAATATTTAAACCTGAATTTTAAAAAAAATGAGTGGTGTCTGAAGCCCAAAATCTTTAACTATGACGAATTTTAAAAAGAAAACAAGAAGTTTTTTAATGTGGTTTGCATTATTAGCAGTAGCGGGCACATCTATTTATGCAGTATCTGACAATATGGTTGAAAACGATTTTAATGTGGCAAAAGAACAATACCAATATTTAATCAATACATCGCCAGACTATAGCCTTTTCCCCCGAACAATCAAAGCCAATGCGTCTTTAGAAGCGGTAAAATATAAAGACTGGACATCAGGTTTTTTCCCTGGTTCCTTATGGTACATCTATGAGAATTCAAAAGATCAAAAATGGATGGATATTGCCGAAAAATGGACCAATGGATTAAAAGATGGGCAATTCATCACAAACACCCACGATATTGGTTTTATCATGTACTGCAGTTACGGCAATGCGTACCGTTTAACAAAAGATAAAGTAAAGAAAGAAATTTACAAAAAAATATTGATTCAATCTGCAGAATCGGCGATTACTCGTTTTGACCCTAAAGTAGGTGCCATTAAATCTTGGAATACCACCAAATCGCGAGATAAGAAAGTGACTTGGAAATATCCGGTAATTATTGACAATATGATGAATTTGGATTTGCTGTTTTTTGCATCAAGAGTTACAGGCGACCCTAAGTATAAAGATATTGCCGTTAAACATGCTACTACAACAATGAAAAACCACATCCGTCCGGATTTTGGATCATTCCATGTAGTGAATTATGATGAAAAAACCGGAAATGTTTTGAACCAACAAACAGCACAGGGTTTTTCTGATAATTCTACTTGGTCCAGGGGCGAAGCTTGGGGAATTTACGGATTTACGCAAGTTTATGAAGAAACCAAAGACAATCGTTTTTTAAACGTGGCAGAAAAAATGGCCGATTATTTTATAGCTCACTTGCCTCCAGACGAGGTACCATTGTGGGATTTTCAACTTAACCAAAAAGGATATACCCCGGTTTGGGGTTATGATGCCAGTAAAGATTACGTTAAAAAAGATGTTTCTGCAGCCTGCATTGCCGCTTCAGCTTTAATAAAACTAAGTGAGCTTTCAAACAACAAAGCTTATTTTAATAAAGCCGAAGCCATTTTAAAAGTCTTATCTACCCCGAAATATATGGCCGATGACGGCCAAAACGGCGGTTTTATTCTAAGACACTCTGTAGGTAGTATACCGCATGGGGTTGAGATTGATGTACCCTTGGTTTATGCCGATTACTACTTTTTAGAAGCATTAACGAGATACAAAGCGCTAAAAAATAAAGGTTAGTTTTTATAATTGGTTAGTTGTGTTGTTAAAACAGGAGGACTGGCGTATTACGTTAGTCCCTTGTTTTATATCGCATAAACATCGTCGGCTTAATATAGATTACTATTTATAACCCTTTGATTCCAATTCCATCTTTAGTAATTTAAAAAAACAATTATTTCCGTTTGTTGCCAACTGTTTAAAAGTATCACAAAACTTATCCGTTTATTAAGTTAACCACAGCGGTGGCTTTTAAAAAGCCGATTTATGTACATCATAAACCGGCTTATTTATTAGTCGCTTTATCTGCTGACTTAAGTATCTATTTAAAATTTTATATAGTTAATAGACTTCTATCTTTTTTACGTTTTGCTTACCATCTATATTTAATATAGCAAGGTATACACCTTTAGGCAACAAGTAATCGCATAACCTAATATTGTTGTTACCCATTGCTAATGTCTTATTAAACTCGTTGACTACCCTGCCTTCCATATTTACTAGCCTGAAAGATGCAGTTGAATTGCCCGCACTGGTCACGCTTGCTGTTACATAGTGAGCATTATCCTGATAAATCACAAAATCATCGGTATTAAACTTTGATCTGACACCAATAACTTTTGAGAGGGAAGCTTTACCGTCATTATCCACCTGACTTAATTGATAATAATTTAAACCAGTCAATGGAAAGTTATCTGTGGCGCTATAATAAATTAGTGAGTTTGAATTCCCCTTGCCAGCTATTCCTACAATTTTTACAGGTTCTGAACTATCAGGAGCTAACCTTAAAACATCAAAATGGGAATTATTACTTTCTGCAGTAGTTTGCCAGCTCAAGTCTATTTTACCTAAGCTTGCTTTTGCAGCAAAGGCAACTAAAGAAACAGGGAGCGCAGATGCAGACGAGGGAGATTGCATACTCAATTTACTAATGACTATGCTACCATCATTTGAGGCAAGCGCACCAGTTTTATTGTTGACTCCCTGAATTACAATTGAATTAACACTCATCCCTCTCGTGAGTTGAATAGCAGGAAAATCATAATTATCGGCGCTTAACGATAAAAGAACATCGTTTAGCCAAACTTGATATGTACCCGATGCTATTGTATAAGTAACGCCACCTCTTTTATACGTTTTTGCACCAGTTGTGTTATTGCATAAAAACTCAAACCTATTGTCTTCCCCTCGGTTTATCAGGTTTCCCAAAGAAATATTTGCCGGCGCTGAACTTGAGTTAAGTCCTCCGTAAGAAACACTCATTTTTGTAGCATCAGTTGCTGAGATATCAAACCTAAAAAAAGCAAATACTTCCGGTGTCGCTCCGCCGGTAGGTACTCCGCTCCCATTGTTGAACTTATTTGCTGGCGCCGTCGGTGATGGGTCTTGATTCCCTAATGCCAAACCCCAATTGCTGCCCGTTGCTGCATTATTCTCAAAATTCAATGTGACGTAAAAAGCAGTTAAATCTGTACCTTCGGGTATCCCATAAACCGAGAACTTGTCCACTGCTGTTGTTTTTGATGCAGTCATTTTAAGTTTATCATCCGCTCCACTTTCTACCAACTTAAAAGATCCGCCACCGTCAAGATTTGCATATACCTTAACAATTCCTGAAATTGGGGTAGGCATAAAACCGGAACTAGATGACGTGGTGTTTGAATAGTTTGGATTGTAATCTGGAAGAACTGGAAATACTGTCCCAACAGATTGATTACTTAAACTCCCATCTAAAACGTAAGGCCAATCGAAGTTAGCTCCACTACTAGAACTCCAACTTGATCTTCCAGGAAGCATTAACGCATGAGCGGCTGTTTGTGTAACACTACTTCCTTTCAGATTTCCTTGAGGCAAGTTATAGGTTAAAACTTCGTTTGCTAAATCACTGTATGTAATAGTTACTTGAAGGGTTGTCTGATCTTGATTAAGGTCTGACGCCGTAATTTTTATAGGCGAGGTACTCCAATCAATTAATAAAACACTTGGCTTGTCTACAGTTACTTTTAAACTTGGACTAATTGTTAGCGTACCTGATGTATAGAAGACCGCACCTGTTTGATATAATACCTTTTGCGTTACAGCTTGCAGATTACCCGTGTTTGAAATAGTTTCTGAAGTAGGGTTTGCCGCATAATTACTGGTTCTTTGTTCTGAGTAATTTGGCAACACCGCATAATCATAACTTGCACTGATGGGTTTAACACCATGATCTATCCACAGTTTAAAAATTCTTTGGTTAAGCACTTCGTTTTTCATTCCAGCATTAATATCAACCCAATTGCCACTCTGGTAGTCTTCCTTTAGTTTAAAGTTTGCACCATTTCTAATGACATAGCCAATGCTATCATGATAAACCCATCCTGCATTATTATAAGTGGATTCTCCAAATGAAGTTAAAGCAGTACCATTAACTATGGGAAAACTCTTTAAGTAGGTTTGGTTTATGGTAGTTGTGACGGGTGCGTTTGCGTAATTAGACTGGATATCAGCCCCCAAACAAATCATCTCGTTATTCCATAAAAAGTTTGCTTTTTTTGCTTTAATATCTACTGATATTCCATTGTTGTTAGTCACCTTGTTTAAACTCATTCCAACTACGCCATTATGCCCATCTGAGACACCTCCTGCCGTGGGTAAGGTTTGTCTATTGTTACTTTGAGGAGTTGTCCAATCAATTTTAACTTCAGGATTTGTAACTCCTGGAATTTTAGTCCAATCCCAAACAGGGTATATATTAAAATAATCGGTTCCTGTATGCATAATACAAGTAGAACCCAATCCAAGCCAATTGCCTAATTTATTTTCTCCGTTTATAGATTCGGTAGAAATTGTTCTATTTGAATTCATTCTAATCCCAATTAACATGCTTCCTTTTTTTTGAATCATGTAGTCTGATCGATAGAAATATCTATTTCCAGTAACCCCATTTGTTCCACCAGTTTCGTCACTGATATTATTGATTATCGTTTGATAATCCGAAGTTTTAGTGGGATTAATCTCTTTCATTTGTGTTAATATTACTTTTAAAGAGTTTGTTGTAGTTTTACCAGTTCTAGATATTTCACGCCCAACTACGTGAAAATCATAAGTTTTACCTAAAACCATCCACTGATCGCCATTTAATAACAGGTTACTTAAAACATTAATCTGTGCTGTAGTAAATCCAACTACTGAAAGTCCTCGCACCTGATACATGTAATAACTAACATCCGTCATCAAAGAAAGTCCATATCCACCGTTATAAATCAAAGGCCCATGAAATTGGAAAGAATTATCTGCTTGAATGCCAACTTGATCTGCATTTTCCACAGCCAGTGTTTGCGCCATTATACTTATCGCTGTTTTTAATTTCGTTGTATCCTTTTTTAAAACTGCTCCATTCAAAAAGTTACCGGCTACCCAAACAGCATTAGTTGCGTCATACCTGCTTGATGTATAAAAATCAGATGGCAAAATGAGATATTTGTCTGAAACATTATAAATTGCGGAAGTAAGGTCAGTACCCGAAAAATCATCACGCATCAATATCAAAACTTGTCTAATAGTCCATTGTGTGCCTATAATATTTGAAAACCAATTATCTGAATAAGGTTGGGGCGATCTGTTGGTCCAATACAATATCCCCTTTCTTATCTTTTCTTTAAGAATCGTGTTTTTGTAAAATGTACTATTACTCTTCTGGTAAGCTACCGCCATTGACAAAAGTTGGATCCAGTGATTGCCTGGCAACCATGCCCCGATGGCATCATGATAGTCATAATTAATATCCGACCAACTGCCGTCTGACTGCTGGGTGTCCATATACCCCTGTATGATTGCCTGGCTTTTAAGGGTATTTTTAGCCAGATAATCGTCAAACAAACGCTGATAAATAATGTCTAAATCATCAGCTTTAGCAAAGCTACTAGCCATAACAGCAAGTAGCAAAACACAGAAAAATCTTTTCATAGTTTAATTTTTTTATTAAAAAAGATTGTATGATTTGATATTATTTAAGCTTTTTCGATTCGGTAGTTCATAACACCTGCGAAAAGGTCAACAAATTCAAACCAAACAATCCTAAAATCAATTTCGAACTTTTGGTTGTGACGGAATATTTACTGTACAATCACCTTTTTAGACAATTGGTTTCCACCTATAGTTAATCTTGCTACATAAACACCCCTTGACAATGCGCCACTATACAATTGTATCATATTATTGCCTTTTTGCAGAGGATGATCAAATTGGCGCAGCAAACTACCTTGTACATTTGTCAGACTAAACGACGCAAATGTATTTGTGGCACTATTTACGTTGGCTTGCAACTGATTTGAGCTATTTGGATATACTATAAAATTATCTGCGGAAAACCCGGTATTTATACTGATTACTTTTGATAAAGATGAGATACCGTCAAAATCAACTTGGCGCAACTGGTAATAATTTACACCGCTTAAAGGCTTCTCGTCAAAAACACTGTAACTTGAAAGTGTGTTGGAATTACCCCTACCGTTTACAGTAGCAATTTTTACCGGCGTTAGGTCATCAGTCGAAAACCTTAATACCTCGAAATAATTATTGTTCGTTTCGGTTGCAGTTTGCCACCCTAAGTTAACTTTTCCTAAATTTGAGCTACCAGTAAAATTCAATAGCGAAACAGGCAGGGTTGACATTGAAAACTGCATAGTCAATTTGCTAAAAACTGCGCTACCATCATTAGAAGCTACGCCGGAGGTTTTGCTATTGTTACCATTTATAGCCATTGCATTGAGATTATCCCCACGAGTAATTCCGTTTGCGGGAAAATCATAATTACCGCTACTTACTGCTAAGCGGGCATCGTTAATCCATATCTGGTAAGCTCCTGATGGGACAGTGTATGTGTTTGTTCCTCTTGTATAGTTTTGAGCTACTGATGTGTTATTGCTTAATATCTCGAAACTATAATCTGTTCCTCTATCAAGTAAATCAGTTAAATTCTTATAACCCTCAGTTCCTGCATAAGATAATGTCATTTTTGATGCGTCAGTTGTTGATATAGAAAACTTCATACAAGCAAAAAATGCTGTATCCAAAGTACTTGTGGTGCCCACCCCCTGACCATTTACAAGCTTTGAATCGGTACCACCAACAGTGTTCTTGCCCAACAACAACACCCAATCTGTATTGGTCGCTAAATTATTTTCAAAATTCAATGTAAAATACGTTGCAGTTAAAGGAGTTGCTTCTTGAATATTATATATAGAAAGCTTTCCAATATTTGACCCAGAAGAAGCATGCATTTCTAGCTTATCATCTGTGCCTGCCACATCAATAAGTTTAAATGTTTGTCCTAGATTTGCATTAGCCGCTACCTTTACACTACCTGAAGGCGGAGCTGGCATAAAACCAGATCTTAGTGGTAGCGGGGTGGTGGTTGAAATAGAAAATGTTGGGTTATTGGCTGGCGGAACAGGGAAAACAGTTCCAGCGGTTTGACTACTTTTACTGGCGTCCATAGTATAAACCCAGGTAAAATTTGTTCCGGAAGGCGGGGTCCAGCTAGCTTGCCCGAACACGGAAATTGAAATAAAACAGATGAATATAAATAATAAACTTTTTTTCATGATAATTATTTTTAAGAGTGAATAATGTGTTTTTAAATGTGATATCCTTATTGCGTTGAATTTATGGATTGGTAAAATTTATACTCAGTTTACTGAAGAGTACACTTCCGTCATTTGAGGGTACATCGGCCGTTTTACTATTGCTTCCTGTTAACAGCAAAGAATTAAGGTTTTTACCTTTAGGTAATCCATCTGCGGGAAAATTAAAGTCGTTTGCATTTGCTTTTAAACGGACGTTGTTTACCCAAATTTGATAGTAACCGGCAAGCACCTCATTATTTAAAGGAGGTACTGGAAAAATTGCACCTTTTTCTTGGGAGCTTTTATCCGCATCAAAAATGTAATTCCAAACATAGTTTGTATTTGTTGAGGAATTCCAAACGGCCTGTTGCCCAAAAGCATAAATGGTTGAAAGACAGATAAAAGCACTAAGGATTAGCTTTCTCATAATAATTACGTTTGGTTAAATTAGTTTTAAGTTAACGTGTAGCTCAAATGCCTTTTCGTATTAGCGCTATAGGTTCTATCTCTTTATAAAGCTCTAAAAACACATTCGGATTTTAAAGGCTAAAACTTGAGTGACTTACGGCTTAAAATTGTATTTGATCAATATATTGGTTTTCAAATTTACCCAGAGGAGGTTGATTGGGAGGTGGAAAATAGGCAAGAAATGGTCTGATTTTTGGAAATATCATTAAAATTTATTCCCTGTATAACGCTCAAATAACATATTGAACAAGACAGCAGAAACACGCGGTAATTGAGATAAACCTCTCAAAAAAATATCAATTAAACTTATAATGGTTTTTTTAAACAAACGGAAGTATCAGGCTTAAGTCCTAAACCTAAAAAACAGTTAAATTTTAATGCGAGTATGTAGTGGATGACCTATGATAGATTCGGTATCATCAATTTCCAAGGTGATAAAATGATACTATAAGTTCTTGAATGTGAACTTCTAAAAAGGATCTAATATTATATACTAATCCTTTTTTATGGAATGGAGACGAGATCAGTAGATTATGAATATCGATGATTTATGGCTCTTGTTAGAAAATTGATTTTCAGGATTTTTTTACGCCCTTACACAATGCTTTTGCTACTTCTATTATAAACAGTATTTTTCAAACTTTAAACAACAGCCTTTAAAGCCACATTATTTATTTTTCCACCAATGAACATCATCAATATAAAGGTAGTTATCATGAGTTGGGAATATACCTGCTCCCCCGGGGAAAGATTCGAATGACAATTTAGTTATCTTTCTTCCAGATTCTTTGTTTACAAATCTTAAACCTCCAACATCTATCTTCTTTTCATGATTACACCAAACTTCTATTCTCCCGTCTGATTTTTCTACAGAACTCTGCATAGAAACCTTTAATTTAATGGTATTCCAAACTCCTCTGGGCATGGTATATTTCTGATTTCCAGGATTATTGCCGTATTTACCCGTCATTTCGCAATAGTAAACGTACAACTGATTTGATATGGAATCGCCTTTTGCATCAAACTGTAAGCGTACACTGCCACCATCGCCATTCTGCCTGGCTTCTTCTCCCCTGCCGCCATTATAAACTTCACCAATATCAAACCCAAGTTGTTTGCCATGCAAGCCTTTTTCAAAAGTATCGTCGTATTTTATCCGATACTCAAGCGTATATTGTTCTCCTGGCTCAATATAAATTTGCGTTGCCGCCCCGGTATTGTTAACCTTTACACCCTTTAAAAAAGTAACCTTGTAAACCTCATTTTGGATTTCTGCAAATCCTCGATTTTCAGGGAAACGGCCATTTCCAAAATCTTTGGCCAACATTTCATTAGTGTAAGGCCCGTTGGGTAAATTAAAATTTACAAGTCTTTCTGCATACTTTGCCTGAGCATAAGCCGTATCAAGTACGCCTGCAAGGCAGTAAAAACTGATCAAAAAAAGAAACTTACCCAACACTTTATTTATGCTCATCTTATCATTCTTTTAAGCATAACTATTTAACATCATCTTCCATATCCACAGCTTTTGGTACCTTTAGCTTATCTGTTCTAAAAGGGTAAGCCGCTAGCCCTTCCTTATTTTGCAGGTTAGATAAAGCACCATCAGTAAAGGCATACCTTACTGAAACTGGCCTATCAACTTTGGGCGAGGACACAATCACTTTATCACCTTTAATAACAGCCACGGCAGAATAAAATTTACCATCTTCGCCAGCAATTTTAAAGCACTTAACAGCAGCGCCGTCTTTCGTCATCAACCCACTGCCAATAGAGGCTTTTTCAAAGCTCACTATGGCTTCGTTCCCTTTTGTTGTAAATGATGAATAAACCGGACCTATATATTGGATCTGCTGTCCATAATCCTTAGCCAATGCCCAAAATGCCAACCGCAATCCTATGTCTTTTTTGTTGCGAGGATGTGTGTCAGATCTTTCATCAGCATTTAACATCAAATCACTTGTTACAACAATACCTGTTTTTGGCAATTGCATAATTTTGCTTTGTGCCTCTCTAAAATACCCTCTGTTAAAGCTAATATCATTTTTCTCTTTGTCTTTGTAAAACCTAGGCGTCATTTGTACCGCATAAAAAGAGAAATCTCTTCCCCAATCTTTTCGCCAATCTTCAATCATTAAAATATTAGACTCCGCATACAAATCGCTTTTGCCAACGTTCGTTTCTCCCTGATACCATAATACGCCTTTTATCGCAAAAGGAATAATGGGCGAAATCATTGCATTATAAAAAACACTGGGCTTATGGGCAATATTTTTAATAGGATCGTTTGAAAAGCCTTCTTTTAAATTGCTGTTCGAATCTATTAAATCTTTCTTTAACCAACACTGAATACCAGACCCAGAAAAAGCATCTTGAATCAAACCAATAGGAATGTTCAATTTCTGGTATAGAGTCTTTCCAAAGTAGTATCCTACGGCAGAAAAACTAGCTACTCGCCCTGGCGTTGTGGGTTCCCATATACCTTTACAATCGAATTTTGGAACGTCGGCACTATCTTTTTTTACATTAAACAACCTGATATTTTTAAAATTAGCGTTTGCAATTTCTGTTTCATAATCAACAGTACCCAACTTCCCTGCACTTGGCTTCATTGAAAACTCCATATTTGATTGTCCCGAGCATACCCAGACTTCACCTATCAAAATATTCTCAAAATTTATTGAGTTTTCGGCATCTTTTACTGCTAATGTATAGGTTGGGGCTTTTCCAGCAATTGCCTTTGGTGTATTTATAGCCGTTTTCCACTTACCGCTATTATCGCACAAAGTTTCTGCCTTTTTCCCCCAGCTTGCTGTTACTTCAATTTTACTGCCCGGCTTTGCCCACCCCCAAATTGGCACTTGTGTATCTTGTTGCAATACCATACCACTTCCAAATATATGAGGCATCTTTAAACTTTGACCATTTACGTTTGTAAAAAACATCAGAACAACAATAAGTGATAATAAGCCAGACTTAATCCTATAACTAATTAAATTTTTCATATCCAATTTTGATTTCGTTAATAATTTCTTTAGGTTTTAAAAAGTGCATAAAGTAAGTACAGGGAGAATTACTAGTAACACTTTACAAATATTGAAATAAAAAAAAAGGTACGAGTAGACAAAACAATCTAAATAGGGGTATAAATCAAACCAATATCCGTGTAGGTACTTCAAAGGTATGTTAGCTTCAGTTTTTGTAAAAAAGCATAAATTATATTTACAACACTAACAGCTATATGAAATTTAATACGATAGTAATAAAGTAGCTCAATGATTTTCAACACAGGATTACCCGCATATTTTGTCCAAGTCATCCCATCATCTAAATTATAAGTAATGCTTTGGTTCTGACAATCATTTCTTCCTGCTTTTTCTCCATTCATATTAGATATAGGACAAATTATATAGTTACACCCTATTGGGATGAGTCGAACAAGAGGAATTTTTTCAATCCTGTCACTTCAAAAGAGACATACAAGAAGCAATGGATAAACAACTGATTGAATTTATTGAGAAAAATATCAGCTGATAGATTTTAAGTTATATTAGTGCATTTAACTAAAATTAATATCAACTTAATGAAGTTAGTACTCAATTTTTATTAAAATTAGACCTTAGTACAGTCAAATTGTACTCATGTACACTATTAGAGCTTATGTTTTATTTAACATTGCTTTATAAACCAATTATTATAAACTGTCTTTTGATTTTAAAACAAATGGAAAGTACACCTCACTTTGTGATGAGTGCAGATGTTGGCGGTTCGCACATCACTACAGCACTTGTTAATGTCAGTCAGCAGCAACTCGTTCGGGAAACTTTAATCAGAGAGAGTATAAATCCTCAAGGAACACCAAAAGAAATTATTGATAACTGGAGCAGTTGTATAGTTAGAACCATCAAAGGCTATGAAGGCCAAATTCAACACTTTGGTATTGCTATGCCTGGTCCATTTGATTATGATAAAGGCATTTCAAAAATTAAAGGTTTGGCCAAGTTCGATTCACTCTTTGGTTTAAATGTAAAAGAAATGCTTGCTCAAAATTTGGGAATAGCACCTTTTCAAATAAAAATGATGAATGATGCTGGTTGCTTTTTGCAAGGAGAAGTTTATGCTGGTTCGGCAAAAGGATTTAACCATGTTATTGGACTAACTTTAGGTACAGGTTTAGGAACTGCCCGTTACCATGAAGGCGTTGGCAATGATGCTAATTTATGGTGTATGCCCTTTAAAAAATCTATTGCCGAAGATTACATTTCTACTCGCTGGTTTGTAAATAGATATCAAGAATTTAGTGGTTTGCCGATAAAAGATGTTAAAGCTTTAGCGGAAATTTATGAAACAGATGAGTTTGTTCCTTTAATCTTTAAAGAATTCGGACAAAATTTAGCTTTATTTCTGAAAAAATTTATCCAAAAGGATAATCCTGAGGCAATTGTTATTGGTGGCAATATTGCCAATGCGTATGATTTATTTAATAATGAAATAGCTAGCTATTTTAAACAGCATAATATTCATACCCCTATCTACCTTTCAAAATTAAATGAGACGGCAGCACTTTTAGGTGTGGCTAATTTATGGACTAAGCATCCTGAACCAATTAGAGTACAATAAACCTAATTATAAACCCAATTAAATTAAATTATGAATTTTTATGCTAGAAGCACTATATCCAAAAATCAAAACTATACCTTCTTTAAAAAAAGTCTGCTAGTAGTGAAACTTACATTTATCTTAATTATAGCAACAATCCTACAGGCTAGTGCATCTGGATACGCTCAAATTACTGTTTCTAAGAAACGTATTTCAATGGAAAAAGTATTTGAACAAAAACAAAAGGATATTATAATTACCGGTATAGTTACCGATAAAAATGGAGAAGCCTTACCTGGCGTAGTTGTAAAAGTAAAAAACACCAACACATCTTCACAAACTAGTGTTGATGGTAAATACAGTATTAAAATTTCAGATGAGAATGCCATTCTAGTTTTTTCTTATTTGGGGTTTAAAACCACAGAAAGAAAAGTAGGTAATCAATCCATTATTAACGTTCAGTTAAGCGAGAATTATAGAGATTTAAATGAGGTAATTGTTGTAGGTTACGGAACACAGGCAAAAAGTGAAATTACAGGTTCTGCAAGTTCAATAAAAGCCGATCAGATAGACCAGTTTGCAGGAGGTTCTATTAATAACAGTTTGCAAGGTAAAATTGCGGGTTTGCAAATCACTAACAACTCCGGAGAGCCTGGAGCCGGAGCCAACATAACTCTCAGAGGGGTTTCTTCCATCAACGGAGCCAGTCAACCTTTAATCATTATTGATGGGATTCCTGTGAATAACGATTCTTTTGAATCTTTAAATGATGGAACTTCTTTTAGTCCTTTAAATGACATTAACCCCGCAGATATTGCTTCTATAGAAGTGCTAAAAGATGCAGGAACAGCATCTATTTATGGGTCAAGAGCCTCTAACGGAGTTATCTTAATTACTACTAAAGCAGGCACTACCGCAAAACCAACTATTAATTTAGCATACAATAGCGGTTTTGTAGATATCTCAAGAAAAATTGGAGTTCTTGATGCTGTGCAATTCAGAGACGCAAATTATGATGCGGCTTTTAATGCCACTGGTTTGCCGCCAACAAGGGCTCCTTTATATGATTCTTTACACCCCTACTATCGTAATTCTTACAACTATCAAGATATCATGTATCGTCAAACCTATCAGCAAAAGCTAGATTTAAGCGTTAGTGGTGCCTCAAAAGATAAGAATGTAAACTATTTTATCAGTGCGGGTTATAGAGATTTACCACCGATTGTAATCGAAACAAAATACAAGCAGGTTTTTGGCAATGCTAAAGTAAATTACAACATCAGCAAATTTATTAAGGTATCTACTAACTTTAATGTGTCAAACTTTAATTATAATCGGCAGGATAATAGTATTATTTTCAGGTATTTAGGGAGCTTCCCGGTGTACAGTCCGTATGACCCAATCACCGGGCAAATTATTCCTTTATTTGAGTCATCGAGACCCAATCCTTTAGCTCAAGCCTTATTTATGACAAATGATATCAAAAGATGGCGCATTTTGGGTAAGCAAGAGTTAACCGCAACCATTTTAAAGGGATTAGAATTTAAAACTAATATCTCGTTAGATTTTGGTAATACAGAAGCATTTTTCTATAATCCACCTATTTTATCTAATAATTTATCAGCCAAATCTATTTATAGTGATTACAGACCGGATTTAAGAACTTCACTGGTGAATGAGAACACACTGACTTACAAAAAAACGTTTAAAAAGAATCATAACTTCAATTTCTTATTGGGTCAATCTTATCAGATTTTCAAATCTAACGCTACTTATGTAAGAGGGATAGGAAATATCGATAACCAAATTACTTCTATTAGCGGTTCTGCAAGTATTGCAAACTTTAGTCAAACTACACAAGAGAACGTTTTACTGTCTTATTTTACCAGATTAAATTATAACTATAAAAGTAAATACTTATTCTCATTCTTAATGAGAAGAGACGGTTCTTCCAGATTTGGAACTGCCAATCAATTCGCTTATTTCCCTTCAGTATCTGGCGGTTGGCGTTTTTCTGAAGAAAAATGGAGTAAGAAGTTGAACTGGTTGTATGATGGCAAATTAAGAGCGAGTTACGGTGTCACCGGAAATCAAAATATTGATAACTACGCTTCAAAAGGATCTAATTCAAGAGCTGGCTCTTATTTAGGAAATCTTGCTATTGTAGGAGATGCAATTCCAAACTCAGATTTAAAATGGGAGACCACCAAACAGTTTGATGCCGGTACAGATCTTTCATTCTTTAAAGGTCGCCTAAACTTTACCGCAGATTATTATACCAAAAACAGTAAAGATTTATTGTTTAATGTGCAAATTCCAACGCAAACAGGTTACAATTCCGTTCCATTTAATTTTGGAAGTTTAAGCAATAAAGGTTTAGAGTTATCACTTGATGGAGTAATTATCGATAAAGCTTTTAAATGGTCATCAACAATAACATTTGGCTTAAACAGAAATAAAGTAACCTCATTACCTGGTGGGGAAGATTACCGTCCCACCTCTTTTAGTTTAGCTCGTGTTGGTCAACCAGTAGGTGTTTTTTATGGATTTAAAGCTTTAGGAGTTTATGCCAGAGATGAAGATAACGTTTATATAGATGCTAATGGCAACATTTCTCAAGTGAGAAAAGGTTCTGCCACAGGAAATGTATATAAAGGTGGCGACATGATTTTTGAAGATGTGAATCATGATGGAATTATTGACATTAATGATTCACAAATTATAGGTGATCCAACACCAAAAGCTTTTGGCGGATTTCAAAATACCTTTTCTTACAAGCGATTTACTTTAAGTGTTTTCGTAAATGCAGTTTTTGGCAACAAAATCTTCAACCAATTAAGGAGAAGTTTAGACGGTAACCAATTTGATGTTAACTATTCTACTGATCAACTAAGAAGATGGAGACAACAAGGTGATGTAACCGATGTGCCAAAATTAGTAAGAGGCGACCAAATGCAAGATTATGCAGTAAGTAGCTTTTTTGTTGAAGATGGGTCTTTTATCAGACTTCAAAATGCGGCATTAAGCTATGAATTGCCATTAAAAACTGTTAAACATATCGGATTAAATTCTGCCAGCATAGGTTTTAGCGTTCAAAATCTACTCACTTTCGGAAGCTACAAAGGCTATGATCCAGAAGTAAGTTCAGGAAATAATCCACTAGGATTTGGCGTAGATAATGGCTCTTTCCCAAAAACTAAGTCATATAACCTATCCTTAAACATTAAATTTTAATTACATGAAAAATATTATCAAATTATTAATCGGATTAGGCTGTATCACGGCAGTGATTAGTTCATGTAAATCTGCTTTAGACCGAGATCCTTTAACAGAATATACCTACAATAATTATTGGAACGAGCCATCGCAAGCCAGTGCTGCATTAAATGGCGCTTATTTTAGGTTACAATCTACCTTAAATACTGAGTTTGTTTTATATGGAGAAGCAAGAGCAGACAATCTGGCCGTACCTACACAAGATAATGTGACTAACTTAGCCCTTTTAAATAACAAGCTAAGTCCCGATTTACCGCTAACAGACTGGAGTAACTTTTATAAAGTAATTGGCCAGGCAAATCTAATCATCAAGAATGTTAAGTTGATGAAAGATAAAGGAATTTATGACAACCAAACTGCTGAGTATAACAGAGTTTTAGGTCAAGCCTTAGGTTTAAGAGCATTTTGCTATTTATACATGACCAAGGTTTGGGGAAATGTACCTTTAATTACTGAACCTGTTACGCTTAATAACGGAGACATCAATGCTTTTAAAACTCCAAGAACAGATACTTTAGAAGTTTATAAGCAAATTTCTGCAGATTTAACCCAAGCCGAAAATTTATTACCGGCATCTTACGCTGATGCACAACAGACTAGAGCTACTTTAACAAAAGGAGCGATAGATGCAATCTTAACAGACTATTATATGTGGCGCAACAACGTTGATAGCGCTCTCATTACTTCTAAAAGAATTTTAGACAATAACACACAGTACAAATTAGCCGCTTTATATGATCCCTCCAAAGATTATCTTAGTGGACCGCAGACAGACATCGATAATACGGAGTATGCTAAAATGTTCATAGACGGCTTTAGTCAGGAATCTATTTTTGAAATAGCTTATAGCTATGATGAGGGTACTCTTTCAGGTTTAACAGCTTTATTTGCAGGGGGTGCGGGTACAGCTCAGTTTATAGCTGATGCTACTTTTGCTTCCAAATTTTCATCATCAGATTTAAGGGATTTGACCAATTTCAAGTCTGGTGTTCAGATATTTAAACAATTTCCAAAAGGAAATTTTGATAAAATTACCAGTAATGATAAAAATGTTATTCTATACCGTTTGGCAGATATCATCTTATTAAGAGCCGAAGCTTTTATTGCGAAAAGCAGTAGAGCAAATGCTTGGAATATGCTTAAACTCATTAGAGAGAGGGCATTTGGACCTGTAGAAGTAGAGACTGAGGTTCCGAATAGTGTACCAAAAAAGTATGTAATTAATAATCCAAATCCCTATAACAGATTAGTTACCGGGCCAACAGGGAGCGATGAAATGGCTGCATTTATGGCACTTTCAAAAGATGCAGCACTTGATGTGATTTTAGACGAAAGACAAAAAGAGCTGTGTTTTGAAGGTAAGAGATGGTTTGATTTGGTAAGAACTGGAAGAGCTATTCCAGTAATGGGTCCAATCAATGGATTAAGTAATCCTGAAAATATCTTGTTTCCTATTAACCTAAATATCATCAGACAAAACCCGCTGATAGAACAAAATAATTTTTACAAATAAAATCAAGAAATGATGAAGAAATTAATTGATCTAAAGATTTTTATCTGTATAGTGATACTCAGTATGAGCATCACTTCTTGTGAAAAATTTTCGCTTCTTAAAAACGAAAAAGTAGCTAGTCCTGTGGCAGGCACAAACCTGCAAAATAAAACCATTTGGGAGTTTATATCAGAGAATAACTTTCATGCAAATGATGCTACCAACATTGGTTTATTTGGTAAAGCAGTTGAACATGCCGGTTTAAAAGATTTATTAGACGATCCTAAACAAAATCTAACAGTGATTATCCCTAATGATGCTGTTTTATTAAACTTTATTACGGGATTGGGGTACTCAACTGTGGAAGAAGTACCAGCAGTGATTTTAAAAAATATCATACTTAATGATGTGATTCAAGGACGTGTAAGATCTTTTGATTTAGAAGCAGGTGTGAGTAAATCTTACCCTAGTTTAAGTAATGACAGCTTGTATTTAACCCGTACTGTAACTAACACAGATCAGTATGTGCTAATTGTTAATTCGTCTCCTAATGCTAGTTCTGTAAGTACAGGTGTAAGAACCCAAAATCTGGAGTTTATTAACGGGGTGGCTCATGTGTCAAACTCTTTTACTTATTATACAGCTAAAACTAATAAAGCAGATACAACAAAGGTTCCTGTCTCGTATGATACCATTTTTGTTTCCAAAGACACCTATCTTTGGAATGGAAATGCCAATAAAAACTTGAATTTTGGAAGTGCGCTGGATGTACAAACTAAATTGTATGATGCTACTGGTGGTAATGCAAGTTATAGTAAAAGGACTTATACTCAGTATGCCGTTAGAAGACCTAATTTTAACGGTAGAATTGGTACAGCGAAGCTCGAAATATACTTCAATAAGATTGATGGCGCTGCGTCAATGAATTTCTTTGAAGTGGATAACGTTGATTGGAATGAAAATACCATAACTTTTGTAAACGCACCAGCTATGGGGACTGTCCCAATCGGAAATATACCTGTAAAAGGTGCATTAATAAATAAATGGTCGAGTATTGATCTTACTTCTTTTTATACTGCTGGTTTGGCACAAGGCAAAACCTTTGTAAATATTGGAGGTGGTATTGTTGAAAATACAAACATAAATTTCCGGTCTAAAGAATTCAATGGAGGAGTATTTAGATCAAGGATAGTTCTTAGTAGTGCACCTTTAGCAATTATTAGACCTGCGGTTAATAATCCAATTAATGTTCAATTATCAAATCCAGTTAAGGCCATTTCTTTAAATGAACTTAAATTTGATGGTACTGCTGATAAAAATATTTCATACACATTAACTGTGGCACCTCAAAACGGATTCCTAGTTTTAAATGGAATTCCATTAGCCGTAAACTCTTCTTTTACACAAGAGCAGGTGGCTAAAGGGGTGGTGAAATACTTGTACAATGGTACCGTACCAAAAACAGATGCACTCACTTTAGAAGCCAGAGATTTCCAAGGAGGAATTTATGATAGCCCGATTAACATGACAGTAAATATCCAATAATAGTAATTTGATGATATCTTCTCCTGCCAAAGTTTTATATAGCAGGAGAAGATTTATCCTCAAAAAAATCCAACTAAATCCGTGGACTTTACCATGTCAATTTCATTCTAAAATTACCAAGCAAATAAACCATAATTGTAACGAAAGCTCCAAACATGAAACGTTTACTCATTAGTTTAATCGCTGTTATAATTCTAAAATCGGTAAGTTTTGCACAAAATGAAAAGCATATTTTATATAAAAAAGTAGATAGTACGTCTTTGTACATGGATGTGATTTATCCTAAAGATGCTCAGCAAAAAACACCAAGACCTGCTATCGTATTTTTTTTCGGTGGCGGATGGGTTGAGGGGAATATGGATGCATTTAGATATCAAGCAGAATATTTGGATGAGAGAGGTTTAATAAGTGTTCTGGTTGATTATCGAATAAAAAAAATCCACGGTACTACGCCTTTTGAATCTGTAAAAGATGCAAAATCTGCTATGCGATATGTAAGAGGTCATGCCAATGAATTGGGGATTAATCCAGACAGTATCATCGCATCAGGAGGTTCAGCAGGCGGACATTTGGCTGCTGCAACTGCCTTCATAAAGGGATATAATGAAGCTACTGATGATTTATCGATTAGTTGTGTTCCACAAGCCTTAGTTTTATTCAACCCCGTTATTGATAACGGACCAGGAGGATACGGCTATGATCGAATTAGAGACCAATACAAAGATTTCTCTCCATTGTTCAATATTAAAAAAGGTGCTCCACCAACGGTTTTTTTTCTCGGAACAAAGGATAAGCTGATTCCTGTAGCCACTGCTGAATACTATAAGACGGTGATGGAAAGAGTAGGTAGCCGGTGTGATTTGCAGTTATTCGATAACCAAGAACATGCTTTTTTTAATAAACCCGAATATTTTTCTAAAACGCTAGCTTTGACTGATGAATTTCTTACCTCTTTAGGCTATTTAAAGGGAAAACCTTTGTTAGACAGAATTGATTTTTATGCGAAAGAAAAAGCATTAAATCCAATCAAGAAAAAATAAATCTACGGCATGAATCAAAAAAATTAAATTACATACTTCTCTTCGTTGTTGTTTTTGGTTACTGTAGTTTATCTAAGCTCAAAAATTAATTAGATAAGACAAATCATCCTATTAACTAAATCTTTTTTTTATTAGCTTAGTCTAAGCCAATATTAACGAATATATTATCATTGTTTTTCTTAAATCGCTTTTTAATTAAACTTTCAAAAAGAAATGTTTCCTTTCTTAAAGATATTTTCGGCCTGAAAGTATCTTCTGTCACCGCATTAATTTTTTTTTTATTATCAATAGAAACCAACGTTTCTGCTCAGGTTAAATACTTTAGTCAGCAGTTAGACAACAGTACAGGTCTGTCAAACAGTTGCCTGAATGTAATCTATCAAGATACAGACAACTTAATGTGGTTTGGAACATGGGACGGTTTAAATATGTATGATGGATCCTCAGTCCATGTTTTTAATTACAGCCAAGGTAGCGCATCAGGAAGTATCGGAAGCAATATCATTTATCAAATAAAAGAAGATAAGCATAAGAATATTTGGATTGCTACAATTGAAGGAATTTCTAGATACGATAAATCAACAGGACACTTCAAGAATTTTTTTTACAGTAAAGATGTAAATGATAAAGTTGTAAATAAAGGTTTTCTTTTAACAAAGGATTTAGACGGAACAATTTATGGTACTGCCAAATCAGATTTAGCTGTAAATTATTTTGATGCCCAAACCCAAACCTTTAAAAAATGTAATCTTCCAGAATTTAAGCAGGGTAAAATATCTAAAATTACAGTTGATTATGCTAATAGATTATGGATTGTTACTCAAGGTGGAGGGTTACAAGTTTATCAAAAGCGGAAGGAGAAGTTTACTAAAATCAATAATCTAAATCTACCTACAAATATAGTTGATGTTTTCTGCGTTAAACAAAACATCTTTTTTACCACTTCTGATAAACATCTTTTTAAAATAAATCATCAGCTAAATTTCAAACAAGTAGCTGTTTTGCCACATCCTATAAAAGCCATCACTGCTTTTAAAGACAGTTACATATTAGCCTGGTCTTCAAGTGGATTGGACGAATACAATGCTGACTTTAAGCCTGTTGATAATTTATCTCAAGAATTAGAACCACTTAGAAGCGTAAGAGTCACTTCTTTATTAGTGGGCAGTCAAAACATTCTTTGGATAGGTACTGATGGAAACGGAGTGGTAAAAATAGCTGAAAAGCAAAATCACTTTGGATTAGTAAAACAACTACCTGGTGGTGAGAAAATAAATATTCCCATTAGAGCTTTTAATGAAGTGGATAATCAATTATGGATTGGAACCAAAGGGAATGGTATCATCACAATCAGTAATCTTGGTAAACCAAATGCTTCTAGCGGAAACATAAAGATTTTTCGTTCGGTCTCAGATTTATTAGATAATTGCGTTTATTCTATCCAAAAAAGCAAAGATGATTTTGTTTACGTTGGGTCGGATGCTTTAGGTGTTACGCTTTATGATTTGCAACAGAAAAAATGGTACACCTGGGATAAAGTACTAGGGAATCATAAATATGCTCCTTTTAATTCTGTTCATAGTATTCTGATAGACCGGGATACTTCTGTTTGGTTAGGATTAGAAACTTATGGTTTAATTCACTTAAAATTAGAAAGGAATAAATTAGGAGAACCCAACATTCAATATCTAAGAAAATATCCTTACACAGGTAATAGATTTGGCCCTGGTAATAATGTGATTTATACCTTAGAAAATGGAAATAATGATCAGCTTTATGTAGGTTGCCGATATGGAGGGTTGAGTATTTTTAATAAGAAAACAAAAACTTTTAGAACCATTAACGCTTTTTCCTATAAGAATAGCCTTTCAAATAATGATGTATTAGCGCTCTACAAGGATAAAAATAACAAACTTTGGATTGGAACCAGCTATGGATTAAATTACATAGAAGAAAAAGATTTAAATACCGAACGCCCTGTATTTAAGAAAATTACCAATGAAAATGGTTTACCTAATAATACGGTGCATACCATTACGCAAGATAATGAAGGTTTTATCTGGGCAAGTACTAATAAAGGCCTAGTTAAAATTGATCCTAAGTCTTTAAATATTGTGAGATTTAAAGAGTCGGACGGTTTACAGAGTAATGAATTTAGTGATAATGCAGTCTGGAAAAACAAAGATGGATACCTGTTTTTTGGGGGTATTTATGGATTCAATTATTTTCTTCCAAAGAATATAAAAACCAATAATTATCAACCTAATTTGCTACTTAGTGAAATTCAAATGGCAGGATTGTCTGAGGAAGAATTACAGTTTAGTATTTTAAATGCAAAGAGTAATGCTAGAGTAAAAGAATATGTTTTAGCTCCTGGAGATAACTTTTTCGAACTAAGAATTAAGGCCATAGATTTTGCAAGTTCTGAAAAATGTCAATACGCTTATTTTTTAGAAGGAAATGATAAAGTATGGCATTATTTAAGCGAAAACAACAAAATCACATATAGTAATATTACACCAGGTAATTATACTTTAAAAGTAAAGTGGTCAAACGGAAGTGGCGTTTGGACAAATGAGGTTGTAGCTTTTAAGCTTCAAATTAAGCAGTATTTCTGGCTTACTTGGATAGCTTTTTTGGGGTACTCCATCATCTTTGCATCTGGTCTTTATATTTTCTACATCTACAGAAGAAATAAGGTTAAAATGCAATATGAGCTTTCAATGGAGCATTTGATGAGAGAGAAAGATGAAGAAGTTCATCAAGAGCAACTCAATTTCTTTACCAATATTGCTCACGAATTACAAACTCCATTGACACTAATTTTAGGTTCTTTAGAACGTTATTTCTTAAAATCTAAAACAGATACTAAACAAGGATATAACCATTTCCTTTCTATTGTTAATCAGCAGGCTTCCCGATTAAATTATTTGGTCTATCAGCTTTTAGAGTTTAGAAAAGCTGAAACAGGACATCTTAAAAATCATTATAGTTTTGTGAATATCAGCAAGCTTTTAACTAATATTTCTGAGCTCTTTTTACATGTGAATGATCAAAGTAAGTTTAATTATAGTGCTAATATCGAACCCCATATAGAAATTTGGATAGATAAAGATAAACTAGAGAAAATCATCTTTAATTTACTTTCAAATGCATTTAAACATACTCATGCTGGTAATACTATCCAATTTTCGGTAGTTAAAAACGCCGAAAATCAGCAATTAGAAATTAAGGTAGCCAACTCTGGATACAATTTATCTAAAGAGGAGCTAGCTAATTTATTTGATCGGTTTTTTGTGGTAGATGATACACAACAAGGCAAAATAAGCACAGGCATCGGTTTAGCGTTTACCAGAGAATTGGTTAACCTTTTAAAAGGAAATATTACTGTTTCATCAGAAAATAACTGGATTTCTTTTACGGTACAATTACCGCTTAATTACATCCCGGCAGAGGAGGAGAAATTAAAAGACAGTATAGATAAATTAGATAAACCGTCATACTTATTAACTTCTATGGCTATTGAGCAAGATAGCACCGAAGAACAAACCATCTTAAAAAACAATAAGCAAGCGGTTTTAACTAGTGTTGAAAATCAAGAGAAGAAAAGTATTTTAATTGTTGAAGATGAGCCTTCAATTAGGTACTTATTAAAGGATATTTTAAAGGATACCTACAATGTTTATGAGGCCGAAAATGGTAAAAAAGCATTAGACATTGTACGGAAAATCATTCCTAATTTAATCATCAGTGATATCATGATGCCTGATATGAGCGGTTTGGAGGTTTGTAACATCATTAAAAACACACCAGAAACCTGTCATATTCCTTTTATTATTTTATCTGCCAGAGGAACAATTGAACAGAAAAATGAAGGTTATGAAGCTGGCGCTGATGCGTACATCCCGAAACCATTTCATACGGAAAATTTATTGTTAAGGGTTAGAAAACTGCTGCAATATCAACAAAGATTACACGATCTATTTAATAAAGATCAATCTCCAATAAAAATTCCTGATGTGGGAATGAAAGATAATGATAAAGAATTTTTAGAGCGAACCATTGCTTTGATAGAGCAAAAAATGGATGACGAAAGTTTAGATGCTGTTTATCTAGAAGAAAAGTTAGGGATGAGCAAGGCTAATTTCTACAGAAAACTCAAAGCTTTGTCTAACATGACACCAGGAGAATTAATTAAAAGTATTCGTTTACAACAAGCAACCTCATTATTAAAAAATTCTGAACTTACAGTTTCAGAAATATTTTATAAAACAGGCTTTAGCAATCAATCTTATTTTTACAGAGAATTCAAAAAGAAGTACAATTGTTCGCCAGCAGAATACAGATCAAATCATAGGTTACCACTCGATTAAAAGTTTATAATATCACTTTAAATAATCAGTTTGTCGTTCAAATTATTCTGAGCAACCGAATTCTGATTTTATTTTTTCTAGTTTCTTAATTAAAAGGATAAATAGGCCATTTAATTAAAATGCTCATTTTCAGCATCTCAATTTTATTATTTGTAAACTAAGCTAGTTCTTCATCTGGAAATTAAATTAGGCTTACAGTTTCTTATCATTTGACAACCTAAATATTTAGAGATTTAATGCTTAATTAATCTTAAAATATAGTTTAGGACTGATATACAATACTTTGATACTATAGTACACAAAATCATTTTTGGATAAACGTAAAATTGTAGTCATTAAAAACACTTCTTTTAATAGACCAAACCAATTAATCCGAAAAAAATGAAAAAAATTTTACTTATTTCAGCACTTTTAATCCAATTCGGGATCAAAGCAAATGCACAATTATTTAGTCAAAATTTTAATAGTAGTGCAGTATTAACTGATTATTACAATACATCATCCCCTACTACTAACCAATTTGATAATATTGTTAGTGGCAGTGCTAATGCAGCTATATCAATAAACAATAATGCATTGAGACTGGTTAAAACAGGAGCTTTTAATGGTGGTGCAAATACTTTTTACGCTATTCGTAGTACAGCAATAGGCAGTGGTTCCAATTTAGATTTAGTTCAATATAAATTTGACTATACAGTTTCAAATATTACAACTATATCTACTAGTGGAACACCTAACTTTCATTTTTTGGTTGGAAGTTCAATTACAAATGATGCTGCTGTAGCAAATTATCACAGTAAAGTAACTATAACACACTCTTCAACAACAGTTGGTAGTTGGTTTATTGCTGGCTCATCAGGCACTCTTTATAGTGGTACTCAAACCATTACTTTGATTGCAAACAATTCTGGAGCCACAAAATCTTATATTGCACCTGACGGTTCAACTGCAACAGTTGCTAATGACACTTATGATATTTGGGTTGGCACTACATTAGAAGCAAATGATTTAAACGCTTTAAATACTGGAGATACCTTATCAAAATTCAAATTTGATTTGCCTGCCAATACATTAGCTGCAACATTTGACACTGATAATATATCTGTAACATCATTACCATCTACTTTACCTATCACATTAACCACTTTCACAGGAAAAACTGTTGATAAAAGTGTACTCTTAAGTTGGAATACAGCTTCCGAAGAAAACAATGATTATTTTGATATTCAGCATTCTGCTGATGGGAAATCTTTTACTTCAATAGGTAAAATTGATGGAGCAGGAACTTCAAAAGTTGCTAAAGATTATTCTTTTACAGATGAAAACCCATTTGCCGGCACAAATTATTACAAATTGGTACAACATGATTTTGATGGTAAAACATTCGAATCAAAAGTGATCTCAGTAGATTCAAAAATTGCAGCTTCGCAACTAGCTGTTTATGCAGCTGCATCAGAGGTAAAAATCACGCTTTCTTCACCAAATAAAACAAAAGGCATATTACAACTTTTTGATATTTCAGGAAGAAAATTATCTAAAACCTCGGTTGACGTAAATAAAGGCTACAATACTTTTTCCTTATCACTAACACTTCAAAACGGGATACATTTTTTAAGATATACTACAGAAAGTGAAATCATTAATCAAAAGTTCTTGAGATAACTATTATGTAACTTTCAAAAAAGCCTGATTATTAACCTAAATTAAACTTAATGAAACGAACAAGTCATTTTAATAAGCTTTTAAAATTTGTAATACTCCTGTTATTCTTAACAACGGTATTATTTTCATGTAAGAAGATAGCTACTGAGGAAAAAAAACCATTAGTTCTTAAGGACTTATTCGTTGAACGTGAGCCTTATAATTTTGTTCTAGGTACACATGCTATATCGGGTAGCTACCAATTTACAAATAGTAATAGTCTAATTGAACAAGCACAAAAAGTGAGAGAAATGGGATCCAACATTCTTAAAATTTCTCTGGCTAAAAACTCTACAAAAATTTATGGAATTAATGAGGCAATTCCCAGTAAAACTACATTGGATCTTTTTTCAAATAATGCACCCTACAAAATAGCATGTGACCTGGATTTCAAATATATCTTCCTTTGGGTTCATACTTTAACAAATGTTGACTGGAAGAGCAATATTAGCGCAACAGATGAGAAAGTTTTATATGATGAGATGTACAATTTTGCCACCTATCTTCTCAATAGATATAACAATTCAGGAAAAACATTTCTAATAGGCAATTGGGAGGGAGATTGGTTATTGAACGCTAATTATGATGCTACTGCAACGCCATCTGCAACTATTTTGAATAATATGACCAAGTGGTTTCAAATAAGACAAAAAGCCATTGATGATGCTAAGGCGGCATCTACATCTAAAAATGTTTACATGTATCATTATATAGAGGCTAATCTAGTCAAGAAAGGTATGAATGGCCAACCCTGTGTTGCACAATCTGTAATACCTAATGTAAATGTAGATTTAATTTCATATTCTAGTTATGAATCTCTACAGGGTAACACCTATAATATTAAAAAGAGCGACTTAACAGCAGCTTTTAATTATTTGGAATCAAAGCTCAAGCCTAAGCCTTCACTTCCATTTTCTAGAAGAGTTTTTATAGGAGAATACGGTTATCAAGCAGACGCCTCACAACCTGCGACTTTACAACAACAATTCGATAAAAGCAAAGAAATAATGAAAATAGCACTTGAGCTAAATATACCATTTGCATTACACTGGCAAATGTATAATAATGAATATGATGATGTTACCAAAGCCTCCAAACAGATGTCGTTGATCAATGAACAAGGAGTGAAAACAAAGTTGTACTATTTGCATCAGAGTTTTTATGAAAAAATGAATGATTATCTCAAGCAAGAAAAACTAAAGAATAATGCTTATCCAACTTCAGAACAGTTTAGAACTAAGGCAATCGAGGTATTATCCACACTTTAGTTGTTTTTGTCAAGTTTTTTTAAGACTTAATATAAATGAATTTGCTTTTCCAAGAAAAATCCTCATCCTATAAACAGTGATGAGTTTTTTATAAATTAAGTATAATTAATTATCTAAATGATTGATAGTTTGCTAAAGCCACTCACCAATTTCTATCTGACACTAGGAGGTAAAATGAGTTCCTTCCTAAGTGGGTAGGTCTTCTATCTCAATCACAAACAGTCTTAGGTCTTTTTGAATCAAGAAGCCTAAAGTTTAGTACTGTATATATTATTTTGATACTATAGTACACAAACTCAATTTAGGATAAATGTAAAATTGCATCTATTACGTCATTGAATAAAGAGTTCAAGAATCAAAAATCAATAGAACATTTAGTCTTTGTTTTTTTAAAGCCAATTATAAATTAAAATAGTACTTATTATTTAATCGTCCTATTCATTTAATTATCAAAGGATAGAAACTTTTGTTAAATAAAAATTATGAAACACTTAAACATCAAACTACTTTACATTGCATTACTAATTGCGCAGTGCAAAATGGTAAATGCGCAATCGGCTGCTGTGCAACAGAAAGACGGCTCTTTAAAATTGATAAAAAACTCTGGCATAAAGCCGAGAAACATCATTTTTATTTTAACTGATGACCATCGCTTTGATGCTTTAGGATTTTTAAAATCACAACCATTTATCAAAACTCCTAATCTTGATTTTCTAGCTAAAAATGGAGCTTATTTGCCTAATGCATTTGTTACCACCTCATTATGTTCCCCATCTAGAGCTTCAATTTTAACTGGTATTTACGCACACAAACACAAAGTAGTGGATAATAACAATCCAGTGTCTAAAGACATCATTTTTTATCCTCAGTATTTGCAAAAGATAGGTTATCAAACAGCAATGGTAGGTAAATGGCACATGGGCGGAGAACATGATGATCCACAAAGAGGTTTTGATTATTGGGTATCTTTTAAAGGACAGGGGTCTTATTTGCCTGAAAAAAATGGTTTAAATGTAAACGGTAAACACGTTGAGCAAAAAGGATACATTACAACAGAACTAACTGATTACGCCTTACAGTTCTTAGAGACAAGAGATACTAAAAAACCTTTCATGCTTTATTTGGCACATAAAGGTGTGCATGCAGATTTTATCCCAGAAGATAAATACAAAGGAATGTCGGGTGATTTGGCATTTAACCCACCACTTAACATGAATGTTGGTACACATCAAGGAGCGCCAATGTGGTTACAAAATCAACGTAATTCGTGGCATGGAATAGAATTCCCTTACCATAGCAGCTTAAATATTGGAGAATATTATAAAAGATATGCCGAAACTCTTTATAGTGTTGATGCGTCTGTTGGTAGAATCTTAGATTATTTAAAGAAACATAATTTACTAGAGTCCACCTTAATTATTTACATGGGAGACAATGGGTTTCAGTTTGGTGAACATGGAATTATCGATAAGCGTACTGCTTATGAGGCTTCTATGCGTGTCCCCATGTTGGCTTATTGTCCAGAAATAATTAAACCGGGTACAGTTGTTAAACAGGTAGTAGCAAATATAGATGTTGCGCCTACTTTCTTAGATGCAGCCGGTTTAAAAGCTCCTAGCTATATGGATGGTAAAAGCTTTTTACCTTTCTTAAAAGGAGAGGATCAGCCTTGGAGAACAGGATTATTATACGAATATTACTGGGAACGCAATTATCCGCAAACACCTACAATGCATGCGCTAAGGGGTGATCGATATAAATATATTCACTATACAGGAATTTGGGATACAGATGAGCTATATGACTTAATTGATGATCCCTTAGAGACTAAAAATCTGATTAGAGATACTAAATATAAATCAATTGTGAAAGAGATGAATACCGAGATGTTTAAGCAATTAGCAGAAACAGGAGGTATGTATATTCCGCTAAATCCTGATAAAGGAGGACAAAGTATTTTAAGATACGAATACGGCTCACCGGCGGCTCAGTTTCCATCATATCTGATGAGAGAAGAATCAGAAAAAAATGTACAACACCATTAGAATGGTATTTAAAATAAAAGGCCGTTCTAATTTAAAAGAACGACCTTTTTTGTGAAATCAATCAATAGTTGTTCTAGAATAAATAACCTGAAAATTGAAGCCCTATTGATGTTGTTCATGAGATTTAAATAGCGTCTCTATTAATTTTTTGAATATATCTTTTACGATACGATGTTTAAAAACAGCTTTTATAAATTTAAAAAGACAGCCGTTTCTAGTTGTCTAATTTTTGCTTTTTCATGTGCTGTAGCGCAAGAAAAATTAAATTATGGTTTAGCTCAACCGCAAGATCCAGCAACTTTACCTAAATCAAATGTAGCAGTTATTTTTCCTCAAAAGAAAGAGAAAGTAAACGCTGTTACAGTTTTAAAACCATTAAACAATAACGAATATGAAATATCGGGTGGTTGGGAGATGATACAAGCTTCTGAAATTAATGGTTCTGGTGAATATGTTTCTAATCCGGACTTAAATACGCTAAAATGGTATAATGCTACCGTACCTGGAACCGTCTTAACCACTTTAGTAGATGAGGGTATTTACCCGGACCCCTATTTTGGTTTAAATAATTTAGCTATCCCAGAAAATCTTTCAAGGCAAAAATGGTGGTACAGAACAACTTTTAAAACTCCTGATTTAAGTAAAAAAAAGAATCTATGGTTAGTTTTTAATGGGATTAACTATCAAGCTGATATTTGGATAAATGGTAAATTATTAGGAAAAATAAATGGCGCTTTTCAAAGAGGCAGTTATGATATTACTAAATATTTAAATAGTGATGAAGAAAACGCGATAGCGGTAAGAATTATCCCTCCTCAAAATCCAGGTATCCCTCATGAAGAATCACCTACAGCCGGCCGTGGTCCAAATGGCGGTCTTTTAACGCTAGATGGTCCAACTTTTATTGCATCAGAAGGTTGGGATTGGATGCCAGGTATAAGAGATAGGAATATTGGAATTTGGCAAGACGTAAGGCTTAAATTAGTAGATGATATTACTATTTTAAACCCTCATGTGGTAACAGATTTACCGCTTCCTGATACTTCAAAGGCTAATATTTTTATCAGTACTGAAATTTCTAATCAGTCTGAAACAAATCAAACAGTTTTAGTGAGTGGTAAAATAGGAGATATAAATTTTTCAAAGCAGGTTGAACTAAAAGCTGATGAACGTAAAGTAGTTTCTTTTACACCTGATGAATTTCCTCAATTAAAAATGAAGAACCCTCGTTTGTGGTGGCCTAATGGTTATGGTAAACAAGAGTTGTACAAATTGAACTTAACAGTTACACTTAATGGAAAAATTTCTGATGAAAAATTGATTCGTTTTGGAGTGAGAGAGCTATCTTATGATATGACGGTTGATTTACCAGCAGAAAAAGCAAAAAGAGTAGAATTCAATCCTATTACTGCGCTAAAACCTGGAGAAGCAATTTTTGACAATGCCAATAGAAGAGAGTTGACCAAACAAGTATCTATTCCTTCTCTATTACCCAATGTAGATCCAAATCTTTTACAACCAAGTTCAGAAACGGGTACAGCACCTTACCTTGTGATCAAGGTTAACGGACAAAAGATTTATTGTAAAGGAGGAAACTGGGGTATGGATGACGCCATGAAAAGAGTGTCTAGAGCGCAATTGGAACCCTATTTTAAATTACATAAGGACGCTAATTTTAACATGATTAGAAATTGGACAGGAGAAAGTACAGAAGAAGTATTCTTCGATTTGTGTGATGAGTATGGAATGTTAGTATGGAATGATTTCTGGATTTCTACTCTAGGCTATAATTTGGATGTAGAAGACGAGAATTTATTTATGGAAAATGCTACAGATGTAGTTAAGCGATATAGAAATCATCCTTCAATTGCTGTTTGGTGCCCAAGAAACGAAGGTTACGCACCTAAAGATTTAGACATAGCATTAGCTACATTAATTGCTAAGGAAGATGGTACTCGTTTGTATCAAGGGAACTCAAGATCATTGAATTTGAGAACCAGTGGTCCGTGGGATTATCAAAAAAATCCGATGATCTATTATAATAAACTTGCTGATGGTTTTAGTACCGAATTAGGTACTCCATCTGTCCCAACAGCGTCCTCTATGCGCAAAATGATGGCAAAAGAAGATGTTTGGCCTATTAGTGATTCTTGGTATTATCATGATTTACATTTTGGACAAAAGCCTTATATTCGTACTATTGACTCACTTTATGGACCTGCTTCAAGTTTAGAAGATTTTTGTAAAAAGGCACAAATGGTTAACTATGACAGCCACAGAGCAATGTTTGAAGCATGGAATAGTAAATTATGGAATAATACCAGCGGTTTATTATTATGGATGACTCATCCAGCATGGCCAAGTACAATTTGGCAAGTTTATTCATGGGATTATGAAACTTTTGGGTCTTACTTCGCCTCTAAAAAAGCTTGTGAACCCATCCATGTGCAATTGAATTTAAACGATAATCAGGTTGTGGCGGTAAATACTGCCTTAAGAACTTTGAAAGATGCAGTGGTCACTTTAAATGTTTATGATTTAAAAGGAAAATTAATTCATACACAAAAAACAAGTCTAGATATTTTAAGCAATCAGTTAAATAAAGCTTTTAAAGCTACTCTACCAGCTACTTTACCAGATAATTATTTAGTTAGGTTGATTTTAAAGGATAAAAACGGTAACGTTATTTCTGATAACGATTACTGGAAAAACAACAAAAAAGCAGGTAATTTCTTAGCTTTTAATGATTTAACTAATCCAGATTTAAATATTAAAGTAACTGCAACTAAGAAGGCAGAATCTGTACAAACCTATTTCACAATCACTAATAAATCATCAGTTCCAGCAGTTGCTGTGAAATTAAATCTTAAAGATTGTTCAACTAAAGAAATTATTTTACCAGCTTATTTCTCTGATGGCTATTTTACTTTATTACCTGGCGAGAGTCGTAAAATTAAAGTGGAGTATCCAAATCAAAATAAAACTGTTGAAATTGCAGTGGACGGCTACAATATCAAAAACATAGAAAATACTAAAATTGCTTCAAATAATTAAAATGACAGGTTTTACAAGAAAAATATTAGTTCTATTCTGCTGTTTTTTGGGTTACAATGCTTTTGCACAAACCAATGAGCCGCTAAATGATGTAGCTATTTTAAAAATTATTGAGAAAAATAAACCTTTTAATGGAGCAGTAATACCCGCTGATATTAAAGATAGAATGGGCGCCTCTCATGTTGGGGGTAAATACTTTTTTACTACAAAACCTTTTTTGGTAGAAGGCGCAAAAAAATTAGATAGTTTGGGTTTTGGTGTTTGTAAGCTATGGTTTTATAAGGATCCTAAAGGTTATCAATACCATTCTAATTGGAATTTACCTGAACAGTTTAGTTTAGTTGATTTGGCGAAGCATCCATATTATCAACAAGCATTTGACCTGCCATTCTCTACTTTTATTTTAAGTACAAAAGGGTATGGCGTTAAAAATATCCTCAATGCAAAATATGATGAACTAAAAGCTGAAGAACAAGCGTATTATGAGTTAACCAAATACTTGCTTCAAAAATATAAAGGCAGAGCAGTAACTTTTGTACTTCAAAATTGGGAAGGTGACTGGATTCTTAGAGGTGGTGTTTCAAAGAAAGTGCTATGGGATAAAGATAATCTGCCGGCAAATTTTGAACAAAGAATAACGAGTTTGCAAAAAACTTTTAAAGCAAGGCAAGATGGAGTTAACAGAGCTCGTTCGGAGGTAAAAAACACGAAGTGTAAAGTTTATCATGCTATAGAAGCTAATAGAGTTTTGGAAGCAATGGACGGTGTGCCAAGTATAGCTACACATGTATTGCCTTTTGTTGAAACAGATATGGTTGCTTGGTCTGCTTATGACGCAACAAGCCCTGATAAAACCGGCCTGAAATTATACAAAGGCATATCATTTTTAAAAGAACAGATGAAGCCTACAGCTTACGTTAAGCAACCAATCGTATTTTTAGGAGAAATTGGTATCCCCGAAATGTTAACTAAAAGAAAACCTCAAGAGGTTAAAGAATCATGGGATAATTATTTAGCAGTATGTTTAGCCCAAAATGTCAAGTATATGGTGCAATGGGAACTTTACTGCAATGAGAATGCTACAGACATAAAAATTAATCAACCACAGTTCACAAGAAATGAAGCAGATTTAAAAGGTCTTTGGTTGATTAAACCAGACGGAACCATGGGGTATGCAATGACTTATTTCGATCAAATTTTAAAAAACGCTGGAAAAAAATTAAAATAACATCATAGCTATGGTTCCCTATGTTTATCAAGAATGGACCCAATATCTTTTCTTTTAACTAAAATTCAGAGAAGGTGAAAAATACAGTTATTGCTTTAACCATGGATGCAGATGAAAAATTCGATTGCGGTTAGGTATGCATTTTAGATGCTTGTATTACAATTTTGCAAAATAGAAACACTTTATCAGCTGTAACGTTTAGAGCAGATAGCTGGGGATAAAGCACCCTATAAATAACCAATTATAAACTACAAACAACAAGCATGAGCGAACAAAAGAATTACAATTCAGCTTTATATACTCTTATTACAGTATTTTTTTTCTGGGGTTTTGTAGCAGCATCAAACGGTATTTTTATTCCATTTTGTAAAACCCATTTTAGTTTAACCCAATTCGAATCGCAGTTAATTGACTTTACTTTTTACGGAGGTTATTTTATTGGCTCTTTGATTTTATACTATTTATCTCAAATCTTAAAAGTTGATTTATTGAATAAAATCGGCTTCAAAAACGGAATTATTTACGGTTTGGTGATTTCAGCAGCTGGAGCGTTATTGATGATTCCTGCTGTAAATTCAGGTTCATTTGTATTTATACTTACAGCATTTTTCGTTATCGCTATCGGATTTTCTTTACAACAAACCGCAGCAAACCCGTTTGCAGTAGCGTTGGGTACACCAGAAACCGGTGCAGATAGATTAAACTTGGCAGGCGGAGTAAACAACTTTGGTTCTATTTTAGGACCTATCATTGTGAGCTTGGTTCTTTTTGGAAGTGCAGCTAACGCAACTCCTAAAACAGTAGAGATAGGTGCTATCAATAATTTATATTACATTTTAGCTGGATTATTTATCGCGGTGGCCATTTTCTTTTCAATATCAAAATTGCCTAAAGTGACCAGCGATGAGCAGATAGAGGCCAGTAAAAAAACAAATCTTCCTTTATTTGTCATGTTTGTGGCTTTCTTGCTTATCTTACTTTCTGATTTTTTAGCCGAGTTAACCAGTACTCCAAAGCCTATTTTTGTTTATGCTGCCTTGGCAATCATTGTTCTTACTTTAGTAATCAGTTCCTCATCAGCGCAGAAAAATCCAGAAGGCTGGGGAGCTATGAAATATCCTCAATTAATTCTAGGGATGTTAGCTATTTTCACCTATGTAGGGGTAGAGGTAAGTATACAAAGTAACATGGGGGCTTTATTAAAACTTCCAGAATTTGGTGGGTACGATGAGGCAACCATTTCTCCATTTATTTCACTTTACTGGGGTAGTTTAATGATTGGTCGTTGGACTGGCGCTGTTAGTGCTTTTAAACTAAACAAAACTTCTAAGCAAATCTTAACCATTGTTGTTCCTTTCATCGCATTTGGAGTAATCTTATTCTTTAATCATGTAACCGGCACAGATCTCAGCCAAATATACATTTATGCAGTTTGCGTGTTAGTTTTAATTGCAGCATTCTTTTACAGTCAAGAAAAACCAGCTAAAACATTAGCCGTCTTCTCTACTTCAGGCATTATCGCCATGATTATTGGCTTATTGAGCACCGGTAAAATCGCTACTTATGCATTCATCAGCGGAGGGTTGTGTTGCTCTATTATGTGGCCTTGTATTTTTTCTTTAGCCATTACGGGTTTAGGAAAATACACCAGTCAAGGGTCTTCTTTTTTAATCATGATGATTTTAGGTGGAGCAATTATCCCACCTGTACAAGGTATATTGGCAGATAGTAGCGGAATACATTTTTCTTACATCATTCCGGTAATATGCTTTGCTTATTTACTTTTCTTTGCTTGGAAAGTATCAATAGCATTAAAAAAACAAGGTTTTGATGTGAATAAAATAGAAGCTGAAGGCGGACATTAAAATTAAATTATACATCCGTTAGTTAAGAACTTTAATAATGATTCAAATCAAATTGTTACTTCATTTGAGTACCATCAAAGGTGACTGGAAATATATCGCACCTTCAACCGGGCTCGCTGTAATGAGGGACAAGGACATGGCAACCGGCAACAGTAAGCTTCCGCAGGTTTATAACATTAAAAAAGACATCGGCGAAAGCACTAATCTTGTATCCCAATACCCGGAGAAAGTAGCGGAGCTAGACGAACTGTTAAAAGACATCGCTGCGCAGCAAAAACCCAGAAATCCCAACACTTCCAAAATTCAATAAGCACCATGAAACTAAATTTCAGACCGCTTTTTCTTCTTAATCTAAGTTTTCTTGCGGTCCTAGATATCAATCCGCTTAGAGCCCAAGATAAGAACAACTGGCCTATTTTAAAGCATTACGATCAGAACTATCTGCTGAATATTGCGCTTCCCTTGGGCGGTATAGGCACCGGAACAGTTTCTTTGGGCGGGCGTGGAGAGCTGCGTGACTGGGAGATAATGAATAAGCCCGGAATTGGCTACAGCACTGTAACTACCGGTAACAACGCTCCCTTCTTTGCTGTTTTTATGCAGTCTGCCGGTGAAAAGCCTGTCACAAGAGCGCTCATTGGCCCGGTTGATGATACGGAATATCAGCATTACGAAGGTCGGCCCGTTAACCAGCATGGTTTCCCAAGATTCGCAAATGCGAGTTTTGATGCCTCGTATCCCGTGGGGATGGTCAACTTATCAGATCCCGGTTTACCTCTAAAAGTTAAAATTATCGGGTTTAATCCTTTAGTTCCAGGAGATGCAGATGCAAGCGGACTTCCAATTGCTGTACTCACTTACCAGGTTACAAACTTAACATCAAAGCCAATGATAGTTTCTGTTTGTGGTTCCATGCGCAATTTTGTGGGAAAAGATGGCAGCAATTATCATCGTGATTGGAAAGGAGACTTTATCCACGATGGGGCAAAACAAAACCAAAATATTTTTAAAGACAATGGGAAGTTTAGCGGTATTTACATGTACTCTGATAGCGTAAATAAAGCTGATCCTGCTTTTGGCACAATTGGTTTGCTAACCGATGAAAAATCTGGAGTAAGCTACCGTAGGTCTTCTGTGGCTGACGGCTGGGTAGGGCTTTCCACACTGGATTTTTGGGACGATTTTAGCGTAGATGGCGAACTGACCGACAAAATCAAATTAAATGACAATGACCCCATGGCATCTTTGGCGGTTAAAAAAGAGATAGCTCCTAACAGTACTGAAACCTTTCAGTTTTATATCACTTGGAATTTCCCCAACAGATTTGCATGGTCAAAAACCGTTGTAGGGAATTATTATAGCACTAAGTATGAAAATGCTTGGGATGTGGCAGAAAAAGTTATCCCACAAATTCCTGCTTTAAAGCAAAAGACAAAGCTCTTTTTAAATGCCTTTATCAATTCTTCCTTACCCTTAGTTGTAAAAGAAGCGGCACTTTTTAACCTCAGTACGCTCCGTTCTCAAACTGTGTTTCGGATAAAAGACGGACACATGATAGCATGGGAAGGTGTTATGGATGAATTCGGTTCTTGTAAAGGTTCCTGTACCCACGTCTGGAACTACGAGGTAGCCACTCCTTTCCTTTTTGGTAATTTGGCAAAAACTATGAGGGATGTAGAATTTAATTATGCATCCAGAGATAACGGTTTTATGTCTTTCAGGGCCGGCCTGCCATTGTCAGA
>NZ_CAMLIG010000024.1 GCF_946480185.1 uncultured Pedobacter sp. | reverse complement strand
AAGATTCCTAGGACTAAAGATTTTACGTTCGTTCTCTAAACCAGCGCCCAAGGCATACGTTTTTGCCCTTAAAAAGGCAAGCATATCCGTGTTGTTGTCATTAGCCGGAATATCAGTAAAAGCAATTGGCTTACCTATTCTAACTTTTATGGTATGCCCTTTTTTATTAAAAAGCTCCGAAGGTAATTTCGCGGTTCTTAACGTTGGATGAATTAACGAAAGCAGGTTAAACAATAAACCGTTATTCCCGTGGAAATAAATAGGTAAAACAGGAACTTTTGCTTTAGTAATGAGTTTACCCACCACCGGATGCCATATTTTATCAGTAATTTGTTGTTGATTGATTTTATAGGTTGAAACTTCTCCCGCCGGAAAAATACCGATGGGCGTACCCGTATTTAATAATGACAAAGTGGTTTTTATACCGCTAATGCTTGATGAATGCTCAATGTTTTCAAACGGGTTTACGGCTACAAAAAAATCGCTAAGGTTTGGGATTTTTTTAAGTATAAAGTTTGCCATTACTTTTGCATCCGGCCTTACCGTACACAAAACTTTAATTAAAATTAAGCCTTCAATACCACCATACGGATGGTTTGCAATAGCAGTGAAAGCACCTTCCAGCGGAATGTTTTTCCAGTCAGATTCGCTTACTTCCACCTTTACACCAACTAAGCGCAAAATCTCATCAACAAACTCAACACCCTCATATTTTGCTGCTTTGCTAAAAGTTTCATTAATGTCGTTGATTTTCATTATCGCCATTAGCAGAGATGCCAAACCAGGCATTCTCAACTTATTCAACTTTGTAGCTTTAGCAAATTCTTCTGTACTTATAATCTCCATGGTTAACCAGGTTATTCCACTAAATATTAGTGGGCAAATCTATAAAATTATAATATGGTATTTAACAATATTAATTTGGTTTTGAACCCCCCCTGGCTTCATCAGCAAGATACAGATTTATAAAATTAATTTAAGTAACCAATTTGTCTTTGCTTTAAGCGAAATTGTAAATTGCATATAGCGCAACTCCAGAAACAATCATCCACAGCATCAGGCCTTGCAACAAAGGTTTAAACCCTACAGATTTTAATACCGCTCTTGACAAACCTGTACCAATTAAAAACAAGGTTAGGGTAAGTGCAACTTTTGAAATGGCTACAATATATGGCGCAATTAACTTTACGGGCTCAATAAAAGTGCTTGCTACCATTGCCAAAATAAATAAGCCAATAAAGTAGGGAATTTTTATTTTTTTAGATGGATTTTTAAAGATAAAGGCACTGGCTAACGCAATGGGAATAATCCACAAAGCCCGCATTAACTTAACAGTAGTAGCCACTTGCAAAGCTTGTACACCATACTTATTGGCAGCGCCAACCACAGAGCTGGTATCATGAATAGCGATTGCACACCACAGTCCAAACTGAGTTTGAGATAAGTTAAAGTAATGCCCTACTATCGGGAATACAAACAAGGCAACGGCATTAAGAATAAAAATGATGCCCAAGGCAATTGATGTTTCCTTTTCTTTTGTACGTAAAACGGGAGCCAAGGCCGCAATTGCGCTTCCGCCACAAATTGCTGTACCCGCAGCAATTAAAAAAGAAGTTTTCTTTTCGGTTTTAAGTAGTTTTCCAAAAAGTAATCCTAAAAATAGCGTTCCAAAAATTGAAGCAACAGTATAAACAAAACCTGCTTTGCCACTTTGGATCGCAACCGTCAAATTCATCCCAAAACCTAAGCCTACCACTGCAAATTGCAATAAAAAACTCAATGCCCTGTGACGGTGTTTTTGAAAAGGATGGTCAAAAAACTGCGTAATTATAATTCCAACTAACAACGCCACAGGCGGGCTAACCCAAGGCGTTAAACAAAGTAATCCGCATATCATAAAAACCAACTTTTCTTTGGTGACAAAGTCTGTTATCGTGTGCATAGCCTCCATCTCTTCTGTGTTTGATGTGTAAAACAATAGCACAAAGATGGTATAGCTAAGCCCCGTTTTTAAATGGTATTAAATGATAAGTTATTACTTTAAGTTATACTTATATGCGAATTTGACAAAAATCTCAGGTAACTGAGCAACATCACCCTGTTTTTGGATGAAGTAAAGCGGCCGCTCGATACTGAAATTTTCTGTATCTATGATTTTTAATTTGTTGTATTTGAGCTCGTTTAAAATAGCGTGGATGGAAATAAATGATAGGCAATCACTACTTTGTAAATAGGCTTTAATACTTTCTATGTTTCCCAACTGCATTTCAACTTGCAGATCTGCTATTTTTATACCTGTTTCTTTTAAAGCATGCGCAATTACTTCTAATGATCCGGAACCGGGCTCTCGCAACAAAAAAGGATAAAGTTTAATTTCATTTATACCCATACTGCTTTTCTTTAAAAGCGAGTTATTGCTGTTGCAAACCAAAACTAGCTCGTCATTTAAAAAATGTGTATAGCTAATTTGAGGACTTTTAGAGCGTCCTTCAATTAATCCTAAATCAATTTCATTATTCAACAAAGATTGTTCAATCTGTTCGGTGTTTCCGCTTGTCAGCTGAATTTTAACATCAACAAATTGCTGGTGAAATTTGGCTAAAATCTCGGGTAAAACATATTGTGCAATGGTTGAGCTTGCACCTATCTTTAAAATTCCTTTATGTTGGTGCGTTAAGGTATTCATCTCAAACTCCAGGTCTTTATAAAAATCCATGAGTTTTTCAGTATGTGCCAAAAGTAATTTTCCAGCCTCAGTTAAAGCTATTTTGCTGCCGTTTCGGTCAAACAATTTTAATTTAAAATGATTTTCAAGTTCGTGGATATGTTTAGTTACCGCAGGTTGGGTAATAAAAAGTTCCGTGGCCGCCTTGGTGAAATTTAATCTTTTTGCGGTGGTATAAAAAACTTGTAAACGAAAATTAAGCATCCACTAATTTAGGAATGTTTTTATAGATCTGCACTTGGCAGCATATTTGGACGAAATTAGAAAATTAAAATTATGCGAAATATAAAGGATAAAGTAGCGCTAATTACTGGCGCCACAAAAGGAATAGGTTATGGAATTGCCGAAGCTTTACTAAAGCAAGGGGTTAAAGTTGCCATTACCAGCAGAACACAAGAAAGTGCCAATGAAGCCGCAAAAAAATTGGGCGATAATGTGCTAGCCATTGCTGCGGATGTAAAAGATTTTAAATCTCAGCAAGAAGCAGTTGCAAAAACGATTGAAAAATTTGGTTCATTAGATTTTCTGATTGCCAATGCGGGCGTTGGACATTTTGCAGCAATTGACGAGCTGACTGTTGAAGAATGGAAAGAAACCATAGACACCAATTTAACGGGTGTTTTTTATAGCGTAAAAGCTGCGGTTGATGCTTTAAAAAAATCAAAGGGTTATATTATTACCATTTCAAGTTTAGCGGGAACCAACTTCTTTGAAAATGGTTCGGCCTATAATGCCAGTAAATTTGGCCTAACTGGCTTTTCGCAAGCTATTATGTTAGATTTACGCAAGCACAATATAAAAGTAAGTACCATTATGCCCGGTTCTGTAGCTACTCATTTTGCGGAGCACACGCCAGACAAAGAGAAGGATGCCTGGAAAATTCAACCTGAAGATATTGGTCAATTGGTAAGCGATTTGTTGAATATGAACCCAAGGACTTTACCAAGTAAAATTGAGGTCCGGCCTACAAGAACATCGAATTAAAGAAAAAGCATTCGTCACCTTGAGGTACGGAAAGTCTCACATACAAGTTTGCTCATTGAACTCAATGACCTATTTGTGAGATGTTTCACTTCGTCCAACATGACGAAAAGGAAATTGGGAAGCAAGCTCTAAAACCCTATAAACTTTCAATTTATGTGTAATTGATTATTAGACTTTACAAATCAGCCTTAAGCTTAATTAGGCGCTAACCAATATTTAGGATCTTGTTCGTCTTTTGATTTATAGATGTGGAATTCTATCTCCGCTTGTCCGTCTGCGGTACCAATGGTTTGTTTTGTACTTACTTTTTGTCCTTTAGAAACGCTTACCGAACCTAAGTTTTTATAAGCCGTAAAGTACTCACCGTGTTGAATAATCACTACGGTTGCACCAACAATATCTATAATCGTGGTCACTTTTCCATCAAAAATTGAACGAACAGCCGCTCCAGGATTTGTTTTAATGGTCCAACCGGAAACATCTACCGTTACGTTTCCAATTTTTTTGGTACCCATGTATTCTGTAACTACACCGTTTGCAACCGGCCAAGGCAATCTACCTCTATTGCTCACAAAATCTGCTGATAACTTAGCAGCTTCTGGCGTAGAGTTTAATATAGATCCGCTATTTGCTTTTGCAACTGGCGCTGCATTACCGGCAGCTTTTGCTCTTGCTGCCGCTGCTCTTGCTTCTTCCTCTGCCTTTTTCTTAGCTAAGGCAATTTCACGATCAATGGCTTGTTTAATTGCTCTTTCTAACTGTTTTGCATCTCGTTGTTTTTTAGCAAGGTCTTTCTTCAAAGATTTCTCTTGCGATGTTAGCGAGCGTACCACTTTAGCCTGCTTGCTTTGTGCAGTTCCTAACGTATTTTTTTCTTTCTCTTGGTCACCTAACAAATTATCTTTTTCCCTTTTATTTTTATTTAGTACCGCAATTTTTTGCTTTATAGAGTTTTGGGTATCTTCAATATATTTCGCCTGCTTTTGCCTGTATTCCCCAAATTGCTGCAGGTACTTTAAGCGTTTATAAGCTTGGTTAAAATCTTTTGCCGCAAAAATGTACATGAGCTTACTATATGATCCCTGGTTTTTCTGCGCAAACCTGATCATGGCTGCATAATCAGATTTTAACTGCTTCAACTGCGATTGTAAAGACCGAACCTGATTAACATTATCGTTAATCTGCCCGTCCAATAACCTTATCTCAGAGTTGATGGTATTTATTTTTTCTTCGCGAAGCCTAATTTGTGCTCTTAGTGCGTTTAACTGCTTTAAAGTGCCTTTTTTCTCCGATGCGGTTTTGGAAAGCGTGTTATTGATCATCTCAATATCCTTATTCAGTTGCGCCTTCCGCCTTTCCAACTCAGAGCGTGTTTGTGCAAATAGCTGAACACCGGAAAACAAAAACAGAAAAAATAAGACGAATTTAAGATACTTCATTGCGGCAAAGGTATTTAATTTAGTCAATCACTGAAAATCTTTTGGAAACATTAAACGGAAAATCGACAGGTTCGTTTAAAACCGTTTTATTATATTCCATATTCATTTTAATTGATTGAGAGCCCGCAACAGACTCGATGTTGAGCAGTTTGGGAATTAAGGCCCCTCCAATGTTTTCAAAAGAGCCCACATTTACAGTTAAATTTTTTGAATCATCTGTAGTTTTCAAACTGGTGGATGCCGGCTTTAAATCACTATTAAAGTTTACCTGATAACTAATTTGGTTGCTTTGCCCTTTAATTACCAAACCTTCATTTTCTAGTGATAGTTCCCTTTTATTATTTAGCGTAAAAGGGATACAATTGCCAACTAATATAGCTTCTAAAGTAGCATAATCTATCTTTTCGTTGCTATACTTTTGCACAAAACTGAACGGCTTTTTAATATATTCGTTGTTGATTTTGTCCATCACTTTAATACTGTCTGGCGTAATTAAAGCTCTTGCAACTTCAATTCCGGCAAAATAAGTGATAGAAACCCAAATACCTTCTCCTTTTTTAATTCGGATGTTCATAGTCACATCAAAAGATTTCCCTTTAATGCTCAATCCTGTTGCGGCTTTGGTGCTTAAAGTTTTAAAATCTGTTTGTTGGGCTATAACCTTTTTAAAATTTGCATTCGCTTTTGCATCAAGCTCTGTGGCAGCATGATCAACCGTTGCGGAGACTAGCTTTTGTTTGCTCTTGCAGGATACAAATGCTACGCACAGAATTAATATATAAATTTTGGCGAAGTACACACCGCTTTTATTTAAACCACATAGAAACATAGCTTTATAGATTTAAGGTAAAACACTAAAATATTCGTTAACAAAGGTTTTTTGTCCTTCTTTAAAAATATTTGAACAATTAAAATTTAATAAAATGCCTTTTGGACATTGCAATAGTTTCATATAGGTCAAAAGCTGCGCTTCATGTATTGGCACTATTTCCTGTACAGATTTAAGCTCCACAACTATAGTACGCTCTACCAATAAATCGCACCTAAAATCAACATTAAGCATTTTTCCTTTATAAACTACAGGAACTTTCATCTCTGTAAGAAAATTTATTTTCCTATATAAAAGCTCCTCTTTCAAGCATTGATGATAAACACTCTCTAACAACCCGCTACCCATAAATTTATGAACTTCAATTGCACCGCCGATTATTTCATACGTCAAATCATCTAAATACTTTTTTGTAACCATTGCCTATGTGGTTAAACCATTAAAAATTCAGCATATACTTTAGCTAAATACATTACATTTTTTGAAAACCACATAGAAACATAGACTTTATTTTTGATCAAAACATCTAAATAATTTTGCCTATGTACCTATGTGGTTAAAAGACCTAAACACATAGGTTATTCAAAATACTTTTTCTCATTTATTTTCTTTTTAACCGAGGAACTATCGGGGTCAATTTCTAAAGATTTTTTCCAGTTTTCCACCGCTTGATCTACATCGCCCAGTTTGTAAAAAATATCGCCCAAATGCTCAAACTGCACTGCGCTGTTTGGATTATTGATAATTGCTTTCTGCATCCAATCTTTAGCTTCGCTGTATTTTTTAAGCTTAAAAAGTATCCAGGCGTAAGTATCCTGAAAAGAAGCTTTGTTTTTTTCTAACTGATTGGATTTGATGGACATCTTTTCGGCTTTTGCCAAGTCCTCGTTTCTTAACGACAAATAGTAAGCATAATTATTTAGCGTATAACTATTATTTGGATCTAATGCCAATGCCTGATCATAAGCTTGCACAGATTCTTTGTATCTTTTTTCTCCTTGGTAAGCATCGCCCAAGCTGCTATAAATTTGTGTTTTTAAAGATTTACTTTCGATATCGTAGTTCAAAGCATTGTTTAAATAGCCGATGGCTTTTCCGTAATCCTTTTGCATCAGATAACCCATTCCAACATAAAAATAAAGGCTGTATTGGTTGGGAAAGAGTGCTAAAGCTTCCTCTCCATCTTTCACTAGGGCTTTAGTGTCATTTCCAAAAAGTTCGATACGCAATACCTGTTCCCAAATTACAAATACATTTTTATTGAGTGCCAAGGCACTTTTATAGGCTTTTTTTGCGCCTTCATAATCCTGTTTCTGATAAAGTACGTCTCCGTAAAGCGAAAAAGATTTTGGGTCTGTTGGATGAGCGATGGTTAAAATTTTAGATAATTCCTCTGCTTTGGCAATTGCGCCCGCATCCGGGAAAGCATCAAAATATTTGATAATGATTTTAACCTCTTGGTCAATACTAAAATTGGGTTGCGCAAAAGCTACTTTTATTTCTTCAAAAGCCTCGTCGGTTTTTTTCTGCGATTCTAAAATTTGGGCAATTGCCATCCGTGTAAACGGATTGCTGTCATCCAGTTCTTTTGCCTGTTGGTAAACGCCCAATGCTTCATCAAGCATTTTATCCGAATAATAAAAATCGCCCAAATAAAGGTAATACCTTACGTCAGACGGGTTGTTTTTAATCAGCTGCTGTAAATCGGCAATGGCTTTTTTAGTGTTTCCCTTTTTTAAATAAATTCTTTGACGACCCAGCAACACACGGTCTGTAAGACCAACTTTTGTTTCCAAGCTATTGTAAAGTGCTAAAGATTCATCAAAACTGCCCAACATAAAAAGGGCATTTGCTTTATCAAAACTATAATCCAACTTATCTGGCGAAAGCTTAATTAGCTCGTTTAAGGCATAATCCAATAGTTTATAATTCTGCTGCTGCTGATAAATATTTGCGACTAAAAGCCAATACCACTCGTTATCGGTTTTTATGGTTACTGCTTTTTCGGCGTAAATACGGGCATTTGCCAAATCACCTTTTTTAAAATAGATTTGCCCCAACTCGTAATATGATGGATGATGAAGCGGATCTATTTTTAGCGCTTGCTGAAAGCTTTCTATGGCCAAAGTTGGGTTCTCCACCACTTTTTCACGCAGGCCAGAATAATATAAATCAAGCACTTTTATACTGTCCTGGGCACTTATATTATTGCCCGATAAAACAATTAAGGGTTGGTTTATGGCTTTTTTCCGTTGTGCATAAGAACCAATGCAAAGCAAAACCAATAATACTGTAAATGTGCTTCGCAAGTTCATAGTTTATTTTACGCCTGTATGTCCGTAACCTCCGGCGCCTCTTTGGGTATCAGAAAGTAATTCCACTTCTTGCCATTCGGCTTTTTCATGTTTGGCAATTACCATTTGTGCAATACGGTCGCCATCGTTAACGGTAAAAACCTCGTTAGATAAATTAACCAGCAACACCTTGATTTCGCCGCGGTAATCTGCATCAATTGTTCCCGGAGAATTTACAATGCTAATTCCAGATTTATAGGCCAAACCACTTCTGGGGCGAATTTGTGCTTCGTAACCAATAGGCAATTCAATAAAAATCCCGGTGGCCACTAGTTTCCTTTCCAAAGGCTGTAAAGTAATTTCCTCGGTTAAATCTGCTCTTAAATCCATTCCGGCAGAGGCTTCTGTTCCGTACTGGGGCAATTCATGTTTTGATTTGTTGATGATGTTTATTTTCATCCGTTATATTTTTTTAATAGTGATGAAGCAGTTAAAAGTTCCTCTGATATCAAATCATGATGGCACTACAAACCGGCGAATAATTTTTTTAATTGAGTACGTTCAAGGTATAAAATTATCAGGCCAAAGCCGATAAAAAGCATATTTCCAATTATTAAATCTCGTTTAAAATAAACGAAAGATAACCAAACTACCACGATAGATAAAGTTAGGTAAAACAAATTTTGTTTGAGATGGTATGGAATAGCATAATTTCTTTGTCCAAGTACATAAGACAAAATCATCATGCTGGTATAAGCAGTAAGTGACACCCAAGCCGACGCCATATAGCTATAATATGGAATAAAAATTAGGTTTAAAACAATGGTTAAAATTGCGCCGACGCCAGAAATATATAAACCGTATTTTGTTTGATCTGATAATTTGTACCAAATAGAAAGGTTCATATAAATACCTAAACTCACATAACCGAACAATAAAACCGGCACAACATCCAAACCTACCCAATACGCTTGGTTACTGATAAAATGTTTTAAAATTTCAATATTGGCTACTAAGCCTACAAAAATTAAGGTAATTACCAGTACAAAATAATTCATAATGGTGGCGTAAGTTTGCCGGGCATTTGCATTTTTTGCGTGGGAGAAAAAGAAAGGTTCGGCGCCCAGCCTAAAGGCGTTAATAAAAATACTTAAGAAAATAGCGATTTTACAACAAGCACCATAAATACCCACTTGCGATTGGCTGATACCGGCCGGCAATAAACGCCCAAGGAAAATTTTATCTAAATTTTCATTGACGATGAATGACAAATTTGCCACAAAAATGGGCAAACTGTAAAGCATCATTTCTGCAATTAATGCTTTATCAAGTTTAAACTGAAGCTTTAAAAGTTCGGGAATTAAAAGAGTAAGAGTTGCAATACTCGCGATTAAATTGGATATAAAAACGTACCCCACCCATTTTTGTTGATACCAACTGGCAAAGAAACCAGCTCCAACCAACTGATTTTTGATGATAAATGGAATTACAAAAATGAAGAAAAGGTTTAACGAGATAAACGTAAGGATATTGATGATTTTAAGCACCGAATACCTGCCTGGTTTGCCATCTGCCCGAAGCCTGGCAAAAGGCACAACACTTAGCGCATCAATTACCAAAATAAGGCTAAAAAGCTTTACGTAAAGCACATAATCTACTAAAGGTGTAGTAGTTGCATCTTTTAACCAAACAGCAATTGGATGAACAAACAGCAGGACAGTAAATAAGAAAAGGGCGCTTACAAAAGCAACCATCATGAAGGTGTTACTGTAAATCACTTCTTTTTGACCTTCTTTTTTGTTGAGGTACCTAAAAAAAGTAGTTTCCATACCAAAAGACAGCAAAGCATTTAAGATAGATGCATAGCTATACATCTCCGTAAAAATACCGTAAACCTTTGTAGGATAAACTTTGGTATAAACTGGCGTTAAAAAAAAGTTTAAGATGCGGGATGCAATAGTGCTAACGCCGTAAATGGCAGTTTGTCCAGCGAATTTTTTTATAGTTGACAAATTATTTTTTTAAGACCTCAAAATTACGATAGTTTTTCACTTCTACATCTTCAATTGTAGCGTTCTCTACATGGGCATCATCAGGGCCTAATTTGCACCAGTCGATAAAATCTTGCATAAAAAGCGGGTCGCCTTCTGCGTGAATCAGCACAGTGCCGTCTTTTTGGTTTTTTACAAACCCTTTCATGCCCAATTGGTCGGCAACGGCCTTTGTAGAAACCCTGAAAAACACGCCCTGCACTCGTCCCGAAATTGTTATTTGTATTGCTTTCATTTTGTTGATAAGAATTATAACCGCATAGATACTTAGATTTTTATGTCTCTTGGTTTTAAATTTTGTTGAATCCGATCATATCAGTTTTCTAACTTCGGTGCTATCGCAAATGTTGCCGTTCTCTAATCCGGTTAATAAATTTAAACCCGGTTTTTTACCTACGGCAATACTCCCTAAATCTTCATCAAAACCCAAAAACTTTGCGCCATTGATACATGCCCATTTTAATAGTTCGTTTAACGGTAAATCCGGAATGTTCTTCTGCAAAACCTTCATCTCATCCAAAACCGACAAAGTATGGTTGGAAGCTAAACTATCCGTACCAATGGTAATCGGAAATTCAGAATGCTTAAAAAACTCATACGTTGGCAATCGATCTTCTATATAAAGATTTGCATTTGGACAAAAGCACCAGTAAATATTTTTTTCAAATCGCTTGGTAAAGTAAACGTCTTTTAAACAGGTATAAGTGTTGTGCACCAACAGAATATTTTGCTTTTTGGGCATAAATGGTAAAAATGCCTGCAAAGAACTTTTTGATTGTGAGGTGAAAGTTTCTGCATTGATATTTAAATCTTTATAAAATTGCAAAAATGGGCCCGACCGGGTTTTGTACAGCTCGTCTTCTTCATCACACTCCTGACTATGCCAGCTTATTTTATTTTCAATGCCTTTGCTGTAATCTTTTAACAGCTTCACCAGCTCTTTTGATACTGAATATGGTGCGTGTACCGTAATAGAAGCTGGCGTATCAAAAGCACTTTTTTTAACGATGGCATTGTCCAAAATTTCTTTTGCTTTATTGGCATCAAAACCAATCATCTCAATAAAAGTATGGTAACGGATTTTGCTTTTTGATTTGATTTCAGCGGAGATGGTTTGATTTGAAATATCACCTACGGCAACAATTCCGGCGTTCCACATGGCTTCATCCTGCTGGCACATGGCTTCCGTAATTTCTTTTTCTGATGCGTTACGTGTAAAAATTACTTCCTTAATAAAATTGATTAAGCCCGTTTTTTGCGCAATTTTTCCGTGTAAGTGCGAAAGCTCCAAATGGCAATGCGCATTGATAAAACCTGGAACAATAACGCCTTTGTAACGTTCAATATTTGGATCAAAGGCAACTTTTTCCTCCGTTACGTTCAGTATTTTTCCGTTGTCATCTGTAATAATAATACCGTGTGGAATGGCATTGCCTTCTAATGTATATATTAAATCTGCACTAAATCTTCGCATAAAAAATTCGATTCTCAACTAACCTATAATCGATTCTCAATGTAAGCCGATTTTTTTCGATTTCAAATTTTTGTTTTGAAAATCTAATTTTAAAGGTTCTGTGGCAGAATTGGAGTTAATTGATTAAAATACTCTTTTAATTGTCTAATAATAATGCTATTATTGATTTCTCAAACCTAAATTTTTAAACATGACAGTACAAGAGTATGCGCTACAGGATAGAAGCGCCAACCCTGCACCACTAGGCCTGCTTGGCTTTGGTATGACCACCGTTTTATTGAACATCCACAACGCTGGTATTTTTGAAATGAACTCCATGATATTTGCAATGGGGATTTTTTACGGGGGTTTAGCCCAAATTATCGCGGGAATTATGGAATCCAAGAAAAACAACACTTTTGGTTTTACCGCATTTATCTCTTACGGCTTCTTTTGGCTAACCTTAGTTGGCTTATTGGTGATGCCAAAACTGGGCTGGGTTGAAGCCGCAAGCGCAACTGCAATGGCTTATTATTTATTAATGTGGGGCATATTTACCTTCTTTTTGTTTTTAGGAACCTTTAGAATTAGTGTGGCTTTACAAGTTGTATTTGGAACTTTAGTGATTTTATTTTTCCTTTTAGCTTATGGTGATGCTACTGGCAATGCAAGCATTAAAACCATAGCTGGTTACGAAGGTATTGTATGTGGAGCTTCTGCTATTTATACCGGTATGGCCACTTTATTAAACGAAGTTTACGGCAAAACTGTAATGCCAATTGGTGCAGTTAAAGCCTAAAAATATCATTCTTATAAATTCAAAAGCCGGATGTGATTGTTTTGCATCCGGCTTTTTGTTATTAAATAGGGCAAAAATCAATTGTCTGCCATCTTATTTTACTGCTCCAAATGCCGCAAAGCAAGAGTTCTTATGTAAAATTTCCACATGCTTAAACCCTACTTTCTTTAATAAGTCGGTTTGAAACAAAACCGAACGTGGCGTGTCTTCTTTAGCGATGTAATCAAAAACATGTTTTTTAAAATCTTCTCCTCCTAAACCGGTTAAAAAATCGCCGTAATTTTTATCAAAAAGTTGCTGAATTTGTGGCAAATCGTGAATAACCAAATCACATATCCAAAAACTGCCGCCGGGCTTAAGCGCTTCAAAAATATTTTTAAAAACTGCCTCCCAATCGTCATCAGTACGTAAATGGTGGAGAACGGCGCCTGCCAAAACCACGCAATATTCATTTGCAGGCAATTGTAAGGTTAAAATATCTTCTTTAAAAATATTTATTTTGCCCGTTGTATTTTCGCTTACTCTCTGCTTTGCTTTCTCTAACATGGGCAAGCTTAAGTCAACCAAATCACAATCCATATTACCTATTTTAGCTAAGGTCTTTAATGTATAATTTCCTGCACCGCAACCTAAATCCAACATTTTTTTAGCGTTGGGCGCAATAAGTTTTACGGCATCGGTAATTAATTCCATACACAAATGTGCATCTATAACTGTTTTCTGGCCGGTTTCTAGGTTTGAAAAACGTTCAACATCATTATTAAAACGTTCTTCAATTTCTTTTCGCGATGATTTTTCCATGTTTAATCTTATTGGGTTTAAAACATTTCAAACATAGCTGGTTAATTGATACATTAAAAATACTACTTTTATCAACATACAATACTTATTAGGTATCAATATGGAATTACGACACCTCTTATACTTTAAAACCGTTGCCGAAGAACTGCATTTTAGAAAAGCAGCAACTAAACTATTTATATCTCAACCGCCCTTAAGTAGGCAAATTAAAGAACTGGAAGAAGAGTTGGGCGCTGTACTTTTTGATAGGAGCAATAAAAAAGTAAAACTTACCGATGCTGGGCTTTATTTTAAAAAGGAGATAGATAAACTTTTCGTCAACTTAAGCGAAAGCAAAAATACTGTTCATCAAATCCATAACGCCAACAGTGGCGAATTGAGAATTGGATTTATAAGCTCCACTTTTCACAACAATTTAGTGGATATTTTAAAAGAGATGCAAACCGTATATCCACATGTTAAAACTAAACTCTACGAAATTCCATCCATCAAACAAATCGCCGCTTTGGAAGCTGGCAAGTTGGATATTGGCATTATACGGGCTCCTGTAATTTCGGAAAAGTTAGCTGTTAAATCTCTTTTTTTAGACCCTTTTGTATTGATAAGCAAAGAGAATTTAGACGATAAAACTGCAGAAGAATTAAAGAGGCATCTGGCCAAACAGCCTTTTATCTTCTTTAATCAGGATTATGCGCCTCATTTTCACCACAAACTTGTTGAGATCTGTTACCGTTTGGGGTTTTCTCCGGAGGTTATACATGAGGCAAACAATGTGCACTCCATTTTACAATTGGTGGATAAAGGCTTGGGCATCACTATTCTTCCGGCTTCTCTGGCAAAACAGTACGGGCATTTAAAGCTGAACTTTAAGGCGCTAAACTTAGATCATATTTTCACTGAGATTGTTGTGGTAAAACAAATTAACCGCCATAGCGAAACTGTCAACTGGTTCATTGATAAATATTTGGAGCGATATGCACACTCGCAAAACGAAAAAATATAGACCAGCCCATTCACCAATTTCGTTTCCTGTTAAAGCTGAGATTTATTTGTTATTCTATTTTAAAGCAAAATCTTACAATTGTAATAAAAAAGCCTGCTTTTTCAAATCCTCTGATAAAATGCTAATTTTGAGCCGATAATGGAAAAGCTGCAAAAGAAAGATATTAGGGCATTTACACTCCCACAATTGAAAGAACTTTTTACCGAAATGGGCGAGAAAGCTTTCCGGGCCAATCAGGTTTACGAATGGCTTTGGAAAAAATCGGCGAGAAGTTTTGAGGAGATGAGCAATCTTTCTAAAAGTTTACGAGAACAGCTTGATCTAAACTTTGTAATAAACGCAGTTAAAATTAATAGCTCGCAGTTTAGTTCAGATAAAACCATTAAAAACACATTCATTTTACACGATACCCATCTAATTGAAGGCGTTTTAATTCCAACCTCAGAAAGAATGACCGCCTGTGTTTCATCACAAGTAGGTTGCAGCCTAACCTGTAAGTTTTGCGCGACCGGCTATATGGAACGCAAACGCAACGTAAATGCCGATGAAATTTATGACCAAGTGGTTTTAATCAATGAACAGGCGATAGAAAAATACGGCATTCCGCTTTCCAATATCGTTTACATGGGCATGGGCGAACCGCTTTTAAACTACGCCCACGTATTAAAATCTATTGATAGGATTACGGCTGAGGACGGTTTAAACATGTCGTATAAAAGAATCACGGTTTCTACGGCAGGTATCGCTAAAATGATTAAAAAGTTGGGTGATGATGAAGTGAAATTCAACCTCGCCTTATCATTACATGCCGCGGATGACACCAAAAGGAACGAGATTATGCCCATTAACGAGCAGAACACCTTGGAAGCTTTGGCAGAAGCACTAAAATATTATTACTCGAAAACCAAAAATCCGGTAACGTATGAATACATTGTTTTCAATGATTTTAACGACACCTTGCAAGACGCTATGGATTTAGCAAAGTTCTGTAAACACGTTCCCTGCAAAGTAAATATCATTGAATACAATCCTATTTCTTTTGCCGATTATACCAATGCAACTGAAGATAAATTAGATGTTTTTGCCAATTATTTGAGAAAACAAGGAATCAATACCGTGATTAGAAGAAGCAGAGGAAAAGATATTGACGCCGCCTGCGGGCAGTTGGCCGTTAAAGAAGGAGCCTAAATTTGAGTTTAGTCGGCAAATACCTCAGTGATTTTGGCTCTTTGCTTTTTCCGGAGCTTTGCCAAGCTTGTGGCACTTCGCTATCACAACATGAAAATCATTTTTGTACTACTTGCCTGCACCAGCTGCCTTACACCAATTTTCATTTAAATGCAGATAACCGTTTGGCAAAACAATTTTGGGGCCGGGTAAATATCAGTGCCGCGGTTGCTTTTCTGTATTTTAACAAAGGCGGACGGGTGCAGAACATCATGCACCAGCTAAAATATAATAACCAGCCACAAGTGGGCATTGCCGTTGGAAATTTATACGGAAAAGAACTAAAGTCTTGGGCCGGCTTTCGGCAAGCACAGGCCATTCTGCCTGTTCCATTACATCCACATAAATTAGAGAAACGTGGCTATAACCAAAGTGAACAATTTGCGATTGGCTTATCAGAAACACTAAATATTCCCGTTTATACGGATATTTTAACCAGAAATGCCGAACGGGAAAGCCAAGCTAAACAAAACAGAAGTCACCGTTTTGACAATATGCAAAAGGTGTTTTCGGCTTCGGCAAACGGCGTAAATTTAGAAAACGTTTTATTGGTGGATGACACCATTACCACCGGCGCAACTTTAGAAGCCTGCGTAATTGCGCTCCAAGAAATCGGGATAAAAAACATAGCTATTGTGGGCATTGCGTTCACAGAATAATTAAGCACCTTTGTTAAAATGATGAAACAACTTTTAATTGCGCTGTTTATAACTTCCGTGTTTTTTGCATGCAGAAAAGATGAAGTAATTGACCACGGCGCAAATACAAAACTGCAGTTTTCCACTGATTCCTTACTTTTCGATACGGTTTTTACCAGCTCTGGCACTACAGATCGCACCTTGAAAATTTTCAACTACAATAAAAATAGTGTGGTAATTTCAAACATCAGTTTGTTGGGCGGCGCTTCATCGGCGTTTAAAATTAACATTAACGGAATAGCCACAACCTCGTTAAACAACATAAAAATCAGAGGAAATGATTCTATTTATGTTTTTGTAAAAGCTTTTATTAACCCAACAAACGCGGATCAGCCTTTTTTGGTAGAAGATCAAATCCAAATTAATTTAAATGGCAACCAAGAAATAATTCCTTTGGTGGCTTACGGTCAAAACGCCATTTATCTCAACAAAGAAACCATCAATACCAATACAACTTTTACCAAAGGCAAACCTTATATTATTTATGGCAACGCTACGGTTTCAAAAAACGTAACCTTAACTTTAGCAGCAGGCACAAGATTGTATTTCCATAAAGATGCAAGTTTAATAGTTAATGGTTCTTTGCTTGCCAACGGAACATTGGCAGACAGTATTACTTTTGCCAGCGATAGACAAGAACGCATTTATGACGACGAACCCGGGCAATGGGATGGCGTTCATTTTTCAGCGTCAAGCACAAATAACAGTTTAAATTATTGTACGGTTAAAAATGCCTTGGTTGGCCTTACGGTAGATTCCTTAAGTAGCAACACCAATCCAAAACTTCTACTCACTAACTGCATCGTAAAAAATCATCAAGTTGCCGGACTTTTAGGTTATCATGCAAACGTTACGGCAATCAACAATTTAATGTACAACTGTGGGCAGTATTTAGTTGCGGGTTTTTACGGAGGCAATTATAATTTTTACCAAAACACATTGGCCAACTACAACTTTAACTTTCCGCGTAAAACGCCTTCTGTTTATTTTACAGATTATTTAAATAGTGATGTCTCTAAAACTGCCGACTTAAAAACACAATTTTTTAATAATATCATTTACGGAAGCTTAACCCGCGAACTGGATTTTGACAAAAAAGGAAGTTTAGCATTTGTTCAGGATTTCCAGAACAACAGCATTAAAACAGATTTGCAGAATTTGGGCGCAAGCAATTCTTATACTATAGATCCGCTTTTTAGCAACACCCGTAAAGAAAATTACCAACTGGTAAGCAACAGTCCGGCACATGATAGCGGAAAGGATTTAAGTGCAAACGCTTATTTTTCTACTTACCTTAATAAAGATTTATTACAAAAAATAAGAGTATTTCCTTCATCTTTAGGTTGTTACGAAAAATAAAAAATAGTTGAAACTTATTGAAACTGCGCTTCGTATAAACACCCGAGCGTTAATTTAGATTAGTAAGGCGGAGTTTTTAATTGAACTTCGCTTTTTCTTTTAAAAGCCTCGAGATATTTTTCTCTGGAAAGCTCCGCAAGCCAAAACCCTAAGCCAAAAACTTTGTTACTCTGTTATGAAGATATTGCTAACTGGTGCAAACGGATATATTGGCGCAAGGTTACTTCCTGTTTTAGAAGCTGCCGGACATCAGGTTTATTGCCTTGTCCGTGATAAACGCCGGGCAAAACAAAGTTTAACAGCCAATAAAAACTCGCATCTTGTTATTGGCGATTTATTACAGGCCGATTCCTTAACAGAAATCCCAAAAGATATTGACGCCGCCTATTATTTGGTGCATTCCATGGGCAATAGCCGCTCAGATTTTGAACAGCTCGAAATACTTTCAGCCAATAATTTTGTTAAAGCGCTAGAACAAACGTCCTGCAAACAAATCATTTACCTTACCGGCATAGTTAACGATGAACAATTGTCTGATCATCTAAAATCCCGGCTGGCGGTTGAGGACATCATCAAAAAAAGCAAAATAGCCTACACATTTTTAAGGGCCGCAATTATCATTGGTTCGGGCAGTGCTTCTTTTGAAATTATCAGAGATTTAACCGAGAAATTACCCGTAATGGTGGCGCCTAAATGGCTGCATACCAAATGCCAGCCCATCGCCATTCGTGATGTGCTGTACTATTTAGAGCATATTTTACAAAACGAGAAAACGTACAATCAAACTTTTGATATTGGTGGACCGGATATTTTAACCTATAAAAATATGCTTTTGGGTTATGCAAAAGCCCGAAAGTTAAAACGCTATATTTTAACTATCCCCGTTTTAACGCCTCGCTTGTCCTCCTATTGGCTTAACATCGTAACCTCTGTAAACTATAATATTGCCAGTAGTTTGGTAGAAAGCATGCGCAACGAAGTCATTTGTTACGATCATAAAATACTGGAAATTGTCCCACATAAATGCCTAAGTTACCAACAGGCGCTCAATTATGCTTTTGTTAAAATAGAGCAGAACTCCATTGTTTCCAGCTGGCGAGATGCCCTAAATAAAGGCTACCTCACCACCAATTTTATGGACCAAATTGAAGTGCCACAAAAAGGAACGCTTAACTATCAGGTCAAATTAAATTTTAGCAGAAACAGCGAGGAAGTGCTGAATAATATTTGGGCAATTGGCGGTAAAAGAGGCTGGTATTACTTGGATTGGCTTTGGGGCCTACGCGGATTTTTAGATCAGATTTTAGGCGGTGTGGGTTTAAGACGCGGGCGAAGAAGCGGAAACGAAATTGTTGCCGGCGATGCGCTGGATTTTTGGCGAGTACTTTTAGCCGATAAAGAAACCAAACGTTTGCTGTTGTATGCAGAAATGCGGCTTCCCGGCGAAGCTTGGTTAGAATTTGTAATTATAGAACGTGGCACACATCAATACTTAAAGCAAACTGCCACTTTTAGGCCTAACGGCTTATGGGGCCGAGCATATTGGTGGTTAATGTGGCCTTTTCACCTCTTTATTTTTAACGGAATGGCGCAACGGATTGTGAATTTTAAAGGTATTTAAAAGAATGATTTGGGCGTTTTAACAGGCTATCCACTCATACGGCTTCAGGCATTAGCCACAAGGCAGGTATCCGTTCCTATCCTTAACGCGGAAAAACTCAATTGAGCGTCCGCTCTTTAATTGTATTGTAGAAAAACAAATTCTAACCGGCTCATTATTTGAATGTAATTTTTTATCGTTACATTTAGTTACACCAAAACAAACCCTTTATGAGTACAGTACATCAAATCTTAAATTCTAAGGAGAGTCGTATTATCTCTATAGAACCTTCTTCAATGGTTTATGACGCGTTGGAGATTATGAACAGTAAAAATATCAGCGCTATTTTAATTACCGAGAACGGTAGCTTGAAAGGTATTTTCACAGAAAGAGATTACGCTCGTAAGGTGGTTTTAAAAGGGAAATCTTCAAAGGAAGTACGTATTGATAGCGTGATGACTCCTTCCCCTATCGTTGTTAGCCCAGAGCAAACTTTAGAACATTGTATGCAGGTAATGACAGATAAACATATCCGCCATTTACCAGTAGAAGATGCAGGAAAACTCACCGGCATGGTTTCCATTGGTGATGTGGTGAAATTCATCATAGAAGAACAAAAAGTCACCATTAAAAATTTGGAGAATTATATAAACAGCTAATAATCGCAACTTCCGTTCAACGGGCATGATTTTTACATCCTTGAAAACCAAAATCATTTTTTTTGGTTAATCAATAATTATGGGTAGCAAGATCTTAATTACAGGAGGCACAGGAACCGTAGGAAAACATTTAAGTGAAACACTCACCAAAAAAGGATATCAGGTAGTTTTACTCAGTCGAAATCCTAAACCAGATACACGCTATAAAACCTTTAAATGGGATATAGAAAAGCAAGAAATTGACCCCGCCTGTATTAACGGCGTTGGTACTATTATCCATTTAGCTGGTGCTGGAATTGCGGATGAACGCTGGACAGACGAACGCAAACAAATTCTAATTAAAAGTCGCACAGACTCTATTGCGCTAATTTATAAATTACTCAAAGAAGCACCGCACCAAGTAAAATCTGTAATTTCCGCATCTGCTGCGGGCTATTATAGCGACAGAGATGAGGAGTTAATGTTTGAAGAATCTGAACCTGCACATGATTTCTTAGGCGAATGCTGTATTAAATGGGAACAAGCCGTTGATAAGGGAACTGATTTAGGCCTAAGGGTGGTAAAGTTTAGAACTGGAGTGATTTTAGATAAAGACAGTGGCGCACTTCAAAAAATTGCACAACCCATTAAATATGGCTTCGGCGCTCCGCTGGGCAACGGAAAACAGTGGATTTCTTGGATCCATTTAGATGACGTAGCAGAAATGTACGTTTTTGCAGTAGAAAATGAATATATAAAAGGTGCGTATAACATGAGCAGCCCGCAACCTTTAACAAACGCGGCTCTTACAAAAGCAATTGCCAAGCAGTTAGATAGACCGCTTTGGTTGCCAAACGTTCCTTCCTTTGCCTTAAAATTAGCTTTAGGCGAAATGAGTGCGGTTGTATTGGGAAGCACAAAAATGAGTACTCAGAAAATAGAGGAAATTGGTTTCAAATTTTCTTTTCCTAACATAGAAACCGCACTACAAGAAATTTATGGATAAAGACAAAATTGCGGTTTTTTGGTTGAGGCGAGATTTAAGATTACATGATAACGCGGCACTTTATTATGCGTTAAAAAGTGGCTTTAAAGTATTGCCCCTGTTTATTTTTGATACCGAAATACTAGACAAGCTGGAGGATAAGTCCGACGCTAGAATCACTTTTATCCACGAAGAGCTTGTTGCACTTAAAAAAGAGCTGGAAGAAAAACACCATTCAAGCCTGCTGGTTTTAAATGGCAAACCCCACGAAATTTGGACCACGGTTTTAAAGAATTATAACGTTGCTGCAGTTTACACCAACCATGATTATGAGCCTTATGCGATAAAACGGGACTATGATTTAAAAGAGTACTTCACGGAGCATCAAATTAAGTTCCACACCTTTAAAGACCAGTGCATTTTTGAAAAAGACGAAATTTTAAAAGACGACGGTAAACCTTATGTGGTGTTTACTCCCTACAAAAACAAATACCTTGGCAAGCTCGATGCCTTTTATTACAAGCCTTATCCTACAGAAAAATACTTTCAAAATTTCCTCCATACATCCAAATTAAAATCTCCAACCCTAAACCAATTAGGCTTCACAAAAAGCACCTTAACCTTTCCGGATAAAAAATATAAACCGATTTTGGCCAATTACGGTCACGATAGAGATTTCCCGGCAATGGATGCAACATCGCATATGAGTGTTCATCTGCGATTTGGAACCGTAAGCATCCGCGATTTAGTTAAAACCGCTTTCGAAGAGAAAAGCAGTGTTTGGTTGAGCGAGTTAATTTGGCGTGATTTCTATTTTTCTATCCTTTACCATTTTCCACATGCTGCAAAAGATGCTTTCAGAAAAGAGTATGATGATATCAAATGGAGAAACAACGAAACAGAGTTTAAAGCTTGGTGCGAAGGTAAAACGGGCTACCCTTTGGTTGATGCCGGAATGCGACAGTTAAACCAAACTGGCTTTATGCACAACCGGGTGCGCATGGTTGTCGCCAGTTTTTTAACCAAACATTTGTTAATTGATTGGCGCTGGGGCGAGCGTTATTTTGCCGAAAAACTACTGGATTACGAACTTTCTAGCAATGTGGGGGGCTGGCAATGGGCGGCAGGTTGCGGAGTAGATGCGGCGCCTTATTTCCGGATTTTTAATCCGCATGAGCAGTTGAAAAAGTTTGATAAAGATTTAAAATACATCAAAAAATGGATTCCAGAATTTAATGATGTTTTTAAATATCCAGCACCTATAGTCGATCATAAAGTGGCTCGTGAAAGATGTTTGGAAACCTATAAAAAGGCATTGAAACAATAAAAGCAACCTTTTTAGGGTTGCTTTTATTGTTTACAAAGATGTCGTTTTTAGTTAGTTACAGAAATTAAGTCTATATCAAAATCTAAAATAGTGTTTGGAGGTATTCCGTCTTTACCAGTAACGCCGTAGGCAAATCTTGATGGAATAAATAATCTTATTTTTCCACCCGCTTTAATCAAAGGAAGTGCTAATTTCCAGCCATCAACTGTATTGCTAATATTAAGAGTTACTGGAGAACCAGAGGTTGTTTGTTGAAATATTGACCCAGTGAGAAATCTAAGTGTATACTCAACTTGCAAACTTGCCGTAGTAGAGGTAATTGCTGTTCCGGTTCCTGGCGTAATTATTTGGTAAAAAATACCATTTGCATCTTTTGTTGCGGTTAGGTTGTTTTCTGTAAGATAAGTTCTAATTAAAGCATCTTCATAAGCAGGTCTGTCTGCATCATCAATCAAATTCAACTTGGTATCCAAAATAGCATTCCCTGGGATAGAAGAGCCCGAGCCATCTTTTCCATAAGCAAGATATGATGGCGTAATTACCCTAATCTCACCTCCTTTTTTAATTTTCAAAAGGCTTTCTCTCCAAGATACTGGAGTAATATATCCTAAATAATTAAACTGAGGATTGTATTTAGAAAACTCATAAGTTACATTTTTATTTATAGAAGTGGTAGTTTGGTAAACGCCTACATAACTTGGATAGGCAACAGCTACGCCCGTTCCCGGAGTAAGCACTTTATAATAAAAACCAGAAGTGTCTTTTGTAAAACCTGTTAAATTATTTGATTTTAAGTACGCTTGGATGGTTTCATCTTCTACCTGTATCAATGACCTAGTTTCTTTTTTACAAGCACCTAAAGCCAATATTGCAAAAATAGATAGGCTTAAAATTTTCTTTATCATTTATTTTACGTCTTTTAATTCGATGTCGAAATCTAATATGGAATTTGATGGGATGGTTCCTGGAGCAGCGGAACCATAAGCATATCCGCTCGGAATAATTAAACGGATTTTACCTCCTGATTTAATTTTAGGAATACCTATACGCCAGCCAACAATTAGATTTCCTAAATAATTAGTGTAGGTACTATCAGTTTTGGTACTATCAAAAACAGTTCCGTCCAGCAATCTACCGGTATATTTTACTGTAACAATTGAATTATTATTAGGCACTACCGTTCCGGTTCCCGGATCCGTGATTTGGTAATACACCCCATATTCATCCTTTATCGCAGGGATATTGTTATCGGCTATAAATTTATTGATGATTACAGTATCTTTTCCAAACTGCGCAAGTGCTACAGCCTGTGAATCAACGTATGGTTCTTTTTTACAAGCGCTAAATGCTAAAATAGTTGCTATAAAAAGGTAAAGTAAGTTCTTCATTTTCATTTCAATCTGCAAATTTATCTTTCTTTTACTCAAAACCTAAATATTAACGTTATTTAACTTCTAACATTATTGTTGGCATTGCTTTACAAAAACTTGTATTGCAAATTTAAAACATCTTATTTGAGATGACTTTGTACCTGGGGAGCTAAAAGTTTAATCCACGCACTATACATTTCTGCCGAAGGATGCAGTCCGTCTGGTGCAATTAAATTAGGATTAGTTTTTGCCTCTCTTGAAATTGGAGTGATATCTAAATAATTCGCTTTCAAGTTTGCAGTTTCCTGCTTATTAATTTTATTATAAGCATCAATTTCTGTTGCTATTTGCGAAGTAACGCTAACGTTGTTTCCGGCAAAAGGGGTAACGCTGTAATCAGGTATCGATAAAACAAAAACCCGTGAAGCATTTCCGCCCGCATATTTAATGCTCGTTTGCAATAATTGTATAAATTCTGTTCTGTAGTCATCAATATTATAACCTCTGTATTGGTTGTTTACACCGATTAATAAGGTTACAAAATCGTATTTAGGTTCCAAAGTTGCGGACTGAATTGCGCTGATCAAATCGCCGGTTGTCCAACCGGTTTGTGCAATTATTTTATTAGAAACATTTATATTTTCGGCCTTTAATTGAGTGACCAACTGATTGGGGAAGTTTTGGGAGGTTTCAACAGACTGTCCTATGGTATAAGAATCGCCTAAAGCCAAATAAGTTAAACTGCCAGTAATAACTGGTGTTACCGCCGGATTCGGGTTATTGAACACCACCGGATCTGACTTTTTAGTACATGCACCAAAAAGAAACAAACTACCTAATAAAATTAAAATTTTCATACGTCATACCATTTGCATATCAAAAAGTACGGCAATATGTTGCTTTAGGATTTTTTTAACTTCATTTATATCCACAACATGCCCTAGTTCGCGTTGCATAGAGGTTACATCTTTATCGTCAATTCCACAGGGCACAATATTTTTAAAATAAGCCAAATCGGCATTTACATTAAACGCAAAGCCATGCATGGTAATCCAGCGGCTACAACGTACGCCCATTGCACAAATTTTACGGGCTTTATCATTATCAGCATCAATCCAAACACCGGTAAAACCAGGGTACCTGCCTGCAATAATTCCAAAATCTTTTAAGGTAAGAATTACGGCTTCCTCTAAAGTGCGAAGGTATAAATGGATATCTGTAAAAAAATTATCGAGGTCTAATATGGGATAGCCTACAATTTGTCCCGGACCGTGGTAAGTGATATCTCCACCGCGATTAATTTTATAGTAAGTTGCCTTTTTTTCTTTGAGTTGGTTCTCATCCAGCAAAAGGTTTTCTGGCTTGCCACTTTTACCCAAAGTATAAACATGCGGATGCTCTACAAAAACAAGCGTATTTGTGGTTTGCTTTTCTTTCTCCGGATTATTTCTGTTGAATGATTTAATAGCCACGGCTTCAGAAAAAATCCGCTCTTGCCTATCCCAAGCTTCCTGATAATCAACCAAGCCCCAATCTTCAAAAATTACTTTTTTATTCTTTATCATTCGCAAACGTAGCCTAACATATAATCCTCAAATTTCTTAAAATTTAGCGTGTAATTTTTCGCCCGCCCATTTTTTTCGATCTTTGCTTTTAGCGTTCCCTCATCAGCGTAAGCGAACTTGCTTAATTTAATATGATCTTTAAAAGAAGTTTCTTTTTTTCCATTAAGCTTGTATAAAGCTTCTTTAGCGCACCAGCATACATATAGTTTTTCAATTATATTTTCCGTTGAAATAAAATCCAACTCTTCATCAGCCAAAAATTTATGCTGTACCCTTTCAATCTTTGATTTTATAATTTCAATATCAATACCCACTTTCCTGGTCTTACTAATCATCACGGCCGCATAATCATAAGAATGGCTCAAGGAAATATGGTGAGGATGATTTACCAAATAAGGTTTTCCGTTTTCATCTAACTGGCAATCAATATATTGGCTGGTATTTAGCATTTTGCGCAACAGCACCCTGGTTGCCAACCAATGTAAGTTTCTTTTCTCCTTGCCCAAAGTTTTTAGAATGTTGATCTCATGCTCTTTAAGCTGCAGTTCTGCCTGAAGCTCTGCCGGATCCTCGGTAATTTTCCATAAACCAATTGCGGTATCGGCGTTGATATTTTGATGAAAGTTGACAGGCATATTTAAATTTATAATTAATTGGCGAAATTATTTTAAATAAGTTATAATTTAGAGCTATTCAAAAATTAAGCATGATACTTTCTGACCAATTAATACTAAAAGAAATTGACGCCGGCGCCATTGTAATAGAGCCTTTTAAAAGAGAATGTTTAGGTACAAACTCTTACGATGTGCATTTGGGAAAACATTTAGCCTGTTACACCAACAGAGAATTAGACGCGAAAAAACACAATACCATTGAGCATTTTGAGATTCCGAAAGAAGGTTTTGTGCTTCAGCCCAATACTTTGTATTTAGGCGTTACCTTAGAATATACCGAAACACATAAACACGTTCCGTTTTTAGAAGGAAAATCAAGCACCGGACGTTTGGGAATTGATATACACGCAACTGCCGGAAAAGGCGATGTTGGTTTTTGCAATACCTGGACCCTAGAAATCTCGGCAACACAACCCGTTAGGATTTACGCAGGAATGCCTATCGGCCAGTTAATTTACTTTGTAGTTGAGGGAGAAATAGAAACTTTGTACAACACCAAGGGCAACGCAAAATACAATAACAAAACCACTAAACCGGTAGAAAGTATGATGTGGAGAAACCAGTTTTAACAAAAGAACTATCGACAATAAAAGCCTCACAAAAAGAGGCTTTTTGTCATTTAAACCTTCTTTAAAAAAAAGCGTCGTAACACAATGAAAACAAAAAAAACATTCCTCATTTTATTTACAATCATCAGTGGGTCTTTACTATTTAGTTTTATTAGGGCCGACGATCCGCTTACTAAATTTATAGAGAGTTTTGAGGAATATTTTAGCAATAACACCCAAGAAAAAATTTACTTGCAAACCGATAAGCCTTTCTATGCGGTTGGTGATTTTATCTGGTTTAAAGCCTATGTGGTTGACGCAAAAAATTTAAAACCAACCCCAAAAAGCGGAATCATGTATGTTGATTTAATAGACGATAAGGATTCTATACAAAAAACTTTAAGAGTGCCTTTGGTTGCCGGTTTAGGTTGGGGGAGTTTTGAACTTAAAGATTCCGTAAAAGAAGGAAATTATCGTTTAAGAGCTTACACCACTTGGATGCGCAATTATGATCCAGCCTTTTTTTACGATAAAACATTTAAAGTGGGGAATGCTTGGACAAGCCAGCTCGTTACAAAAGCAAATTATAGCTTTACTAAAGACGGTGAAAATGAAAAAGTAAATTCCAAGATCAACTTTAGCAATATGGATGGCTACCCTTATGCCAATAAGGAGGTGCTGTACAGCGTAGTGTTTGCAGACAAAACCATTACTAAAGGAAAAACTAAAACAGATGCAAATGGCAATATAAATTTAGGTTTCGGAAACAATAAAGCATTTGCTTTGGGGAATGGAAGAATAAATACCACACTAAAAATTAGCGAAAACACTTCCGTTGAAAAAACCATCCCGATAAAAAACACTTCAAATTCTGTGGATGTGCAGTTTTTTCCCGAGGGCGGCACCTTAGTGCAGGGCGTAAGAAGCAAAGTTGCATTTAAAGCCTTAGGTGCTGATGGTTTGGGTAAAACCATTTCTGGGTATGTGCAAGACAACGAGGGAAATAAAATCGCTTTAATTAAAACCCGCCATTTAGGAATGGGCTTTTTTAGTTTTTCTCCCATTCCCGGAAAAACCTATGAAGCAATAGTAACTTTTGACGATGGATCAGAAAGGCACATTAACCTACCAGTTGCAATTGCAGAAGGGGCAACATTAAGTGTCAACAATGTTAGCCCTGATAGTATTTTAGTGAAAGTAGCAGTAAACAAACCTTTTTTAGAAAAAAACTTAAACAAACCCTTTACAGTTATTGCGCAAAATAGCGGCAACATTCTTTATACGGCAAAATCAAATTTATCCTCACTAGCCTTTGCCGCCAAATTGGATAAATCAAGACTTTTAGATGGCATTAACCAGTTTACGCTATTTGACGAAAACATGCAACCGCTTGCAGAACGGTTAATCTTTATTGCACCTACCGATACTTTGGCGGTTACCATAAAACCGGACAAAAACAGCTACGGCCAAAGAGGAAAAACAGATTTGGCGATACAAGCTTTAAGCCCTTCCGGTAAACCTATAATGGGCGCTTTTTCTATGGCTGTTGTAGATGCCGGAAAAGTAAATATCCCTAACGACCAAGAAGAAAGTATCTTCACTAACCTTTTACTAACCTCGGATATTAAAGGATATGTTGAAAACCCAGGCTATTATTTAACCAATATTAATGAGGAAAAAATGATAGATGCCGATGTTTTGATGCTTACACAGGGCTGGAGAAGGTTTGTCTGGAAAAATCTGGGCGAACCTAAAATCAATACTTTTAAACCCGAACAAACATTGAGCATTAGCGGTAGGGTAACCAGAGGAAAAAAACCGGTAGAAAATGGAACTGTAACCATATTTTCATCGGGCAAAAAACCATTGCTAATTCAAACTAAAACAAACGCTTTGGGCGAGTTTATGGTAGATAGCCTTTATTTCCCTGATAGTACCAAATTTGTGGTGCAAGCCAGAACAGAGAAAGACAAAAAAGGTGTAGAAATAGAACTTTACAACAGCTCGTTTCCAACGGTTATCAGAAATGAAAACCAAGCAGATTTAACCATCAATATTAACGATTCCATGACTGCTTACTTAAAAAACAGTAAATCACAATATGAAGAGTGGCTTAGAAACGGCACCATTAACCGTTCTATTTTGTTGGGAGAAGTCGTTGTTGTAGATAAAAAACCGGAGGTTGCCGAAACTTCTTCAAACTTAAACGGAGCCGGAAATGCAGATAAAGTTTTAACCTCTAAAGATTTTGAAAATGCGACTAACCTTCAACAAGCTTTGCAGGGGAGAGTTGCTGGTTTAATGTTCTCAGGTAGTGGCGAAGCTACGATGAGAGGTCAGTCTGTTAGATTTATTTTGGATGGGATGGATATAGATTCTGATATGGTGAACAGCATTAACATGAGCGATATTGAATCGATAGAAGTTTTAAAAAGTATTGGCTATACCGCTATTTACGGCGGACGTGGCGGTGGCGCAATCATCATCCTTAACACTAAAACCGGTAAATCTGGTTTTACTGACGCATATATTCCAGGATTAGTTACCTACTCACCAAAAGGTATTGTTAAATGGAAAGAGTTTTATGTACCAAATTATGCAGACCCTAAAGTGAACACAAAAGTGGCAGATTTAAGAACCACCATTTACTGGGCTCCAAATATTATTACAGACAGTTTAGGCCATGCAAATGTTAGTTTTTATAACGGAGATAATACAGGAAAATACAGAGTAATACTTGAAGGAACCGATTTAAATGGGCATCTTGCCAGAAAAGTAATCAACTATAACGTTGTTTATAAAAACTAATCGCCCAATTATGGATACGCTTAAAATAACCATACAAGATAACGTTGCAATTATAGCATTGGACCGTGGAAAGTCCAACGCAATGAACAGGCAGATGCTTGACGAACTCAAAAAAATCATAGTAAGTATTGAGCAGGATCCAAATATTTATGGCGCCGTACTTACCGGAAAACACGGTTTCTTTACAGCCGGCTTGGATTTAATTGAGCTTTATGGCTATAACGAAGAGGAAATGAAAACTTTTTGGATCAAATTTTTAGATTTTATAAAAATATTGACCAGTTTTAAAAAGCCACTAATTTCTGCAATTAGCGGACATAGCCCAGCCGGCGGATGTGTTTTAGCCATCTGTTCTGATTATAGGGTAATGGCCGAAGGAGAATATATTATCGGTTTAAATGAAGTGCCGGTTGGCATTATTGTACCCGACAGTATTTTTGAACTCTACGCTTTTTGGATTGGCAAAGGCAACGCTTACCGCAATTTGTTAGAAGGTAAATTGATGGGCACTGCAGAAGCAAAGTCAATAGGGTTAATTGATGCTGTAGCGCCGATAGAATCTTTAATGACGGTAGCTTTAAAAAAGATGAAAGTTTATTTACAATTAGAGCAAACCACCTGGCAACAAAGTAAGCTGAATATTAGAAAAGCGTTGATTGAAAAAATGAACGAAGACCAAACGGAAACTTTAGATAAAATGCTAAAACAATGGTGGTCGCCAAGTACCCGCTCTATTTTGAAAACCATTATCGAAAATTTGCAGGGCAAAAAAACGGGATAATATTTTGATAAACACCTCTTCTCATGCTGGTAGATATACGCTGGTAGGGATTTGCAACCTATATGCTGGTCGGGATTTATAATCCCGACTTTTATAATAGGGGATTTATAATCCATCAACCTGCACACTACAAACAGTGGAGAAACTTCTTTTAGTTTACTTTTTAGAAGAGGTATTTTTTGTTGCCGGGATTTGCGTAAGGGATTGCAGTGGAAATCCTTTTTGTTTTTCACAAAAAGATTGCAACGGAAAGCCCGACCCGCTTTTTCTGCGGGTTACGCCCAAACAATTTCTTAAAATTTACACATTGAACAAGCTTCTTTTTAAAAGACTGAAATTATATGTAATTTGTGATGAACCAAACAAATTTTAAAACCATGTACAACCAACCCATGTTAAGAGACGATGCCTTAAAAGGAAAAACTTATGTAGTTACGGGCGGCGGAACGGGCTTAGGCAAAGCAATGAGCACTTATTTATTGCAATTAGGGGCAAATGTGGTCATCACCTCGCGAAAGTTAGAGGTTTTACAAAAAACAGCCGAGGAGCTGGAAGCAAAAACTGGTGGAAAAGTGTTGGCAGTAGCCTGCGATGTGAGAGATGCGGACCAAGTAGAAAATGTACTGAAAGCCACTTTAGATAAATTTAAAGCTGTTGATGGTTTATTGAACAATGCGGCCGGGAACTTTATTTCGCCCACCGAAAGGTTGTCTGCAAATGCCTTTAGTACCATTATAGATATTGTTTTAAAAGGAACGGTCAACTGTACTTTGGCTTTCGGTAAGCATTGGATTAAAGAAAAACAGCCGGCAAGTATTTTAAATATTGTAACTACCTACGCTTTTACCGGTTCGGGCTATGTAGTGCCTTCCGCATGTGCAAAAGGCGGCGTTTTGGCGATGACTAAATCTTTAGCGGCTGAATGGGGACATTACCAGATTAGGTGCAACGCCATTGCGCCGGGGCCTTTCCCTACAAAAGGCGCTTGGGACAGGTTGTTGCCCGGCGAGATGGCTAAAAAATTTGATTTTAAAAACAGGGTTCCACTAAAAAGAGTGGGCGACCATCAGGAATTGGCAAATTTAGCAGCGTATTTATTGTCTGATTTTTCGGGATATATTAACGGAGAAGTGATTACGATTGATGGTGGCGAATGGCTGCAGGGAGCCGGACAGTTTAACGGTTTGGAAATTGTGACGGATGAGATGTGGGACGGTTTAGAGCAGATGATTAGAGGGACGAAGGGGAGTTAGGATGGCTAATGGTGAATAATTATTAAAATAAACATAATCATGGGTAATCATATTGCGCCGGGGGCAAGCAGTTTAAATCCGTACATCTGTTTTAAGGGATGTGCAGAAGCGATTGAGTTTTACAAAAAAGCATTTAATGCAAGGGAGAAATACCGTTTATTAGATCCTAACGGGCTGATAGCTCATGCAGAAATAGAGATTGAGGGCTCTTTATTAATGATGGCAGAGGAAAACCCTGATTGGGGAACTCAAAGTCCGCTAGCTTTAAGTGGAAATCCATTGACCTTAAGTTTATACGTTAAAGATGTTGACCAAACTTTTAAGCAAGCAATTGTTGCGGGTGCAAAATCTCTAATGGATGTAATGGACGAATTTTATGGCGATAGGGTTGGAAAAATCTTAGATCCTTTTGGTTATAAGTGGATGATTACCACACATAAAGAAGAAGTTAGTGTTGAGGAAATGCAAAAACGGCTGGACAAATTAATGTCGTGATTTAAAAAAGTTAATCGATATGGCGATTGAAAACAGCATTTATAGTTCCATTAGAGAGTTAATTTTGGTTTCCCGGCAACGCGTTTTTCGTATGGCAAATTCAGCCTTGCTGGAAACCTACTGGCATATCGGCAAGATAATAGTTGAAGATGAACAACAGGAACTTGCTAAGGCTACTTACAGAAAAGCTGTACTGAAAAATCTTGCCAGCCAATTGACTTTAGAATTTGGAAAGGATTTGACGAACGAAACCTCAATAATATGAGAGCTTTTTATACAAGTTTTCCGATTTGGAACGCATTGCGTACCGAATTGAGTTGGACACATTATCGCTTCCTTTCGAGATTGGATACCGAAGAGAAACGAAATTATTACCTCACAGAGTCTATTTCTTCTAATTGGAACAGTCGGGAGCTACAACGTCAAATCAATAGCCTTTCTTTTGAGAGGGCAGTTAAACACCCTCCTACACGAGAAAAACCATCGATACAAAGCTTTATAAAAGATCCTTACATATTTGAATTTTTAAGCTTATCTCTAGATACTAAACATACAGAATTATCTATCGAGACAGCCATTATAGATCATATTCAAAAATTTTTATTGGAGTTGGGCAAAGGCTTTGCTTTTGTAGCTCGCCAGCAACATATTGTTACAGATACCTCAGATTTTTTTATTGACCTAGTTTTTTACAACTATCTGCTTAAATGTTTTTTGATTATCGATTTAAAAACCGGAAATCTTGCGCATCAGGATATTGGACAAATAGATATGTATGTGCGGATGTATGACGATTTGAAAAGAAACCCAGACGACAACCCCACCATTGGTATTTTACTTTGCTCAGAAAAAGACGAAACGATTGTAAAATATTCTGTACTTAATGACCGAAACAATCTTTTTGCCAGCAAATACCTGCTTTATTTACCTAAAAAAGAAGAACTGAAACAATTGATAGAACAAAACTGCCTAAAACTTTGACTTCTATAAGAATAAATAGCATCCTAAATTTAGCGTTCAATCTACCCCAAATAAAATCTCCAAAGAAATAACCAATGCAAAACCATATACAACTTACCCTTCAATTTGTACAAAAAGAGCTCGAGAATGCGGAAGCTGGCCATGACTGGTGGCACATTGAACGCGTTTGGAAAACGGCTAAAGAAATTGCTAAGCATGAAGACGTAAATTTAGAGGTGGTAGAATTTGCTGCGCTATTGCATGATGTTGCCGATTCTAAATTCCATAATGGCGATGAAGAAATTGGCCCGCAAAAAGCCGGCGATTTTTTAACCTCTATAAAAGTAGATGAAGAAACCACAGAACATGTTCAGCAAATCATCAGAAACATGTCGTTCAAAATGAGTTTAGGAACGCTCAGCTTCTCTTCCCTAGAAATGTTGGTGGTACAAGATGCCGACAGGTTAGATGCGATTGGAGCAATTGGGATTGCCAGAGCTTTTACCTACGGAGGTTATAAAAACAGAGAACTTTACAATCCGGCTATTGCCCCGCAACTCAACCAAAGCAAAGAAGCTTACAAAAACACAAATGCGCCAACCATTAATCATTTTTACGAAAAACTGTTATTATTAAAAGACAAAATGAATACCTTGTCCGGAAAGCGTATTGCCTCCCAGCGCCACGAATTTATGGTTCAATATTTGGAGCAATTTTACGCTGAATGGGAAGGAAAACGTTAAAAATGACAGACAGTTTTTTATATTTTGGTTATGGTTGCGCATTGAACCAATCCATGGTTGAATTTAGGGTAAACCAGCCCGTTGAAATAGTGGGTAAAGGTGAACTCAAACATTACGCTTTAAAGTTTAACCGCAAAAATCCCGACGGTACCGCGAGAGGAAATTTGTCTCCTGCGGCAGATGATTTTACACTAGGTGTAATTTATAAAATCAACAAAAACAAATTTGAGCAATTAGGGCAAACAGAGCCAGAATACACCTTAACCCCTTTTGATATTTTAACAGATAAAGGTACCGTTAGCGCTTACGCTTTTATTTGTAATCACTTCCAAGATGGTATTTTGCCTGATAAGAAGTATGTGAACAACATTGTGAATTACGCAAGGTTCCATGGTTTCCCCGAAAGTTATATTACAAAAATCCTGTCCGTTTTTCCAAAGGTCGCGGTAGCTACTTAACTCTTTTCACGTTTTCTTTAGCGAAAGCTTCCCAACCGCTGTAAGATTTGCCAGCCCCACTGCTGGTGATTTTTTGGAACGAGTGGCAAACTGCTACGCCCAGTCCGTCTGTAGCATCTAAAAACTCCGGAGTTTCTGTGAATTTTAAAAGTTGCTTTAACATTGCGGCAACTTGCTCTTTGGTTGCGTTTCCGTTTCCGGTAATTGCTTGTTTTATTTTCTTTGGCGAATACTCAAAAATGGGCAATCCTTTAGCCAAACCGGCGGCCATGGCAACCCCCTGCGCTCTTCCCAATTTCAGCATTACCTGTATGTTTTTCCCGTAAAACGGAGCTTCCAGCGCAATACAATCTGGGTGGTATTGCTCAATTAAACTAGTTGTTTTTTCGAAAATGCGTTGCAGCTTTAAAAAATGATCATCTAAATGGGCCATTTTTACTACGCCCAAACTAATCAGTTCAATTTTATTGCCTGTTTCCTTTACCAATCCATAACCCATAACGGCAGTCCCCGGATCAATTCCTAGGATAATTCGTTCTTTGGATTTTTCTTTTAACATGACAGCAATATTAGCGTAAATTCTTAACATTGTATAAAATCAAACATCTGTTGACAGTACAGCAAAAAAAAATAATTAGCTACAGCCTAAAAATAATCGTCGTTGTTTTGGCTGGCTATTTTATTTACCAAAAGCTAACTAATCATCATGATCTTGACCAATTCGGAAACTTAATTGCTAAGCTTTCAAAAACAAAGGTTTACACCATAATTTCTATCATCGTTTTATTGATGCTCGTCAATTGGTTAATAGAAAGCTTAAAATGGCAGTTCCTTATTTCAAAGGTGGAAAAAATCAGCTATTACAAAGCTGTTGAATCTGTTTTTTGTGGCTTAACTTGGGCAATTTTTACGCCTAACCGAATTGGAGAATACGGAGGAAGAGTCTTTTTTCTTTCGCCAAGGCGAAGAATACAGGGCGCTGTGGCCATGAGTGTGGGCCAAATAGCGCAAATGGTAATTACCAATGTGGTGGGCTCAATTGCCTTATTATGGTTTATCTACAACTTTAAACCCTTGGACCAATGGCTTTTTGTTGCCATTTCCTTTTTGGTAATGGGTTTCTGCTTTTTCTTTTTAGTTTTTTACTTTAACATCCGCTGGATAGAAAAATCATTGAATAGCATTAAATTCTTGAAAAAATACAAACGCTTTTTTTCGGTGTTAAACCGCTATCATCAAAAAGAACTCATAAAAGTAATGCTTTTCAGCATCGCAAGATTCGCAGTTTTTACCATCCAATATATTCTTATTATTTACCTTCTATTGCCCGAAATTGCTTTTTATAAATCGGCATTAATGGTGTTTATTTTATTTTTTATCCAATCTGCACTTCCATCATTAGATTTGTTGGATGTTGGGGTACGAAGTTTGACAGCTACTTATTTTTTTGGATTTATTACCCCGCATCATGTAGCAATAATGGCTGCAATTGCGTTAATTTGGTTCGTAAATCTAATTGTTCCGGCAGTTATTGGTTCTTATTTTGTTTTTAAACTAAAGTTTTTTGATAGTCGTACTCATTAGTTTTGTTTCCTTAACGCTTACCTTTTTATATGCGTTTTTAATTTTGTTTTTAAGAACTGGCTGGCAAAAAATCCCTTTCTACACGGCACTTTTAGTGAAGCCGAAAACTAAAGTATCTGTATTGATAGCGGCCAGAAACGAAGCAGAAAGTATTCACCTCACTATCGAAGATATCATTAATCAAAATTACCCAAAAGAGCTTTTTGAACTCATTATTGTTGATGACCATTCTACAGATCATACCTCCCAAATTATTGCAGGCTATGCTGATAAAGGTGTTAAACTAATTCAGCTGAACGAAAGTAAACCGTTAAACTCCTATAAAAAGAAAGCAATTACCGAAGCCATCAATGTTTCACAAGGCGAATTGATAGTTGCCACTGATGCTGATTGTAGAATGGGCAGAAACTGGCTGATCAACATTGTGGGGCTTTACCAAGAGAAGAACTTTAATTTGATCAGTTCGCCGGTGGTTTATTTTGAAGAAAAATCACTTTTTGAAAAGCTGCAAACTTTAGAATTTCTTTACCTAATTGGATTGGGCGCTGCCGGTATTGGCAATAAAATGCCTTCTACCTGTAACGGCGCTAATTTAGCCTATAAAAAAGACGTGTTTTTTGAGCTGGGAGGCTTTAAAGGAATCGATGATTTGGCATCTGGAGATGATGAACTTTTTTTGCATAAAGTGGCGAAAGCTTATCCTGGCACCATTGGCTTTTGCAAATCAAACGAGGCCTGCGTTTATACCCACGCCAAATCAAACCTCAAAGAATTTATACAGCAACGCAGACGTTGGGCCAGCAAAAGCGTGAAATACAAAGACAAAAAAATAATTGTTTTGGCCGTTTGTATGTGGATATTTAATGTTTCATTGGCATTGAATTTTGTGCTGGCATTTTTTTATCCCGATTTTTTAAAATTGGTAACCATTCAGTTCCTGATAAAATTTAGTGCCGAACTTTTCTTTTTAGAAACCTTAGCTAGCTTCGTAAAACGCAAAGACTTGATCATTAAGCTTAGTTTTTTAACTTTTTTACATGTGATATATTTAATATATATTGGTATCATGGGAAATGCCGGCAAATACAACTGGAAAGGCAGAATGGTGAAATAATGAGCGCTCGTGAATAATAACTCTAAAAAATCGTGGCAGATTTTTGCAAAAAACAAACTTTCTTTAATAGGTCTGTTTTTTATTGCTGCGGTTACGGCTCTGGCATTTTTGGGTTATTGGCTTACGCCGGATGATAGTCCAATGGCAAACCAAATGCACTTGGAGCTGAACATAGAAAAACCCGGTTCTACCTTCACTTTTATCAAAACACAAAAACTCCCGCAAATATCAAAAGTAAATTTGTTTGAAAAATTACTGAACGGGCAACCCAGCCAGTTTGATTTAATTCCCGTTACGAAATACCGTTTTAGCACTTCTGATTTACTATATCGCGAATATCTTGGCCCCAATGAAAGTGGCGAATGGAAAAAAATCAGGCTCAGCTCCTTTCACCGAAAAACCCTCACTCAAATTAAAAACGATAATATCATCAAAAAAACCTTTTGGCTAGGCACCGATATTTACGGCAGAGATTTGCTGAGCAGAATTATTATTGGCGCTCGCGTATCATTAACCGTTGGTTTTATGGCTGTACTCATTAGTTTAATTTTGGGCATTAGTTTAGGCGCAACTGCCGGCTATTTTGGCGGAAAAACAGATGTTGCAATAAGCTGGTTAATGAATGTGCTATGGTCATTACCCGCTTTACTATTGGTAATTGCCATTTCTTTTGCTTTGGGGAAAGGTTTTTGGCAAGTATTTGTGGCTGTGGGTTTATCTATGTGGGTAGAAGTTGCCCGTTTGGTACGCGGACAAGTTTTGGCCTTAAAAAATACCGAGTTTGTGGAGGCGGCCCGTTCTTTGGGCTTTTCAAATTTCAGGATTATTTACATCCACATTTTACCTAACATTATGGGCGCCATTTTGGTAATGGCTGCTTCAAACTTTGCATCCGCCATTTTACTGGAAGCGGGTTTAAGCTTTTTGGGCTTTGGCGCACAACCGCCCATGCCTACCTGGGGCGGGATGATTAAAGAACACTACGGCTATATTGTAATGGATGGCGCTTACTTAGCCTTAATTCCCGGCTTAATGATTATGTTTACTGTTTACGCTTTCAACCTCATCACCATTAGTTTAAGAGATTTATTTGATTTAAAAGCGGATGTTTCTAATGTTTAGTTTTAATTAACCTTCGGTTTATCTCTCTAATATAACTGAGATCGTTCTTTAATAACCATTACTAAAGATACCAGATTATAAACAGAAAATATAATCGTTTAGTTGACACTTTGTGTTGCTTTCTGTACATTTAGTTTTTCTAAACAACACACAATAAAGGAAAATGCAAGAGCATGATTCATCAGAATCTGATGCCCAGATAGATATAGTAGAACTCTTATTAAAGCGACAAGCTGAATTAAGTGCGCTATTGGAAATTACCCGGGCAATAAACAGTAATGTCTCCAGTGAAATACTGGTAGAGATGCTGGAAACGATTATGAAGAATAACCTACGAGTTGAAAAATTTAGGTTGTTGCTTTTGAATATTGATCAGTTTTTCTGTGTATCTAATTTTGGGGGCGAGCTAGAAGCTCCAGAAGATTTACAGCTGATTTCCGATGAGCTAATGCCCTTAAAAGTTGCGGTAAATATCAGCAATCACGAAAACCCAATTTTTAACGCCTTCGATTATTTTATTCCTGTTCACCATAAAGATGAGGCTTTGGCTTTTGTATTGGTTGGAAAGTTTGAAACCGATGAAAAGTTGCTGGACAATAGTGTTGATTATATACAAACGCTGATTAACGTAATAGTGGTTGCTTTTGAAAATAAGAAACTTTTTAAAGAGCGCTTACACCGCGAACGTTTGACACGAGAAGTTGAGCTGGCAAGGCAAGTACAAAACATGCTGATTCCGCAAAGCCTACCAAAAAATATTTTTTTAGATGTAGAATCTATCTATCGCCCGCACCAAAGTATTGGTGGCGATTTTTTTGATTTTATACAGATAAATGCTGACGAGTTTTTATGGTGTGTTGCCGATGTATCTGGCAAAGGAATTTCTGCCGCGTTAATTATGGCTAACTTTCAGGCTAGTTTAAGAGCCTTAGTTTCTTTAGATACACCGCTTGCCATTCTGATAGAAAAATTAAACCAAATTGTTTACAACAACACCAAAGGAGACCGTTTTATCACCTTGTTTTTAGGTATTTATAACGATAAAACCCGTATGGTTAAATATATCAATGCTGGACATAACTGCCCGTTGGTTTTACAAGGTAACGAAGCTATCCCACTGAAAAAAGGCACCACCATGATTGGTGTTTTCGACGAATTACCTTTTGTTAACGAGGGCGAGTTGAAGTTGGAGCATGGCGCTATTATATTTAATTATACCGATGGTATTCTTGAGTTTGACGGTGATGAGGAGCAATCCATTACAGAGGAAGAATTAGTTGATTTTTTGCAGGAACATAAATCAAAAGACCTCAAACACCTCCATAAAGAGCTGATCAACAAATTGGATGTTTTAAGAAATTACCATGAAGCTACTGATGACATCACCATTTTATCCCTTAAAATTCATTAGCTATCCAAAAAATTCTACCATTCCAACCTTCTCTCATCCAAAATTCAATCACTCTCTGCTACAACGCCTGCTTCAATTGCTCAAAACGTTTTACGCTAAGCCTTGAGCTAATAAACGAAGCGATAAAAGAAATCACCGAAACGGTAACAAAAACGAGTACAAAGTCAATGGCGTTCAAAGCCATAGGATAAGCATTTACTACCATATTCCCCTGTGACATGGTGATAAAACCCCACTTCATTTGGGCATAACCAAACAAGCCTCCCAAAAACAATCCCAAAATGCAACCTATAAATGAAATCATCAATCCTTCAAACAAGAAAATTTGTCTGATCATCCTTTTATCGGCTCCTAAGCTGTTTAAAACAGCAATGTCTTTTTGCTTATCAATAACCAACATGGTAAGCGAACCCACAATATTAAAGGTTGCTATCAATAGCACAAAAGTTAAAATGAGGTAAACCGCCCATTTTTCTGAATTCAGTATTTTATAAAGTAAAGCATTCTGCTGAATCCTGTCCTTTACGCTAAACTTAGCGCCTAATTGCTTTTGGAGTGTATTTGCCACCTCATTTGAACGAGTACTGTCTTTTAAGATAACTTCTGCAGCGGAAACATTTTTGGGTTCTGCCAAAAGATCTCTGGCAGTTGCCAAGGGAATAATAACCGTATTATCTGATTCCTGATTAGATTCGAAAACACCAACAGGCATAACATAACGGCTTACAAACTCATCTGTAGGACTAAAACCTCCAGAAGTGCTCTTGTTCGGCGAATAAATCTCTAGAAGGGTTAAAGGGTTATTGATATTTATCCCCAAAGTATATTGTGCAGTTGAACCCACCACAGCTAATGGATTCGACTTATCGCCCAATGCAAAGTCACCCTGTACGATACTAGATTTTAACTTTTTATTATTTAAAAAAGATGGGCTCACGCCTTTTATTTGCCCGATAAACTGTTGGTTATTATACCGTAAAAGTGCTTTTTCTTCCAGCACTTCAGTATATAGCGCAACATCATTGCTTTTTTTAAAATTTAAGAGAACGGTATGATTTGGATCAAAGGTTTTCCCGTTTGTAGGCTCAATCCGTAAATCTGGTATCACCGTATTGGATAAGGATACCACCAATTTCTCCAAGCCGTTAAACGCCGAAAGTATAACTAACAAGGCGGCGCTGCCCACAAAAACACCCAACATAGAAATACCCGAAATGATATTTATAGCATTGGTAGATTTTTTTGAGAAAAGATACCTTTTGGCAATATAATACGCGGTATTCAAAAAATTAGTGCTTAAAAAAAGGGTTGTTTGATTTTTCAAAACCTACGGTTGTATGCGGACCGTGGCCGGGATATACCTCAACACTTTCCGGCAAGGCAAACAGTTTGTCTTGAATACTTTTCAATAACAGCTGATGGTTTCCTCCTGGCAAATCTGTACGTCCAATACTGCCTCTAAAAAGCGCATCTCCGCCAATCACAAACCCGTCTGCTTTATTATAAAAACACAAGTGTGCTGGCGAGTGGCCCGGAACAAAAAGCAAATCTAAGGTTTCGTCGCCTAAAATGATTTGTCCTTCTTCCGGTAAAAAAACTTCAGGCTCTGGAGAAAGTTCGTAATTAAATCCTTGCTGAGGCGCATAAGAAGGAACAGCTTGTAATAAAGGCAATTCGCCTTTATTAAATTGCGGCTTTAAACCATACTGGTCAAAAATAAATTTATTGCCCAACACATGGTCAATATGGCAATGTGTATTTAACAGCATCACCGGGTTCAAACTATTTTCCTTGATGAAATTCACTACGGCATTTTGCTCCGTAGCAGTGTACATTCCTGGATCAATAATGGCACAATCACCATTTTTGACATAAAGGATATAGATGTTTTCTTGATAAGGATTATTAACAAAAGCTTTTAATTTCATTATTTCTGATTTATCCAGCTGGCTAGGTCATCAATTAAAGTTTGATCGATATTTGATGGCGTGGCATATTGTGATGTGTCTCCTTTAGCGCTCACAAAAATAAACAGGTGGTTTAACATTGGGTAAAGCTTGGTATCTACATTCTTCTTACCTTTCAATGCTTTCTGCCAAATATCAAAATCTTGAGCGCTTACCTGAAAATCCTGTCCGCCCTGAATAACAAAAATTCTTTGATCCAACTTTTTGGCCATCGCTACTTGGTCCATCGCATTTAAATCTGCCCAGTATGAAATTGGCATTCCTAAATACACAGAATCTTGAGCTGGCGTTTTTGCAGTGAATGCTCTGGTGTTGTTAATTGACTTTATACTTGCGGCCAACTCTACGGCATTTACTTTTTTAGCACTGTCTGGTTGCAAGCCGTAGAAATAATTGTTCTGTTCAATAATGATGTCCTGTAACTTTCGGGCCGGCGCAGCCGCTAAAATCAATCCTTTGATAGAAGGATCAAGCGTAGCTATACGTGGAGCAAGCATCCCGCCAAGGCTATGCCCTAAAACATAAATTTTTTGAGGATCAGCTTGAGGGACAGTTTTTGCATAATTAATTACCGCTAGGGCATCATCCAAAACCTCTTCTTTTACAGTAACGGCGCCACTAAAAGCTTTTGGATACAGTAAAGTACGCTTTACATAGCGGATAGATGCAATGCCTTTACTGGCCAAACCTGTTGCAAAGTCTTGAAAAGGTTTGTTTGGACCGATACTCTCGTCCATATCAGAAGGCCCGCTGCCATGCACCATAATTACAATTGGGCAATGTGTACTGTCTTTTGGCAGGGTAAGCATCGCCGGCAAATCATATTTGCCAGATTTTATGGTAATCAGCTTTTGTGTAAACTTTGCTGTATCGGCATAAAGCGGTAATTTATAAGCAGATTGTGCACTTTTAGGCAGCAAAAATATGCCGGCTATTTTATTTTCCTTATTGAAAGTAAGCTGAAAAGGCTGATCGTCATTTGCGAACTTTAGGTTTAAAACAACAAGCTGGAAATCGCCCTTAATTTTGTTCTGTACGCCATCAACAGCTTTAAATTTTCCTAACCTAGCCCCCATTTGTGCCCAAAGTTCTTTCAAATTCTCTGGCTTTATTTTGTCTTTCACAGAAGGATCAAAAAAGGCATAGGCTTTATCGTAATTTCCTGAATCCAGTTGCGAGAAGAAAGTTTCTGCAAGATTGATGTTTTGAAAAATTGCCTGCGCCTTGGCACCAATGCCCCACACGGCTAATAAAAGGACGAATACTAATTTTTTCATTTTTTAGGTTATGGTTTCTTCCACTTAAATGTCTTAATCATACGGTCAATATCTGTTTTAATAAAATTTACAACTGGCTGTATGGAATCTGGCTGTGGTTTCTCGTTAAAATATAAGGCTGCCCGCAAATAATTTTTATTGCTATCGGTTAAAAAAAACTGTGCGGATGATGCCGTGTTTCCTTCAATGGTATAAAAAACACCATATACATTGTGTTCCTTTTCGGCAATTAATCCTTCATCAATACCGGTTGCCTTAACAGTATGTTTAAAAGCCAATTTACGTGAATCCTCGACCAATTCGTTAAACTCTTTTTTAGAATTAATTGGATAATAGCTGAGGTGCAGGCGGGCATTAAATTGCGGAAATGTTAAATTATACCAGTCGGGGCGTTTGCCGTCGGCACTGTCTAAATACATATATGCGTATTTAGGATATTCAAAACTATAGTTTGGATTGCTATCGAAAACTTGGTACTCTTTCTTTGGAAACTCGAGCCTGAAATAACCCCTAGGCTTTGGCGCATATTCTGCATTTTGGCTACAGGCCTGCAATAACAGAAAGCTAAAAACACCTAGGAAAAAATATTTCATTGGGTTAAGATATTAATTTTTAATCATTTAATTTTTGACATCCAAAGCAACATCCTGCAATTTAGCAAACAAAAAATAAGAAGCCCTAAAACGAAGGCTAAAACCGCTTAATTACCAATAACTTAAGACTGCCAAATCTCCCAGGACTTTTCTGCCTGGAGCTCCAACATTTGATATCCATTTTTTATGGCCGCACCTTTTTCTTTACCTTTTCTTAGGAAAATAGTTTCTTCCGGGTTATAAACCAGATCGAATAAAAGGTGCTTTGGCGTGATAAATTGATAAGGAATATCTGGCGACACATCTGCATCTGGATAAGTACCTACCGGGCTGGTATTAATAATAATCTGATATTCTTTTAGGATGCTTTCATTCAAAGCTGCGTAGCTAAACATATCCTTATCGGGATTTCTGCTCACAAATTTAAAAGCAATTTTGCGCTTTTTTAATACGTATTTAATGGCCCTAGCCGCACCTCCGTTACCTAAAATTAAAGCTTTTTTGTGGTGGCTTTTTAAAAATGGTTCTATGGATTTTTCAAACCCATAGGCATCTGTATTATAACCTACCAATTTGTATTTCTTCGGATTTAAAGTGCACAGTTCGCCAGAAAACAAGGATTTAACCGTATCGCCATGCGAAATTTTAATACAGTTAACTGCGCCTATTTCTTTTGCAACCGGATCTAGCTCGTCCAAAAACTGTAAAACCTCAACTTTGTGCGGTATGGTGACATTTATCCCGTACAAATCACGATCACTGGCTAAAAGTTTAGGAAAATCCTGAATGTTTTCTAAAGGAAAAAGCGAATACTGATAGTTGTTTAGATTAGCTTTTTCAAATTTTTCTGTGAAGTATTTCTCAGAGAAAGAATGCCCCAAAGGGAATCCTATTAATCCATATTTTTTCATTACACAAACACAAAGGGAGCTCTTGAAAACTCCCTTATTTCTTTACTTCTGATTCAAAAAATGGTGGAAAGTATCTCCACGTAAACCCAACCTAATGGTTTCTAACGGGATAACTTCTGCCGGCGCAATATTGCCTAAGTTAACATTTGCACCTATCAATTCTATAAACCAAACTTGTTGCGCTTTTTGTGGCGCTTCCCAAATAATGGTTTCTTCTGGTATTTGAGTTAAAATTTCATCAACTAAACCTTGCCGTACTTCTCCAGAATCTCTATAAATCCCTACGTTTCCGCTTTCTCTCGCTTCCGCAATTACTTTCCAAGAGCCAGCTTCAATTTCAGCTCTCATTAAATTGATCCACTTATAAGGCGCAAAAATTTTCTTTTCGTCCTTAGAGCCCACCTCTGATATTACCGTAACCTGCGAACTTAATTTATGAATGTATTCGCATTTTTCATCATGGGGAATATCGATAGATCCGTCAGAAACTTCTGCAAATTTCATATCAAAATCTTCTAAAACCTTGCGGTAGTCATCAAACTGATTTCTAATCACAAAAGCTTCAAACAAAGTACCACCAAAATAAACCGGAATATTAGCATCGCGATATATTTTTAGTTTTTCTTTAAGATTTGGGGTAACAAATGAGGTTGACCAACCTAATTTTACGATATCTGTATGATCTCCAGCAACTTCTATAAAATCCTCTACTTGTCTTAGGCTAAGACCTTTATCCATAACCATTGTTAAACCGTTATCACGAGGCTTAACTGTCCGATCTGGAAGACTGTTCAATTTATAATTCATATTCGGATGCAAAAATCCAAAAAAAATATTAAATATCAGCAAATAGTAACTTATAAAACCATAATTTTACAAAAAGCTACTTTGTAAAACTATTGATGATATCAAGGATCACTTTATTAGTTTGTAGTTTCGGAAGATATTCAAACAGCAAATAATGTTTTTCAAGATCGGTACTCAACGCAATCTGAAGTTGACTAAAAGCCTCATTATTTTGGCCATCGGCAAATAAATAAGCTACAAATCGGTAGTATAAATCGGCAGAATCTGGATTATTTTTAATACCCTCCGCAATAATTTCAATCCCTTTTTTTAGATTATCCTGCTCAAAAACAATGGAGGAGTAATCTAACCAAGCTTCAATATCCAAGGGATTCACCTCTACAACTTTTTCATAAGCAATCTCAGATTCAGCCAAGTTCCCAAGCTTATAGTTGGCATCTGCTATTGCAAACCAGTAATCTGGATTTTGATCATCAATATTTAAAGCTTTTTTATAAAAATGTAAAGATTCAAAATAACGTTCTTCGGCATCTAAAGTTACGCCAATGCCATACCATGCATCGGCCATTTTGTTGTCCATTTTCACTGCTTTTTTGTAAAAAGAGCGGGCTTCGTCCATTTTCTCCAGTTTTTCGTAACATTCGCCCATTGCGCAATAAGTATCGGCGTTAGGTGGTTCGTACTCAAAAGTTTCGCGGTAAACGTCAATTGCTTCCTGGAAACGGTCCAATTGAACCAAAGCATTTCCTTTATTAAAATACGCCGATGCAAAATTCTCCTTAATTAAAATGGCGTAATCGTAGGCATCAATTGATTTCTCAAAAAGGTTTAGTTTATGAAACGCATTCCCTAAATTATACCAAGCGGCAAAAGAATAGGGTTCGCTATCAATATATTGTTGGTAAAACTGTATGCTTTCCGCCTGCTTATCCATCACGTCATAACAGAATGCTAACTCATAAAGCGCATCCTGATTTTCCATGTTATTCTCTAAACAAAGCTTTAGATAAACTACTGCTTCTTCATAATCACTCATGTTTTGGTAAACAAAAGCAATCTGCATCAATACCTCATCTTTGGTTTCGACCATTTCTAATGCTTTTTTCAAATTTTCTAAGGCCTCTTCATGTTGTTCCAAACTTTCGTAGATATTGCCTTTAATTACGTAAATATCTGCCTCGGAGGGTTCTAATAATTCCGCCTTTTCCAAAGATTCAAAAGCTTTATCAATTTCATTTGTAAAAACATGAAGCTGTGCTTTTTTGATGTGGAAAATTGCAGCAAAAGGATGTTGTGAAACCGCGTATTCGATAACTTGCAAAGCTTTTACATGATCGTTGCTATCGATATAGTAATCAATAATATTTTCAAACGCCAAGGCATCAAAAAAATATTGGTCATGGTTACGAATCATTTCCTCGTAACGCTCAACCGATAATTTTGGATCTTCGCCAAATTCAAATTCGAAATCTTCTTCCATACGATGCCAATTTTAATTCAACTTTAGCGATAGCAATACCCCGCACTTTTGGGTAATTATTTTCAAATTATTATTAATATAAGAATTTGCATTAAAATATTTATTAACAATTAAACAGCCAGTATGTAAGTTGCTGATTTTAAAGCCTAAAAATTTAAGATCTGATTTATCAGTGACAAACGAAATCAATGTCTTTCTGGAAGTAGGCAAACAGTTTTAGTATCTTAAAGCGATTGATGATTGAGGAAGGGAATCACATCTTCTTTTAAGATTTGGCAGATGATTTAAAATGATGCTCCAAATTTGTACAATTTATATCTCATCATAACCTTGAGTAAGTTTGTTCCGGGCATCAACAATTCTTCAGGCATTAGTAATTTCTATTTCTGCATTTAGTTTTATCAAAGCGCTCATTGCTTCACCCCATGGTAATAATATTGCGCTAAACTGCATCTCTAATCAATATAAAAAATAAACATTCCTTCTGTAAATACACCAATAAACGGCACAATGCCTACCTTTAGACGTTATTGTGGAATCAAAATCTTTATAAAATGACGGGAAGTAATATAGCGAACGTATTGAAAAACTTGGGGATAGAAAATCTGAACGAAGCAGCCAGTAGTGGCGAAATCTGGTTTAGCAAGAATAAAATTCTAAAGCAAAAAATATTATCACCCGTGGACGGACAGACTATTGCCAACGTAAATTTTGCAACCGAAAATGATTACATAGAATTAATTAAAACCGCTAAAACTGCTTTTTCAACTTGGAAAAACACACCCGCACCACAACGAGGCGAAATTGTACGCCAATTAGGTCAAGAGCTGAGGAAAAACAAAGAAGATTTAGGAAAACTGGTTTCTTACGAGATGGGAAAAAGCCTACAGGAAGGCTGGGGCGAAGTGCAGGAAATGATTGATATCTGCGATTTTGCAGTTGGCCTATCCCGACAACTTTATGGTTTAACCATGCACTCTGAGCGTCCGCAACACCGCATGTATGAGCAATGGCATCCGCTTGGCGTAGTTGGGATTATTTCTGCTTTTAATTTCCCGGTGGCCGTTTGGAGCTGGAACGTAGCTTTAGCTTTAGTTTGTGGAAATGTTTGCATTTGGAAACCTTCTGAAAAAACACCTTTAACCGCCATTGCCTGCCAAAAAATTATAGCTAAAGTATTTAAAAACAACAATCTGCCCGAAGGAATTTCATGTTTAATATTAGGAGACAAAAACATTGGAGAATTAATGGCCAAAGACGCCAACATCGCTTTACTTTCTGCTACTGGTTCTACTAAAATGGGGAAATCGGTAGCTGCCGCTGTTGGCGCAAGGTTAGGTAAACACATTTTGGAGCTGGGAGGCAATAACGCCATCATTATTACCCAAAATGCAGATTTAGATATGGCTTTAATTGGGGCTTTATTTGGCGCCGTGGGTACTGCTGGGCAACGCTGCACCTCTACCCGACGCCTAATTATCCACGAAAGTATTTATAATGTTTTTAAAGAAAAGTTGGTGAAAGCATACTCGCAACTGAAGATAGGAAACCCCTTAGATACCGCAAACCATGTAGGTCCGCTAATTGATAAAAATGCAGTAAAAAGCTATATGAGTGCCATAGAAAAGTGCAAAGTACAAGGTGGGAATTTTATTGTGGAAGGCGGCGTTTTAACAGGTGAAGGATTTGAGTCGGGATGTTATGTGAAACCTTGCGTTGCCGAAGCAAAAAACGAGATGGACATTGTGCAACAGGAAACTTTTGCACCAATTCTTTACTTGATGAAATATCAAAAATTGGACGAAGCCATTGAAATGCAAAATGCTGTTCCGCAAGGTTTATCATCAGCAATTATGACCAACAATCTGCGTGAAGCAGAACAATTTTTATCCGTAAACGGTTCTGATTGTGGAATAGCGAATGTTAATATCGGTACTTCCGGAGCAGAAATTGGCGGTGCTTTTGGTGGCGAAAAAGAAACCGGAGGTGGACGAGAATCTGGATCCGATGCCTGGAAAGCCTATATGCGAAGACAAACGAATACCATTAATTACTCAACAGAATTACCATTGGCACAAGGAATAAAGTTTGATTTGTAAAACCGGACATCCTGAGCGCAACCAAAGCATAAACTTAGTCGAAGTTACTTATATAAGCCTTTACTTTCAATGAAAGCAATTACTTCATCAGGTAAAAAGTATTTCACGCTTTTACCATTTGCAATTGCCCGTCTAATAAAGGTAGAAGAAAGCTCCATTAAAGGTGTTTCTGTTATGGTTACCGAGGGATGCTTTGCAAGCTCTAAATCCTGAAAACCCGGTCTTGGATAAACGTAAATATGGTAATCACGCAGAATGACTTCGTAGTTTTTCCATTTTTTTAACGATTTTAAATTATCAGATCCCATAATTAAAATAAACTCGTGTTCCGGATAAAGTGCGTGTAAATGTGTTAAAGTATCAATGGTGTAAGATGGTTTTGGCAATTTGAGCTCCACATCGCTCACCATAATATTTTCGGCATCCTCGGTGGCTAGTTTCGCCATCTCCAATCGGTCGTAAACCTGTATTAAATCCTTTTTTTCTTTTAGCGGATTATGTGGCGAAACCACTAACCAAACTTTATCTAAAGCGGTATGGTTGGCTAAATAATTGGCAATAATTAAATGCCCGGTATGTATGGGGTTAAAGGACCCAAAAAGTAATCCAATCTTCAATTTAAACTTCTTTTGACGGTTTATCAACCTTGTTTTTAAGCACATCAAGTCCGGCGCTTGGCTGTTCTTTAATGTATAAATTTACATCTCTTTGTGGAAAAGGTATCTCTATCTCATTTTTATAAAATTCCTCGAAAATACTGCTCATCAAAACACTCCTTATCAACACCCAATTATCAATATCCCGTATCCAGCAAAGCACTTTAAAATTAACAGAGCTATCGCCAAAACTATCCAGTAAAATAAGCGGTGCGGGCAAATCCATCACCTTTTCGTCCTTATTTAAAATATCAGTAAATATTCCTTTCACCTTTTCGATATCTGTTCCGTAGGCTACACCAACTTCTAAACAAATTCGTTTATGCGTGTTACTTAAAGTCCAATTGATCAATTTCTGCGATAATAGATCGCCGTTAGGCACAATAACTTCTGAGCCTTCAAAAGTGAGGATTTTACTGGCTCTAATTCCCATAGAACGCACTGTGCCGGTTTTATCTCCAAGTTCAATCAAATCACCAACCTGTATCGGCTTTTCAAAAACCATAACAATACCTGAGACTACGTTGTTTACAATATTCTGCAAACCGAAACCAATACCTACGCCCAAAGCACCCAAGATAATGGTAATCTTATCTATCGGCACACCAGACGCTGCAATAGCAATTAAAAACCCAACAACCCAAATCGTTAAGCGCACTAATAAAATAGACGAACTGTATTTTCCTTTTCTGGAAGTATGAGAAGCATTTTGATCTGCAAATTCTAAAAAGTAGCTCACTATTTGCGCAATAACCGAAGCCACATAAATTACAATTACAAATAAGGAGAAACCGCCGAAGGTGAATTTTGTGCTTCCAATTTCACGCTGTTGGGTAAAAAATGTTTTGGAAGCATCAAATATCGTATCAAAAACATTAAGATTTTCTGCAAAGAATATCAGCAATAAAATAATTGCCAATACTTTTAACATTTTGCCAATCTTATTTTTAAGATTTTTAAAATCAAGGTATGATGAAATTCTGTTGGCCTGTATTTTGCCTAATTCCATCTGTAAGTAAATCCCTTGAGTAATCACCTCTACAAAAAACGCTAAGCAAATGGCTTCAACTAGGGTGAAAATTGCGGCGATAGTAGTGGTTTTAGATAAGCTGTAGCGCCCAAAAAGATTAGCAATTATACCTATACACAATAAGGAAAAATAAATGTAAACCAACTTGTACTGCTTAAAATTATGGGCTGTTAAAAAAGTGTCTTTTTTCTTTTTGTATATGCCCCAAGAAAACCACAATAGCAAAATACTTACAAAACAGAACACCAACCTTTCAGCATCGTAAACTGCAAAAAACAAATTGCTGAAGCTAAAAACAATTGTAAAACCAATAAACGCAAACCAAATATATAGGAACTCGGGATATGCCCTTTTGATCAAAACTGCTACACAAAACATTAACACGATTAAATACAGCTGACTTAATACAATTGGTGGGTGGTAATAAAAAAATGAACCAATAGTAAGTGTTACGGTTAAAGCGCCAATTACCGGATATTTTGAAATGAGCAAGGCATGGTCAAAAACACTTAAAGCATCGTCTCGTTGCCTTGCAATGGTGTTTCTACTTTTCGAAAGCCAAAAGTAGAGTAGCAGAAAGAGCGCAAAATTAATGATATGTACCTTGTAACTGTATTTTAAATAATACCACAGAATTTTTAAGTTAAACCCAATGGTTTTGTTGAAGCCAACTTTAATCTCTTTGAAAAAATCGGCAAAGTTTATTTGCCACAAATAAGGGTATTCCTTTTCAAAGGTTTCTGAACCGAGCTTTTTTAAACCTTGATTAATTTGGTCGTTAAAATCAATTAACTGTAATTGAGCTGCGGAAACACGACTTTGCAATCGCCCGATTTTTAAAATTGCAGAGTTATTGGCCGAATCCAAACGGTGCCATCTTGGGCCTAAAGCGTTTAATCGGGAGAAAAATCCGGCTCTTAAGGCCGAATCTGCGGGCAAAAACCTAAAAACGGTATCAGTAGTTAAGCCACATAGTGTCTCTTGCATTTTTGTCAACTGGTCATTATAAGTATTTAGCTGTTGCTCCCATTTATCCAATTGTTTTTGTGAGGTAGCAAAATAATCCTGAAAGGTTGATAAAGACCGCAATGTCTTCAAATGGTTTTTTAAAGAATAAGATTTGGTCTCGTTTAAACGAGTTTCTATAAACGGCAATGATTCTGAAACCTCTAGTGTATCAAAACCTTTATTTAACTGATTATTGAAGTCGTTAAATTTATCAGCATAAAAATCAACCCTTTTCAGCAGTGCGTTAAAGCTGGTATCAGTTAACTCGGCCGTCTTTTTATGTGGAGAGGCAATGGCTTTTAAAACCGAATCCTGCAAGTTTTGCGCAAACAGAGAAAAAGGCAAAACAAAAAAAACTGCCCACAGAAATTTTAGAAATATAAGTCTTTTTCGCATCGCAATTATAAAAGCTAAGAAACGGTAATTTACAGAAAAATAGTCAAAACAGGTTTTTATTATCTTCCGCCCGGCGGGCAGTTTTCCTGTAAAAACTTAGTGCAGGTTAAAGCTAAATGCCGGCGTGTTCCTTCGCCCTCGTTAATGCTATGCGTACGGTTTGGGTAGCTCATCATTTGGAAAACTTTACCGTATTTAATGAGGGCATTAATCATTTGCTCTGCGTTATTATAATGCACATTATCATCGCCTGTTCCGTGTATAAGCAATAGATTTCCTTGTAGTCCTTCGGCATGGGCCAAAGGTGAGTTATCTACAAAAAAATGGCGGTCTTCTGGCAATAGGCCCATATATCGTTCTTGGTAAATATTATCATAATTCAATTGGTTATCTACCGCTGCAATAGAAATCCCAGTTTTATAAATCTCTGGGTATTGCATCATCAAATTTAAGGTGGACGAGCCTCCGCCGCTCCAGCCCCACACGGCAATTCTGTCTGCATCCACAAAATTCCATTTTAAAATTTCTTTGGCCGCCATGGCTTGGTCACGGATATTGATATCGCCTATGCGGTGATAAATTGATTTCCGCCATTCTGTACCTTTTGGCGCAGGAGAACCGCGTCCATCCACAGAAACATAGATGTAACCATCATCAGCCATGTTGCCCGCATAAATTTGGTTATAGCCAGTACCAAATTCATCTTTTACGGTTTGCGCACCAGGTTCGCCGTAAACATAAAAAACAAGGGGATATTTTTTTGTGGCATCAAAGTTTTTGGGCTTTACCATCCAGCCGTCCATTTCAATTCCATCTTGCGTGGTCACCTTAAAAAACTCAACTTTTGGCAATTGATAATCTTTAGCTGCTTCGCTAACTCCGCCACCGCTCAAACGTTTATGCGTTGGCAAAGCAACCACATCGCTCACCGGAAAAACTGTGGCGCTGGAGTAAGTATGAAAAGTTAAATTTCCGTTTGGTGAGATGTCATATTCATGAGTTCCGCTCTCAACATTTGGTGTTACCCTGCTTGATTTACCGCCGTGTAGACTCACTTTATATAAATAGCTTTGCGCAGAATTATCGGGCGAAGCCATAAAATAAACTAACCCGTTTTTCTCATCCAACAATTTTAACGAGATGACATCAAAATCATCTTGCGTGAGCAAAGTCTGCTTGCCGTTTAAATCAATAGTATAAATATGGCGCCACCCATCCTTTTCGCTCAGCCAAATAAATTTATTGCCATTGTTAATCCAGGTCCAGCCGGTTGCTTCCAGTTTTGCATCAACCCAAGTGTGATTGCTTTCTGTATAAATTGTTTTTGAGAGGTTATCTGCTACATTTAACAACATTATTTTGCTGATATTTTGCCTACGGTTAAGCTGCTGAATAATTAATGCGTTGGAACTGTTTGCCCATTCCATGCGTGGGATATAATTTTGAACAGCATCACCGGGCACTTTCATCCATTCCGTTTTCGCGGTTGCAATATCTACCACTCCAATTTTACAGTTGCTGGGGTCTTCGCCCACTACCGGATATTCCACAGGTACGGTAAATGGATATAAAGAATCGGTATTGTTGATCATCAAATAGTTTTTGATTTTGCGGGCATCTATCTGCCAGTAGGCTATGGATTTACTGTCTGGCGACCATCTAAAACCATCTCTGCAATCAAACTCCTCTTCATAAACCCAATCAAAAGTACCGTTGATTAAACGCAAAGTTCCATCGCTAGTTAAAGCCTTTGTTTTGCCCGTTAACAAATCTTCTACATAAATATTGTGCCCACTTACATAAGCTATTTTGGTGGCATCCGGAGAGAACTTCGCAAACATCAATGATGATGCTGGCTTATCTTTCCCGATTTGTCTTAAACTGTGATTTTTAAAATTGTAAAGCCAAAAATCGCCTCGGGTATCATAACGCCAAACCTTTTTTGTATTGGTATTTAAAAGCACTTGCTGGTTTCCGTTGGCGAAAGCAAACCTTACCACGTTTAGCGGTTTACCATCTGTACCCACTAAATCCTTTTTTGCAATTAAAACTGAAGTTTTAGAAACGTCCTTGGCATCACGCTCAATGATATTGCCATTTTCTATCTCCATTATTTTATTGCCATCTAAAGACCAATAGGTTTCTTGTCCCCATTGTGCGAAAACGGAGGTGGAAAATAAGAGAAATAAGATAGAGAAAAAGAGCCTCACCCTAAATCCCTCTCCTTCGGAGAGGGACTTGCTTGTGTTATGGTTTGTTTGGGGAGTATGGTTTTGAAGAAAATTCATGTTTGCTTTTTGATTTGTATAAAGAGTTATCACTCAGCCCTGCTGAACTCTGTGTTCTTTGTGGTTAAAAAATCAAAAATAACCGTTTTAAATCGCAAAAAGCAAAGCCGAGCGGTAATTCAACGTGAAAATTTCAATGATATTAATCTTTAACCGCCTTGTTGGTATTGAACAGCATTTTAATAATGGCCAACACAATAGCAAAAATCATTGCTGAGAAAAACCCTGAGGTATGAAAACTATCCATCCATGAATCAACCAATAGCACCATTAATACGCTAATGATGAAAGACATCAAGCCCAAGGTTAAAAAGTTGATTGGAAAAGTTAAAATCCGTAAAATAAAACCAATAGTTGCATTTGCCAAAGCCAATAAAATACCGACTAAAATTGCGCTGCCAAATCCGTCAACACTTACGCCCGGAATTAAAAAGGCGGCCAATAAAACGGCAACGCCCATAATCAAAATTTCAATAATCAGTTTCATTTTTTAATTTTATAAGATGTGGAGACTAAATATAATTATTCTTTTGTTTTTATCGATGTCTTGCAATAATTCCGACAGCAATTTGCTAGCCAATAAAATCGAGATTTCGGGCAGTGCAGACTCCTGTTGTATTTTTATCAGAAATATAGATAAATCTGTGGTTAAAACATTAATTGCCGACGGTTTGACGCTGGTGCAATGGCAAAGCAACATTTCTGTTTATAAAAAAACAGACGATGAAGATGTGCAGGATTTAGAAAAACCCATACCAGGAAATTATATTCTCCGCAATAATCAGCTGATTTTTAAACCTACAAAGCCATTTAAAAAAGGGGAACGTTATTTGGTAGCACTTTACCTACAAAACCCCAACGGCGGTTTGTTAAGCAAATTAAAAACGTCAAATTCGCCGTTCAATCAAAAACCTATTCAAAAAGTTATCAAATTTTAAATATGGCATTATCAGATCCTTTAGCAGAACGCATGCGCCCGCATTCCTTAGCGCAATATACCGGACAGCAACATTTGGTTGGCGAAGGGGCCGTTTTACGCAAAGCCATTGAAAATAACCATATCCCGTCCATGATTTTTTGGGGTCCGCCGGGGGTTGGTAAAACTACTTTGGCTTTTATTATCTCGCAAAGTTTGGATCGGCCGTTTTTCTCTTTAAGCGCTATTAATTCTGGCGTTAAGGATGTACGGGAGATGATTGAGAAAGCAGCGCAATACAAAAAAGGAGGTATTGTTCCGGTTTTGTTTATTGATGAGATCCACCGTTTTTCCAAATCGCAACAAGATTCTTTGCTGGGCGCAGTGGAACGCGGTTTGGTAACTTTAATTGGCGCAACTACAGAAAACCCGTCTTTTGAAGTAATTTCGGCTTTGCTTTCGCGATGCCAAGTTTATGTTCTGCAGAATTTGAGCGAGACCGAATTAATTAGCCTGTTAGATAATGCCATAAAAAACGACGAGGTTTTAAAAGATAAAAAAATAGAACTTAAAGAAACCGAAGCTTTAATCAGGCTTTCTGGTGGCGATGGACGCAAATTGTTGAATATTTTTGAGCTTTTGGTGAACGCCAGCGACAGTAAAAAAGTAGTAATTACCAATGACTTTGTACTGAGCCATGTGCAACAGAATATGGCGCTTTACGATAAAACCGGCGAACAGCATTATGATATCATTTCTGCATTTATCAAATCCATCCGCGGAAGCGACCCTAACGCAGCAGTTTATTGGTTGGCCAGAATGATTGAAGGTGGCGAAGACCCAAAATTTATAGCCCGCAGGTTACTAATTTTAGCTTCCGAAGATATTGGCAACGCAAACCCAAATGCTCTGTTGCTGGCAAACAATTGCTTCCAAGCGGTAAATGTAATTGGTTGGCCCGAGTCGAGGATTATTCTTTCGCAAGCGGTAACTTACATGGCATCATCAGCAAAAAGCAACGCATCATACGAAGCAATTGGAAAAGCCCAGGCTTTGGTAAAACAAACCGGAGACCTGCCAGTGCCTTTACATTTAAGAAATGCCCCCACCAAGTTGATGAAAAACATGGACTACGGAAAAAACTACAAATACGCCCACGCTTTTGAAAACAATTTTGCAGAACAGGAATTTCTACCAGAACAATTAAACGGCACTAAATTATACGAGCCTCAGCAAAACCCTGCCGAGCAAAAAATAAGGGCGCATTTAAAAGAACTTTGGAAAAACAAATACAATTATTAGGATTTATTATACACCAAATAACCACACAATTATTACATAAACAGATAGGCAAAACAGCTTTGGTTTATTAGCTTTAAAATTCTTAGCAAAACAATTCATCCAACGTAAAAAACGCCATGAATATTAAATCCTTATTAAGTTTACCTTTAATCCTGGCAACGCTTGTAAGTTGCAATAACAATACTAAAATGTCAGACAATATTATAAGTCCCGCTGATTCTATTAAACCATTAGCTTATCCAAAAACTGCAAAAGATACTGTAACCGATGATTATTTCGGTACAAAAGTAGCTGATCCTTATCGTTGGTTAGAAAACGATACTTCCGCAGCAACCAAAGCTTGGGTAGTTGCAGAAAATAAAGTTACCCAAAATTATCTGGAGCAAATTCCTTATCGCAAAGCGATGAAGGAACGACTTACAGAACTGTGGAATTACGAAAAATTCTCTGCTCCGTTTAAGGAAGGTGCTTATACCTATTTCTATAAAAATGACGGACTGCAAAATCAAGCGGTTTTATATCGCCAAAAAGGCGATGCAGAAGCAGAAGTTTTTTTAGACCCTAACGGCTTTTCTACCGATGGAACTACTTTTTTAGCAGATATAGAATTTTCTAAAGACGGCAGTTTAGCCGCTTACCAACTTTCAACAGGAGGATCGGATTGGCGCACCGTTATGGTGATTAAAACATCGGATAAATCTGCCGTGGCAGACACTTTAAAAGATGTAAAATTCTCTGGCCTGGCTTGGCATGGCAATGATGGTTTTTACTACAGCAGTTATGATAAACCCGCAGAAGGCTCGCAACTATCGGGTTTAACCCAATACCATAAACTGTATTACCACCAATTGGGCACAGCACAAGAAAAAGACAAATTAATTTTTGGCGGTGAGCAAAACAAACGCCGTTATATTGGAGCCGATGTTACCGAAGACCAACATTATTTGGTAATTACTGCGGCAAATGCAACTACCGGTAACGAACTTTACATTAAAGATTTAACACAGCCAAACAGCGGAATTATTAAAGTTGTTGGCGGTTTTGATACCGAACAGAATGTAGTTACCAACGTTGGCAGCAAGCTATATATTTATACCAATGACAAAGCACCTAATTACCGTTTGGTTGAGGTTGATGCCAAAAATCCGGCGAAAGCCAATTGGAAAGATGTGATTCCGGAAACGGAAAACGTAATGCAAATTTCCACCGCGGGCGGTAAATTGTTCGCCAGCTATTTAAAAGATGCCACTTCTTTGGTTTTACAGTTTGATATGGACGGCAAAAAAGAGCGAGAAATTGCATTGCCCGGCATTGGAACAGCTTCGGGGTTTTCGGGTAAGAAAGCCGATAAAGACTTGTATTTTACCTTTACATCTTACATTTATCCATCTACCGTTTTTAAATACGATATCGCCAGTGGGCAGTCAGAAATCTATAAAAAATCGGGCGTAAAGTTTGATCCTTCCAAATACGAATCAAAACAGGTTTTTTATACCTCAAAAGACGGCACAAAAATTCCGATGATCATTACCTCTAAAAAAGGAATCAAGCTGGACGGTAATAACCCAACGCTGTTATACGGGTACGGAGGTTTTAATATCAGTTTGACTCCGGCTTTTAGCACTTCTAATATTTTATTGTTAGAGCAAGGCGGCATTTATGCCGTCGCCAACTTACGTGGCGGTGGCGAGTATGGCGATAAATGGCATGATGCAGGCACAAAAATGCAGAAACAGAATGTTTTTGATGATTTTATTGCCGCTGCAGAATACCTGATTAAAGAAAAATATACATCTAAAGATTATCTGGCAATTTCTGGCCGCTCTAACGGCGGATTGTTGGTTGGCGCAGCCATGACGCAACGCCCCGATTTGTTCAAAGTAGCTTTCCCCGGAGTTGGTGTTTTGGATATGTTGCGCTACAATAAATTTACTGCTGGCGCTGGCTGGGCTTATGATTACGGAACCGCAGAAGATTCTAAGGAAATGTTTGAGTACTTATACAAATATTCTCCATACAGTGCTTTAAAAGCTGACGTAAATTATCCGGCAACCATGGTTTCTACCGCGGACCATGATGACCGTGTGGTGCCAGCACATTCGTTTAAATTTGCTGCTCGTTTGCAAGAATACCACAAAGGCAATTCACCGGTTTTAATCCGTATTGAAACCAACGCAGGCCACGGACAAGGAAAATCTACTGAAAAAGTAATTGAAGAACAAGCGGATATTTGGGCTTTTATGTTTCAGAACATGAAGCTGAATTATGTGAAGTAATTTAGAATGACTTATAAAATAAAAGACCTTTCCGTTCAGCAGAAAGGTCTTTTTGCTGAACAGCAGATTATTTATTAACCGTCAATCCTCCTAGTTTTCATAAATTAGCCAATCAATCTTAAATATTATGTCTTTCGCTTCCCTTGGTTTGCCGAAATATTTTGTACAAACTCTTGATGAAAACAATCTTCAAAACCCCTATCCTATTCAAGAGCAAGCCATTCCTGCAATTCTAGATAATAAAGATATTTTAGGAATTGCCAAAACTGGATCGGGGAAAACCGCAAGTTTTGTGTTGCCCATTCTTGCCAATTTAGAAAATCAACCTAAATTGAAAGACAGACATGTTGCGGTACTGGTATTGGTGCCAACAAGAGAGCTGGCCTTACAAGTGAATGATGTATTCGGTACTTTTAGCAAAGCACTTCCTTTTACCTGTAAAACCATGGCGGTTTATGGCGGTACATCTGTAAATGTACAAATGAAGACAATGAGCAATGTCAGCGTTTTGATTGCTACGCCAGGTAGATTGTTAGATTTAATTTCGTCTAACGCTGTTCATTTAAGCGAATTAAAAACATTTGTGATAGATGAGGCTGACAAAATGCTCAACCTTGGATTTAAAAAAGAATTAGACGAAATCATAGCTTTATTGCCAGTAAAGAGACAGAATTTGCTTTTTTCGGCAACGCTTAACCCGAATATCGAAAGCATACAGCGGGTCATGCTGAATAATCCCCTGGTTATCAATATCGCATCTGAGGAAAACACCGTTGAACTCATAAACCAAACGGCATACGCGGTTTCACCGGAGAAAAAAGGACCTTTATTAAGGTATTTGATTGAATCGAGGAATATGCAACAGGTACTGATTTTTACCTCTTCCGTTTTTCAGGCAGATGCCGTTGCCAAAAAATTAAATCACAACAATATTCAAGCGAAAGCTATTCACAGTGGTAAAAGTCAGTTTGCCAGAACAACGGCCTTAGCTAATTTTAAGGAAGGTAAGCTTAGGGTTTTAGTAGCTACGGATATTCTTGCTCGCGGTATCGATATTAAATTTCTTCCTTATGTGATTAATTACGAATTGCCACGTTCGCCAAAAGATTACATTCACCGCATTGGCAGAACTGGCCGTTCCAAAAACCCTGGAGAAGCGATTTCCCTGGTAACACCAGATGAGCGACATCATTTTAATGTGATCCAAAAGAAAATGGGAATGATGGGGGAGTTGGTAAACATATCCTTTCTACAACTTTAATCCTCCCCAACCGATTTCACGCTTGGTCCATGCCTTACCGTTGCTTTCTTGTTCGGTAGAAGTTTGAGAAACGAGCACAAAAAAGCCCCCCTTCGGTTAGAAGGGGGGCTGTGGTCTTATTTTCCGCCGTATCACGGGCGCAATAAAAACCGGC